>DIUT01000016.1 GCA_002423105.1 Geobacter sp. UBA6151 | reverse complement strand
CTGGTCAACGGCGCAGGTCTGGCCATGGCTACCATGGATATCGTCAAGCATTACGGTGGCGACCCGGCCAACTTCCTTGACGTGGGAGGCGGAGCCACCATCGAGCGGGTGACCGAGGCGTTTAAGATCATTCTTTCCGATAAAAACGNNATCCTGGTCAACATCTTCGGCGGCATCATGAAATGCGATGTCATTGCAACCGGGGTGATTGAGGCAGCCAAGCAGGTTTCGCTGCAGGTGCCGCTGGTGGTCCGGTTGGAGGGGACCAATGTTGATCTGGGCAAAAAGATGCTGGCTGAAAGTGGTCTGAACATAGTGGCTGCCGACGGCATGGCTGATGCGGCACGTAAAATAGTCCAGGCTGTAGCGGCCTGACAGGGGGATAGCAATGAGCATTCTTGTCAATAAGCATACCAAGGTTATTACGCAGGGGATTACCGGCGCCACCGGTCTTTTTCATGCACAGGGCGCCCGGGACTACGGCACTCAAATGGTGGGCGGCGTCACTCCCGGCAAGGGAGGAGTCGTGATTGACGGTTTTCCGGTTTTCAATACGGTTACGGAGGCCATGGAAAAGACCGGTGCAACAGCATCGGTGATCTACGTGCCGCCCCCTTTTGCGGCTGACTCGATCATGGAGGCGGTGGATGCCGGAATGGAGCTGGTCTGCTGCATTACCGAAGGGATTCCGGTGCTGGACATGGTCAAGGTCAAGCAATACCTGCAAGGGAAAAAGACCCGACTGATCGGGCCTAACTGCCCCGGTGTGATCACGCCGGGAGAGTGCAAGATCGGTATCATGCCGGGATATATCCACAAGCCGGGAAAGGTGGGGGTGGTTTCCCGTTCCGGCACTCTCACCTATGAGGCGGTCTGGCAACTGACCGGCTACGGTCTTGGTCAGTCAACCTGCGTCGGCATTGGCGGTGATCCGGTTAACGGCACCAGTCATATCGATTGTCTGCGGATGTTCGAGGAAGATCCGGATACCGAGGCGGTAATCATGATCGGCGAGATCGGCGGCAGTGCCGAGGAAGAGGCGGCCTGGTTCGCACGGGATAACATGAGCAAACCGGTGGCTGCCTATATTGCCGGAGTCACGGCACCTCCGGGCAAGCGGATGGGCCATGCAGGCGCCATCATTTCCGGAGGCAAAGGAACCGCAGCGGAGAAAGTGGCCGTGTTGCGGGAATGCGGTGTCAGTGTGGCGGACAGCCCGGCTGAGATGGCGCAGGCGTTGCTGAAAATATACAAACCATGATCCGGACAGAGGCCGGACAGGGCCGCACCAGCCGGGAGGCCGTAAAAATGGGAAAATACAAGGAAGATGCCCGATACAACGTCATTTCAATGCGGGTCAGTGATGACGAAAAGGCGACACTGGAGGCGCTCACGCATCAAAGCTGCAAGAGCATTTCCCGGCTTATGCGGGAAGCGATCGAGCTGTATGCCCGGCAGACGCAAAGTTTTTCAGGCCGTAAAACTGGACGATTGCGTGTGGAGTTGTCTGGAGAATAAAGTCCTGAGACGGTTGCAATGGTGCGGGAAATGTAGTAGGTAACGTGCAATTATTGTGATCTATTTGCTTTATTGATCGGATATATATGCCTTTCCAGCCCATCAAGCCCAAGAAGGTTTCAGTACAGATTGCCGAACAGATACGAACCTCGATCCTGGCGGGAGAGTTTACCCCCGGGGATAAACTTCCTCCTGAGCGGGATTTGGCTGAAATGTTTGGTGTTTCTCGTCCATCGGTACGTGAGGCGCTGAATATGCTGGCATCATCGGGGTTGGTGATGTCGTACCAGGGGGGCGGTACCGTGGTGTTGTCGCTGATGGAAACCACATCCGGCAATCCACTTACGGAACTGATCAGGACGCAAAGCGCTCGGGCCCTGGATGTTATTGAGGTGCGCAAGGGCCTTGAATCCTGGACGGCCTTCTATGCGGCCCAGCGGGCATTGCCGGAGGATGTGCGGCGGATGGAAGAGATTGTTGCCACCATGGAGCGGAACCTGGACGGCATGCACTCTTCAGAGGATATTGATGCAAACCTGCATATCCTGATTGCCAAAGCCACCTACAACATTGTCTGGCTGCACCTGATGCAGACTATTTTTGACGGTATGAAGGAATTTCAGCAGTCGGTCTGGCGCGCCGTGTATCTGACCCTTGAGGATCACCAGGCACTTTACCGGCATCATCTCAAAATTTTTGAGGCTATTCGTGACAAGAACCCGGAAGAGGCCCGGCGGGCCATGCTGGAACATCTCTCCTTTGCGGAGAAACGTAGTGAAGCATACATCACCCAACTGCATTAACCGTTGACGTCACATCCACAGAAATGCTAGAGATATAACCCTTTTTTCAATCAAATGCAGCAGCTCAAGGTTTTCCCATGCTTGATATGAAATTCATTCGCGACCACTTGGACGAGGTGGAAAAACGCCTTGCAACCCGCGGTGGTGAATTGTCTCTGGCCGGTTTCAGGGCGCTTGATGAACGCCGTCGCAGTCTTCTGACGGAGAGTGAGCGTCTCAAGGCGTTGAAAAACAGTGCATCTGAAGAAATCGCCAAGGTCAAGGACAAAAGTCAGGTACAGGACAAGATTGTCCAGATGAAAGAAGTCAGCCAGCAGATAAAAGTGCTGGATGATGAACTGAAGGGCGTGGAGGAAGAACTCTCCTGCCTGCTGATGGTACTGCCTAACCTGCCGCATCCCTCCACCCCCCAGGGTAGGTCAGAGGCTGACAATGTTGTGGTGCGCACCTGGGGAGAGCCCAGGACCTTTGACTTTGAGCCGCGGCCCCACTGGGAGATTGGGGAGCAACTGGGTATTCTTGATTTTGAGCGGGCAGCAAAGATAACCGGCGCCCGTTTTGTTCTGTACAAAGGAGCTGGGGCCAGACTTGAACGTGCACTGGTCAATTTTATGCTGAATTTGCACACTGGCGAGCATGATTATACCGAAGTGCTGCCACCCTTTATGGTCAACCGGGCCAGCATGACTGCCACCGGGCAGTTGCCTAAGTTTGAAGAGGATCTGTTCAGGATTGCGGATCCGGATTTTCTTTTGATTCCCACGGCCGAGGTGCCGGTTACCAATATTCACCGGGATGAGATACTGAAAAAATCCGACCTGCCGATCTGTTACACCGCCTATACGCCATGCTTCCGCAGGGAGGCCGGTTCCTACGGAAAGGACACCAGGGGCTTGATCCGCCAACACCAGTTCAATAAGGTAGAGTTGGTAAAGTTTACCCATCCCGGTTGTTCGGATGCGGAGTTGGAAAAACTGACGTCCAACGCCGAAAAAGTGCTTCAGCTACTTGAACTTCCCTATCGGGTTATGGCACTCTGTACCGGCGATATCGGTTTCTCGGCCTGCAGGACCTATGATTTGGAGGTCTGGCTTCCGGGGCAGAACGGATACCGCGAGATTTCATCCTGCAGCAGTTTTGGCGACTTCCAGGCTCGGCGTGCCGGGATACGTTTCAGGGAGGATGAAAAGAGCAAGCCGGAATTTGTTCATACCCTGAATGGTTCGGGACTGGCGGTTGGGCGGACTGTGGTGGCGATTTTGGAAAACTGCCAGCAGGCTGACGGATCAGTGTTGATTCCGAAGGCCCTCCGCCCGTACATGGGAGGACTGGAGCGCATAAATTAGCAGGAACTGAATAGTACCATATTTCATTTTGGAGAGATGGCCGAGCGGTTTAAGGCACCGGTCTTGAAAACCGGCGAGTGTAACAGCTCCGTGAGTTCGAATCTCACTCTCTCCGCCATATTTAAATCAAACACTTGGGTCTTGTGGTCTGGGTGTTTTTTTTTAGCGGGACTCCCAGGGAGATTAATTCAGGGTGAAGCGCTTGTAAAAGCCCGTTATCCAGTGCCACGCCGGAAATATGGTGTTGCACAAACAGCTATTTCAGGGTATGAAAAGCTGCTGATATATGGTAAACAAGCTATCTAAATTCAAGTAGTCAGTTAATTCTATATGCCCTTAAGAGGCAACGGAGGAATGGTTATGGCAAACATACTGATAGTTGATGATTCGTCCACCATGCGTAAAATTATCTCCCGCTCGCTTCGTCAGGCGGGCCTGCCGGTTGACGACATTCTGGAGGCTGGTGATGGTATCGAAGGTTTGAATGCGCTGCAGACCTCCGGGAAAAAAGTGGATCTGATTCTTTCCGACATTAATATGCCCAACATGGACGGCCTCGAGTTTGTAAAGGCAGCCAGGGCTGCCGGATTCAGCATGCCGATCGTGATGATTACCACCGAAGGCGGGGAGGATATCATTGCTGAGGCCATCTCCAGCGGCGCCAAAGACTCCATAAAGAAGCCTTTTACTCCCGAACAGCTCAATGAAAAGCTGGGGGGACTGTTATGAGTCTTAATACCGATATTGCTGAAACCATGAGCTTCAGCGAGCAGCAGCTGGCAGAGTACGTCATCAACTCCACGCGGGAGGTTTTCTCCACCATGGTGATGATGGAGCTGTCGGATGAATTTCCTTTGAAGGAGCCGATTACCCATTTCAAGTGCAGCATTACCGGTATGGTTGGATTTGCAGGTACTTATTCCGGGGTTATTTCAATCCACTGTCCTGTGGTACTGGCCAAAAAGGTTACTGCGGCCATGCTGGGGATGGAGGAAGCTGAAGTTGAAGAAGGCGGCGAGGACCTGAATGACGCGGTTGGTGAGATAGCCAACATGTTGGGAGGGAGCGTCAAGATGATCCTTTCCAAGGGTGGTCTGGATGTCAAGCTTTCCATTCCCACGGTGATTGCCGGGGAAGATTATACGGTGAACTCTCTTTCGGACATTGATTGTGTAGTCATTCCCTTTATGGTTGAAGATGAGCGGTTTCTTGTGGGGTTAACCCTCAAGAAAGAAGACTAGACCCCCATACTGACAACACGGAGTATGGTGTTTCGGTTCCGTGCGGTATCAACTTTTCTCTCCTGTGAGTTCTAATGGAAGGATACGACAAGCTCCACGAAATGCTTAAAAATGCCCTGATGCAGGCTGGCGAAGAAGCTGGTATGCTATTGGGGCAAAGCCTTTCCGTGACACTGACAGATTCTCTCGCATTCAGTAAGACCGCTTATTTCGGTGATCTGGATGACGGGGTTTTCGTGCTGGAGGTGGAGTCCCGCGAAGAGTATCCCGGCAGGTTTTATCTGCTTTTTAACCTGCGTGACGCTATCCTGATGAGTTCATTGTTGCTAGGGATTCCTCCCGCGAGAATCAAGGAAAAACAGCGTCTTTCCATTATTGAGGCCGATGATATCGACGCATTTGGCGAAATCGGCAATATGGTGAACGGAGCGCTGAACACAACATTCCAGGGGAGTCTTTCCGGCAAGGCACATCTGAAGTTGCAGGGTTCCAAGAAGTATGTTCCAGAAATTGATGCCCTCTCCAGTGACGAGCCCCTTCCTGACGGCGATTACCTTATGTTTCGCTCCAAGCTGGAGATGGAAGGGCAGGAGATGCACCATCTGGACGTGCTGATTCCCAATAATTTGGGTGATCTGTACGATCCTCCACCTGAGAAACCTGCCGAGGAAGAGGAGCCATCTGCGCCAGAGCAGGCAGAAGACCAGGCGGATTCAGGAGAAACAGCCGTTGCCCCAGTAAATGACGACTTGGCAAAGACGGTTCAGTCGGCTGCTGTTACCGGAGCGGTTGGCGAGAATATGGTCGTGATTTTTGAGGATGATGATGTTGACCGTAATCAGATTGCAGAATCACTTAAGTTTACCACATTCAAAATAGTTGAGTGTCCTCTGAACGCAGATGTCAAGGAAGTCTTTGCCAAGGGTAACGCCCGTCTGGTGGTGATTGGATCGCGGGATGCCGATGATCGAGAGCTTGCTGTCTGTATCAAGATAAATGCACTCCGTCAGGATCAACCGGTTCCAATCATCATGTCAGCAGAACGCTGGACTCGTACCGCGGTTCTTAAGGCACTCAAGTATGGCGCAAGTGAAATAATTATCAAACCCTGCGACTACGATGAGCTTGTCCATAAAGTGCGCCGACTGTGTCGACTGCAAGGGCCATGAATACTAAACATGCTGCCATGCGGATATATACTCCATTGGGTGCTTTGTTTCAGACCCTGTGTCTGATTTTGCTGGTACATCTGTTGTTTCCGGTAGTAGTCACTGCTGCAGAACCTGTCTCCCTCAATCAAATCCTGCGCGTTGAAATTAAACAAATCAAGCAGTTGACCAGAATCAACATTTCGTGTGACCACGAGCCAGTGTACAAGGTACGTGAGCTCCCGGGAAGCCGCGTCAGAATTCGATTCTCCGATACTGGCGGAGCGCTGTTTCAATCAAAAAGACGGTATTCCGACAGTAATATTGGCGGGCTTGTGTTTCACCGTTTTGGAAATGATACGGTGTTGACCTTTGCTGTCGCACCACAACGCTCTGGCTGGCGTGTCGTTCATCCGGACGGTTCTGCCGTGCTTTCCATTGATATTGGTCCCGGCCTTGGACATCGTCCTCTCCCTCCGGTGCTTGCCGGACGGGAGCGGATCCGCAGTGGCGCTGAAAAGCTTTTGAGAAACTTTGATCCGCCACTCAAGCCAGAGATACCATTTGTTCCGACAGATCGAAAAGCGCTCGGCATATTATTGAACGATGAAGACCAGAAAAAATTTTTGGCGGCGGAAAGTGCTTTGTATAAAGGTCAGTTGACTGCTGCGGAAGATGTCTTCCAGCAGTTCGCCGCACGGCAGGACCAGATCAGGCCGCTCGCGCTCTACCGGTTGGCTGAAACGCAATACCGGCTCCAGAAATACAGTCAAGCGTTGTCGACGTTCCGTGAGGCTACCAAGCTGTGGGATACCTTCTTTTCCCTGAATCCTTCTACGATGTTCTATTATGGTGATAGTATTGCCAGAAATGGCGATCTGCCGGGGGGGCGTCAGCAGTTGGCGCGGCTGATTGCCGCCAATGCGGATAAAGTGTATGCGCCAATTCTGCTGGTGCGCATGGCTGACGTTCTGGCGCGTCAAGGAAATGACATAGCAGCTTCGGCTATCTATACGACTGTTGCAAAAGAGTTTCATGGCAGCAAGGCCAGTCAGTTTGCTGAAATCAAACTGGCTGACAGGGAGTTGCTATTGTCGACTCCCGACAACTACCGCAGACTGGCAAAAATCTATGGCAAGCTTGCCGATACAGCAGCTGATGTTGACCTGCGGGAAGAAGCGGCCTTCAAGTATGCCTTGCTGGAGGCAGTTAACGGTCCGGCTGAATTGGCTCTGGGGTTGGTTAAAAGATATCAAAAGCGCTTTCCCAGAGGGGTGTTTATACCGATTACCAAGGATATGCGTGAAGATCTGGTGCTGTTGACCTATAAAGGCAAAAAATGGGAAGAGGACCCTTCTGGGTTGATCAGCTTGGCTACTGATGATCAGGACTACCTTGCCCTTGCTGTAGAAGCTCCGGAATTTCTTTCTTCAGTGACTGCAGCGTTTGAGAAAGTTGGCCGTCCGCTGGATCTTATCGTTTTGTACACAAACCTTTTGCAGCGTCCCTGGTTGAGCCGGGACAATCAGGCCTACCTGACACTTGTCATTGCAGATCAAGCAGAACTACTTGGGGATGACCAGATGGCGCGAAAGACACTCGAAACCTTCTTGCGGCGTAATATAACGCATGCAATGGCCCCGTTAGCGAGGGAACGGTTGGGTGCACTACTGTATAGAGCCAAAGAACTGGTTGGCGTCCGCTCAAATCTCATTTGGTTGTTGGATAAGAATGCAAAGGCTACGCAACCGGTGAGCTATTACTATCTTGGGCGAGCGCTTTGGGAGAGCAAAGACTATGCCGGCGCTGCTCTTGCCATGGAAACGTATGCGGCAGCAGTCAGGGCTGAAAAGGTACAACCTCTGCTTGTGGGAGATGCCTATTATGTTGCAGCGTTGTCCCAGCAGGCGTTGGGCCAGTATAAGCAGGCGTTTGCGTTACTTCAGGAGGGAATGAAAAAGGCTGCCAAGGGCCGTCAGGATCAATTTATTTATAAGCTTGGCGAGGTGTCGCTCCAGGAAGACAAGGTGGAGCAGGCCAGGGATTACTTTGAGCAGGTGATTAAAGCAGGTCAGGACCCTGACTGGCAACGTCTGGCCCGTCAGGCGTTGCTTGATATGAAGTTTGTGTCGAGAAGCCCGTCAAAAAAACAGTAAGTCAAAACTTTGCAACAGTCAAAATATCGACACATGTCGGCTTGGCATGGGGCTGCTTTTTAATGGCATTTTTGTATCACCTCGATATTATTGTTGGTTTTTTTGTAGGTATGGTTATTGCAATAATTTGGACATGATTTGTTCGTCCGCAAAAGCATGTAGGCCATGGGTGTGCTACGGTGCAGGGCAGCTACTTCAGGGGGGATGCGATGCCTGTCGAGGGCTTGTTTAGTACAACAATTGAAGTGTTGGGCAAAAGTGTTGATCTGCGGACTCGGAATCAGAATCTGATCGCCAGCAACATTGCCAATGCAGAAACGCCAGGTTACACGCCAAAAGCGTTACGGTTTGAAGAGTCGCTACAACAGGCTGTCAAAAAAACGTCAAAGCGTGGCAACAGTTCAGTAACACCCGCGACAACACACCCCGCTCATATTCCTTTGAGAGGGAGCGGTGAGTCAGTACAACAGGTGCGGGGAGATGTGGTTGAAACGCCGTCAAAAACACCTGGACGCGACGGTAATTCTGTTGAGCTTGAAAATGAGATGGCCGGTATGATGCAAAATCAGGTGCTTTTTAATGCGTCTGCGCAACTTCTTGCCAAAAAGTTTGAAGGACTTCGATCTGCCTTGCGGGAGGGCAAGTAAATGGATCTTTTTACTGCAATGAATACCAGTTCGTCGGCATTGTCCGCAGAGCGGACCCGTATGAACCTCATATCCAGCAACCTTGCCAATGCTAACACGACCCGCACTGACGAAGGGGGACCGTACAAGCGCAAGGATGCACTATTCAAGGCCACGGCTCCAACTGACAATTTTGGCAAAGCGTTGGCAGGAGCTGCGGCAGGGCAGATTCGCCAAGTTTCAGTAGCCGGGATAGTGGAAGACAAGAATCCGCCGCGTATGCAGTATGACCCGGCTCACCCTGATGCCAATGCTGAAGGCTATGTGGCGATGCCAAATGTAAATGTTGTTGAGGAAATGGTTGATATGATTACGGCAAGCAGAGTCTATGAAGCAAATGTCATGGCAACGCAGGCCGCAAAAGGAATGGCGCTTAAGACCCTGGAAATTGGACGATAAGGAGAAATAATCCATGAACATTACTGAGATTTCCGGAATGGGATTGACCCAGGCCTTTACTCCTGAAGGCGCAAAACCATCTGCCGCTGTTGCGGAAAATGCAGGCAAGTTTTTCAAGGAATTGGTCGGTAAGGTGAACGATATGCAAATGCAATCAGACCAGGCGATTCAGCAGCTTGCCACCGGTGAAAACCGCAGTCTTCACGAAACAATGATCGCCGTTGAAAAAGCCAGCATCTCTTTTCAATTCATGTCTCAGATCAGAAACAAGGCACTTGAAGCCTATCAGGAAGTAATGAGAATGCCGGTTTAACGACTGTTCTTTTTACTACGTGTGCTGTGCCAGGATATCATCTGTTTGCTGGTGCTGCTCTCGTGTCTGGTCTGAAAAAGTTGGAAGAGTTCATCTGTGCGGCTCAAACAATCTAAAGTAGAGCTAGTTATCTCAAGGGAGTGATCTATTCAATGCCGGAAGGTCTGAGAAGAATAGCCGAACCGTTTCTGGCTCTTTCGCCGGGTAAGCGTTTGCTGATTGTTGCAGTTGTGGCAATCAGCGTCGTTGCCTTTGGTCTGTTGATTATGGTTGCAAACAGGACTGACTACCGTCCGTTGTTTACTAATCTGACCAGTGAAGACGCTGGTGAGATTGTCAAGAAACTGAAAGAAGCTAAAATTCCGCATCAATTTACGCCGGACGGCAAAGGGGTAACGGTGCCGGCAGACCGTGTTCATGAGTTGCGTCTTTCACTTGCTTCTGAAGGTCTTCCCCAGGGTGGCGGTGTTGGCTTTGAAATATTTGACAGAAAAAACTTCGGTATGACGGAGTTTGTCCAAAAGCTGAACTATCAGCGAGCCTTGCAAGGGGAGCTTGCCAGAACTATTTCTCAGATCACTGGTGTTGAACAGGCGCGGGTACATCTGGTTATTCCTGAAAAATCCTTGTTCAAGGAATCTGAAAAACCCCCCACTGCTTCAATTGTTTTGAAGATGAAGGGGAGCAGAAATTTGAAAGACACCGAAGTTCAGGGAATTACACATCTTGTCGCTTCTTCCATTGAAGGAATGAATACCGAAAATGTTACTGTGCTGGATAGCAAGGGAAAGATTTTGAGCAAGGGAGGCGCTGCCATGGTTGATGCCACGGCAAAGGCCACCAGCGCCATGCAGGAAACACAGCGGATCTATGAGCGCAACTTGGAGGACAGGCTTCAGTCACTGCTTGATCCGGTGGTGGGTGGCGGAAAATCGCTTGCCAGAGTTGCAGCAACCTTTGATTTCAAGCGGGTTGAACGGGTTGAGGAGAAATTCGATCCTGAAAGTATCGCTGTGCGCAGTGAACAAAGAACAGAAGAAACGTCTGCATCCAGTGCAGGTACGGCAGCCGTACCGGGGGTACAGACCAACCTTGGGCGGAATCCGCAACAGGCTGGCGGCGTGGGTGCTGGCAACAATAACAGCAAAAATGATGAGACGTTGAATTATGAAGTCAGCAGGAGCACAGCGCGAATCATCGAGCCGGTCGGAGCGTTAAGTAAAATTTCGGTCGCAATTCTTGTGGATGGCAAGTACGAACCTGCGCCGGTTGCCAAGGATTCCAAAGCTGCGGCTCCTCCCAAATATGTACCCAGATCTCCTGAAGAACTCCAAAAAATTGAGGCGTTGGTCAAAGGGGCCATCGGTTTCAATCAGGAGCGTGGTGATCAATTGAGTATCCAGAATATCCCGTTCCAGGATCCTGGAGATGCCGGAGGTGTTGCGGTCAGCCCGCAGTGGTGGACCAATCCCTTTTTCCTGACCTTGGCAAAGAATCTGGTAATCGGTTTAGGGTTTGTCGCCCTGATGCTGCTGGTCATCAAGCCGCTGTTGAATACCTTACGTTCAGCCCGTCCGCCGCGTCTGGATATTCTTGAGTCGATTACACCGGAAGTGCAGGAAAAATTGTCGGCAAGTGAGCGGGCGCAACTGGCCATGCAGATGGCTGAACAGCAGGATCTTATTTCAAAGGCAAAAGAAAATCCGTATCAAGTTGCGCAAATCCTGCAAAACTGGATTCGCGAGGAGTCTTCCTGATGCTGCATCGGGGCAGTATTCATATTTCTGTGATGAAGAGGGTGTATCATCATGAATGGCACTGACAAAGCAGCCATATTATTGCTCTATCTTGGCAACGATGCGACTGCCAAGATTTATGAACATTTGGAGGATGACGAGATCAAGCGCATCTCAAAAAGCATGGGAATGTTGGGCCATGTGAGCCGTCAATCCATTTCACAGGTGGTTGAGGAGTTTAATGAAGTAATATCTCCGGAATCAGGGATATTTGCCCAAGGGGATGAATTTGTCCGCAAGGTTCTGGAAAAGGCGTTAGGTCCTGCTAAGGCACAGATGCTTATGGAAGAACTCCAGGCATCCAGCTATGGCGATCTGGTGGACATTCTCTCGTCCATGGACTCGAAAAGCATCGCCAACTTTATTTCCCAGGAACATCCACAAACCATAGCGGTCATCCTTGCCAAGTTGAAATCCAAACAGACCAGCGAGATAATTTCTTCGCTTCCCCAGGAACTTCAGGCAGAAGTGGTGCTACGTATTGCTGACGTTGAACAGGTTTCTCCTGAAATACTGCAGGAAATTGACGATGTTATGAAGCGTGAGCTGAAGTCCATGGGCGGCACGCAGCGCTACAAAGTGGGTGGTGTTGAAAAAGTTGTTGATATGTTTAACCACTTTGACCGCAGCAAGGAAAAACAGATTTTGGAGAAACTTGATGTACTGAGCCCGCCGCTTGCGGAAGTCATTCGCAAGCACCTCTTTACCTTCGAGGATGTGTTTGCCCTTGATGATCGTTCTGTACAGTCGGTTATGCGTGAAGTTTCCAACGACACCCTGACACTTGCCATGAAAACATCCACAGAGGATGTTAAAGCCAAAATTTTCAAGAATATTTCCAGCCGTGCTGCTGAAATGATCAAGGAAGACCTTGAGGTTATGGGACCGGTACGTTTGTCGGATGTGGAAAAGGCGCAGTCGGAGATCATCAAGATTGTGCGTAAGATGGAAGAAGAAGGAAAGATTGTGCTTGGCGGACGAGGCAGCGACGATGTCCTCGTCTAGGATTATCAAATCAGATGCTGACAGCTATGAAATCAGTGATTTCAGCTTTGGCGACATTACCAGGGGGATAAAGCCTGCTCAGGCTCAAAAACCGGCTTCCGGGGGAGGGTTTATCCCGTTGGGCATCTTCGATCTTTCGGAGGTAGGTGCAAAATGTGGCATTACCCCCAGGGTTGAAGTCAGCGATCTGCCTGAAGAACCGCCGGGTCGTTTTGTCAGTGACGAAGAGTTGCAGCTCACACAGGATGAAGCTTATCAGCGTGGTTTACAGGATGGAAAGAGTCTGACTGAGCGTGGTCTTCTGCATGTTTTTAAAGGCTTAAGAACAGCGGCGGAAGATCTTCAAATGTTGCGCGAGAAAGTACTGCGCGATTCTGAAGATCATCTGCTGGCAATGACGATGCTCATTGCAAAACAGGTGATTTTAAGAGAAGTACAGCAAGACCGTCAGACAGTAGTCCGTTTGATCCATGCCGCTGTGAGTAACCTGAATGCGCAGGATGATTTGGTTATTCGGGTTAATCCTGATGATCATGCGTTGTTGCTTTCCAGTGGTGATGAACTGTTGCGCAAGGAAATGGCGGCGGTCAAGTTTGAGTTGAAGCCTGACCCGACGGTTACCATTGGCGGCTGTCTGGTTGAGACCAGGCTGGGGACCGTTGATGCAGGGCTGGAGGCCCAGCTTGAGGAGATTTATCGCAGCCTCCTGGAAGAGCAGACGCACCGGAGCTCTGGAGCTGACGGGGAGTGACAGCTTTCAATGAGTAACCGGGCAGTTAATATGAGACATTATCTGCGCGCTATAGAGTCTACTCACCCGATTCGCCTGCACGGCAAGGTTACCCAGGTGGTGGGGTTGGTTATTGAAGGCTATTGTCCGGATACGTCAGTGGGCGCCATCTGCGAAATCAGAACGCAAGGCGGGGACGCTATCCCAGCAGAAGTGGTGGGTTTTCGCGAAGGCAAAACATTATTAATGCCTTTAGGGGAGTTGCGTGGGGTTGGCCTTGATAGTCTGATTGCTGTTCGGCGTGAAAAAGCTACCCTTGGTGTAGGTTTTGAATTGCTTGGGCGCGTGATTGACGGGCTTGGCAATCCGATTGATGACAAGGGTCCGCTGCACCTGAATGAAGAGTATCCGATTTATGCCGCTCCGGTGAATCCGATGACCCGTCCCCCAATTCGCCGTGCGCTTGACTTGGGAATTCGCTCCATTAATGGTTTGCTGACCTGCGGTCAGGGCCAGCGAGTCGGAATCATGGCTGGTTCTGGCGTCGGGAAATCAACACTTTTGGGAATGATCGCCCGTTACACCGAAGCTGATGTCAATGTTATTGCTCTGATTGGTGAGCGAGGCCGAGAGCTGCGTGAGTTTGTTGAAAAAGATCTGCAGGAACAAGGTCTTAAGAAGTCTGTTGTTGTGGTTGCAACCTCTGACCAGCCGCCCTTGGTACGAATGCGCGGCGCCTATTTGGCGACAACCATTGCTGAGTATTTCAAAGACAAGGGTAAAAAAGTGCTGCTTATGATGGATTCAGCCACCCGCTTTGCCATGGCAATGCGCGAGGTGGGGCTGGCCATTGGCGAACCTCCCACTACCAAGGGGTATACCCCTTCGGTCTTTGCCGCATTGCCCAAACTTCTCGAGCGCACCGGCAACTTCCCAGAAGGAAGCATAACCGGCCTCTATACGGTTCTGGTGGAGGGTGATGATTTCAACGAGCCGATATCCGATTCCATGCGCAGTATCCTGGATGGACATATTGTGTTGTCCCGTGATCTTGCGGCGCGCAATATCTATCCGCCTATTGATATTATGGCAAGCGCTAGCCGTGTCATGGGTGATGTCACGGATAGCGCCCACCAGAAGCTTGCCGGCAAGTTCAAGGAGACCCTCGCTGTATATCGGCAGTCGGAAGACCTGATCAATATCGGAGCTTACAAATCCGGTAGCAATCCAGGGATAGACGAGGCAATACGCAAGATAGACGGCATGATTGCCTATCAGCGGCAGGCTGTGACTGATCCAGTGAGCCTAGTTGATTCAGTTGACGGGCTGAAAAAAATGTTTGAGAACTAATTACGTGCAGTTGCAGTGTGTCAGGCCATGAGTGTTCAGAAGCGATTTGGGCTGCATCAGGTGCTCAGCTACCGAATAGAGCTGGAGCGATTGCGTAAACTGGATTTTGCTGTGGCAAAACGTAATCTGGACGAGGCTTATGACTGCCTTGATCGGGAAAAACGCCGTGCAGAGCAGCTTGCCTGCGAATTCAGCGCCATGCAGGGACAATTGAACTCGGTTGCGGATTTGCAGATGTATACTGATTTCTTTGCCCGCAAAAGAAACGAACTAAAAGAGCAGCAGGTGCTGATTGAAGAGCTCGACCGGTTGCTGGAGTTGCAGCGTCAGGAGTTGCAACTGGCCACCACAGAAAAAAAAGTGATGGAGCAACTGAAAGAGAAACAGGAAGCTGCTTTCCGTAAGGAACTGGCACACAAGGAAGCGTTGTTGCTGGACGAAATATCGGTACAGAAGAAAGGTCAGGAGTGATCCATTGAACCAACGTTGGCTTTACATTGTTGTTGGCGTGTTGCTTATGGGCGCTGTGGCGACTGCTGCGCTTACTGCCACACCGGGGGCGGATCAGCGTCAGGTGCCGCCCTCTGGGGATCAAATGCCGCCCACCCGAGCAGCCAGGGAAGAGCGTGCAATACAGGAGACCCGCAGGCAGCAGTTGGCTGAAAAAGAGGCTGCGCTTGCCGCGAAAGAAGGCGAGTTGAAAAAACTGGGGGAGAGAATTGACACCCAGTTGAAGTCCCTTGAAGAAACAAAGAAAAAATATGAAGAGCTGCTTAAGGCTGAGGATGAACGCCAAAAACAGTTGCAGGGCGAACGGGTGACCAAAATGGTCAAGCTGTTCAAGACCATGAAAGCAGCCCAGTCAGCGAAATTACTTGACGATATGGAAGAATTTGAGGTGCGCCTGATTCTGGACCGGCTTGATACCAAGACAGTGGCCAAACTGGTCCCTAATATCAATCAGCCACGAACCATCCGCTGGGTAAACGAAAACCTGCGCAAGCGGGCAGAAAAACAGTAAACAGCAAGGCGCTTCCTGCCGATAAGAATAAACGTAAGCTGACGATCAGTTTGCAAAATTCTAAT
>DIUT01000044.1 GCA_002423105.1 Geobacter sp. UBA6151 | reverse complement strand
ACTAGGGTGAAAACTAGGGTGAAAATCCTTGATCTGCTTCGAGAGCGTCCCAGCCTCTCCAGAGAAGAATTAGCAGAGGTTTTGTCGATTTCCGTAAAAGGCGTTGAATGGCAACTGCGCAAACTAAAGGAAGAAGGAGCGCTGCACCGCATCGGACCCAACAAAGGCGGACATTGGGAGGTACTACAATGAGTAACGAGCTCCGTTCCGAACGCCGCACCCAGGACCGCGTTATTGCCCTGTTCACCGACCCGTCACGGCCAGACAGCCTTGGCTACCGCTATCTGGGTGAGTGGAGCAAACGCGAGCACAACCGCTCCATCGAAACCGAGCTGCTGCGGGCCAATCTCAAAAAGCGCGGTTACTTGCCCGCCCACATAGCCGCTGCCCTGCAAAAGCTGGAAACTGCCGCCGACGCCACCGGCATTACTTTGTACCAAGCCAACATGCGCACTTACCAGCTCCTGCGCTATGGCGTAGCGGTGCAGGTCGCCGCCGGGCAGGCCCACGACTTGGTACATCTGATCAACTGGGAGCACCCGGAAGAAAACGATTTTGCCCTGGCCGAAGAGGTGACGCTCAAGGGTGGCTACAAGCGGCGGCCGGACATCGTGCTCTACCTCAATGGCATCGCCATCGCGGTGATCGAACTCAAACGCAGCTCGGTGGAGGTGGCTGAGGGCGTGCGCCAGCTCATCACCAACCAGGAAGATATTTTCAACAAGGGGTTCTTCAGTGCGGTGCAGCTCGTTATGGCGGGCAGCGATTCTCAGGGGCTACGCTACGGCACTACCGGCACACCGGAGCAGTTCTTTGTAGATTGGAAGGACGAGGCGCTGCCGGAAACGGGCGCGGTGCCTGCCGCCGGTGTGTTGCTCGACCGGCCGTTGGCGCAGCTCTGTAACAAGACCCGGCTGCTGGATCTGATCCAGAACTTCATCATCTTCGATGCGGGCCAGAAGAAGGTGCCGCGTCCGCACCAGTTCCATGGTGTCAAGGCAGCGCAGGGACGCGTTGCCAAGTACGAGGGGGGCGTCATCTGGCACACCCAGGGGAGCGGTAAAAGCATCCTCATGGTGCTCATCGCCAAGTGGCTGCTGGAGCATGACCCCGAGGCACGTATCCTCGTAATCACGGACCGGGACGAGCTGGACAAGCAGATCGAGGGAGTAATGAAAAACGCCGGGGTAATCGGCAACGATTCTCTTTCGCCACGCATCACATCGCGGGCAGAGTTCGTTAACAAGCTCGGGGCGGCCACACCGCGGCTGTTGTGCGCGCTGATCCACAAGTTCGACGTTGCCGACCTCAAGGGGCCACCACCGCTGGTCTGCGGACGCTTCTATGTGTTTGTGGATGAGTGCCACCGTACCCAGGGCGGTAGCATGAACAAACAGATGAAACGCTGGTTGGAGGGGGCGATCTTCATCGGCTTCACCGGTACGCCGCTTCTGCGCAGAGACAAGCAGATGACGAAGGACGTCTTTGGCACCTACATCCATACTTATAAGTTTCATCAGGCGGTGGCCGACAAGGTAGTGCTTGATCTAAAGTACGAGGCCCGCGACGTGCCGGAGCGGCTGACCTCGCAGAAAAAGATTGACGAATGGTTTGAGCAGAGGACCAAAAATCTTAACAATTTCCAGAAGGCCTTGGTGCGCAGGCGCTGGGCGACAATGGAAGAGTTGATGAGCGCAGCTGGTCGCAAGCGCGAGATCATTGCCGACATTATCGGTGACTTTGCCCTCAAGCCGCGCCTGAACAACGACCGGGGTACGGCGATCCTGGTGGCGGCCTCGATATACGATGCCTGTCATTACTTCCGGCTGTTCCAGAACACAAGCTTCGGCCCATATTGCGGGATCATCACTTCCTTTGAGCCGAACCACAATGCAATTTCCCGCGAACCCAAGGACAGCGACGAGCGCTACAAGTTCGAGACCTACACGAAATATGTCCTCAAGAGCGGACAGACAACCAAGCAGTACGAGGACGAGGTCAAGCGCCGCTTCATTGAGGAACCGGTGGACATGAAGCTCTTGATCGTGGTCAGTAAGCTGCTCACCGGCTTCGATGCGCCCAGCTGCACCTACATTTACCTCGACAATGAACTGCACGACCACAACCTGTTTCAGGCCATCTGCCGCACCAACCGCCTGGATGGCGACGACAAGGACTACGGCCACATCGTTGATTTCCAGAAACTCTTTGGAGACGTGCAGCACGCCATAGCGGTGTACAGCTCCGACGAGCTGGACATCGACCAAGGGAATGGAGGTGACAACAATGTGCGCCTCAAAAATTGGCTGGAAGAGGGCAAGAACCAGCTCGACAACGCCCGCCAGGCACTCGGCTACCTGTGTGAGCCGGTGGCGATGCCCCGTGAGGTGGAGCAGTTCCTGCGCTATTTCTGCGGCGATGCCGCCAACGCCCACGCATTGACCGAAACCGAGGCGCTACGGATGACGTACTACAAAGCGGTAGCGATCTTTACGCGCGCCTTCGCCGACCTTGCCCAGGACTTGATCGAGGCAGGGTATTCCGATACAGAGGCGGAGGCTTTGCAAAAGGAAGTCGAGTTCTATGCCGAGATGCGGTCAGCCATTAAGAGGCACTCGAGCGAGGAGCTGGATATCAAGCCTTTTGAAGTAGATATGCGCCACCTCATCAATACCTACATTCAGGCCGACCCTGCGGTAGACCTTGGGCAACTGGGCGAAATGTCATTGACCGAACTCATCATCGAGACCGGCATCCACGATGCCATCGCCCGGAAGCTCAATCAAAAGGGTAAACTGTCCAGGAACGCTATCGCCGAAGGGATTATCAACAACGTTCGCAAGACCATCATCCGCGACCAGCTCACCGATCCCCGTTTCTATGAGCAGATGTCGAAGCTGCTCGACGACCTCATCAAGCAGAACCGGGCAGACACGGTGGCCTATGAGGAGTTTCTGCGCAACGCCGAGACGTTGGTCAAGCAGATGGCTTCGAAACAATCTGAGGCAGATATTCCGGCAGCTTTGCATGGCAAGCCGGAAGCCATAGTGCTGTTCAACAACCTTTCGACGATTTCTACCACCACATTCCAGTATCCGATGGAAGATGAAGAAAGAGCAAAACTTGCTCTTGAAATTGATCGAGTCATCTGTGCGGAAGCGCCAGCCAACTGGAAGGGGGACGATACACGGGAAATACAGGTTATGAACGCCTTGTATCCAAAAATGTCACGTGATCGCAAAGCAACACAGGCAATTTTTGAGATCATCAAGAATCAGCCGGGCTACCGATGACCACGACGATCAGCATCGGCGACTTATTGATTCGAGTAACAAAGAAGGACATCAAGCATGTCCATCTCTCCGTGCATCCGCCCGATGGCAAGGTCACGCTGGCTGCTCCCACAGAGACCCGGCTGGAGGTGGCCCGTGCCTACGCAATTTCCAAGCTCGGCTGGATTTACGATCAACAAGCTAAACTGAAGAATCAGGCGCGGGAAACCCCCCGGCGATTCATCGAGCGTGAAAGCCATTATCTCTGGGGTCGCCGATATCTCTTGACTGTTGTCCAGGTCGATGCCAAGCCTTGTATCAAGCTCGACCACAAACGCATCACCCTGAGTGTTCGCCCTGACAGCGATGCGAAGAAGCGCGCCGAAGTGATCCACGAATGGCACAAGGCCCTTCTTCACCAAGTGGTGCCTTCGATCATCAACAAGTGGGAGGCGAAGTTGGGCGTGAAGGTTGTCGACTATTTCCTGCAACGGATGAAAACCAAGTGGGGAAGCTGCAATCACCGGGCAGGCCACATCCGTCTCAATACTGAACTGATGAAAAAGCCGAAAGACCTCCTCGAATACGTCATCGTTCATGAAATGGTGCACCTGCTGGAACCAACCCACAGTGATCGTTTCATTGAGATACTTGACGATCATTATCCTGCTTGGCGGGAAGCTCGTGCTGAGCTTAATGAACTGCCGTTGGCTGCGGAAACGTGGAAGGAGTGATTACAATAAATATGAATATCTCTGAAAAATACCAGTATGTAACCATCATCGGCGCCGGGCTGGCCGGCTGCGAGGCTGCCTGGCAGTTGGCTGAGCGTGGCGTTCAGGTTCGGTTGTATGAGATGAAGCCGGTCCGTTTTTCTCCTGCCCATTCCTCTCCTGACCTGGCTGAACTGGTCTGTTCCAACTCCTTGCGTGGCGCTGATTTGGGCAATGCTGTAGGACTGCTCAAGGAAGAGATGCGGCGCTGCGGTTCGCTGGTAATAAAGGCCGCCGATGCCACCTGCGTACCTGCTGGCGGCGCCCTGGCCGTTGACCGGGAGCAGTTCTCGGCATATATCACCGATAAAATTACGAACCACCCTTTGATTGATCTGGTGCGGGAGGAGATGGCAGCGCTTCCCGCCGACGGACTGGTTATTGTTGCCTCCGGCCCCCTGACCAGCGATAATCTTGCCGCATACCTCTCCAGCCTGATTGGCGAACGGCTCTATTTTTATGATGCCATAGCCCCGATAGTTTCCGAAGAATCCCTTGATAGATCGAAAATCTACGCTGCTTCCCGCTACGGCAAAGGGGATGGTGATGATTACCTGAACTGCCCGATGGATCGCGAGCAGTATGAAGCTTTTCTGGCTGCTGTCCGTGGGGCCGAGAAGGTGGCTCCCCATGAGTTTGAAAAGGTGATCCACTTTGATGGCTGTATGCCCATTGAGGAGATGGCCGTGCGAGGGGACGACACGCTCCGTTTCGGACCAATGAAACCGGTGGGGCTGCCTGACCCGGCCACCGGCCGGGACCCGTGGGCGGTGGTGCAACTGCGGACGGAAAATCGCGAAAAGACTCTGTATAACCTGGTGGGGTTTCAGACCAAGATGACCTGGCCGGAACAGCGCCGGGTGTTGCGTATGATTCCCGGTCTGGAACAGGCTGAGTTTATCCGGTTTGGTGTCATGCATCGTAATACTTTTATCAATTCGCCGCAGCTCCTGTTGCCGACACAGCAACTGAAAGCAGAGCCCCGTATCATCTTTGCCGGCCAGATTACCGGTGTTGAAGGATATGTGGAATCTGCTGCTTCCGGTTTTCTTGCTGGTCTTACTGCCACTGCTCTGGCACAGGAAAAAGAACCGTTACTTCCTCCGCGTGAAACCGCCATGGGTGCGCTGATGCACCATATTACCGATGCAGAACCGAAGCATTTCCAGCCGATGAACGTCAACTATGGCCTGTTTCCAGCACTGGAAAGCCGGGTAAAGAAGAAGGACCGCAAGCTGCTTCTGGCTGAACGGGCTTTGGCGGCGCTGGGTAAGTGGCAGTTGTCTTGTTGAGCTTAGGTGGCATTTTAGGTTATTGTTGAAGAAGTCTGACGAGTCAGACTTGTCGGACAAAAGGGAAAATCAATGTCAGACCATACAAACGATCCCCTGAAACGGGTTGAAGAACAGTTGAAAAAATGTGTCAAGTGCGGTGCCTGCCGGGCCAACTGCCCGGCTTTTACCGCTTTTCAGCGTGAACCGGCGGTGGCGCGAGGCAAGGTCGCCCTGACCCAGCATCTGTTGAAGGATGACATCGATCTGGATGACCAGACCTATCTGGCCATGTCCAAGTGTCTGTTGTGTGGCAGTTGTGTAGAGAAATGTCCCAATGAGGTGCCCACTGACGAGATCGTGATCGCCGCACGGGAGGCTCTGGCCAAAAAACGGGGACTGACCACCTTTCACAAGGCGGTCGCACAGGTGATTCAGAGCCGCACCCGCATGAAGCTGGGGGCAAAGGCGGCAGGGTTGCTCGGGCCACTGTTTTTCAAAAAAGTACCGCAAAATTCTGGTCTGCGCCTGCGTTTTCCGCTGCCTTTTGTGGGCAATCAACGCTATATACCGGCCATTGCCAAGACCCCCTTTATGGAGCGCTACCCGGAGGTGATCGAAGGTGAGCCGGGTAAGCCGCGTATTGTGTTTTTTGTGGGGTGCATGATTAACTTTGCTTACCCGCGGGTTGGTGTGGCAACGGTCAAGCTGCTAAGACATCTGGGCTGCACGGTGATAATTCCCAAGGATCAACAGTGCTGTGGCCTGCCCGGCATGTCCGGCGGTGATATTGTTACAGTCAGGGAGCTGGCGCAGCAGAACCTCACTGCTCTGGAGAAGTATGAGGCGGATTACGTGGTCAGCTCTTGCGCAACCTGCGGCGGAGCACTGCACCGACTCTATCCGCTGGTGGTGGGCAAGCGTAATCCTGAACTGCGGGATCGTCTTGAACGTCTGGCGAAGAAGACGGTGGACATAGCCCCGTTATTGCGGCAGCTTGGCCTCGATCCGGCTGAGACCGGCGCAGGTGTCAGTGGCAAGGTCACCTATCATGATCCCTGCCACTTGCGAACCCGCAAGTTGACAACGCAGCCTCGCGAATTGATCACGACAACTCCCGGACTTGAGTTGGTGGAGATGGAGGGAGCTGATCGCTGTTGCGGCCTGGGCGGCACGTTCAATGTCTACCATTACGAATCGTCAATGGCCATTAATGAGGCCAAAAGCGAGGCGATTATCGCAACAGGCGCCTCCGCCGTGGCCACCGGGTGCCCTGGCTGTATGATGCAGCTGGATGACGGCTTGAAACAACATGGTTCTACTGTCGAGGTGGTGCATACGGTGGAGCTGCTGGCTCGTATTCTGTTGAAGGATTAAAAATACGAAAATTTATCATGGCTAAAAAATCAATAGTCTTACTGTCTCGATCTCATTTGTTGCGAATAAAACTATTTTATTGACAATATAACTGGTTTTGTATACAACCGCCGGACCAAAACAGGTTTATATTTCGGCGGATTATGACATGAGCAGTGAATTCAACATCGGTGCAAAAATCAAGAAACTTCGTCTGGCTAAAAAACTGACCCTCCAGGCTGTGGCCAGAGAGACCGGTTTTTCGCCTGCCCTCATTTCCCAGATTGAAAACAACAACGTCTCACCTCCCATTGCCACCCTTTCCAAGATAGCCCGTTTCTTTGACGTTAAAATCAGCCACTTCTTTGCTGAAGAGGAAGAAGAGCGCCGTTACGAGATTGTTCGTGCCGACGAGCGGCGGCTGATGCCCCGGGTTATCTCCCGTGCCGGTACCAGTCAGGGCTATTCCTATGAATCTCTTTCCTGGCGCAAGCAGAACAAGAAAATGGAACCGTTTCTGCTGTCGGTGACGGAGAAGGCTTCCGAAGAAAATACCTATAGCCATGATGGCGAAGAGTTCCTTTTCATCATGAAGGGCAAGGCGGAACTGCTGCTGGAAGAAGAACGCTTTGAGCTGGAGGCAGGCGATTGTGTCTACTTTGATTCCAACCTGCGCCACCGCCTTCTGTCCCGTGATGCCAGCGAGGTACAGGTGCTGGCTGTGGTAGCCCGCTAGAGACCCGAGAAATAGATCATCAGCTGATTTTCATAGAATAAGAAATAACGTTCAGAACAGACTACTCAAAGAGGAAGGATGGTTCAGATGTCCAAAAAAGCGATCAAACCCTCACTGAAGAACCCGTTTGCACCGGCGGAAACGGTTGAATTCACCATTCCCGGTGAAATTCCCGGTAAAAAGGGCGGCTACGAAGAGGCTATGAAAGAAGGTCATGACCTGATTCAGCGCCCGATCAAGTCAGTCAGTATTGCCCAGATTGAAAAACAGCATTTCAAGAAGCGGATGACTGTTTGGGAGCGAATCAAGGTACTGACCGAAAAGGAGCCCAATGTTCTTTTCCAGAACTGGGGCAAGAACCTGGACGGCGCGTCACTGGTAACCGGTATCCTGAATGTGAACGGTCGCGACGTGGCGCTGTACGGCCATGATTTCACCGTGAGGGCCGGTTCCATCGATGCCACTAACGGTCGTAAGCTGGCGCTCTTGTTCCAGATGGCCGGTGAAAAAGGGATTCCGGTGATTGGCATGAATGACTCGGCCGGCGCCTTTGTGCCTGCCGGGGTGGGTGGTCTGGACGGCTACGCCGAGGCCTTCACGGCGCTGCGCAAGATCAGCGGTGTGGTTCCCTCCATCATGTGCATGTTCGGCTTCAATGCCGGTGGCGGTTCCTATCTGCCCCGTCAGGGAAGCTTCGTTATCCAGCCTAATGATACCTTCTTCGGTCTGACCGGTCCCGGTGTGGTCAAGTCGGTGCTGGGTGAGGATGTTACTCCAGAAGAGCTGGGCGGCCCCAAGGTGCATGGTGCCTCCGGTGTTGCCGATCTGACGGTTGAAGATGAGGTAGGTGCACTGCGTGCTGCCCTGCAACTGCTCTCCTATGTGCCGGACAACAACAGTGTCCTGGCCCGTTTTCAGAAGACCAGCGACCCTCTGGATCGCAAGACCTGGGAAATCAACACCCTGCTGAAGAAGGCCTTCAACTCTCCAACCGGCTTTAATACGCCATTCGATGTTTCGATCATGATTCAGCAAATCTGTGATCATGGCGATTATTTTGAGGTGCAGCCGGACCGTGCCCGCGAAGCGGTGACCGCCTTTGGCCGTCTGGGGGGCAATGTGGTCGGTTTTGTGGCCAACAACTCTGCCGTTGCATCTGGCCAAATCTCGGTGGATTCAGCCTACAAGATCGCTCGCTTCAACCGCTTCTGCAACATTTACAATATCCCGATGATCTTCATGGAAGACACCACCGGCTTCCTTCCCGGTCGGGAGCAGGAGTCTCGCGGCATTGTTCAGGCCGGACGGGCCATGCTGGATTCCATCGTAGATATCCGTACCCCGCGTATTCTGCTGATCATCCGCAACGCTTACGGCGGGGCCTATGCCTCCTACAACAACTACCCCACCGGCGCCGACCTGGTGCTGGCGCTGCCCACCACCCGTCTGGCGGTTATGGGACCGGCCGGCAAGGAGTTCGTCTATAAGGATGAATTGCGCAAGCTGCGCGGCTCTGTCAAGGAGCGAGTCAAACAGGGGGCGCAAGAGCGGGTTAATGCCGGTATGGAGGCTGGTGAGGCTACCAAGGATGCGGAAAAGGATGTGGCTGACTGGCTGAAGCTTGAAGAAGCGGCCCTGAACCTGCGCTATGAAAAAGAATTGATGAACCCGAAGGAAGGTCTGGCTTTGGGCTCCATCTCGTCACTGGTCATGCCCACCGACCTGCGTAAGGTCCTGGGTGAGAACATGAACTTCCTGCTCCGGCACTACAAGCCCGGTCCGATGCAGGCGATCCAGCGCGAGTTCCACTAAACAACTACCTATATTCTTGATTGAATTGGAGATACAAGCCCATGCCCCAGACCGATTACTACAAGCATAACCCCCTGATCCACCGGGATCGCCGGTTGAGCAAGTCTTCCTCCGAGTGGGTCCGTTCCTTTTCCTGTGAGGAACTGAAACCGCTGATTGTCTGTCGCGGCCCGATCCGCAAAGAGGCGATAGACGTCTATCATGAGATGGGAATCAGCCATTACGGTATACTGTTGTCAGAAAAAGACTCCATCGTCTATCCCAATGCCCTGGCTCCTGAACTGCGCCAGTTGACCGACTCCAACCGGGTACACCGGGTGCCTGACTATTCCGGCGCCAGCAAGGAGGAGCGGGTGGAGCGGATCAACCAGATTATCAGCATTGCCAAAGATAACGGCTATGACTCCATCTTTGCTGGCTACGGTTTTATGGCTGAGGACGAGGAGTTTGTGGCGGCCATTGAAAAGGCCGGTCTCAAGTTCATCGGTCCCTGTGCCGCCACCCAGGCCCGGGCCGGCAAGAAGGACGAAGCCAAGCGTACGGCGCTGCTGGTAAACGTCAGCGTAACTCCCGGTGTGGATAACGTCACCGCCCGCACGCTGGTCAAGAAGCATGCTACCCGTGAGAAGCTGCTGGCCCTGGTCAAGGCAGAAGGATTGGCCTGTGATGACAAGGTTCTGAAAGATGCCAAACTGCCTCTGGAAAATCTGGCTGATCATATCCTGATGGCCTCCTATCAGAAGGGGATCGACCTTTTCAGCATCGATGAACTCTGTGCCCAGGTACAGACGGAAGTTTCAGAACTGTTTCGCAAGTATCCCAAAAGCCGCTTCCGTTTGAAGGCAATTGGTGGTGGTGGCGGTAAAGGCCAACGGATTCTGGGTGCATCGCTGCTGGCTGCAAAAAATGCCGATGAAAAGGCCATTGCCAAGGCCGCAGCCGAAGCTCCCGCCATGGTTCGCGAGGTGCTGAACGAGGTTAAGGCCAATGGTGTGGGCGACAACAAGAACGTCCTGATCGAACTGAACATCGAGCAGACCCGCCATAATGAGATTCAGTTGCTGGGTAACGGCGACTGGTGCATCTCCCTCGGTGGCCGTGACTGTTCGCTGCAGATGCATGAACAGAAACTGCTGGAAGTGTCGGTTACCCAGGAGGGGCTGCAGGCGGCCATTGCCAAGGCCAAGGCTGAGGGGAACAAGGCGGAGGTCAAAGCGCTAGAGTCTGACCTGAAGGTGTTGCAACGGATGGAAGAGGAGTCAGCCCGCTTCGGCCAGGCTGTCGCCCTTGATTCTGCTTCCACTTTCGAGTGCATTGTGGACCGTGACCGTCACTATTTCATGGAGGTCAATACCCGCATCCAGGTTGAGCATCGCGTTACCGAACTCTGTTATTCACTTAAATTCACCAACCCCAAGGACAAGAACGATTTCTTCATCGTTGAGTCACTGGTTGAGGCCATGGCACTTCTGGCCCAGCACAAGCAGCGCTTGCCCAAGCCGGAGCGGATTGTGCGTTTCAACGCCTCGGTTGAGGCCCGTCTGAACGCTACTGATGCCTCTCTGTCTCCCCATGCCGGTGGTATGATCCGCTACTGGTCCAAGCCGATCAAGGGTGAGGTGCGGGATGATCAGGGGATCAGCATGTTGAACCCCGATACCAACCAGTTCATGAAGTACAAGGTGGCGGGCGCCTATGACTCCAACATCGCCCTGCTGCTGACTAAAGGGGAGGATCGTCTCGCAAGTTACGAGAGGCTCTCTGAAGTGCTGCGCAGCACCACCCTGCGGGGCAGCTCACTGGCAACTAACCTTGAGTTCCACTACGGTCTGGTAAACTGGTTCCTGGGCCGTAACGTAATGGCCAAGCCCACCACCCGCTTTGTGGTACCGTACCTGACCCTGGTGGGAACCCTGAAGGAAGAGGCTAACAAGCTGGATGTGGTTTACGCCTTCTTCCAGATGAAGAAGCAGTACGCCAAGCTGGTAACTGAGCAGTTCGGCGATCAGCCTGATGTCCTGGCAAAAGAACTGAAGAACATGTCAAATCTGCTGGATCGCAAAGGCACCCTGATCACCCGGCCTATGGAACGGCTACTGGATGATCCCCATCTGCTCTCCGGCTGGCTCTCGATCAACACCAAGAACTTCAAGATCGAAAAGGGCAAGGTGGTCTGGCTTCGTAACCCGCTGGGCGTGCTGCGCGAAACCTATGAGTATCTGCATATGGATTACCGTCCCCACAAACCTGCGGCCGAGGTTATCTGGGACCACGACAAAGACCTGCTTCAGCAGGGCCTTGATTTCTCCCGCAAGATTCGTGAGCACTTCGGCCTTGATAGGGAAGAGTACGACAAGCTGAATGAAATCCTGCAGAAGGAAAAGCCGCAAGGTGGCTTTGATCAGGAGATGTGGGATCAGATCCGTTCGGCCCATTACGGTTATGAGGCTGGCCTGGAAATGCTCGGTATGCTGTTCCTGATCGGTCAGCATACAAAATTCTGGGATATGAAGGTGTTGGAAGACCTGGAAGTGGTGATTCCGGATTATCTGACCGATCCGGACCTGCAGGCCCGCATGAAGAAGATACTGGTACCGCCCCCTTCAACCAAGGCAGACGAGATTGTGGCGGTCTGCGGTGGTATGTATTACGGTCAGGAAGCTCCGGGCCTGCCTCCGTTCGTGAGTGAAGGGATGCATTTTGAGAAGGACCAGCCGCTCTACATCATCGAAGTCATGAAGATGTTCAACACCATCCGGGCGCCGTTCTCCGGGACCATAGACAAGATCATCATGGAGGGCGGTGACGGCACCATTGTCCAGAAAGGCCAGCCACTGTTCAAGATCACGCCGGACGAGAAGTTTGTTGATGTTGATCCGGCTCTGGTTGAGAAGGAAAAGCGTGAGCGGACCACTGCCTATCTGAAGGCGGTGCTGTAGATACTGCAGAATATCCGTTTGCGAAGGTGCTGACAAAGGCTCCAGATCCCGTGTCTGGAGCCTTTATCGCAGAAGATATACTTGATATGATTGACACGAGAGAGGACCAGCGCCATGGCTACTTTTGAGAAGAAAACGGCACAGGATTGGGAGAAGTTGGCGGCAAAGGAGATGAAGAAAGAGACGACGGCCTCCCTGTTGTGGGATACCTCGGAGGGGATTCAGGTCAAGCCGTTGTACACTCTGGGTGATCTTGAAAAGCTGGAAAATGTCGATACCCTGCCTGGTTTTGCCCCGTTTCTGCGTGGTCCCAAGGCCACCATGTATGCCGGACGTCCCTGGACGGTGCGGCAATATGCCGGTTTTTCAACCGCTGAAGAGTCCAATGCTTTCTATCGCCGCAATCTGGCGGCCGGTCAACAGGGCCTGTCGGTGGCCTTTGACCTGGCCACCCATCGTGGCTATGACTCTGACCATCCCAGGGTAGTGGGGGATGTGGGCAAGGCCGGTGTGGCCATTGACTCCATTCTGGATATGGAAGTGCTGTTCAAGGATATTCCGCTGGGAGATGTTTCGGTATCCATGACCATGAACGGCGCAGTGTTGCCGATTCTGGCGCTCTACATTGTGGCTGCCGAAGAGCAGGGGGTTTCGCGGGATAAGCTGGCCGGGACGATCCAGAATGATATCCTCAAAGAGTTCATGGTCCGCAATACCTACATCTATCCGCCGGCACCTTCCATGCGGATCATTGCCGATATTATTGAATACACCAGCCAGAACATGCCCAAGTTCAACTCCATCTCCATCAGCGGTTACCATATCCAGGAGGCTGGGGCCAACAATGTGCAGGAGCTGGCCTTTACCCTGGCTGACGGCATTGAGTACGTCAAAGCTGCCCTTGCCAAAGGGTTGGAGGTTGACCAGTTTGCACCCCGTCTTTCCTTCTTCTTTGCCATCGGCATGAACTTCTTCATGGAGATTGCCAAACTGCGGGCCGCCCGTTTCCTCTGGGCAGAGTTGATGGCGCAGTTTAACCCTAAAAATCCGCTTTCCCTGGCCCTGCGCACCCATTGCCAGACCTCCGGCTGGAGCCTCACCGAACAGGACCCGTACAACAACGTGATCCGTACCACCATCGAAGCGATGGCTGCGGTGCTGGGTGGTACCCAGTCGCTGCATACCAACGCGCTGGATGAAGCGATCGCCCTGCCCACGGACCATTCGGCCCGTATCGCCCGCAACACGCAGCTGGTGATTCAGGAGGAAACCGGTATCACCAACGTGGTTGACCCGCTGGGCGGTTCCTACTATGTTGAAAGCCTGACCGCCTCACTGATCGAAGAAGGCAGGAAGCTGATCAAGGAAATCGATGCCCTGGGCGGTATGACCAAGGCGATTGAGTCCGGTATGCCCAAGCTGAAGATCGAAGAGTCGGCAGCCCGTAAGCAGGCCCGAATAGACTGCGGTCTGGATGTGATTGTTGGGGTCAACAAGTACCGGCTTGCGGAAGAAAGCCCGATTGAAACCCTTGACATCGACAACACAGCGGTGCGTGAATCCCAGATTGCCCGCCTGAAAAAACTGCGTGCAGAACGCAATGAATCTGAGTGCCGGGCCTCTCTGGATGCATTGACCAAGGTGGCTGAAGGTGGCAGCGGCAACCTGCTGGCAGCCTGTGTTGATGCAGCCCGCAAGCGGGCCAGTGTGGGCGAGATGTCCGATGCCATGGAAAAGGTCTTTGGGCGTCATAAAGCTGAAATCAAACTGGTTTCGGGGGTATATGGCAAAGTGTTTGAACAGAACGAAGAGTTTGAAGCTATCAGGAAAGACATTAATGCCTTTGCCGAAGAGGAAGGCCGTCGTCCCCGTATCCTGATTGCCAAGATGGGTCAGGATGGTCATGACCGTGGTGCCAAGGTGGTTGCAACCGCCTATGCTGATGCCGGTTTTGATGTGGATATGGGGCCGCTGTTCCAGACACCGGAAGAGACCGCAAAGATGGCGGTGGAGAATGACGTCCATGTGGTGGGTGTTTCAAGCCTGGCAGCCGGACATAAGACCCTGGTGCCGCAGTTGGTTGCCGAACTGAAGAAACTGGGTGCAGATGACATTGCCGTGGTCTGCGGCGGTGTCATCCCCCGTCAGGATTATGATGAACTGTACGCAGCCGGAGCCGCAGCCATCTTCGGTCCTGGTACCCCGATCACCGTGTCGGCACGTCAGACTCTGGATGCGATAAGGAAAAAGGCGTAACCCCTCCCCGCTTCCCTTGTCAGAGGAGAGCTTTCAAGCCTCCCCCTGACAAGGGGGGATAGAGGGGGGGTGATTTTTTATGGAACTACAAATACTCGCTAACAAAATCCGGGAAGGGAATATCCGCGCCATCGGCAAGGGCATTACCCTGATCGAGAGCCGAAAACCAGAGCATTCCCAGCGGGCCTCGCAACTGCTGGAGTTGCTCCTTCCTTTTACCGGCAATTCCCTGCGTATCGGCATCACCGGTGTGCCGGGTGTTGGTAAAAGTACCTTCATTGAATCCTTTGGTATGCATCTGACCGGCCAGGGGCACAAGGTGGCGGTACTTGCCGTCGATCCCTCATCCCAGATTACCGGGGGCAGTATTCTGGGGGATAAAACCCGTATGGAAGAACTGTCCCGCGACCCGCGCGCCTTTATCCGTCCGTCTCCCGCAGGAACTACCCTGGGTGGGGTTGCCCGCCGCACCCGTGAAACCATGCTGCTCTGTGAAGCTGCCGGTTACGATATCATTATCGTTGAAACGGTCGGAGTGGGGCAGTCAGAGACGACCGTTGCATCCATGGTGGATTTTTTCCTGCTGTTGCAACTGGCTACAGCAGGAGACGAACTGCAAGGGATCAAAAAAGGTGTGATGGAACTGGCTGACGCCATTGTCATCAACAAAGCTGACATTGATCGCCAAAAGACGGAACTTGCGCGGCAACAGTATGAAAATGCCCTGCATATCCTGCGTCCCAAAAGTAGAAACTGGTCGGTGCCGGTACTGACCGTCAGTGCTTTGAAGGGGGAGGGAGTTCCGGAAGTCTGGGAGATGCTGGGACGTTTTCGAAGTGCCATGGAAACCTCTGGGGAGTTGGCAGATGCCCGCAAACGCCAGGCGGTGGACTGGATGTGGTCCTTGCTGATGGATGATTTGAAGGACCTCTTTCTGTATCACAAGGAGGTGCGGGGAATATTTCCTCAGATACAAGAGGCGGTCGCGACCGGAATTACGACTCCGTCGGCGGCATCGCGACGCTTGCTGGATGTTTTCTGCAGGTAGTTACAAATACGGGTTTTCTTTTTTGGAAACGAAAGGACACACTTAGAATGCTCACAAAAATCAACCATATCGGTATTGCTGTGCAATCCCTGGATGTAGCTCTGCCATTTTATCGTGACAGCCTTGGGATGCCTTTTCACGGTATTGAAGAGGTCGCCGAACAAAAAGTGCGGGTTGCCATGCTGGGGATCGGCGAATCAAAGATAGAACTGTTGGAACCCACAAATCCTGAGAGCCCGATTGCAAAGTTTCTGGAAAAAAATGGTTCGGGAATTCACCATATTGCCTATGAAGTGGATGATATTGAAGCGGCCATTGCCCGTATGAAGGCGCAGGGAGCGCGGATGATTGATGAGCAGCCCAGGAGTGGCGCACATGGTACGAGGATTGCCTTTGTGCATCCCAAAAGCAGCAACGGCGTGTTGACGGAGCTGTGTTGTTGCAGCCATTAGTTGAGGGTGTGTGCAGGTGATGCGCAGGTAAAAAAAGCAGGCAGACTAAAAAAACCCAGATAAATTCTTGACACCCGTTATATTTATTGTATTATTGCCCACGATTTGTAGAACATATAAGTAGTTGAATATTCTCGATGCAGAAATGTAAGTTGTTTGAAATATTCATAAATCTTATATGAAAGGTGGTGAGACACAACACCGATCTAACAGAGGCAACACCGTAAAAAACTTCAATGTTATTAGGCAGTACATACACCACAGAAGGAGGAACACCGTTTATGACTAAGTTTCAAAAGCAGATGCTGACCATCGCCGCAGCCGGCGCACTGACCGCCGTGACTGCCCTTCCCGCCCTGGCCTTTGAGAATGAGTTCCACGGCCTGTTCAATTTCAATACTGTATTCTCCAACTACAACAACAGTAGCTCCGGCAACATTGTTCCCACAAAAGAAAAAAACAAGATGAACAACTACATGGAGCAGCGCGCTCGTATTCAGTACATCGCTAAGGCCAGCGACGACCTGAAGATGGTTACTCAGTTTGAAATTGACAACCAGTATGGTAAGGCAAAGTCGACTGGTACCAACGGCACCAACATTGATACTGATACTGTTAACGTTGAAGTGAAGCATGCTTATCTTGATTTCAACATCGGCAAAAACTTCAACACCAAGCTGGGTATGCAGCCTTACAAAGATACCCTGAAAGGTATCTTTGTTGATGCTGACGTTGCAGCGGTTACTACCAAAACCAAGATTGGCGCTTACACGCTGGGCCTTGGCTTCAGCCGTTTGAATGACTCCGTTAATGGTACCACCGTTACCCGTGTTGGCGATCTGAACAAAGACCTGTTCATGTTCGACAACACCTTTGCTTTCAGCAAAGACACCAAAGCAGCTTTGTCCTACTACTTCTTGGCAGACTACACCGTTGCAAACAAAAGAGATATGGTTCACACCCTTGGCCTTTCTGCTGAGACCAAGCTGGGTCCTGTTGCTCTGAGTGGTTTTGCTGCAATGCAGGCTGGCCACAGCAAGGGTGGCGGTATCGGTAACACTGGCAATGGCGCTGGTGGCATCGGTACACCCGCAAAAGATAATTATCATGGTTGGGCTGCCAACGTAGCTGCTAAGGCCAATGTCGGTCCTGGTGTTGCCCGTACCGGCTTCCTCTTCGTTTCCGGCGACAACGGCAATGCTAACCATAGCCATGGCTGGGCCAGCACCGCTGTTCAGTCTTACAACGAGAGCGGTCTGATCATCCTGACCCGCAATACCGCCAATAGCCCCTCCAACACCGACCAGTATATCCGCCGCGTCATCACGAATCAGGCTACTGCTTATATGGGTTACAATGCCAAGCTGACCGACAAGTTCAATCTGGATGGCGGCGTTGGTTTTGCTTGGGTGCCTGCTTCTGTGGGTGCACCTGTTGACAAGAAGACTGGTCGTGCTAATGCCAGCGACTTCATGGGCACTGAAATTGGCCTGACCGCCGGTTATCAGCTCTACAAAAACCTGAAGCTGATGGCTCTGGGCGCTTACATGATCAACGGTGGTTATTACAAAGGTTCCGCTACCGAAGGTACTGCAGCTAATGCCAAGGATCCCGAGAACCCCTACACCATGCGTCTTCAGGCACGTTACAGCTTCTAAGCTGCTGACGTAGCACAACCTGTTTCATCAAAAGGCGGTCCGGATTTCCGGGCCGCCTTTTTCAGTTGAGGCGGGTGAGGGGGTGTGGCATAGTGCTGAGCCAATGAAGCGTAGGAGGTGAGCTATGAGTGACGTTGTAACCACTAACCAGTTGATGGTTGTGCTGGAATCAATGAAGTCAGATATTAAAGCGGTATATGAAGGCTATAACGTGCTTTCAAACCAGATTGCCGATACAAAAGCAGAACTGAAAGAAGATATTGCGTTGGTTGATGCCAAGGTAACCGCGCTGGATAAGCACCTTGAAAGATGGGCGGAAAGAACTCTGCATACCAATTGAGGAGAGAGGGGCTGCGTTATGTCGGGGAAAGAGCGCTTTGAGTTGTTGCTTGAGGATCTGCACACTAATTTTAAGGTGGTTGTAGAACGGGTGATCGCCCTTGATGAAAAATTTGACACAAAAATTGATGAACTGAAAATGGAACTCAAGCAAGACATTGCCGTGGTTGACGCCAAGGTTATGGGGCTTGCCAAACGGCTTGATACTGTAGAAGAGCGCTTGAGTCGTGAAATTACCGAAGTGCGTTCTGACCTGGCGGATCATCGCAACAATACCGAAATGCATAAGATTCCGCGCAAAAGAGCTCTGAAAAAAGCGGTGTAACCGCCGCTATGCTGGTTTGATTAAATTATACGCGAAGGAGTAGTCCAGATGAATCACAGTCGTTCTGAGCAGTTATTTCAACAGGCAACCCAGGTGATTCCCGGAGGTGTCAACAGTCCGGTACGCGCATTCAAGTCGGTGGGTATTAATCCGTGCTTTATTAAAAAAGCTGCTGGAAGCCGCATTGTTGATGAGGATGGTAACAGTTATATCGATTATGTGGGTTCATGGGGGCCGATGATTCTGGGACACTGCCACCCACAGGTAGTGCAGGCGGTTAAAACGGCGCTTGACAACGGTTCAAGCTTCGGTGCACCGACTGAACTGGAGATTACACTTGCCCAAATGGTGATCGATGCGGTCCCTTCCATTGAAATGGTCAGGATGGTCAGTTCCGGCACTGAGGCAACCATGAGTGCCATCAGGTTGGCTCGCGGCTATACCGGGCGTGACAAAATCATCAAATTTTCCGGCTGCTATCATGGTCATGCCGATGCATTGCTGGTAAAAGCCGGTTCCGGTGCGGCAACCTTTGGTGTGCCGGATTCACCCGGTGTTCCCGGTGACGTTGCCAAGCATACCTTGACCTCTGAATACAACTCGCTTGATTCCGTCAAGAGGCTGGTTGCCGATAACAAAGGTCAGATCGCCTGCCTTATTCTGGAGCCGGTTGCCGGAAACATGGGTACTGTCCCGCCGCGTGAAGGTTTTCTTGAGAGCTTGCGTGAGCTTTGCACCAATGAAGGGATCATTCTGATCTTTGATGAAGTGATGTCCGGTTTCCGGGTGGCCTACGGCGGAGCCCAGGAGTTGTACGGTGTTACGCCTGACATGACCACGCTGGGCAAGATCATTGGTGGCGGTTTGCCGGTTGGAGCCTTTGGCGGCAAACGTGAAATCATGGAGAAGTTGTCGCCCTCAGGGGGCGTCTATCAGGCAGGCACCCTGTCCGGTAATCCCCTGGCCATGACAGCCGGAATAGAAACACTGAAACTGTTGCAGCAGCCCGGATTCTACCGCCAGCTTGAAGAGAAGAGCGCTGCGCTGGCTACAGGCATTGCCGAAGCTGCAAAAAAAGCAGGCTACCCCATTTACAGCACCAGAGTCGGCAGTATGTTCTGTGCCTTCTTCAGCGCCAGTGAGGTTTGTGATTGGCCTACTGCCTCCGCCTGTGACACCAAGGCCTTTGCAACCTATTTCCGCGCCATGCTGGATGCCGGGATCTATCTTGCGCCATCGCAGTTTGAGACCGCTTTTGTTTCCCAGGCGCACACTGATGCTGATATCGAGGCGACAATAGCTGCAGCATATAGCTGTTTCCGGCAGCTTGTCTGAGACCGTGCCAGGTTTTTTAAGGAACGAATTAATTGACAAGCTGGTCAGCTCTATGGTATGCAACACAGGTTTCTGTATACAGTCCACAGGCGAACTGAGGTGCATGTGAAAGAGATCCGTGACCTTTTTCGCAATGTTGGTCTGGTTTCAAGCATGGGATTATCGGTTGTTATCGCCATAGCCATCGGTGTCTGGCTGGGGCTGACTGTTGATCGCTGGCTTGGGACTGCCCCCTGGTTTTTTTATCTGTTCATGTTTATGGGAATTGCAGCGGGCTTCAGAAACATTCACCTTATCGCCACCAGAGAATTACGCAAGGCAGCCGACGATGAAAAGCCGTGAGGAGCGTTTGCCCGGTTACCTGCTCATCGGCAGTCTGTTGATCCTGATTGTTCTTGCAGCAGTGACGTATTTGTTTTTTTCGATGTCTGCAACGCTGAGCGCTCTTGCCGGCGGCAGCATCGCCATTATAAACCTGCTGTGGCAGCGAGTGGCATTAGGGGCGCTTCTGCAACTTACCCCCCTGGACCGGCCCATGCTTTCAACCATGGTTCGCTTTGTGATCAGAATGTCGCTGACCGCAGTGGTTCTTTATCTGATTGTCATGTCTCCCTGGTTTTCTATCTGGGGATTGCTGGCCGGGCTTTCAGTTACCGTAATCTGTCTGTTTGGGTTAGCGCTATATGTAGCAATTCCGTCGAAGGAGACTTCATCATGATTCATCCGATTATCTTTCTGGATTTTTTCAAACACCTGCTTGCGCCTTTGGGGATTGGTGAAGCTTCAGCTTACGCAATCGCCTATACTTGGCTGATTATCATCCTGGCAATTGTTGTCTCATTGCTTGCCACCCGTACGGTTCGCGAAGTGCCGCAGGGGATTCAGAACGTTATGGAGATCGTGGTTGACGGCATTGAAAATATGATATCCGAGTCCATGGGCCCGAAAGGGCGCGCTTTTTTCCCACTGATCGCGACCTTGGCCCTGTTTATCCTTGTTTCCAACCTGATTGGTCTGATTCCCGGATTCTTTCCGCCCACCGCCAACATAAATACCACCGCCGCTTGTGCTGTCGTGGTGTTCTGCGCCACGCACATTGTTGGTGTCAAGGAGCATGGAACCCACTACGTAAAGCATTTCATGGGGCCGATTATCTGGCTTGCTCCTCTGATGTTTTTCATTGAAATTATTGGACACCTGTCACGGGTTCTTTCTTTGACTCTGCGTCTTTTCGGCAACATGCAGGGCCATGAACTGGTGCTGATGATATTCTTTACCCTTGGCGTAAAATATTTCATGCCGGTTGCGCCGCTGCCAATGATGCTGATGGGCATTCTGGTTTCATTTATTCAGGCCTTTGTCTTTATGCTGCTTTCCATGATTTACATTCACGGTTCGCTGGAAGAGGCGCACTAAACTACTATTTAATTAACTCCTATACTGTTTAGGAGCACACCCACCCTAGAGGAGGCAGTAACAATGGAATTTTTCACAATGTGTATGCTGGCAGCAGGTTTTGGTATGGCAATTGGCGCATTCGGTACCGGCATCGGTCAAGGCATCGCAGTGAGCCGTGCTGTTGAAGGCGTTTCCCGCAATCCCGGCGCATCCGGCAAGATCATGACCATCATGCTGATCGGTCTGGCAATGATCGAGTCCCTGGCAATCTACGTACTGGTTGTCTGTCTGATCATCCTGTTCGCTAACCCCTACAAGGATATTGTTGTCAAGGCGCTGGAGACAGTTGCGAAGTAATTGTCTTTAAGCAACACAAGTAATTGAAAACAAGAAGGGCGTCCGGTGTATTCCAGACGCCCTTCTTGTTTGTATTAATGCTGCTGCTGTTACGGTACATCCCGGGCTATTGCCGGGACAGCAGGTGACAGGTTGCTTTCCAGAAGCACGCCGGTGGCGGTATGCCGTACAACCGATCTGGCTGCATAACGGTAGGAGATTCCCTGTTGAACACTTTGGTCCTCATAATGGCCGTTATAAGATAGCCCAAGCGGCTGTAGCGCGGTTTCTGCTCCTGTAGAGCGGTAAAGACGATAGCCGACCACCGATGTGCCGTGAGGTGCGTCAGCTGAGAGCTCAAGGGCAATGATACCGCCAAAGACAGACCGTGCCAGCAAGGCAGGCGGGGCAGGCGGCTCTTGGAGGGCAACGGGAATCGTATCAATCGCCGCTCCCGCCTCACTGCCCGGTTGCAATGTTTTGACGCGATACTGATAGAGGCGTCCGCCAGGTTGGACATCCTGGTCGATCCAGGTGATATGCTCTCCTTGACGCTGTGCCGGAGCCGGATGCTTTGGGTCAATGCGTACTACGGTTTGATAGGTATCCAGACAACTGCTGCAACTTTGCTGATCCAATACTCTTCGGTACACAAGTATCGATTGAACAGGTTCCTTAAGTGCTTTGCCGGAACGATCCTTGGACGGCAGATCAAAGGCAAGCCGCAGATGCGAACCGGTCTGCTCCAGGGAAACCGCCTGGGGAGGACCGGGCAGCAGCAGGTCCGGATAGATCAGCGGTCCCTTTTTGCCGCAGCCGACAAGCATTGACAGGGTTAACAGTGCCATAACTGCCTTAGTGACTCGCATGCTATTTGCCTTCCCGGCAGCGACGGATTTCATCTTCTACACGGTTCCGGGCAGTTCCTCCAATTACGTTCCGTGCATTGATACTGGCCTCAACCGTGATCATGCCAAAAATATCATCACTGAAATGGGGAGAGAAAAGCTGCCATTCCGCAAGTGAGAGTTCCGTGATGTCCATATCATTTTCAACGCAGTAGGCAACCGCCTTGCCCACTGCTTCGTGGGCATCCCGGAAAGGCAGCCCTTTGCGCACCAGATAGTCGGCAACGTCAGTGGCTGTTGAAAAACCCTGCCCTGCCGCCTGCGCCATACGCTCTCCGTTGACCCGCATCTCCTTCACCATGTCGGCAAAGATCTTCAGGCTTCCCTTGACCGTATCGATGGTGTCAAAGAGCGGTTCCTTGTCTTCCTGCATATCCTTGTTGTAGGCAAGGGGCAGCGCCTTCATGACGGTCAGGAGCGCCATCAGGTTGCCGTAGACCCGGCCGGTCTTGCCCCGCACCAGTTCAGGAACGTCCGGATTCTTCTTCTGGGGCATGATGGAAGAACCGGTGCAGAAGCCGTCGGAAAGTTCAATGAAGCGGAATGCGCTGGTGGACCAGAGAATCAGCTCCTCGGAAAAACGTGAGAGGTGCATCATCAGAATCGATGAAGCAGCCATGAATTCCAGAGCAAAATCACGGTCAGACACCGAATCCAGCGAGTTGCGGGTGACTTCCGGAAAATCAAGCATCTCCGCCACGTATTCACGATCAATGGGGAAGGTGGTGCCGGCCAGTGCGCCGGCTCCCAGCGGCAGCACATCCACCCGCTTCAGGCAGTCATACATGCGTCCCTTGTCCCGCTTGAACATTTCCACGTAAGCCAGCAGGTGGTGGGAAAACAGGATCGGCTGCGCTGACTGGAGATGGGTGAATCCCGGCATGACAACATCAAGGTTTGCCTCAGCCTGGTTCAAGAGTGAGTCGATCAGCATGTCCAGGTAGGCGGCTATTTCAACGATTTCATCACGCAGATAGAGGCGGATGTCCAGTGCAACCTGGTCGTTGCGCGAACGGCCGGTATGCAGTCGTTTGCCCGCCTCACCAATCTTCTGGGAAAGCCGGGACTCGATATTCATGTGGATATCTTCCAGGGAAACGGAAAAGTCGAAATGTCCCGCTTCGATCTGTTCCAGAATCTCCTTCAGGCCATGGACAATTTTTTCCACGTCCTCATGGGGTATAATTCCCTGACGGCCAAGCATTCGCGCATGGGCGGCCGAGCCGCGTATGTCCTGATGATAGAGCCGCTTGTCAAACTCGATGGAGGCGGTGAACTCCTCGACAAATTTATCGGTTGGCTGGGTAAAGCGCCCGCCCCACAGCTTGTTCTGTGACATGATGTACTACTCCTTCAATTGGATTGATAAAGCATCTAAATGCCGCCAACAAAATCTGCTGCCTTGACTTTCTCCCACAGGCCTGAGGCCGAGCGTTGCATGATGGCATGCACCTTGAGCGGCACCCGTGAACTGCGGGGGTCGATTTCATGATGCAGCGGCAGGTTAAAGTAGAGCAGCCGCGTAGCGCTGCCGAAGCGCAGACGGCAAACCGGAGCTCCGCCAAAATCATCGGTTATGAATTCTTCAGAAACAACCTTTTCCAGGCGATGATTACGATTTATTACCACATAGGAGTGTCCAAACCCTTGTGCCTGTACAACTCCCTCCAGCGTGGTTTCAGCAGACGCGTTGCCAAAAACGGTTACGGTCTCGCGTACTCCCGGCGTATCTTCCAGATACTCGCCGTAGAATCCGCAGACAACATCGCGGTAGGCTTGATGCTCCGGCTTGGGATTGCACTGGATAACGAACAGCGCATCCAGGCCTTGGCGCGTGCCGAAAAACAGCTGGTTGGCGTGGTCGATGATCTGCTTGATATTGGAACTGTACAGGTCGCGATATAGATAATCGAGGCAGATAATCGCCATGATATTGAAGCATGACGGCCTGCTGCGCAACAGGTAGAAGTGCCGCCCACGGTAGAGGTCATGATACTTGTCAATGAACTCCTCACCGTGAAAGGGGTGGCTTTTCGCCTCCAGAAAAACCCGCAGGGCGCCATCCGCTTCCTTGACCAGGATCAGGCACCAGTTAACCGGCATCTCCAGCACATCTCCCGAATCTATGTCATGGTCAACCAGTGTCAGTGCTTCTTCGTTATCAGCCCTGAACCGCTCCAAAAACTGGCGGTACTCCCGTAGATGTACATGCTCCACCCCGATCATGGTGATGGTGTTGGGACGGAAACGCTGCCCGACAATGCTTAAGAGGTCATCCAGGCGGTTGACCGGCAGGCAGGACTCCGGAAAGACCAGAAAATGCAGTTTTTTGAGGTTTCCCTCGCCAACCGCCACCAGATCAAGGACTGAGCTGATTGTCTCCCACTGTTGTTCCTGCTGGGCGGGATGGAAGCCTGACGTGCGATGCAGGTGGTTGGGGAGTTGAGCAATCAGGCAGTGCAGATGATGCCCCAGGGGAAAGACAAGGTTTATTTTTTTGTCTATGATTTTCGGCATTGGCTGCTACTCCGGGACCGGTTCAGCAAGCTCCGGAAACAGTTTTCCCAGAATATGGCGGGTTCCCTCCGGCATCCGGTATTGTGGCAATTCATGGCGTGGCACCCAGGTTGCTTCCAGAACTTCATCCTGATTGTGTTGCAGCTCAAAATGTAGCGGGCGGCAACGATAAAACAAGATGATGTAGTGACAGTTTTCTTCGCCCGGCGTTACATGCTCAAAGACATCAATCAGGCTGCCAACCTCAATCTCCAGGCCAACCTCTTCGTCCACCTCGCGCCTCAGTGCGCTCAGGATCGGCTCTCCCAGATCGATCTTGCCACCCGGCATGACCCACATGCCTTTAAACGGCTGGATGCTCCTTCTGGTAAGGAGCACCCGTTCCCGTTCATCAACAATAACCGCCACCACCGAGGTGACGATATGTTCTTTTCTGTACAGCGGCCTGTTCAAGCCTATTTCTTGCCCTGCATCAGAGACCTGATCCGCAGGCGCAGAGAGTTGATCTTGATGAACCCTTCCGCATCCGCCTGATTGAAAACCTTGTCCTTTTCAAAGGTGGCAAAGTCCAGGTTGAACAGCGAGTTTGTTTCGGACTTGCGTCCCACGGTGCGGCAATGACCCTTGTACAGCTTGACCCGTGCCACGCCGTTAACCGTCTTCTGGGATTCGTCAATCAGGGTTTGCAGCATCTCCCGCTCCGGTGAGAACCAGTAGCCGGCATAGACCAGACGGGCATACTCGGGAATCAGTGAATCGCGGATGCGCATCACTTCACGGTCCATGGTTATCTGTTCCACCGCTGAATGGGCCTCACGTAGGATGGTGCCACCAGGGGTCTCATAGACACCACGGGACTTCATGCCGACGGAACGGTTTTCCAGCAGGTCAACCCGTCCAACACCATGCAAACCACCGATGGTATTCAGATGAGCCAGCAACTGCGCCGGTGTCATCCGTACGCCGTCAACCACCACGGCATTACCCTGCTCGAACTCAATTTCCAGATACTGAGCCTTGTTTGGGGCTTTTTCCGGCTTGCAGGTCAGCACATACATCTCTTCCGGAGCTTCAGCCCAAGTATCTTCCAGAATACCGCCCTCAAAGGAGATATGCAGCAGGTTGCGGTCAGAAGACCAGGGGCGTTTCTTGGTAATCGGAATCGGAATGTCATTTTTCTTGGCGTAGGCGATCAGCGCTTTGCGGCTGTTCAGTTTCCACTCACGCCAGGGGGCGATCACGGTTATGGAAGGATCAAAGTGGTAGTAGGCCAGCTCGAAGCGGACCTGGTCGTTGCCCTTGCCGGTGGCGCCGTGGGAAACGGAATCACAGCCTTCAAGTTTTGCAATTTCCATCTGGCGCTTGGCGATCAGGGGACGGGCGATGGAGGTGCCCAGCAGGTAGTGCCCTTCGTAGATGGCGTTGGCCCGGAACATCGGGTAGACAAAATCACGGACAAATTCCTCTTTCAGGTCATCGATATAGACCGTGCTGGCGCCGGTTTTAAGAGCCTTTTCACGGACCGGATCCAATTCATCCCCCTGTCCCAGGTCGGCTGAGAAGGCTACTATGTCTGCGCCGTACTCATTTTTCAGCCACTTGAGGATAATGGAGGTATCAAGCCCTCCGGAGTAGGCCAGTACGATCTTCTTAACTTCCTGCTTTTTTGCCATGTGTATGTCTCCTTTTGTTGCGTTGTGTAAAGCGTTGTGTAATAAGTTCATGATCCTATCAGGGAGTGCTGATTTTTCGTCAGGCCAAGGCGATCAAGGGACGACGCGGAAGCGTAGCAGCGCTACGCTGCACAAGGAGGCCCGAAGATCAACGACGGCATGGCGCAAAAGCAGCGCTCCTACGCCATCAGGGTTGCCATAATTGCCTTCTGAATATGCAGCCGGTTCTCGGCTTCATCCCAGACCACCGAATGTCTTCCTTCCATCACGCTGTCACTGATCTCCTCACCGCGGTGGGCAGGCAGGCAGTGCAGGACGATACAGTCTTTGTTTGCAGACTCCAGCAGTTTATCATCGACACAGTAGCTCTGGAAGGCCAGTTCCCGCTGTTTCTGCTCCGCTTCCTGCCCCATGCTGGCCCAGACATCGGTGTTGATAACCTGGGCGTCACGCACTGCTTCATGGGGGTGTCCGGTAATGGTGATACTGCTTGTGTTGTTCGTCTGGGCCCACTCCCATACCTCACGATCAGGCTCGTAGCCTGGCGGACAGGCCAGGGCCAGATCAAAGCCCATAATGGCGGCGGCTTCGATCCAGGTGTTAGCCATATTGTTACCGTCTCCCACCCAGGCGAACTTCAACCCTTTGTAACTGCCCTTGTGTTCGACGACCGTCTGCAGGTCAGCCAGAATCTGACAAGGGTGATACAGGTCGGTCAGGCCGTTGATCACCGGCACACTGGAATAACGGGCGAATTCATCCACGATCTCCTGACCAAAGGTGCGGATCATCACACCGTCGCAGTAGCGGGCCATCACCCTGGCCGTGTCCTTGAGCGGTTCGCCGCGTCCCATCTGGGAGTTGTTTGATGAGATGAACAGGCCGTGACCGCCCAGTTGGAAGATACCGACCTCAAAGGAGATACGGGTACGGGTTGAGGCCTTCTCAAAGATCATGGCCAGGGTCTTGCCCTTGAGCAGATGATGCTCAAGGCCAGCCTTTTGCTTGGCCTTCAACTCTGCCGCCAGGGCCAGCAGGTCGTCCAGTTCTTTTTTTGAATAGTCCCGCAGGCGCAGGAAATGCCGCGTCATGCTTCCACCTCCCCGAAAATACCGTCCAGTATCTCAATCATCCGGTTGATCTCCTGCTTGGTTACGATCAGCGGGGGCACAAAGCGCAGCACCGTATCGTGGGTTACATTCAGCAGCAGTCCGCGATCGTGTCCTTTTTTCACGATATCTGCGGCCGGTATGGATAGCGCCATGCCGATCATCAGGCCGATACCCCGCACGTTTTGCACAAAAGCGTATTTCTTGCCCAATGTTTCCAATTCACCCAGCAGGTATTCGCCAATCTCCTCGGAGTGATTGAGAATGCCTTCCTCAAGAATGGTGCGCAACGTGGCAATGGCGGCAGAAGCCATCAGCGGATTTCCGCCAAACGTGGAACCGTGGGTGCCGGGAACAAAGGCAGCGGCAATCTCTTCCCGTGCCAGCATGGTGCCGATCGGTGCACCGCCAGCCAGGGCTTTGGCCAGGGTCATGATGTCCGGCGTTATACCGAAATGCTCATGGGCAAACAGCTTGCCGGTACGCCCGATGCCGGTCTGTACTTCGTCCAGAATAAACAGCATCTTGTGACGGTTACAAAGCTCCCTGACGTTGTGCAGGTAGTCCCTGTCCGGTATATTTATTCCACCTTCGCCCTGGATCGGCTCCAGCATTATGGCGCAGGTATTAGGGGTGACGGCGGCTTCAATGGCCGCTGCATCGTTAAATGGCACATGTTTGAAGCCATGCAGCAGCGGATCAAAGAAGCGCTGTACCTTTTCCTGGCCAGTGGCGGAAACGGTAGCCATGGTACGGCCATGGAACGAGTCGGCAGCGGTGATAATCTCGAAGCGCTCAACTCCATACGTATCCCGGCTGTATTTGCGGGCCAGCTTGATGGCGGCCTCATTGGCTTCGGCGCCGGAGTTGCAGAAAAAAGCCCGGTCGGCAAAGGAATGGTTGCACAACAGTTCTGCCAGTTCTATCTGCTGCGGAATCTGGTAGTAGTTTGAGCAATGGATAAGGCGTGCGGCCTGTTCCTGAATCGCTTTCACCACCCGTGGATGGCAATGGCCCAGGTTGTTCACTGCCACGCCGGCCAGAAAATCCAGATATTCCTTGCCGTCGGCATCCCACAACCGGCACCCTTCGCCCCGCACTGGCACAATTGGATAGCGGCCATAGGTCTTCATGATCACTTTGTCAGACCGTTCCACCCACTGCGCGCTTTTCATGGTTCCTCACTCTCCTCAGTTTCCCCTGTCCGTGCAGTATGCTGCCGTGCCTGCATTTCCTGGATATAGTTCATGACAAGCTGCCGGTCATCATCGTCGATATACTCGTACTGTCCGGCGGTGATGCTGATGGTCTGGGACTTCAATCGCATTTTTGCCCAGTTGTAGAAAGCTCGGTCTTCCGGTGTCTGCTCAAACGGTTTTGAGCGGGTCACGGTCAGCACGGTGTGAATGACTTTGGGGGTAGGCCAGTCCAGAAACATCTGTAATCCCAAACACCATCCCCGCTGGAACGGCTCCACGCTGGCAAAGCGGACCCCGCCGCCGCCGAGGTTGACTCTGACCGGCAGCAATTCAGGTGTGTCGTGCCAGTTTGCCACCTTGAACGATTCACCATAGGGGATGGGGGTAAAAATCATATACGCCGCTGTATCCCTGCATGCTTGAGCCTCACGGACCGCTTTGGCCAGATTTTTACCGTGCTCGGTGTAGATAAACGGAATCAGCACATCTGTTCTGATGTAATTTCGCTTGATCCGCACCAGCGCCTCGCCGTTGAAGCGCAGAAACAGGGTCTGTTCAAAGGAGTTCTTCCCGATTATCACCGGAGCATCACACATCAGGTGGCCGGTTATGACGGAAAGTGTGGCGGCAATCTCCTTGCCATGCATTTCAGTTGGTAATTCGTCAGAAACCAGCACCACTTCTACTGATGCATCATGCATCTGCACGTTAATTACCGGGAATTCATAGAACCCCCCGTTGTCTGTGTTAATTTTTAATGTTCCCATTTCGCCGAGACGAAAATAGTTCCGGTACTCTCTGGTTGTCAGTTCCATTTAGGTGTCCTATTTCACTATTTCAGTGCCGATGCCGCCATCGGTAAATATCTCCAACAGCACGGCATGCTCCATTCTGCCATCAATAATATGGGCTTTTTTAACACCATCGCGCAGGGCATCTGCACAGCAGATTACCTTGGGAATCATCCCTCCGGCAATGGTCTCTTCCTCGATCAAACGGTGCATCTGAGCCACCGAAATATTGGGAATCAACTGCTTTTCACTATCCAGCACGCCAGGCGTATCAGTTAATAGGATCAGTTTTTCGGCATTCAAAGCCGCCGCCACCCGCCCGGCCACCAGATCGGCGTTGATGTTGTAGCTTTCGCCCTCAGGCCCGACGCCAACCGGAGCGATCACCGGCAGGAATCCCCCCTGCTCCAGTACCCTGATCAGATCGTTGTTGACCTTTACCACATCCCCCACATAGCCGATATCCACCTGTTCCAGCGTGCCGTCTTCTTTGGGAAACTCCTGCAGTAACTTTTTGGAAAGCAGCAGGGTGCCGTCCTTGCCGGACAGACCCACAGCCCGTCCGCCGTGCTGGTTCAGATAGCCTACAACCTCTTTGTTTACCTGGCCCACCAGCACCATCTCAACAACAGCCATGGTTTCTGCATCAGTCACCCGCATGCCCCGCACAAACTCGGAGACAATGCCGTAGCGTTTGAGCGTCTCGTTGATCTGAGGGCCGCCACCATGGACAATCACGGTATTGATCCCAAGCGAACGCAGCATGATCACGTCCAGGGCGAAGGATTCTTTCAGCCGCTCGTCCGACATGGCATGTCCGCCGTACTTAATGACAAAGGTCTTGCCGGAGAAGCGCCGGATATAGGGCAGCGCCTCCATCAGAGTTGAAGCTTTATCGATCAGATGTTTCACCGCTCCCCCTTATTTCAGCAAGCTTGCGGCTGCCGCCAGCGCTTCGGGCAGCTTTTCCGGGTTGGGGCCACCAGCCTGAGCCAGTTCCGGCTTGCCGCCACCCCGTCCGCCCACAATAGGCGCCAGCTTGCCCACCAGCTCGCCCGCCTTGAAGCGATCCGTCAGATCCTTCGTGACGACAACCAGCAAATTCGCCTTGCCATCCAGTTCAGCCCCCAGTACCAGCACGCCGGAGCCCAGTTTGTCACGCAGCTGGTCAGCCAGATCTCGCAAAGCCTTGACGTCAGCCACCTGCACCTGTACGGCCAGCAGTTTGACACCGGCCACCTCCTGTGTCTGGGACAGCAGGTCGCCGGATTGGGCCGCGTTCAGTTTGCCTTGCAGCGCCTCCACCTCCCGTTGCAGTTCCTTCTGACGCTCCACCAGCTTTTCCACCCGGTCCAGCAGTCTGCTGCTGTCGGTTTTGAGCAGCTCGGCAACGGTGCGGCGTTCTTCCTCCATCTGCCGGACAAAGGCCAGGGCGTTAAAGCCGGTGGCTCCTTCAATCCGGCGCACCCCGGCAGCGATGCCCCCCTCTGACAGTATCTTGAACAGGCTGATGTCGCCACTGGCCCGCACATGGGTGCCGCCGCACAGCTCAGAGCTGATCTCGCCAACCCGTACGACC
>DIUT01000040.1 GCA_002423105.1 Geobacter sp. UBA6151 | reverse complement strand
TGTTCTTTTTGCTGCTGGACAGCTTTTTGAAAAATCCGCTATCCTGCATTTCGATCAAGGTTTTGCTGCCCTTGGCTCCCAAGTGCCACTGCGGGAACATGGTCTCAAGTTGGCCGGCCTTGGCTTCTTTGCTGCCGCTCAGTCCGCCGAGTATTTGTTGTAGCAGTTCCGGGCGCTCCATGAACCCGCCTTGCTTAACCATGTTCATTTCGTGGATCTTCTCCCAGGTCATGGGGCCGTTGAACCCGCCCATAGCCTGAAATAGCCGGATATCACCAGCACCAGTCCCGGCACCTTGCAATCCGTTCTGCATCACGTTGCTGAACTCGCCGGATTTGGCAAATACTCCTTTTTCTCCGCCAATTTTAAGCGCCTCCAGCGATAACGCCATGCCTGCCGCAAGCTGGTCTTTGCCCATTGCAGCCCCGCCTAGGCTGTGGGCAGTGATACCCATGCTTTTATTGATCTGGTCGAGCAGCTCGTACATCTTGGATTTATCCAGGCCGTCAGCCGTGCTCCGCCCTATTGCCAGCAATGCAGCAGATGGCAATGATCCGGCGTTTCCGGTGGCGTGGTAAACGCTTTCCCGGAGGTTTGCGGCCTGATCTGTGCCTATGCCCTGGGATTTGGCGAAAGCGGCTGTGAGCATGGCGTGTTTGCCGATACCAGTCTTTTCGTTCAGGCCGGTGGAGGCAGACAACCGCTCTTCCAGTCCGTAGTATTCAAGCGGGTTGATTCCAATACCAGCAGCAGTTACGGCGCGGTCCCTGCTGCCTTTGATACCACGGGCAAACAACGGTCCCTCGTGTTCGACGGCCTGCCGATAATCGGACCGGCTCTGGGACAGGAAGCTGCCCAGCCCGAAACCTCCAGCAGCAACTAAACCGTATCCCATGATCTTTTTCAGGCTGCTGGCCAGTGCTCTCTGTTGTTGCTGACCCTGACGGCTGCCGACTGTTACATGGGCATGGTCAAGCATTTGATTGTAATTTTCAGGGAGGCGCTGTTTGTAGTCATTGGCGCGTTTTTCGGCATTGGCAGCGGTGCGCTCCAGCTCTGACCGCCGTGAGGTCAATTGTTGAATCTCGTCCAACATAACGCCACGGGTGGAGGGTTGTAATTTGGGGTCGTGGGACGCAGACTCCAACCCCTTGAGGTCTGCCGCAACCTGTTTCAGCTCGTCGCGGGCACGTTTCGCCGCTGTCTGCCAGGTCTGCATATTGGTGGCGATCCTGCGCGTCACTGAGTCCATACCAGAGAGATGGCGGGTCATGTCTGGCGGGAGGGTCCGGTTGTTGCCCTGGAGGTTATGCATCTGCTCTATGGCGGTCCGCATGGCAGGGGTGTGCTGTGTCGTTTCCATGCCGGGGAGTTGCAGACCGGTGACGCTGACTAACAGGTTTTTGTATTCTCCCAGTTCACGGATAGCTGACTGTAATTCACTGCGGTCTACGCGGATACCAATACCTATGCCGTTCATGGCGTGGCCCCGCTGTGCTTCTCCTTGAGCTGGTCAAGGGTAAGCCCCCCTTGCAAAAAGGCCGTGATGTCATCCGGGTCCGCCGCATCAATAACCGGTTTAAGGCCCGGTGCAGGATACAGATATTGCAGAGGCTGCAAGCCCTGCCCCTGGTGGACAATCTCTGCCAGCAACCGCTCCGGTACTAAATCCCAGTCCACGCCGCCATAGTATGGATCAAGCCAACCGTTGAGATTGCCGTAAAAATCGCTTTCCTCCCTCGTTAAATGGCTCAGTCTTAAAACGGCCTCAACGGGGTTGAGCATCTCCCAGCGTCCGTCATGGTTGAGTTTTGCGTTAATGCTGGCCTCCAAGCGCTGTGCAATCTGTACCTCCGGCGTTGCCTCGATCTTTTTGATTTCTGTTTTTGTGCGCATTTGCATTACCTCCTGGGGTAGTAGCCCCGCGTTTTTACTGATTCCGGCTGTAGTGCCGCAAGCAGCGATGTCATTTTTTTGATGTTGCCGTGGTTTTCGTCGGCGTCCTGTATGCGGGCCTGATTATGCAGAATGCCAATGAGCGCCGCGCCCTCGTCGCTTGTAATCTCTGCATCTGCAACCGCCCGGAATATTGCCGCCGCCTGTTCGGTCAGGGTGCCGGTGGGTAGGTCCAGCTTTACCGGCTCTGATTGCGGTTTTAGCGCCGGGATAATCCGATCAAGGCAAAGTTTCAGGGCGGTGGTGTCGCCACTCAGTGCCATGTTGACGGCTTTTTCGATCAATGCCGATGCATGCGGCTGTAAAAGTCCGCGCAGTTCGGTGCGCCGGTCTCTGCTGCCTTTGGGCCTGCCTGCGCTGTTGCCTGATTGTCCGGGTTTGAATGCCATACTCATTGATCTTTCATTGTTTTTATCAGGCCGGCCACCGGAGGGAGTGGACCGGAGTCCCCCTGTGGTGGGCCTGTCTATGCGTTGCCGGTCTCGTCCAGCAGGACCACTGCTTGATAAATGTCCGTCACCTCTTCAAAAAAACCGGCAAAGACCATGTGCTGAAGGTGTGCAGGATATGCCAGCAAATCAGCCTTGAACTCATCATCAAGGATGCCGCCCAGGTCCAGCACGCCGCTTTTTTCGTAATCTTGGATAGCGGCCATCATCTGCATCAGCAAATCCCAGTCAGGTGTCTGATGGAGCAAGCGTTGTGCATGTAGCTGCCCAGTTGTGAGCGCTTCGGCCTCGGTCACGGCTTTGCTTTGGTACAGCAGCTTTATAAGGTCCGGCGCCTGCGGTTGGTCGGCTGCCGCTGCAATGGATTCTTCCGCTGTGAGGGTCCGCCAGTCACCGGGGTTAAGCAGCCGGTCGGCCTCACATAGGCAATCGTGGCGGGTGTCCTCACAGTCAGTTGTAAGAGCGTTTTTGACAAGGTGGTTAAGGCGGTCAAGGGCGTTTTCGGATAAGGTTATTTCGTTGTTCATTTTTTTATCTCCTTTGATTTTGTTGGCTGTGTGGCCTGTTCTCGTATTTTGCGGACGCCATCAAGTATCCATGCAGGGCAGCCGGTTTGCTGTTTTGGCGTGCGCTTCACCTCTGCAACCGCCAGTCTGGACCGGTCAGGAGTAAACCCTGACAAGACTCAAAAACCCGGCTTACAATGGCGTCCCCACTCCATTGATAATGTCTGCGCAAATCGTCGATACCCAGGTTACTGGTGATAATCAGCGGCCTGGTCTGTTCGTATCGGTCGTTGATTATCTGAAAGATCGTTGACTCCGACCACTCAGTCCGGTGGTCTTTGCCGATGTCATCCAGAACAACAAGGTCGGCGTCCAAATAGCCCCTGAGTGTGTTCCCGGCGTTGCTGGTGCCGAACTCGCCTTTGATCCGCTCCAGCAGATCTACTGTCGATGAGTATCTGACACTGAAGCCCTGCCGCAATACCTCCAAGGCAATGATGGTTGCCAGCCGGGTCTTGCCCCTGCCTACTTCGCCGATCAAGAACAGCCCTTTGCCGTCCCGCCTGTGCTTGGCGAAGTCCGTAACGTATCCGACAGCAGCAACGTGTGCCGCCTTGTTGTGGGCAGAATCGAAGTCAGCCAGGGTGCCGGTCCGGTATCTGGCCGGGATCCCGCTACGGGTTAGCCGGTCCCTGTAACGCCGCTCCTCCTTGTGTTGGCGGCGTTGCTCTTCGAGTTTCCGGCGCTCTTGCTCCTGATGGTTGCGGTCTGCTGTGGCTGCATCACAGTGGCAGCTGCCATGCACTACCATGTCGCTGAACTGGTGCATGATCGGCAGTCCGGTGCCGCAATACTGACAGCTATGCTCGTGCGAGGAACTGCTTGGTGCCTGGATCGGTCCCATAAGACGGCTTCCCTTCTGGTTTTGCGGTCTGTCGTGGCTGCTTCGGTTCAAAAACATCCAACCAGCCATTAATGGTAGACCTGTTGAGTACGTCAGCAATATCAACGCCCTTACTGTGCATCTTGCCCAGCTTGTCAAGCAGGAGCTGCCTGGCGTGGTCTGTGGGTGGCTTACCTTTTTGTTTTCGCATCTGTAGGAATGCGTCCCACTCTTTGGCCGGGATATATATAGGTAGTGGTTCAGGATAAGGATCAGGATAAGTAGTAGTGATCTGTCGTTTGCTCGTTTTATGTCCGTTATTTGTCCGCTTTATGTCTGATGCGGACTGTAACCATCTGGAATCAATAAAGTTTATTTGCTCGTTATTTGCTCGTTTTATGTCTGTTATTTGTTCGCTATTTGCTCGTTTTATCGTAACCAAATGGCCCCGTTTGTTGCGTTGGGTGCTGGTGGTTGATTCGTACTCAATAAATAACCCAGCGTCCCACAAGAAGCGCTCCACCCTCCCACGGGACCAACACCAAAGTGCCGCATAACCAGAGACAGTGGCTGTGTTGTTGTTATCGTAGTCGCAAGTCAACGAATACATGGCCTCAAGTGGCGTGTATGGACGATCTGCGGGGAGAAATTTGACCAACAGCTTGCTGAGCGGAATCCAATTACCCTGTTTTGTCGGTGGCGGTGTCGTGTCGGTGGCAGGCATGGTGTTATCCTCGACCCCTGCCTGCCTGTTGTACTTCACGCCACACAGCACGCTTCCAGGTCAGATACAGTTGCAACTCTTTATCAGCATAGAACTCTGTCGCCAGCTCTGCCGGGATGGTGGCGATAGCGTGATGTAGCTCGCGGTTCCAGGCAATAGGTGGGACGCGTCCAGCCTTTTTGGCTGCATAGGCCATGAGATCGGGGTTGTCGGTGGTGGTGTCTGGTCGTGTCGGAATGGCTGTGGCTCCCTTACGACGCTTTGGCCAAGCTGGCACGCTGTGACAACCACGACACATAAGTAGTCACCGGATACGCCACTTTGCGGCCAATACGGATTGCACCTTCTGGGCCTTCGCCGCGACAATCCAGATTTGCCTGGGTTTTGGGTGACATTACCCCGCCGGTAAAAACGTCTACTTCCTCTCTTGCTACTAATGCTGACGGCCATTTATCCGCCAGTGCGGTCAAGTCTATTGCCATGTGACACCCCCTGAGATCCATAATGTGACCATAGGTTATCCCGGATTATCCCGTAATAACAAATGGTTGTGGGTGACAAATAATTATTTAATTGTGTGTGGGGTTAGTTGCGAGTGTTGGTGTGTTTCTTAAAAACGTAGTGCAGGCTATTGGAGATATGTGAGGTTTGTTCCTGGTATTGCTCTTGTCGCTGAAGGCTGTCCTGTTCGGCTGCAATCTCGCTTATACCAATGTTATAGTCACGGATTGCCACGCGCTTCTTGGAGAAGTGGCCAGTTTCGTCTGTGCGATCTGACCTTGTTTTGACGTGGTCAATACAAGAGGCGATCTTGGGCTTTCCTGCCTTGAGATCGGCTTGAACTAAATGTACTGTTTCTATGCGGCGCTCTTTAACGGACTTGTCATAAGAACCAACAGGCCGTCCCGGTTTTTGTACCGGGTCTGGTGATAGCCATATTGTACGAGGGGAGTTGTAGAAATGAGATAGTATCCGTTCTGCCAGAAGTTTCATCGTTTCAGCGGTTTTGAAATCCGAATCCTTTATGTAAAGCGCAGATTCTCTTGTCCTACTTGGAGCGCCTTTGCCTCCACGCTTAAAACCAGCAAGCTCGGCCAACCTTGCGCGTTCAGGCGGTTCTGGACGCTTGCCGGCAAGCATCGCCATCAGAATACGCATGATTTCTTTGTGTCGATCAGCTTGTGTCATAACCTCACAATACTATCAAGCTGCCATGCGTTCAAACTTTTTGCCCATAGCTGCCCACGTTATTTTATAGGTCGTTTTGACTTACCTGGGAGACAATACGATTGAGGAAAGGTTCACCTAAAGGTTCACCTGTAGAGCGCACAAAAGAAAAGGACTTATCCTTGTATTGGATAAGTCCTTGAATATTTTGGTTGCGGGGAGAGGATTTGAACCTCTGACCTTCGGGTTATGAGCCCGACGAGCTACCAGACTGCTCCACCCCGCGACAATTGAAGAATTAACTTTATAGGCTGCTTTGTTGGAATAGTCAATAAATTTTTAGTGGTTGTTTGTTGTTTTTTTGCAGGCTGTTGATTTTATACGGTTTTAGGGGTTTTTTGACGTTGAAGAAGTTTGTACTGCTTCATCCTGACTGGTTCCGGGGCAGGGGGGGAGCTGGTGGAGTGGTTCCAAATATCTTGTGATCAAATTCGCCGTTTTTCAGACGGCGCATCATATCCTTGTGCTGCTCTTTCATCAGGTCTTCCACAACCGCTTCAAGCTGTTCGATCTTGAGAATGTCGGCATAGCTGGTCTTCCGGGAAGCGAGTATGACTCCGGCACGGTAGAGCAGGGTGGTGATGTGCGGATTGCGAATGCCGCTGTCCTCGGTCTGGACGTGGAAAACCTCGCTCTTGTAGGTGACATTGTGGTTGTAACCCAGAACCATGCTGCTACCTCGGCTTGCTACTGTCCGGTGGCTGGGGGGACGCCGCTGCCGGAGCAGCTTCAAGGGTGTAATCCGGCTCCAGAGGCTCAGAGAGGTCCAGGTGCTTCAGCCGTGACTGAGGGTTGTCGTCAATGGTGATCTTGACCCTGCTGATTTCGGGGAGATTTGCACAGATGGTGTTGACAATGGCATAGACCGCCAGCATTTCCGATGAACTGCCGGAGGGCAGCTCGTCTGCAAATACTCTGTCCAGATCGATTTTTGCGATGTTGCCTTCAAGGTGTACCGAGTTTACCGAAGCCCATTCCGGCAACAGGTCGTCAAAATCACCCACGGGTCCGCTGAAAAGTTCTTCCAGCAGTGAGCGGGCGCAGTCTGTGGCATCATTGCAACGCTCGGTTTCCCGCGCCTCCCTGGCAAGCCGTCCATCCTGGTTGGCAAAGAACAGCACCACCTTACGAATTGCCGCATCTCCCTGCTGCGCTGGAGGCACAGTGGGGAGGACGGTTGCCTCGCGATACTTCTGCCAGAACAGACCGCCGAAGACTACGGCGATCAGCATGAACGGTACGATGATGTCGGCGCCTATCCGTCGTTTGTGTTTCATGATTTCAGTTCCTTGTCAGGTGATGACATGCGGCATTCTTCCAGGGAGACCTGGTAGACATCACCCAGCCTGCCACCTAGAAAACGATTTCCCGTCCTGATGAAACCGGCAGGTACATCGGTTACGAAGTAGTGGTTGTTGCCCTGCTCAGCGGCAGGACGCAACAGCTGTTTTTCGCTCAGGATCGAGCTGACCGTGCGGGCTGTCTCTTCCGCCGAGTCAACCAGGATGACGTCCGGCCCCATGATCTCGGCAATGATTTTTTTCAGTAGCGGATAGTGTGTGCAGCCAAGAACCAAAGTGTCCACGCCGGTTTGACGCAGTTCTTCAAGGTAGGTGGTGGCGGTGAGCCGCGCTATATCGTTGTCGATCCAGCCTTCTTCAGCCAGCGGCACAAACAGAGGGCAGGCGCGTGATAGTACGGATATCTCCGGATTCAAGCGCTTGATGGCGCGGGTATAGGCGCTGCTACGGATGGTGCCGGAGGTGCCGATGACACCTACCACCCCTCGCCTGGTTACTTCTGCTGCCCGTTTGGCGCCCGGTTCGATTACCCCCACAACCGGGATGGAAAGCTGTCGCCTGAGTGTGGGCAATGCCACTGCCGATGCTGTGTTGCAGGCAACCACCAGCAGCTTGATGTCGCGGGTTACCAGAAAGGAGGCGATCTCCTGAGAATAGCGGATAACGGTATCCGGGGATTTGGTGCCGTAAGGGACCCGTGCGGTGTCGCCAAAATAGATGGTGTCTTCCTGTGGGAGTGCGCGCATGATTTCCCGCAATACCGTTAAGCCCCCTACACCGGAATCAAATATGCCTATGGCCTGCCAGGACATGTCCGCTCAACCCCACCTGATTCTTTGATGTTGTGCAACATTTGCAATTTGAAATTATATACGCTTTCTGCCATGTCAGGCAAGGGGATTAACCAGCGCAAAGCTTTGCATGTGCAACGTGTTGACGGACTTTTGGCTGATGATCTATGGTGTGATCAAGGGAGATAGCTATGACGGCGACAATCAAGGTCGGGGTGAGCGCATGTCTGTTGGGCCAGCCGGTGCGCTATGATGGCGGGCACAAGCATGACCGCTATATCACGGAAACCCTTGGCGCATTCTTCAGTTTTGTGCCGGTCTGCCCTGAAGTGGAATGCGGCATGACAGTTCCCAGGGAACCGATGCGTCTGGAAGGTGATCCGTGTAATCCTCGCCTGATAACGAACTACAGCCGTAGTGACCTGACGGAGCAGATGCTGGACTACTGTTGCGCAAAGGTGCGGCGGCTGGAGCAGGAAGAGTTGTGTGGTTTCATCTTCAAGAAGGATTCCCCAAGCTGCGGCCTGTTGCAGGTCAAGGTGTACGCTGGCGACGAGTCGGCCAAAAACGGCAGCGGTCTGTTTGCCGCAGCCATGCAGCGCACTTTTCCGCTGTTGCCGATGGAGGAGGAAGGACGCCTGCACGATCCGGCCATCCGGGAAATTTTTTTGAAGCGCCTGTTCTGCTACCACCGTCTGCAAGGTTTTTTGGGTAATACTCCTCCGGTGGAACTGTTGCACAATCATGTCTGATACCACGTTTATCCCAATGATTTTATCCAATGAAGGGAGGTGTTAAAAGAGGAATACTAAAGATGTGATAAGTGGATGCGGGATGATCTGAGTTGATGCGGGATGCATCCCACTAAAGGGATAATTTCAAGGATTGTTTGAGGAATAGCTAAGTGTGGTTGTTACGATCAACTTTGCTTGCATTCTTGCCTTGTGGCACTTATTCTTTTTTTAGGATTCGTTGACTGGCCCGGCCATAGCCTGCCGACCCCTTTGGCCGTAAGGCCACTGATGAGGGCTTGCGGGAGTGGCGTCCCGCCGAAGGTCAACGGATCCTTTCACATTTGTGGCGTCGGTCAGGCCGAGTGCAGTTCGTAGGTACGGCCTTTTTTTGTCCGATTGATCATTCCAGATGATGCAGCGAAATAAAGGATGTACGAGATGTTTTCCCGTTCGATGCCGGGGCACGCCTTGTACAGATCAGTTTGCAGAATGCCGGGCGTTGCCTTGATGATCGGGAGCAGCGCGGCTATACCGCTTCTGTAGACTGGATCGGCCTGGACGAATTCAGCATATTCCCTGTTTGCAAGCTCAAGCTCTCTTGTCCACTTTCCGACTTCTGTTTCGTTGGCCTGCCGCCAGCTTTCGGCAGCTTTCATGTATTCCATCCGCGCCCTGTCGGCATCACCGGCACGGGCCGCCTGTCTCGCCCAGTCCAAATGTAACAGCCCATCGCCTACACGTCCGCAACCTTGCTGATATTCTGGTAGGCTCAAGTTGATTTTGTTATCCATTTTGCGCGCTCCTGCAAGGCTAAGAAGTTTTTAAGTATTAGTTTGTTACTCTGACATTGGCTTTGGTGACGACATTGCTACCTAAAGGTTCTAATAAATATTGGAACGGCTCAACGGTTCCGACCACGTAGCAAAAAGCTGTCAACCATTCAGCATGAATACCGTATGTAAAATTATTTGAGATGCACTTGTCCAGAGTGTTTTTTGTGAAATCAGATTTTGTCAATCTATCAATTTCTCCTGCAATCTCATAAAGATCTTTTCCGCTAGCAGCGATAGCTCTTCTAAGGCATTGTCGAAATCCCATTGCAATATCAAGTGATCCAACAGCAAGAGGATCGCTATTAATCAAACCTTGTGATTGAGGTGGCAATTTGTTTTCTTCTGGATTTATACGATTTCCTGTGCCGCTAACTATCTCTGCAAGTATGCCCCGCAGCTTATTTTTTTCCTCTTCTCTTGACATGTCCTCTCCTATGCCGCCATCAGCTTGACCAGCCTCAATGCAGTTGGCCGATCAACTGCGTGGTCTTCCCTCTTGCTAGCTAGATCGTAGAGCGCAAGGATTAATTGGGTCTTTTGCTTCGGCGTTGTCTGCTTTTCCAAAGAAACGAGCAATTCCTCCGATACTTCAATGGCTGCTTCCAGTAACGCCTCGTCAACAACTCCATGTCTTGCAACATATGCATCTTTCTTTTTCATTGGGCCTTCATTTTCGATCATCCAAGAAGGACTTATCCCAAGATCGTGGCAGATGCGATAAATCAGAACCCATCCCGGCTCATTCTCTCCGTCTTCAATTGACTTCCACCCTTCTTCATGCCAATGGAAGTTGCGGCAAAACTCCTGTAATGGTGTGTCACCCCGCACAAGCTTGAACTTTACCGCCATTGTGCCCTCAGAATCTGGAGCCGGTTCAAAGATCGGAGTTCCCCGTTTCATATCCCCTTCACCTGTTAAAATCCAATTTACATCAAATCCCATCCGAGCCAAAGCAGCAAGGACATTACCACCAGGAATGTTTTTACCCGCTTCATAACCTTGCCAAGATGTAAGGCTGGCATCTACGGCAACGGACATTTCGCGCTGCGAATATTTTAGCTTTTCCCGAACTGCTTTCAGCCGATTTGCCAAATCCAAAGCCACCGTTTCAGCCATTTTCAACTCCCTCTGAAAAAACATAGGTTGAGGTCATATTTTCAACTTCCGATAGTTATTTCTATCAAGCAGCGGCTTGCTCCGAAGTTTTGACAAAAAAATTAGTCAAAAACGATCTTGCGATAAATATTTCTATTGATACCGATAAAAATATTGTGTATATATTCTCCATGATGAAAATATACATCCCAAAAGAACCCACCGAGCGGTGGGAATGGATCAAGTATCAGCTGCGGCTGAAAGGGTACAGCCTTCGCCGCCTGGGTAAGGAATATGGAGTTACCCACGGCGCTGTAGATGCCGTTTCCAATCAGCACCTACCAAAATGGGAGCGCATTGTTGCCGATAAGATCGGCCTATTGCCGCAGGAAATATGGCCGGAACGGTACGACAAAAACGGGCTCCCTATCCGGCATTCTTCCCGATACCCGCGACACGATAACACACGGCCAAAAGGTCGGCAACGTCTAATGGCTGGGGGTAGATAGACATGAAAACGACCACTTCCGACCCGCGACAACTTACTCTTGAAGAGTTGTTTGAGATCCCACGTACCGTAAATCCGCAACCGGCCAGCCTGGACTATGCCAAGGAACTGCGTCATCTGCTTTCCGACGTTTTAAAAAAGACCACGAAGAGCCGTTTCGAGGTGGCATCTCGCATGTCTGAGTTGACTGGGCATGACATTTCAAAGGCAATGTTGGACGCATGGACGGCGGAATCAAGGGAGGCATGGCGTTTTCCGTTTGAATACGCCACGGCCTTAGAAATTTCATGCGACACGTATGCACTGACTGAGTTTATGGCCCGAAAACGTGGTTGCAGGGTGTTTGTCGGTGATGAAATCAGACAGGCTGAGATCGGGCGGATCGAGTCACAGATTGACGAACTGGCAACCAAGCTGAAGGCCCTTAAAAAAGCAAGAATCACAGAATAGGGAGGGCGTGACATGTCAACAAGCTATCGGCGGATTGATGCGGTTATCAAGACAGGACACATCCTGAAATATATTGGCTCTAACAACAAACCGGTAACAGCGCCAGCCATAGCCCGTGCGACAGGTTTTCCAGTAGGTACGGTCATGTGTCATTTGGTTTCACTGGCTGAGCATGGTTTTGTCCGACAGTTGAATGATGCGTGGGAATTGGGAATGGGAATGGCGCTCTTATGGGCGAGAGTCAAAAGCAACCTTGAAACCCAGCGTGATCGTATAGACCGAGATCTTGAATCCATCTCCATACAAGGAGGTAACTGATGTCCGGGAAACCAAAGCCAAAAGATGCAGATGTACTTGCGTTGGAAACGGTTTCAAAGATGGCCAGGGAGCAGGCCGATATGGAGCTTGCGACGATGAAAAACAACATGAATGCAGTCCACAATGTTGGACTGATTTCAGGGCGGGCACAAGCGTTCCGTGCGATGAGGTTGATTGCCGAATTTCTTGAATACAAACAGATTGCCCAACTAATTGACAACGAGGAACATCTTAAAATATCGGGCGTTACGAGTACTGATGATTATTTGGAACAGCTTGGGCTTGGCCGTTCGACTGCCTACAATAACCTCAAAATAGCCCGAACATTGACCGCTGAAGAAGTCCAACTTCTTGGACAGGTTGGGTTCACTCGTCGCGACCTTCTAAGCTATGCCTCCCTCCCTGATGAAAAGCGGTTGGAAATCCGAGAGGGGAAGGTAATCAATCTCGAATCAGCTTCTCGTGAAGAGATTAAGGACTTGATTGAACAAGTGATTGTTGAAAAAGCTACTGCGGTCGAAGACGCACAAGCCACCGTCAAAGCCAAGGATCGGCGGCTTGAGGATAAAGAAAAAGAAATCCAGAAGCTGCACAAGGAACTGACCAAATTGGAAGATCGTGCTGCTGCCAGGGAGATGACAGCCGAGGAAGACGCCTTTTTACAAAAGATGAAAAACCTGCGAATGGGCTTTGACGGCTACATGTTGAAAGCCGATCCGGACGCTGCAATGAGCGGCCTTGCCGACATCACACCGCGCATGCGGGCAGCACTGATATCAAATCTCCAATACATAAGGATGCAGGCCCTTGCGGCCTATGACACGGCGGTAATGACCTACGGCAACCCCACAATCAACCCCGAGGTGGCTGCCGAGTGCGAAGCCTTTGAACAGGAGTACGAGGCATGGGCAAAGCAGCAGGCCAGTGAAGCATAAACCAAGTTAGGGAATAATATTTTATGTGGCAACGCGAGATGGTCAGCAAATTGAGGGAGGCAAAACCAAGCGAGCGGAAAGCTGTTTTGCAGCCTTACCGTGAGCAGTACGGATATACCGTCAAGACGCTCTACGAGATTGCCAAGACATACGGTTTTTGTTCAGGACGTAAAAAACGTTGTGACAAGGGCATCGGGGTATTAGCGGAAGAACAGATTGAATTCGTCGCCTCCTTTGTCCGGTCCACGAAACGGGAAAACAAGGGAGCCTTTGCTCCGGTAGAAAATGCCATGGAATTTGCCATCGATAACGGAATCATGATGAGAGGAGAGGTTACGGTGGGTGCCATGCACCGGATATTGAGGGAGCGTGAGATTGACAAGAAGCGACTGAATGCCCCTACTCCACATGTGGAGATGCGCAGCCTGCATCCCAACCATGTACACCTCGTGGACGCGAGTGTTTGCATTCAATATTACTTGGACGATGGCGGCATGAAGATCATGCGCCAAGACGAGTTCTACAAAAACAAGCTGGAGAACTTCAAAAAGATCAAGACACCACTACAACGCTACATCCTTACCGATCATTTTTCCGGCTTCATGTTCATCAAGTACTACCTGTCGGCAGGTGAGACCGCAGAAAACCTATTCGATTTTTTATGCTGTGCTTGGGAGGCCAAGGAGGAGGCAAATTTCCCCTTTCGCGGTGTACCCTTTGCCATGTTGATGGACGGCGGCTGCCGGGCCAAGGCCCGTGCCATGGGTGATGGCTTCTGGAGCGGGATCGGCGTTGAGATTCTTCCCGGAACTCCGGGTAATTCCCGACGTCAAGGCAGCGTGGAGGTATCACACAATATCTGGGAGATGTGGTTCGAAACGCGCCTGCGCATCGATCCAGCCACCACACTAGATGATCTGAACCGTAAGGCGCGGGGCTTCTGTGTCTGGCTGAACGCCACCCGCGAGCACACACGCACCAAAATGACGAGGCTTTCGTGCTGGCTGATGATCAAGCAGGAACAATTGAGGGAGCTGCCGGAACGGGCGGTATTGCAAGACTTGATGAATAAGCCTGAGGAAGAACGGACAGTTTCAAATTACCGGATCAGCTTCGAGGGCAAGGAGTTCAACCTCAAACACGCCAGAATTCCCCACGGCAGCAAAGTCAAGGTCATCAAGAACATCTGGAAATGGAAAGACGGCATCATCACCGTCAACTACGAAGGGCAGTTGTACGAGGCCCAAGCCATCGAGAAATTGCCTGCCGAGTTGGGCGGCTTCTCGGCCAATGCCGCCATTATCGGCCAAGAATATAAGGCACAACCGGAAACCGCCACTCAACAGGCGGTCAAGCGCCTGGACGAATTGGCCACCGGAAGCCGCCAGCCGAGCAAGAAAGCTATGCCCTTTGCCGGGTTGAACGCCTTCGAAGGCTTTGCCGACAAGGTTGGCAACCTTTCTGCCCTGCCGAAGCGTGGCACTCCCATTGAATTGGCCCGCAACACAGCACCTGCACAAATATCAATCATGGAATTCTTCAAACGGTTACGGAGCGCCGGTATCACTATCTCCACGGCGCTCAACAAGGAACTACGGGCCGAGCTTGGAGAGACTATCGATGCAACGCGGGCAGAGACGGTAATCGAGGCCATCTGACCTGTCCTGTCAATAGTGGAC
>DIUT01000060.1 GCA_002423105.1 Geobacter sp. UBA6151 | reverse complement strand
GGGTAATCAGGGTAATCAGGGTAATATTTCATGCAAGGTGCGGACTAAGGAACATAGTGCTGTCGTAAGGCTGTAAGGAGAGGGCTTGTTACCATGGCAAAAATCGATGCATTATTCAAAATGATGAAGGAACAGGGGGCTTCGGACCTGCATCTGTCATCGGGCAACCCGCCTATCTTCCGTTTGCATGGCGAGATGGTCCGCCTGCAGTTCAAGTCGCTTTCCCACGACGATTTGATGCCGATCCTGTTTGAGATACTGACCGAAGAGCAAAAGGTCCATTTTGAAGCAACCAATGACCTTGATTTTGCCTACGAGGTGTCTGATCTGGCCCGCTTCCGTGGCAATATCCTGATGACCTATCGCGGTGTGGCAGCCGTCTTTCGTATCATTCCGGCAAAGATACTGTCTGCCGATCAACTGAAACTCCCCGATGGTGTACGCAAGATGACCATGTTTAAAAAGGGGCTGGTGCTGGTGACCGGCCCCACCGGATCGGGCAAATCCACCACGCTGGCGGCCATGATCGACCTGATCAATGCCACCCGCAAGGAACATATCCTTACCCTGGAAGACCCGCTGGAGTTTATCCACGAAAACAAGCTGTCACTGATGAACCAGCGGCAGATCGGCGCTCATACTCAATCTTTTTCATCAGCACTGAGGGCGGCATTGCGGGAAGATCCGGATATCATCCTGGTGGGAGAGATGCGCGATCTGGAGACGATACAGCTTGCCATGAGCGCTGCCGAGACCGGTCACCTGGTTTTCGGTACCCTGCATACCAATACCGCTGCCAAGACAATCGACCGGATCATCGACGTTTTTCCCAAGGAGTCGCAGGATCAGGTGCGCACCATGCTGTCGGAATCGCTTAAAGGGGTAGTTTGCCAGCAGTTGCTCAAGACCGCTGACGGGCATGGCCGGGTGGCGGCCCTGGAAATCATGCTGGGAACACCGGCTATCGGCAACCTGATTCGCGAGGGCAAGACCTTCCAGATTCCCTCAATCATCCAGACCGCCAAAAAGGACGGGATGCAACTGCTGGATCAGCATCTGATTGAACTGCTGAAAACCAAGCAGGTTAACCCTGAAGAGGCCTACCGCTGCGCCATAGATAAAAAACAATTTGAGCCGTACCTGCCCGAGCCGCCTGCAACGGCTGCTACATAAGCCGGGGTAGCAACGCGCTACATCTCTACCCGGGTAACCACTCCTTGCAGCTTGCTGGCGGGCAGTTTATTGAACTGCACGAAGTTCGGGGTCAGCTTCTTGATAGTGGCAAATATCTTCCAGATCGGATTGGGTGTAGCGATATCCTCGATACCGTAGAAAATCACCTTCTCCTTGATACCATGGGCATCAAGCTGGCGCTCAATATCAAATACCTGCATATACCCCGCCTGAATTTCGAAAAACTCAAGTCCCTTGGCAACGTCTTCGATGTGGCGGCACTCCAGACCATATGGATCATCAGTGCGTACAATGGAGATAAAAATGTTGCGTTCGTAGATGATATTGCTGCGGATAATGCAGTGCACTACGTAGGGGGGCACCACGTCCAGTCCCTTGACGAAGAAAAGCGCAGCGCCCGGAATGTTTCTGCCCTTGGCGAAAATCTGCTCAAAAGAGAGCAGGAAGGTCTCCAGGTCCAGCGGTTTCAGAGCAAGGTACAGCGCTTTCTGGCCTTTGGTCCAGATCATGATGGTGATAAAGGGGATGGACGCCAGAATGATGGACCAGTACGCGCCGTGAGGGATCTTGGAAAAGGTGGAGATGAAGTAAATCAGGTCGAGCACGGCTACCAGTACAACGATGGGCACCTTCCATTTTTTCATGGTGTGCGAGAATACCATGATCATCATCGTTGCAGTGATGGTCATGGAGCCGGTCACCGCCATGCCGTAGGCCGCTGCCAAATTGTGTGACTTCTGGAAAAAGAACATCACAAAGATCACGGCGATCAACAGCATCCAGTTGACGGCGCCGATGTAAATCTGGGACTGGATATGGCTTGAGGTATAGTCAACCTTCAAGAGCGGCATCAGTCTGGTGGTAATCCCCTGGTAGACAATGGAGAAGACGCCGCTGATGATCGCCTGGGAGGCGATGATGGTGGCCATGATGGTCAGGATCAGAAACGGAATATACAGAAGCGGCGCCTGATGATTGATCATGGAAAAGAGGATGTTTTTTGTGTCGGGATTTTGCGCGATGAAGGCTCCTTGGCCCAGATAGTTGAAATAGAGCGCAAAAAAGACGAAATACCAGGCCCGTACGATCGGCTTGCGGCCAAGGTGCCCCATGTCGGCATACAGCGCCTCGCCACCGGTGGAACAGAGGATTACCTCGGACAGCACGAAAAAACCCGCCAGCCCGTTGTTTATAAAAAAATCGACGGCATAGTGGGGGCTGATTGATGTGAGAATACCCGGCATCTCAGAGATGGAAACCAGGCCGGAAACCAGCAGTGACATAAAGTACAGTGCCATCACCGGCCCGAAGATACCGGCCATCTTGTCTGTGCCGCGGGATTGGAAGAAAAACAGGGTACAGGCGATCAACGCGGCAATCACCACCAGCATTCCCTGCTTCATCCCGGATAACGCCGGTATCAGCAACATACCTTCCACTGCAGAGAGGATCGAAATGGCCGGGGTAATTACACCGTCTCCCAGTAGCAATGATACACCCAGAAAGGACAGAAACCCGGCAAAGGCCAGCAGGCGGCCTTTTTTCAACATCCTGATCAGTATCTCCCGCAGTACGATCTCACCCCCTTGTCCCTTGCGTCCCAAGGACATGGCCAGCCAGGTATACTGCACTGTTACCAGGATACTCATGGTCCAGAACACCAGCGAGAGGATGCCGTAAACATTGGCAATGGTCGGCTTGGTCAGGGTGAAGACCACGGTCAGGGTATAAATCGGGCTGGTGCCGATATCACCGAATACCAGCCCCAGTGCTTTGATGATGCCCCCCCAGAAGGAGTCGTTGTCAGGCGCATGTGACATCTACAGGAAGTCCTCTCGATTGCTCCGCGAAAAAACGCAAAAAAAGCGACGTTATCGCCGCTCCCGCTTATACATCAATCGGTTCGTGAATACCAGACGCTTTGAAGTGATAGCTGTTGCATCCAGATTGTTCATTGCAATACCTCTGATTATACCGATTGTGCAATGCCGGTGATCATCTCTGGATAGCGCAGGGTAATTCCCAGCTCCCGCCGCATCCGGGAGTTGTCAACCACACGTGATTCCATGAAATAGTTGAACAAAAGCGGCGGCATTACCCGCCGGGCCTCAGTCATATCCACCTGGGGCTGGCGCGGCAGCCCCAGGGCATCGGCGCAGGCGTTGAAATAGGTTGTCATGCTGCAGGAGCTGCCATCACTGACGTTGTAGATGCCGTCGCCGTTTTCAAGGGTAGCCATGCAGACCTGGACCAGGTCGTCGACATGAATCCGGTTGGAAGGCTTGGCTTCCTCTTCCAGCAGTAATGGCTGCCCTTGTGATATCTGCATCAGCGGCAGACGTCCGGGGCCGTAGATACCGGCCAACCGCAGTCGGGCCACCGGAATTCCATGGCGTTCGCCAAAGGCCAGGAACTGCTGTTCAGCGTCAAGGCGCCGTTTGCCCATGGCTGAGGCCGGGATGGCCGGACTTGACTCGCTAACGATCCGGCCGTCGGTGTCACCATAGACACTGGTGGCGCTCAGGTAGACGATCCGTTGCGGAAGCTGCCGGTCCCGCTCCAGTGCGGCGCAGAAGTTGCGTGCACGCAGATCCAGGCTGCCCCCTCCCTGGGGGGGGACGCTGTACAGCAGCAGTCGGCCATCAAGGGGCACCAGCGGAATTTCGTCAAGCTGGTCCATGTCGTAGCGGATAACGGTGCAGCCTGCATCCTGTAAGCGTGTTGCCTTGTGTTCATCACGCACCGACGCCGTAACCGGCCAGCCCAGCGCAAGAGCCTGTGCGGCGACCCGTTCGCCGCAGTAACCGCAACCGGCAATAAACAGTTTTCTCATACGTCCAATCCTTCCATCAGTTCGTCCAGCGCCGTGCGGGTCTGGGGGATGATCAGCACTTTCATGGCCCCCTTGCCCCAGAGTCCGATTTTCATAGCCGCTGCGCGGGAGAGGTCAATCAATTGAAAGCGGCGCTTGCGGCAGCGGTCGTTGATAACCACCTGCACTCCCTGCCCGGTGGAGCGATTCACGACCTGCACGACGGTTTTCAGGGGCAGGGTAGCATGGGCGGCGGTCAGGCGGTCCGGGTCGTAGCGTTCTCCGGATGAGGTCCGTCGGCCAATGAAACGGGCGGCATAGTAGGTGGCGATTCCCTCTCGGGGATCGCGCAGCCCCCCCTCTCTGACCAGGGTTTCCAGCAGTTCGGCATCGGACAGCGCTTCCCGTTCCGGTTGCTGCTGCCGCGCTTCTGACTGCCGGACAACAGTCAGCATAAAACTCGAAGCAAGAAATAGAGCCAGCACAGTTCGTTTCAGCATCTCTTACCTTCCCAGATAAGCCCGGATGCCGTCTCTGAAGCGTACCGGTGGGGTGGTGAAGGTCTGCTGCCATGAACCATCGCAGATGCTTTCCTCCAGCAGCATCTGGAGCTGATCCAGGGTGATCGGGAATAGTCGGAAATTCTGCATGACCTTGATCAGCGGTTGCATCAGGTCAAGCGGCAATTGCGGCTTGAAGGGGTGCGGGCGTCCCATGGCATCGGTTATGGCATCCAGCAGTTCCAGGTAGGTCAGGCGGTCAGGCCCGCAGAGGGTGTAGGTCTGTCCAGCCGTCTCCGGTTTTTCCAAGGCTTCGCAAAAACAACGCGCCACATCATTGCCATGTATCGGCTGCAAACGGTAGGAACCGTCGCCCATGACCGGAAGCACGGGCATGAAGCGCAACTGGCGGGCCAGCATGTTGACGAAGGCGTCTTTGGGGCCAAAAATCAGCGATGGCCGGAAAATGGTCCAGGCCAGGCCACTGCCCCTGACGATCTCCTCAGCCCGCCATTTGGTCCGGTGGTAATCGGAGACAGCATCAATCCGTGTTCCCAGCGCCGACATCTGCAGGTAGCGCAGAACTCCGGCCTTTTGGGCGGCGCCGGTCATGGCGGTTGCCGCATCCACATGCAACCGCTCAAAGGTGATCCCACGGCCTGCAAACTCGCGGATGATCCCCACCAGGTTGATCACGGCATCGCAACCTTTCATGGCGGCAACGTAACAGTCCGGATCAGTGACGTCGCCGGTGACATAGCTGAACCCTTTTTCCGTTGTCCGGCGGCGGGCATGGGACAACAGCACCAGTTCGTGCCCCCGTTGTCGTAACTCATCCGTCAGGTGTCCACCCACAAACCCGGTTGCTCCCGCAATAAAAATTTTCATGGCATCCTCCCGTTTGGAGTTTGTTCCTCAGCCAGAGATTTCCATGGTGGCCCAGGCCAGCAATGCGTAGCGCAGCAGCTTGCCGGTCCCGGCCAGACCCAGAAACAGCGAAAAACGGATATTGAGCAGTCCCCCCACCATGCACAGGGGATCGCCGATGACCGGTAGCCAGGAGAAGAGCAGCGAGGCTGACCCGTAGCGTCGGTACCAGTCTTCGGCCCGTTGCCGCTGGGCATCACTGATCCTGAAAAAGCGGGAGATGAGCCAACCGCCGCCGTAGCGCCCCACCAGCCAGGTGGTGCAGGCCCCGGCGGTATTGCCGATTGTGGCAACCGTTACCGTGGTGACTGGATCGTATCCCTTGACCAGCATCAGCGCCAGCAGCCATTCTGACCCCAAGGGCAGCAGGGTTGAGGCCAGAAAGCTGAGCAGAAAAAGCGCCGGATAGCCGGGCTGGGCCATACCGTTCAGCAGTGTGACGAGATATGTCGGAAATCCGTTGTCAAACGTGGTCACATCAAGTACTTTCTGTCAGTTTGCAGAGCAGTAAAAATGTTGGCTACGGCATGGCAGTGTACCTTAAAAATCCTGATCGTAACAGACGTAAAGGAGAAACTTATGCCACGTGGCAAACCTTCCGGACGATATACCCAAGCGGCACGGTTACACAATGTTATTCGCCTGATTGAATCCAGAAACGGTCTTACCCTTGACGAACTGGTGGAGGAGACCGGTGTGGACCTGCGCACGGTCCACCGTGACCTTGCTGCCGTGCAGGAGGCTGGCTATCCGTTGACAGCAACCTGGCAGGATGGAAAAAAGGTGTACAGTTTTTTGACCCGCACCCGCCAGATCGCTCCCATTACCTTTACCCTTGATGAACTGGTTTCCCTACATCTACTGCGCTCCTGCGCCGCTTTGTTGCCTGCAAAACCGTTCGGTGAGGAGATAGATGCGCTCTTTGCCAAAATACACGCTGCACTGCCGCCCCGTTCGGTTGCCCATCTGGAACGGATCAGCCGGGTGTCGCTACCCCGTTTTCAAGGATTGCGTGACTACGCCGGATGTGAGGATATGCTATCGGAGTTGCGACGCGCTTTGCTCTATCAGTACCAGATCCGTATGTCATACAGCCGTGGCGGCGGCGAGGCGGTGGCCTATGAAGTTGATCCCTATACTCTGGTGCTGGCCAAAGGGGGGTTGTACCTGCTGGCGCTGGCCCACAACCGCGATGGGGTCCGGCTCTTTGCCGTGGAACGGATCGTCAGTCTGAATGTAACCAGGCGGCGCTTTGAAATGCCGGAAAAGTTCGTGCCGGAAGCCTGTTTCAGTGATGCTTTTGGTCTGGTGACGGATCAGGCGATGGCGCTCAAGATCAGATTTGATGCCCAGGTGGCCCATCTGGTCCGGGACAGGATCTGGCGTCCGGAACAGCGGATGACCGCTTGTGCGGATGGTTCAGTGCTGCTTGAGTTTGAGGCTGCCGGAACGCTGGAAATTCTGGCCTGGGTGTTTTCCTTTGGTCCCCATGCCGAGTTGCTGGAACCTTTAGGCCTGCGCAAGGAGCTGCGCCGTCAGGTAAAGGGGTTGCGTGAGCTGTACAGAAAAAAACTGTAAAGGTGTCAGCTACCAATGGAACAGAATCAACTTAATGCCATTATCCGACAACGTATCGACGAAAACGGCCGGATCACTTTTGCCGATTACATGACTGCCTGCCTCTACGAGCCGGGTCTGGGCTACTATACCTCGCCAGGGCGCAAGGTGGGAGTGCAGGGGGATTTTTATACCAGCATCACTGTCCATGCTGCCTTTGGTCGGGTCATTGCCCGTGAGCTGGCGGCAATGTGGCGCTCAATGGGCCAGCCTGCCGATTTTACGCTGATGGAAGTGGGAGCAGGGCATGGCCGTTTGGCCTGTGACATCCTGGATTTTTTGCAGGAGCGCGAACCCGAGTGCTATGCCTCCTCCCGTCTGATGCTTGTGGAAAAAGAACCGTCCCTGGTTGCTGCGCAGCAGGAACTGCTGGCCGGTCATGCCGCCAGATTGCTTTGGACCGGACATGCCGAAACGGCCCAGGACTCCCGTTTCAGCGGGGTGATCTATTCCAATGAACTGTTGGACGCCATGCCGGTACACCGGGTGTTGATGACCCCGGACGGGTTGAAAGAAATCTATGTCACGCGGGATGGAGAACAACTGAAAGAACAACTGGATGTGCCATCGACTCCGGTCATTGGTGAATATCTGGCCCGTTATGGCATGCCGCTTTTGCCGGGCCAGGAGGCGGAAGTGTCGCTGGCGGCGTTGTCCTGGTTTGAGGCGGTCGCCTCGCGCTTGCAGCAGGGATTCATTCTGACGGTGGACTACGGCTATCCCAAGGAAGAACTGTATGCGCCCCAGCGCAAGCTGGGTACCCTGCTCTGTTATCATCAACACCGGGTAGAAGATAACCCCTACCAGCGGCTGGGTGAGCAGGATATCACAACTCACGTCAACTTCTCCGCCCTGATGGAGCGGGGTGAGGAGTTGGGTCTTACGACGGTCTGGTTCGGTGAGCAGTGCCGTTTTCTGCTGGCAGCCGGTATGGTTAATGAGTTTGAGGCCATTGAAAGTTCCGGTCTGCCGGAAACGGAAAAGCTTAAACGCCGTCTGACGCTCAAGCGCCTGATCATGCCGCAAGGAGGCATGGGAGATACGTTCCGGGTGCTGGTGCAATCAAAGGGAGTTAAACAACCGGACCTGGGCTGTTTGCGGGGGATCGGGGCATGAAAAATCAAAGTCAAGGGTCAAGGGGCAAGGGGCAGGAGATCAAAGCGATTGTGTTTGATCTGGACGGCACCTTGTATGTTTCCGAACTGTTTGAGCATGCTGTCTGGGAATCGGTGTCGCAATATGCGGGAGATCTGCTGGGATGTACGCCAACGCAGGGAGGTGAGTATCTCAAGAAACTGCGGGAGCAGCTGACTGCCGAGTGCGGGACGGTGCAGACACTGGCGGTGGCGATCCAGGTAATGGGTGGTACGGTGCGGGAGATGCACCGCCGCTTTGCTGTGGAGCTGGAACCGGGCGACATGATTGTTCCGGACAGCCGCGTTGCGCTGCTGGTACGGAATCTGGCCGGTTTCTGCCGATGCTGGTTGTTGACCAACAATAACCGGGTGTTGACTGACAAGATCCTGTCTGTGCTTGAACTTACCGGTGTCTTTGAGCGGGTAATCACCATTGACGACACATGGCGACCCAAGCCGGATCAGGCGCTGCTTGACGAAGTTCTTGCAGGACTTGTCCTGCCTCCTGAAAACGTGCTGTTTGTGGGAGATCGTTACGATATCGACCTGCGCTTGCCGGAGCAGGCAGGATGCCCGGTTCTGCTGACCAAAACCGTTGAGGATTTGATGATCTTGCATCTACTGTTTGGTGCGGAAAAACAATAAAACATCGTTAGCTATATTCTTGCAAAATGGAGTCGGGTTTGTTTTAATGCAAACCCAATCTGCCCAGTCAAGTGGCATCCCCTGATATTACGTTCATCACAGTCCCGGAGGTAGCTCAATGATACGCACCCGCCTTACTGCCAAGGTACTGATTGCAATTGCAGTAACCCTTACCATCTGCTTTGCATGCCTTGGCGTCCTCAGTCTGTATCTCTCCTATACGTCAATGATTGATCTGCAACGCACCAGCGCTCGTCAAGCTGCCGCTTCCGTAATTCATGAGTTGACTGAGCTAAAGATGCGCGGGGATTTTGAGGTGTTCAACAAGTATGTTGACAGTGTGGTGAAGCAGGGTGGCGTGCTGAAAATCCAGATGTTTAAGTCTGACGGTAATGAGTACGGTGGTCAGGACTCCAGTGAGTTGATCAAGAAGGCGGTGGCTGCCGGAGCACAACAGGAAGAGAATGCCACTATTGACGGTAAATCGGTCCTTAAGCTGGCTATTCCGTTGGTCAACGAAGCCCGCTGTAATTCCTGTCATGCTCCTGGCCCAAAGTATCTGGGTGGTCTGCAGCTCGTTGCCTCTTTGGAAGAGGGGGTTGTCAAGGCCAAAAAGCTGGCTGTTGTGTTGACGGTTGTTGGCGCCTTCTTCTTTTTCCTGATTATCGGTGTTCTGTATATGCTGATCTCTATCCTGGTGGTACGGCCGATCAAGGTGCTTTCGGCGCAGGTGGAGGATATTGCCAGGGGTGAGGGGGATCTTACCAAGGTCTTGCCGATAAAATCCGAGGACGAAATCGGGCGTCTGGGCTCGGAAGTCAATCACCTGACCCAGAAGATCCGCGAGATTATCGCTTCTCTGTACCAGCAGGCCTGTCAACTGGGCGGCGCTACCTGTGAGTTGAACAACGCCACGGAGCGTATCTCGCGAGAGATGCAAATGCAGATGGAAAGCGCTGATACGGTGGCAACTGCTGCTGAAGAGATGAGCAGCACCATCCAGAATGTGGCTGAAAACACCAGTCAGGCGGTAAATCTGGCTGCAACGGTTGACAGTGCTGCCAGCACCGGCCTGGAGGTGGTGCAACAGACGTGGCAGAGCATGAACAGTGTTGCGGAAAGTGTTGAATCAACCCTGGCCGGCATTGGCGAACTGGAACGCTCATCGGCCAGCATCGGTGAGATGCTTTCCCTGATTGAGGATATTGCTGACCAGACCAACCTGCTGGCTCTGAATGCGGCAATTGAGGCGGCGCGGGCCGGCGAGGCCGGGCGCGGTTTTGCCGTGGTGGCTGACGAGGTGCGCTCTTTGGCTGAAAAGACCACAAAATCAACCAAAGAGATTGATCAGATTGTGGGCAAGATTCAGCAGGAAAGCGTCAGGGCCGCCACCAGCATCCGCAAGGAAAGCGGGATGGTGCAAAATGCGCTGCGCCAGGCTGAAGAAGCCCGCCGACAACTGGAAGAGATCAAGAACTGCGCCTCCGGTTCACGCATGATGAGTGAGTTGATCGCTACTGCCGCCGGTGAACAAACCTCGGTTACTGCCGAGATTTCCGGCAAGATTCATTTTGTATCAAATGCCGCCCACGGCACCAACCAGATGATGAAGGTCAATCTGGAAACCTTTGCCAAATTTTCTGATATCGTTGAAGATATCTATGGCACCGTGGGGCGCTTTACCGTGGGTAACTACCATGATCAGGTCAAAGGATATGCCCGTGACCTGCTGACAGGTGTTGAGGCGGCCATCAACGAGGCGATCCGCACTGGCTCACTGTCCGAATCAGACCTCTTTGACCGTAACTACCAGCCCTATTCCCAGAAGACCGATCCGCCAAAATTCACCACCCGCTTTGACAGTTTCTTTGACCGGACAATTTCTCCGCTACAGGAGGCGATTGTCGGTCGTGACGACAAGCTGCTGTACGCCATCTGTTTTGATGACCGGGCATATGTCCCCTGTCACAACCTGCGCTTCAGTAAACCGCTGACCGGCAACAGCGAAACCGACAAGGTAAGTAACCGCACCAAACGGATATTCTCTGACAACACCGGTATGCGTTGTGCCAAAAATACCAACGGTTTTCTATTGCAGACCTACCGTCGGGATACGGGCGAAATTCTGAACGACTTGTCGTTCCCACTGTTCATCAATGGCCGCCATTGGGGTGGGGTACGGTTCGGCTACGTGGCGCCATGCAGCCTGTAATTTAAATAAGGAGTATATGTATGCCGTTGTTGATTTGGGGGGCAATGTTTGAAGTTGGCGTCAAGGATATCGACGCTCAGCACAAGAGGCTGTTTGACATGGCCAATCAGTTGGCTGATGCCGTACGGGTCGGCAAAGGCCATGAAGTAATCGGAGAGGTCTTGACCGATCTGGTACGCTATACCCAAACCCATTTTTCCTTTGAAGAGCAGCTTATGAGCCAGTATGGCTATCCTGCTGCTGCTGAACATCGTCAAAAACATCAGGATCTTGTGCAGCAAGTTGGTGAATTCAAGCGCAGGTTTCAGGCTGGAGATGCGCCTGTTGTTGATGAGGCGTTGCGGTTTTTTACGGAATGGTTGTCGAGCCACATCATGAACATTGACAAGGCGTTTGCCCGTGACCTGAAGTCAAAAGGTGTCCAGTAGTCCCTCTCTCTTCTGCCGGGGTGTCGTCAAGACACTCCCGGTAGCGCTAATCTTACCCCCTAATGCTCTATCTGCTTGCATTTCAGGTTGCTTGGGCTAAACTTGCGTAAATTTCCTGACAAGGTAGCTTGTGCAGGTAGTTGGTTGTCGGATGATCTGGTGGAGGATGGAATATGACAGAAAAAACGCCTGATGAGTTAGGCCTGGATGACCCTTTTGATCGGGAATACCTTCGTAAAAACTACCTGGAACTGGGGTGTGGCGATGTGCTTCAGGATGTGTTTCGCATTTTTCAGGAAAGCTCACTGATCAAGCTGGAAGGGCTGCGTAAGGCACTGGACGCAGGAGCGCACCAGGAGCTGTTTGCCATCGCCCATGGTATGAAGGGTGAATCAGGTTCGGTTGGTGGACGCCATGTATCAGCGCTTGCTTCGGCAATGGAACAGGCAGCCCGTGCCGGAAATATTATGGAAGTCAGGCGGCTGTTTGCAGACTTAGAGCGTGAGTTGGGCCGGCTGCTTACGGCAATTGCAAGGGAGCTTGAGGAGTGATTGACAAACAGCAGGGTCAAGGGTCAGGGGTCAAGGGTCAGGGATTGAACATCCTGTTTGTTGCTTCAGAGGCGGCGCCATTTGCCAAAACCGGCGGCCTGGGTGAAGTTGTGGGGGATCTGCCCCGTTATTTGCATGACCTGGGCCACGATGTCCGGGTTGTGTTGCCGCGCTATTACAGCATCGATCCTGAACGCTACGGTTTGACCCTGCTGCCCGGCGTCCTGGTGGTACCCATGGGGATCATCGGCGATATGTACTGTGGTGTCAGGGAAGGACGCCTGCCCAAAAGTGATGTGCCGGTCTACTTTCTGGAACACCAGGGACTTTATGGCCGAGACGGCGTCTACGGTGTTGACAATGTTGGTTTCATGGATAATGACAACCGCTACGTCTTTCTTTCCCGTGCCGCCTTGGAACTTCCAAAAATGCTGGGCTGGCAACCGGATATCCTCCATGCCCACGATTGGCATACTGCCGCCGTACCGATCTTCCTGAACACAAGTTGCCGTAACGAACCGCACCTGTGCAATGCCGCTTCAATCCTTACCATTCACAACATGCAGCACCAGGGAAGCTATTATCCCGGCCTGATGGAAGTGCTGAATATCGGCTGGGAGCATTTCACGTTTCTGGAGCTGGAAAAAGATGATCAGGTGAACCTGCTGAAGGGCGGAATTTATCATGCGACGCTGCTGAATACGGTCAGCCGAGGGTATGCACGGGAGATTCAGACGCCACTGTATGGTTGGGGGTTGGAAGGGGTTGTGAAGGAACGGGCGGCTGATCTGTACGGAATTCTCAACGGTGTGGACTACGGAGAGTGGAATCCTGCCGCCGATCCCTATCTGCCTGCCACGTATACAGCGGATGATCTGAGCGGAAAAGCGGTGTGCAAGCGGGCCTTGCAGCGGCGTTTCGGACTACCGGAGCTGGATGTGCCGATCTTCGGCGTGGTTTCGCGGATGGTTCCTCAGAAGGGGACCGATCTGCTGGCCGAGGCGATCCACAAGATGATTACCCTTGATCTCCAGGTGGTGGTTGTGGGTAACGGCGAACCTTGGGCCCACTTCTTCTTCGGCGGCATGGCGTACCGTCATCCCGACAAGGTGGGCTGCCACATCGGCTATGACAACGAATTGGCGCACCTGGTGGAAGCCGGTTCCGATTTTTTTCTGATGCCTTCAGCCTTTGAACCCTGCGGCCTGAACCAGATGTACTCCCTGGCCTATGGCACGCCACCGGTTGTGCGTGCTACAGGTGGTCTGGATGATAGCGTTGAGAACTTCAATGAATCAACACTCAGCGGTGATGGTTTCAAGTTCTGGAGCCACTCTGCCAGCGCCTTGTACGATACCGTTGGCTGGGCCACCTGGACCTGGTACAACAACCCGCACGGGCTGGCTGCCCTGCGCAAAAATGGCATGGCCAAGCGCTTTACCTGGGAAGAAGCGGCGTTGAAGTATGATGAGTTGTACCGGGAGGCGCTGAAGAGAAAGCGGGGATCCGTTTTTTCAGGGTAAATGCAGCGTGCCGTTCAGGATTAGCAATGCCGTCACCCCTGCTGCCATCAAAGCAACCAGCAGTATGGCCATACGCCAGAACAGTGTGCCGTTTTTCGGCTTTGGCTGTTCCTTTTGTTCCTGCTGCGTGAGTTCTTTTGCTGCAATTATTACCTGCCGCTCCTGCACCAGCGGTTTTCCCTCCAGATAGGCCACCATCAGGCTGCGTGAGGCAATCAGGTTGATCAACCGGGGAATGCCTTTAGAATGCTTGTGCATTTCAGCGACTGCGCTCTGGTCAAAAAGGTGTGCAGAGCGAGCTCCGGCCTTTTGCAAGCGCGTGATCAGATAATCCGCTGTTGCGGTTTCGGAAAGATGTGAGAGCTGCGCCTTTACCGAGATGCGCTGGTTAAGTTGCCGCAGGTTGTCCGAGGCAAGCTTTTCAAACAGTTCCGGTTGGCCGACCATGATGATCTGCAGCAGCTTCTCTTTCTCTGTTTCCAGGTTGGACAGGAGCCTCAGCTCCTCCATGGTGTCATCGGGCAGCTGCTGTGCCTCGTCAACGATGATCACCACCCGTTTCCCCTGCCCGGCATGCTCCAGCAAAAAATCACGAAACTCCTTGATCATATCGTTTTTGTTGCCGGAGAGCGGATAGATGACATCCAGGTCCTGCAGAATCGCCTCCAGGAACTCCTGCGGGTTCAGGCGGGGAGTCATGATCAGGGCTATCTCGGCCTTCTCCTGCCATTTGTTGACAAAGATTCGCACCAGGGTGGTTTTGCCGGTGCCGGGCTCTCCCGTGAGCAGGCAGAAGCCCTCGCGGTTGTTCATGATATAGTCCAGCGACAGCAGGGCATTGGCATGGTCGCCGGACGGGTAGTAGTACGCCGGGTCAGGGGTAAGGGTGAACGGGTCTTCCAATAAACTGAAAAAACCGAGATATGAGTTGTTGGTCATGGCGTTAGCCCTTCCCCACTGCAGAAATCAGGTCGTATACCGGCAACAGCAGGCCCATGATGATCACGGCGAACATGACGCCGATAAAGCCGATCACCACCGGTTCTATGATTTTGCCCAGTTTGTCTGAAATGTCATCCAGCTTCTTCAGGTAATGGGTGGCCAGAAAGCTGAACTGGTTATCCAGGCTGCCGCTGCTCTCGCCGATCCCCACCAGCCGCACCACCATCACCGGGAAGACCGTATGCTTGCGCATGGCGTCGGCAATGGTGCTGCCGTAGGTGATGTCCTCTCGAATCTGTTCAAAGGCTTGCCGGAACACGGCATTATGTACAACACTTGAAACGATGCCCAATGTCCGGTCCACGGTCAGTCCTGCCACGATCAGTATGCGCATCTGCTCGGCAAAAACCGCCAACAATCGATTATATTCAATGAGTTTGTATATCGGTAGCTTCAGTTTTGCGGCGTCGATCAGATAGTTGCCCCGCTCGTTTTTTTTCACCAATTTGAAGATGACATAGACCACAAACGCCACAACAGGCGCCAGATACCAGAAACGCTGGGTGGCGCTGCTGGCCGCCATCAGCAGGCGAGTCAGTAAGGGCAGCTTGACCCCCATCCCTTTGATGGTACCGATGATCTGGGGTAATACGAACACCAGCCAGAAGATCAGGGCGCCGAGGGTGGTGACAATGGCGAATACCGGATAGATCAGTGCTTTTTTGATGGCAGCCGTTAAATCTTCCACCCGCTGGAGGTGTTCGGCAGCATCGGCCAGGCTTTTTTCAAAACGCCCGGTTTCTTCTCCCACCCGTACCAGGCGGGTGAAGATGTCGGGAAAAACAGTGCCGTAGCGCTCCAGTGCATCGGAAAAGGTGGCGCCCTGCTCAATCTCTTGCTTGATGTTGTTGAGAATGTTGCGCAGCGTCGGATTGGGGGTGGCGCTGACAAGGTCTGCCAGGGAAGTGGTAATGGGCAGACCGGCCCCCATCATAACCGAGAGACTGTTGGCAAGCTCTATGATATCGGTCCGCTTGACTTTCTGCTGGGTAAATTTACGCAACAACCCGTCCAGCAATCCCGTGCCTGCCTTGATCGACAGCACAAGATAGCCCCGCGCAGCAAGATCCTGGGTGGCTGACTCCTCCGATTCCGCTTCAAGCAGTCCTTGCTGTTTGATGCCATCCATGTCAACAGCCTGATAGCTGAAGGTGGTCATCCGGCAACCCGTAAGACTTCTTCAATGGTGGTAAGACCTTCAGCCGCCTTCAGCAAGCCGTCGTCAAGCAGCGACCGCATACCGGCCCCACGGGCCGCCTCCAGAATAGCGCCGCTGGATGCCCGTTCAAAGACAAGTTGTTTTACCTTCTCGTCAAGCACCAGTACTTCGTTGATCGCCACCCGTCCGTGATAGCCGGTGCCGCTGCATGAGGAGCAGCCTTTGCCTCGTTTGCCTCGCGTCATTACAAAGCCGTGGTTATCAAAAATTTTGCGCTCGTCGTCAGACAGCAGATATTCCTCGCGGCAGTTACGGCAGATTTTGCGGACCAGGCGCTGGGCAATAACCGCTGCCAGTGCCGAGGAGAGCAAAAAAGCATCCACTTTCAGGTCCAGTAGACGGGGAACAGCGGTCACGGCATCATTGGTGTGAATCGTGGAGATCACCAGATGGCCGGTGATGGCAGCTCTGACGGCTATCTGGGCCGTTGCCTCGTCCCTGATTTCGCCCAGCAGCATCACGTCCGGATCCTGACGCATGAAGTTACGGGCAGCCAGGGCAAAGTCAAACCCTGCTTTTTCATTCACCTGGCTTTGCTTGACAAAGCTTAAGCGGTATTCCACCGGATCTTCAACGGTGATGGTGTTACGCTCCAAGCGGTTCAGTTCCCGCAGGGCCGCGTAGAGCGTTGTGGTCTTGCCGCTGCCGGTAGGACCGGCAACCAGGATGATGCCGTAGGATTTATTGAAGATTTTACGGATCTGGCGGGTGGTTTCCGAGGTCATCCCCAGCGATTCCAGACGTAACAGGGGGCCTGCCCCGGCCAGCAGTCGCAACACCAGGTTTTCGCCGTAAATGGTCGGTACGGTGGAGATACGTACATCAAACCGTTTTGAGAGAAATTCGTAGGTAAAGGCGCCGTCCTGGGGGAGCCGTTGTTCGGCAATATCCAGTTGTGACAACACCTTGATGCGCGATATCAGTCCGTTATGGGCCTGTTTCTGAATGCAGTGTCCATGTTGCAGTACGCCGTCGATCCGGTAAAAGACGTTGGTGACGTCGCCGGAGGGACTGATATGGATATCGGTGGCCTGCTTGCGCACGCCGTCCATCATGATCAACTCGATCAATTCGGCAATGGTGGCGCCGGGTATGGCCCCGGTCATCTGCTTGATGGAGGCGATGATCTTGTTCATCCGTTCCAGGATCGGATGGGTGATGAAGAAGTAGGATTTCTCCAGGGTTTCCTGGTACTGATCATTGTCCACCAGAAAAACCCGTGGTTGCTTGCCGGTCATTTTGGCCACCGTGTCCACGGCCACGATGTTGCTGGGGTTGGTGATGCCGATAGCCAGACGACTGTCCTCTACCACTGCCAGTGGTATGAATCCGCCCTTTTCAGCGGTTTCTTTGGGAATCAGCCGCAAGGCATCTTCGCTGGGCTGGATCTCCGACAGGTCGATGAAGTCAATACCGGACTGAACGGCAATGGTGCGAGCAAACTCCGCAGCGGTGACAAAGCCCAGTTTGATCAGCAGGTCACCCAGAATGGCGCCGGTTACCTTCTGGTGTTCCAGGGCTATCTGCAACTGCGTCTGGGTAATGGCACCCTGGGCAATCAGCAGGTCACCTATCTTGACCGGTGCGGCCATAACGCCTCCTATTCGCTGCCCACGAGATACGGTTGCAGTACCACCACCAGCTCGGTGCGCTTGTCCTGATAGTCCTTACGGCTGAACAGCGTTCCCAGCCAGGGAATGTCGCCCAGCATCGGGATCTTTTCGTCATTCATGGTGTTTTTGTTTTGAATCAGTCCGCCGATGATAATCATCTCGCCGCTACGCACCTTGATGGTGGTGGAGAGTTCCCGCAGGTCAACGGTTGGTACGTTGATTTGTGTTTTGTTGTCACCGCTGCCGATATCTTTCGGATCAAGTTTAATCAAATCGGAGATGATCGGCGTAACGGTCATGCTGATCTCGCCTTTATTATTAATGTTCGCCGCCAGGCCGATCATCATGCCGGACAGCACATTGCTGGTGTCAACCGTAAAGGTGGTGATTGGTGTCGAGCCTGTGGAGGTGGTGGAGGTGACCTTGGAGATGTAGTTGGTGTTGCGCCCCACGGACAGCAGGGCAGTCTGGCCGTTCATCACGCTGATTCGGGGGTTTGAAAGGGTCTTGACCTCCCCTTGGGTGTTGAGCGCGGTCAGCAGTCCGCTGATGCTCCCTTTTGATCCGCTGGTGACGGCGCCGATGCGGAACCCCTTTGCGCTGGCGTCCAGGGTGGCGCTAAGATTGGTTGCGCTAAGCGCGCTGCCAAAACCTCCGCCCAATTGGCCGAAATTACTGATATTGGAAAGAAATGACCAGTCTATACCGAATTTGGTGGAATCATCCAGTTGCACTTCAATGATGCGGGCTTCCACCAGCACCTGGCGGTTCAGCGCAGTTTTTACCGTGTCAAGGAAGCGTTCGATGGAGGTCAGGTTGGTGCGGGTGGCTGTGACCATGATGGTGCCGGTGAGACGGTTGATGACGACTCTTTGAATTGGTTCTCCTGCAGATGCGGCTGCTGGCGCAAGTTTTTCGATGATTTCAGTCCTCGCTCCAGTAGAGGTACTTCCTCGGACACTGCTACTGGAAATGTTTTGATGAGAACTGTCTGATTTGATGGTTGTTAGTTCAAATTGACGGCCAATAAGCTGTTGCAGACTTTTCTCAAGTGTCTCCCAGAAATCAAAGGCCTTGGCGTCGTGCTTGATACTCTGGGTGATAGTGCCCTTCATGTTCGTTGAACCGCTTCCGGAACCCCCTGAACTGCTCGACGAACTACTGCCTGACCCGCTTCCGGCGGTTAAGCCAGCGGCAGAACCGAGGATGTCGCCGCCCACATCAACGTTATACCCTTGCACCATGGCCGGGTGCCCCAATTCAAAGACCTTGGTGCCGGTAGCTTCAACGGCAAGCACGTTGTCCTTTATGGTGTAGAAATAGTCTGCCGAGTTGAGAATCGTGGTAAGCGCATCTTCGGCGGTCATCCGCTTCAGGGTAATGGTAATTGGCCGGTCCTGCTGCACGCCGACGCCGATCGTCAGATTCAGTCCGGCTGCATCAGCAATAACATGCAGCACATCCCCCAGGGATGAATTGCGGGTCTGGATATTGACCAGTTTGGTGCGGGCGGGTGAGACATCGTCGCTGACCGGTAGATACTCCGGAGTCTTGAGTGGCGGCACTTTGGGTGACTGACTCTGCATGGTCTGCATATTGTTCTGGACAAACGGTTCCGCTGTCCTGGCAGGCGCGACAAGCGGCTGTTGCGAAGCTGGTCGTGGCGCTACCGGCGGCGTATTGGCGCAGCCCGCCAGCAGACCGCACAGCAGCAGCACACTTCCCAGGCAGCGGTAAACGGCAATGTGGGCGAAATAGTTGGCGGTTAATCCTGTGAAACCCATGTTGTTCCCTTTCGCCCCCGCAGGAGCACACGATTCGTTTCGATTCGTTCCAAAAGCCATTCCCCGTGTTTGTCTCCTACCTTGAGTGGTGTGCCATCGATAATCGCTTTGCCGCCACCGGAGCCATCGTGGAGAATCATGGATACTTTCGGCAGGAATGGTTTCAAAAGCACAGGAGCCGCTGGACCGGCGCTGACAGCGGCAGGCGCTTTGCCGGGTTGTGTTGCAAGCGGCGCCTGAGCAGGCGGTGCAGTGACCGGAAGCGTCAGCGAACTGTCCTGCCAGGCTTTTTTGGCAATGGTCAGTGTGGCCGGGCTGAAATCAGCCACCGCTTTTTCCTGGGCAGTCAAAAGGGGCTTGAAGCGTACCTTGTGATACACCAGCGGCGGCACGGTCATGGCGATCAGCATAGCGGCTACGGTCATCATGATATCGGGCCGTATCTGCATGATCAGCGGGTTCCTTCTGCGGAAAACGGCATGGTTACGGATCCATCGACGCTGAATTGGCCGGTGGCCAGGGCGTCTACCGATATCTTGTTGATCACCACAAAGGGAAAGGTTTCCGTTTGCAGCCGCCCAATGCTGTTGATGGCTGTGGGGTATACCTGCAGCGGCATCTTCAGCGAAAATCCAACCGAAGCGACCCCGTCCTTTTTCTCGAAATTGGAAGCGCTCATGACCGCAGAGGGCAGCGCCGCCTTAACTTGGTCAAGTCTTGAAAACAGCAGAAGTTCCGTGGAACTGCCGCCACTGGCTGGTGGCACAAGCCGCCTGAAGTTTTGCACCTGCTCACGCAGCAGCCGGGTATCCTCAACCATGCGCGGCAGGTTGGCCACAATGGTGCGATGGGAAGCCTGCAGCTTTTTCAGGTTTTGTTCCTTGCGGATCATGACTGCCAAAACAATGCCTGACAGCATGAAGATTGCCATGACAATGATCAAGCGGATGCCGCTGACACGAGTACGTTTCTTCAGTTCTGTCATCATGGTTTGTACGTTGCCCCGATGGTAAAGGTTTTGTTAGTCAGATCCATCTGACGGGCTGTGATGTTGATGCCGGACATCTGCTTCAGTGACTCCAGAAAGGTTTCAAACTGGAGCTGCGATGCGGCATAGCTGCTGCCGCTGGTTGTCCCGGCCAGTTGCAGGGTCAGGGACTCCTTGTCTCGTGTGGCATTGATGCTGGTAATGCCCACGCCGGAGGTGCGCACCGCACCAAAAGCCACCAGAAACCGTGGAATATCCGGCGGCGAAAGGATGCTGTTCATGGCGGTGATCAGTGGTTGATCGGTATTACGCTGGGCCTGGGCTTCCTGATGATCTCTGTAGACAGATGCGAGATTGGTTTCCTGTCGCTTCATGGCGGCGATGTTGTTCAGTTCGGCGTGTATGGTCATGTAACGCAGGCCGATCAGAACAGCCAGAACCAGCGTTCCGGCAAGGAAACCGGTCATGGCGCGCCTGAGCAGTGTCTGCTGCGCGATCTGTTCGATGTACTCCTGGGGCAGCAGGCTGTTGGTGGCTGGTTGCTCAATTGCGGCCAGAGCAAGGGGGATCATGTATTGCTGCAAAAGCTGCGGATTTGCTGCAACAAAGTCCGGTTGCGGCAATGGCACAAGACGGGGCGGCGGAGCATCCGGATCCTCTTCCCCTGCAGAATTCAAGGTAATCACCTTTGACGGTCGCATACGCAGTGATTGAAAGCAGTAATCAAGGGTCATAGTCACGTTCTGGCGGTCAATCAGGTCCCATCCGAATTCATTGGAAGAGACAGAGCGGGCAAAGACAACCGCTCCCTCTTCTCGCAGAAAAAGGGTTTTACTGTTCCCGCCGTCAAAGGCGCACAGTAGTGTGCCGTTGCCCCCGTCCTCAAAGGTTTCCAGCAAGGGGGACAGGGCAGAGGGGGCGGCCACCATGGTGTTCACCACCTTGTTATGCCGGACAAACAGTTCCAGCACCGGCTGAATATCGCTCTGCGGCACCAGGCAGCAGGCCACCTTGCGGATAGTCCGCCCTTCCACTGGAATATCACCGATAACCTTGACTGCACAGGAAAACGATTTCAGCTCAGGGTGGTTACGGGCAACTTCGTTGCGTGCCAGCACGGGCGTCAGTTTTGGGTCGGTGGGGGGGATGGAGACGGTTTCATAGATGGCGTCTTCAGGGCTGATGGCAACCAGATAGGAGTTGGAGGAATCGCTTGCCAGAAATGCTTCCAGTTCCTGTTCGGTGACCGTCAGTGCCTGGCGGGGAGTAAAAGCTCCGCCAGCGGTGTTTCCGCTGATGATGCGGATACCGTTTGACTCAAAACTGATCGCCGTTACTGATGCCATCTGCTCTCCATACTGCAAGGTCTATTAGCCGTTAATTCAGCGAATAAAGCTAGCTTAATTAGTCTGGAAAGTCCACGGTAAAGCAAGGGACAAGGGACAAGGGACGAGGGACAAGGGACAAGGGACAAGGGACAAGGGACAAGGGACAAGGGACAAGGGACAAGGGACAAGGGACAAGGGACAAGGGACAAGGGACAAGGGACAAGGGACAAGGGACAAGAAAAAACGGGCGGAGGAAAAATCCCCCGCCCGTTTTATAAGGTTCAGGCTTAGGTTGAGGTTTTAAGGTTTGTACTTGACCCTTGCCTCCTGCCCTTTGACCCTGCTTCTTAGTAGTCCATGCCGCCCATACCACCCATGCCGCCCATACCACCCGGCATTGCAGGCATACCGCCGTCTTTCTTGGGCTTCTCGGCAATCATGCACTCGGTGGTCAGCATCAGGCCGGCCACGGAGGAGGCATTTTGCAGAGCGCAACGGGAAACCTTGGTGGGGTCGATGATGCCGGCCTGCAACATGTCAACGTAGGTGTCGTCGGCAGCGTTGTAACCGAAGGCATCCTTGCCGTTTCTAACTTTATCCACCACGATGGAAGCGTCGATACCGGCATTTTCGGCGATCTGACGGATCGGGGCCTCAAGGGCGCTCTTCACGATGGTGATGCCGAACTGCTGCTCGGCGTCCAGCTTGAGGCTGTCCAGTGCGCACAGGGCACGGATGTAGGCAACGCCGCCACCGGGCACAACCCCTTCGTCAACAGCGGCGCGGGTTGCATGCAGCGCATCTTCAACGCGGGCTTTTTTCTCTTTCATCTCGGTCTCGGTGGCTGCGCCAACCTTGATCACTGCAACGCCGCCAACAAGCTTGGCAAGACGCTCTTGGAGCTTCTCGCGGTCATAGTCGGAGGAGGTGTCTTCAGCCTGGGCGCGGATCTGCTTGACGCGGCCCTGGATATCGGCCTCTGCGCCATCACCGTCGATGATGGTGGTGTTGTCCTTGTCAACCACAACACGCTTGGCGCGGCCCAGCATGTCCATGGTAGCGTTCTCAAGCTTAAAGCCGGTCTCTTCGGAGATCACTTTGCCACCGGTAAGTACCGCGATATCTTCCAGCATCGCCTTGCGACGGTCGCCGAAGCCAGGAGCCTTGACAGCGCAGACGTTCAGTACACCGCGCAGCTTGTTGACCACCAGGGTAGCCAGGGCTTCGCCTTCGATATCTTCAGCAATGATCAGCAGCGGACGACCGGACTTGGCGGTCTGCTCCAGGATTGGCAGCATATCTTTCATGCTGGAGATCTTCTTGTCGTAAATCAGGATGATGGCGTTCTCAAGGGTGGCTTCCATCCGCTCGGGATCGGAAACAAAATAGGGGGAGAGGTAACCGCGGTCAAACTGCATCCCTTCAACGGTCTCAAGGCTGGTCTCCATCGCCTTGGCTTCCTCAACGGTGATGACCCCTTCCTTGCCGACTTTTTCCATGGCTTCGGCAATGATGTCGCCGATGGTCTTGTCGTTGTTGGCGGAAATTGTGCCAACCTGAGCAATCTCCTTGTGGTCTTTAATCGGTTTGGAAATTTTGACCAGTTCAGCCACAATGGCTTCAACCGACTTGTCGATGCCGCGCTTCAGTTCCATCGGGTTGTGACCGGCAGCAACCAGCTTGGCGCCCTGACGGTAGATGGCCTGAGCCAGCACGGTTGCAGTTGTGGTGCCGTCGCCAGCGATATCAGAAGTCTTGGAAGCAACTTCCTTGACCAGTTGTGCGCCCATGTTCTCAAACTTGTTTTCCAGCTCCACTTCCTTGGCAACGGTCACGCCGTCCTTGGTGATCAGGGGTGAGCCGAAAGACTTCTCGATGATGACGTTACGACCCTTGGGGCCCAGGGTCACCTTGACGGCGTCGGCCAGGGCGTTAACGCCGCGCAGGATGGCGTTGCGGCCTTCCTCGTTGAAACGGATCTCTTTTGCAGCCATGTTCTATTCCTCCATTAATTAGGGACACTTCCCGTATTTATTTTTCAATTACCGCGAGGACGTCATCTTCACGCATCATCAAAAACTCGTCGCCATCAACCTTGACTTCGGTGCCTGCGTACTTGCCGAACAGGATGGAGTCGCCAACCTTGACATCAAGCGGAGAGCATTTGCCTTCGTCGTTCTTCTTGCCGTTACCAACGGCGATGACTTCACCCTTCTGGGGCTTTTCCTTGGCGGTGTCCGGTATGAACAAACCACCTGCGGTCTTCTCCTCGCCATCCAGGCGCTTAACAATAATACGGTCGTGCAATGGTCTCAGTTTCATGCAATCTTCTCCTTTCACTGCTATGGTGGTGTGATATTGACTCTGGAGTCTGCTAGCACTCTTTGGTCGTGAGTGCTAATGTGGAGCAAAATATAATGGGGTCTTGCCGAAAAATCAAGGGGTGAGATGATAATTTTTTTTGCTATAGTGCATTAGCAACCATTCCTGACTGGAGAATCCCTGTGGAACAATTGTCCCTGCTTGATCCGGTTTCAACTGCCGATTCTGCTGCACAACGGGCGGAAGAGCTGCGCCGTCTGATCTGGTATCACAATCGCTGCTACTATGAGCTCGACCGTCCTGAAATAACGGATGCCGACTACGACCTGCTGTTCAGAGAGCTGCAACAACTGGAATCAGAGCATCCGGAGCTGTTGACCATTGATTCGCCTACTTTGCGGGTTGGCGGTAAGCCGTTGGAAAAATTCAGGCAAGTGCGTCACAGTCTGCCGATGCTCTCCCTGGAAAACGCCATGGATGCAACCGACATTCAGGCGTTTGAACAGCGGATACGCAGCTTCCTCGGGCGTTCGGATACTGAACCGCTTGTCTGGCAGTGTGAGCCGAAAATGGACGGGCTGGCGGTTGAGCTGGTCTATCGGGACGGGCTGCTGGTGGAAGCATCCACTAGGGGCGATGGCGAGGTGGGTGAGGAGATCACTGCCAATATCCGCACAATTCCCAGCGTGCCTTTGCGCCTGCTTGGCGACCATATTCCCTCGCTGCTTGAAGTGCGTGGCGAAGTCTATCTGCCGCTGCAAGGCTTTCAGCAGCTCAACCGACAGCGGGAGGAAGAAGGAGAACAGCCCTTTGCCAATCCCCGCAACGCAGCTGCCGGTTCAATCCGCCAGCTTGACTCGAAATTAGCGGCCCGGCGGCCCTTGGCAATGGTTTGCTACGGTGTAGGAGTTATGGAAGCAGAGGCCGGGGGCCGGGGGCCAGGGGCCAGAACACAGACGGAACTTATGTCGCGGCTAGGCGGATGGGGGGTGCCCGTGAGTGGTCTAGCTCGGCAAGTGGTGGGGATTACCGGGGTCATCGATTATTTTGATGACATGCAGCAGAAACGGGACAGTTTGCCGTTCGAGATCGATGGTGTGGTGGTCAAGCTTGATGATCTTCAGTTGCAGCGGGAGCTGGGCGAGAAAAGCCGTTCTCCCCGTTGGGCTGTGGCCTGCAAGTTTCCACCCCGTCAGGTACGGACAAGAATTAACGATATCATCCTGCAAGTTGGCAGGACCGGCGTTATCACGCCGGTTGCCGTGCTGGAGGCGGTGGATCTGTCCGGGGTGACCGTTTCCCGCGCTACCCTGCACAACTGGGATGAAATAGATCGTAAGGATATCCGGATCGGCGACCGGGTGATCGTTGAGCGGGCAGGGGATGTTATTCCGGCGGTTGTGCGGGTGATCGCGGAGGAGCGGGACGGTACGGAACAGCCGTTGCCGGAACCGGTCCGCTGTCCGGTTTGCGGCTCACCTGCCGCCCGTTGTGAAGGAGAGGTGGCGGTGCGCTGCCAGGGAGGCTTTTCCTGTCCTCCGCAATTGATCGAAGCGATCATTCATTTTGCTTCCCGCACGGCCATGGATATCGAGGGCCTGGGCACAAAATACATCGAGCAGTTGATCTCCTTAGGGCTGGTGAAGGATGTGGCTGATCTGTACAAGCTGACGCGGGAAGATTTCATGCAGTTTGAGCGGATGGGGGAGCGGTTGGCTGAAAAACTGCTGGAGGCCATTGCCGCTAGCAAACAGCGGGACCTGGCCTCATGCATATTTGCTCTGGGTATTCGCCACGTGGGGGAGCAGACCGCCCGGCTGCTGGCGGAACGTTTCGGGTCCATCCAGGCCCTTGCGGAAGCGACAGCGGAGGCATTGACGGTGGTTCGTGATGTGGGCCCCACGGTTGCAGGCAGTATACGTTCATTTTTTGAAAACCCGGCCAACCGTACGGTTGTTCAACGGTTGCTGGATGCGGGCGTTACACCGCAACACCGGCAAACAGTGGTGGGGGAGCAGTTGCAGGGGCAGAGCTTTGTTTTTACCGGCACGCTTGAACGCCTGGGGCGGGATGATGCCCGTAAGCTGGTGGAACAGGCAGGGGGGAGCGTCACCGGGTCAGTTTCAAAGAAAACCGGTTACGTTGTGGCAGGCAGTGAGGCCGGTAGCAAGCTGGACAAGGCCAGGGCGCTGGGAGTGACCGTTCTGACCGAGGAACAGTTTCTGCAGATGGTAACCCCCCCACCTACAGAAAGGTCAGCGCCCGCTCAACCGTAGCCTGGGATGCGGCGACGCAATCGTTCAGTCCTACGCCGCGAAAGGCGTTGCCGGTCAGCAGCAGGCCGGGGTAGCGGCCAAGCCGTTCTTCAATCGCTTCCAGCCGTTGCGCGTGGCCGCTGGTGTATTGCGGAATGGCCTGGGGATGGCGGATGATCCGGCTGAAGCAGGGAGCTTTGACAATGCCCATGGCGGCCTGCAGGTCATCCCGCACTCGCTGCAGCATCTGTTCATCGGAAAGTCTCAGCAGTTCCGGCCTGCAGGCCCCCCCAGCCATGCTGCGCAGCAGTGCCTTGCCGGACGGCGCACGCTGTTCGAACATACTGGAATCCCAGAGCGTACCCAGTACGGTGCGGCCTTCCTCCTTGGGCACCAAAAAACCGAAACCGTCCAGGGGATGTCCCAGCCCTTCAGTCTGAAATCCACAGCAGATAACGCTTAAGGTTGAGTAAGGAATAGCCCGCAGAACATCGGCCAGCGGCTGGTCCAGTCCCTCCAGCGCACTGGCGGCGGTGTAGGCCGGGGTGGCCATGATCACCAGATCGGCGGTGTGTGACGTGCCGTCGGCGGTCTGCACCGACCAACTGTTGCCGTTCCGCGCAACCTGCACCACGGCGCTGCCGGTGACTACGCGCTCTCCAAGCTTTTCCGTCAGGGTGTCGGTCAGAAATTGTATCCCCTCCCGAAACGAGGTCAGCGTACCGCCCGGACCTGCGGCCGAACTGCTGATCTTGCCTTCTTTACGTTCCTGCTTCTTTTTCTTGGCCAGAGCTATCATGGCTTTGAACAAACCTCCGTATTCCCGTTCCAGTTCGGCAATGCGGGGAAAACAGGAGGCAAGGGACATGGTTTCAGGATCACCGGCAAAAATGCCGGAAGCCATGGGTGCAATCAGCTTGCGCAGCGCTTCATCACCCAGGCGACGTCGTCCAAAGGCTGCCAGGGTCTCGTCAGCACCGGCGGGGGGAGGGGAGGCAAAGGGTTCAGCCATAAGACGCAGTTTACCGGGCCAGGAAAGCAGGCCGCTTTTCAGGAAGGAAGGGCCGTTTTCCGGCAGGCGGTGCAGTTTTCCACCGGTAAAGATAAAGCGTTTGCGGGCATTGTCGTTGCTGCGATGCAGGCGGTCTGCTATGCCTAAGGCGCTGCAAAGCTCCAGAGTCTGAGGTTTGCTGTCCAGGAAACCGTTGGGACCCCATTCGCACAGAAACCCCTCTTCCCGTACTGACTTGATCTTGCCGCCGGTCTGTTGTTCCTGCTCCAGCAAGCGGATATCCAGCGTTCTGCCCGCGGCTGTTGCCCGTTCTCCCAGAAGCCACGCCGTGGAAAGTCCCGATATGCCGCCACCGATTACGATTACTTTGGTCATATGTTAGTCCTTAATAAGAAAGATTCAGCGGTCCAGCGCCCGCACCCGTTCCCGCGCTGCTTCCTTAACCTGACGGCCTGCTTCGGGCAGTGCCAGTATCTCGCGGTAGAGTCGCAGCGCCTCTGGCTTGTCCTGCTGCCACTCCAGAATGCGCGCCACTCCCAGCGTCCCTTGCGGGTCGCCGCCGCCGGACAGCCGCCGGTAGCTTGCCAGCGCATCATCCAGTGCGCCGGATTTTTCCTGTGACAGTGCCAGATTGTACAGGGCTTCGCGATGGGACGGATCGGTGGCCACCGCCTTCTCAAACCACTGCCGCGCATCAGACAAAAGCCCCAGCCGGTACCGGGCGATACCGCCGTTGACCATGGCCGACACATACTCCGGTTTTATTGCCAGAATCTGCTGCACCATTGCCAGTGCTTCGCGATACATGCCCAGATGCAGCATGGCGCTGGCCACATTGTTCATGATTTTGTAATTGCCGGGGTCGGCATCCAGCGCTTTCTGGTAGGACTTAAGAGCCAGCAGATAATCCCCTTTTGCTTCGGCGTTGCGGGCGGTAAACAAATAGGCGTCGATGGTTGCGCGGTCCTTGGGCGCAACCTTTTTTTCTCCCGGTTGTTGCCGCTGTGGTGCGGGCGCTACCGGAGTTGTTCTTTTTACGGTGGAGGCAAACCGCGTCAGGCGGATCTTTTCCTTGCGCCGGACCGGTTCAACAGGAGGCGTAACTGCCGTTGACAAAGGCTTCTGCAACGCTTCCGGCATAGGCGCTTTCGCTATAACCGGTTCGGTTTTCGGCATCGGCCTGACCGGCGCATTCAGTTTGAGATACAACACCAGCAGTGCGCCGCCGGCAACCAGCAGCGCCACAAGTACCCCCACCAGCAGAAATTTCTTGCGGTCAACTTTTTGGGAACCGGAATCCCTGGCAGCCGCCCCGTTTACCGCCTGCACCACTCCTGGCGGGATATCCCCCTTGGGTTGGCTTGGTTCGGTTCTTTTCAGCAGTTTGGCGAGTATGCTCATGGAAACCTCTGGGAAGTCTGACAAACAGCCACATCTTTACACCAGAGGTTAGTCAGGTTACAACCGAAAACAATGTCTCTTTGCTTCGTGATTGTGTACGGCTGAGTTGTGTGTCAGGCCCTGACATGTCTGATTTTGCTTGATTTTTTCAGTTGTTCGGCCGATAAAAGGATGTAGCTGAACTGTTTTGACCCGTTTTGATGGAAAAACGATCCGTAAGTCTTACCCCATGACAGGAGGATGAAAAAAAATGAGAAGCAACAAAGGCTTTACCTTGGTGGAAATGGCAATCGTGCTGGTTATCATCGGCATTATTCTGGGAGCGGTTATTAAGGGGCAGGATTTGATTGCCGGAGCAAAAGAAAAGAAATTCAAGTCAGAAGTTGACCAGCTTGCAACGGCTTACTACACCTATTTTGATAAATACTCGCGAGTTCCCGGCGATGATAACAAGGCCACCACACGTTTTACGTCCCCGGCTGGAACGGCTAACGGCAACAACAATGGTCTGATTGATGCCGCTGGTGAAACCGCCCCTGCAACTGGTGCTCTTGACCATCTGCGTAGGGCCGGTTTTCTGGGTGATGTCGCACCTGCTACAGCAACCGCCTTTACCTCCTCTACACCAGGGGTCAGCATCAATTTTGGCAGCGGCACTACCGCCATTTGGGGGAACGCCACCAACCTGATAGTCGTCACTGGTCTTTCAAGTGACGATATGTTGACGTTTGACACCAAGTACGATGATGGCGTTGTCGGGACCGGGAAAGTCCGCGGTATCATCGCGGATGGCACGATACAGACAGCTTATTCTGAAGCAAACTGCTTGCTTGCTTACTCTGTAAAGTAATAAATATTCAACTACATCTTCCGCATCACTGTTATAGTTAAAAAAGGAAGGGAGGCTTTGCAAAGCCTCCCTTTTTGTTGTGTGGGAGGTAAGAAAATTGGGACGCTTTCCGTATTTATTTTGAGTTTTAAAGTAAGTTGCGTAGAATGACCAGACATCATAGGAGTGGCGCAGTGAACGATGTGGGCAGACAAGGCTTTACCCTGGTGGAATTGGCGGTGTCGATGGTGGTGATCGGCATTCTGCTGGGGATGGGCATGTCCATGGTGGGGCCGCTGATGACCTCCATCAAGGTGCGGGAGAGCAAGGAAAACCTGGCGGCTTCGGTGGAGTCAGTAAATAGCTATGCATCGGGCAACAATCGCTTGCCCGATACCACTTCAGCACCAGCCACCAACCCCAACCTGCTCGCCAATGTGGTCAAGGCTTCGGCTGACGCCTGGGGACGGAACTTCATATATCTGTACGACACCAACCTTGCCCCGGCAACTGCCACCAAAGATACCATCTGCGGTCGACGCTCCACCTTTATTACCCTTACCGACACCAATACCGGTGCTGTTATTCCCAATGTTGCCTACCTGATGCTGAGCCAAGCGGATGATGCTGCCACCAACAGCACCATCGGTGGCGTTGCTGTTACCACTGGTCCACGTGCTGCTGCAACCGCTGTAACTGTCGATACCGTCAACGATTTGGTGCGCTGGGTAACGCTGGATGAATTGAGAACCAAGGTTGGCTGTCAGGGGGCACAGTTGAAGATTGTCAATAATGAGTTGCCCTTTGGCGCTGTTCCTAATGCCTATTCCGTAACCATTATGGCAGATGGTGGGGTGCCTTTTGCTGTCCCCAATACCTACAGGTGGTGTGTCAGCCCGAGTCCTTTACCCTCTGGGTTTACCCAGATTGGCGGGGTGGTCAATGCCGACTGTCTGAGTCTGGCAGAAAATAGTTGGGCCGCTGCTGCTCCCGGTTTAACGGTCTCTTTTCCTGCAAACACAACTACAACTGGAGCTTACCAGATTACTGTTGTCGCACGTGACGCTGCGGATGGCGTAGCCACCAGTAATGCATGTAACAATGCCTCCCCTGGAGACAATTGCGCACAAAAAGTATTTGTCGTTACAGTCAACCCGTCCTGACTAGTATCCAGTCAACCCGTCCTGACTAGTATCCAGCGTCCGGATCAACAGCGTCCCGTGCTTTGAAATATCCCTCCAATGCCCCAACCATACTGTCCAACGTGGCCTCCGGCGGTTCCACTGCCACGGTCAGCCCCAGTTCGTGGCAGGTGCGGGAGGTGACCGGTCCGATGGAGATGACCGCCACATCCTTCAACAACTCCTGTAGCCGTTGCGGTCCACCCACCAGTAACGCCAGATTGCTGGCGGTGGAGGAGGCGCTGAAGGTGACGGCATCAAGCCGGCCCTGTTCGAGGGCGTCACGGGCTTGATCCGGCAGCGCTTCGGGCAGCAGGTTGCGGTACAGCACCGGCGCTGAGACCACGGCTCCCATCTGTTCCAGGGCAGGCGGAAGTAGGTCGCGGGCCCGGTCGGCCTTTGGAAAGAGCACCTTTTTTCCCTGGAGATCATGGCCACTGAAAGCGGCAACCACCCCTTCAGCGGTAAACTCCTCCGGTACCAGATCAGGCAGAATCCCCCACGTGAGCATTGCCTCGGCTGTTTTTGGCCCAACTACGCAGACCTTGCAACGCCCCAGAGCCCGGCTGTCCTTGCCCAGTTTCCGTAATTGCTCAAAAAAGAATCTGACTGCGTTGGCCGAGGTCAGTATCAGCCAGTCCATATCCGTCAGCCGGTTGATGGCACTATCGATCTCATCCCACGTTTCCGGCGGTACGAGACGGATGGTGGGGCATTCCACAACCTGGGCGCCTCGTTCTTCCAGCGTGCGGGCAAATCCAGCGCTCTGGTCAACAGCCCGCGTCACCAGAATCCGCTTGCCGAATAGCGGACGTCGGTCAAACCAGGCCAACCTGCTGCGCAACTCAACCACTTCTCCCACAATGGTCACGGCAGGCGGTTTGAACTCTGCGGCCTCGGCCTTGTCGGCAATATCTGCCAGAGTACCGGTCAGCACTTCCTGGCGAGCAGTGGTTCCCCAGCGTACCAGGGCCACCGGTGTCTGCGGAGTACGGCCATGCTCAACAAGCAGGGCCATGTTGCGGCGCAGGTATTTCATGCCCATGTAGAAGACCACGGTACCGCTGCCGGTGGAAAGACGGCGCCAGTCAATGGTGGAGTCCTCTTTCTCGTGGTCTTCATGGCCGGTGACAAAGGCTACTGACGGAGTTACAGCCCGGTGCGTCAACGGAATGCCGGCAGTGGCTGCTGCTCCCACCGCTGCCGTCACACCGGGCACCACCGTAAAGGGGATGCCTGCGGCAGCCAGCGTTTCACATTCTTCGCCACCACGGCCAAAGACAAAGGGGTCGCCCCCCTTCAGGCGGACAACAATTTTGCCTTCACGGGCCTTTGTCAGCAGAAGTCTGCTGATTTCTGCCTGATCCTGGTTGTGGCGCCCGCCGATTTTCCCGGCGTAGATCAACTCTGCTTCGGGTCGGGCGTAAGCCAGGAGCGCTGTATTGGCAAGATAATCGTAGACAACCACCTGGGCGGCGCGCAGGCATTCCACGCCGCGGACGGTCACCAGTCCGGGATCACCCGGACCGGCGCCGACAAGATGGACAGTTCCAGGGGCAAGGGGCAAGGGGCAGGGGGGCGGTAAATCAGTGCGAGATTTCACGCTGGTAGACTTCTTCCAGTATCTGTTTGCCGCCTGCTGCCAGCAGACGGTCGGCCAGTGCGGAACCCAGGCGTTGCGCATCATCGGCAGGACCGGTGACGGTATCCTTTACCGAGCGGCTGCCGTCCACCGCAGCGATGAAACCCACCAGGGTGAGTGTTGTACCGCTTACGGTGCCGTGGGCTGCAATGGGTACCTGACAGCCGCCTTCGCAGCGCTTGAGCAGCGCCCGCTCTGCAGCAACTGCGGCGGCAGTTGGGGCATGGTTCAGGAAGGAAATCGCTTCGATGGTGGCATGGTCATCCAGGCGGCATTCAAGTCCCAGTGCTCCCTGGCCGATGGCCGGAATGGAAAAATCAGGATCCAGCAGTTCAGTGACAACCTCGGTAAATCCCAAGCGATTGAGACCGGCGGCGGCCAGGATCACTGCATCAAGGTTGTCTTCTTTCAGTTTCCGGATACGGGTTTCCACGTTGCCGCGAATAATCACCATTTCCAGGTCGGGCCGGGCAGCCAGCAACTGGGCCTGGCGGCGCAGGGCGCTGGTGCCGATTCTGGCGCCATGGCGCAAATCGGTAAACCGGACTCCGTCAGAAATGAAAGCGTCACGGGGATCTTCCCGTTCGGTGGTCACTACCAATCCCAATCCTTCGGGAAACTCGGTGGGCACATCTTTCATGCTGTGGACCGCCAGGTCTATTTCGCCACGCAGCATCGCTTCCTCGATCTCCTTGACGAAGAGTCCTTTGCCTCCCACCTGAGCCAGGGGAACATCCAGAATCTTGTCGCCGATGGTCTTGATCTTGACCAGTTCCACCACGATGCCGGGATAGCGACGTTCCAGTTCGGATTTGGTCCAGTTAGCTTGCCAGAGCGCCAGTTGGCTGGCGCGGGTGCCGATACGCAGATGTTTTACCGTCATTTTGAATTCTCCAGAATACAGCAAGATAGATCACAATGTTCCAAGTTGCAGAGATAGACACGGTTACGTCCGGCATTTTTTGCCCGGTACAGGTTTTGATCGGCGCAGTCAGTTAATTGTTGCCTGGTGTGCCCGGTGTCGGGCCAGGTGGCGCAGAAGCCGATACTGACGGTGATATACGGTGCCGTGGGTGAATCGCTGTGTGGTATTTCCAATCCGGAAATAGCCTTCAGAATCTGCTCGGCAACGATCAGGGCGCCCTCAGCATCGGTTTCGGACAGAATGCAGGCAAATTCTTCACCGCCGTAGCGTGCCACCAGATCTCCCGGTCGCTTGACAACGCCGGTCATGGCGCAGGCCACCTCCTTGAGGCAGTCATCCCCAGCCATATGTCCATAGGTGTCGTTATAGCGTTTGAAGTGGTCAATATCGATCATCAACACCGCCAGCGGTGCACCGGAGCGCTGGGCACGGTGCCACTCCTGATGCAGCATTTCGTCAAAACGGCGGCGGTTGGCGATGCCGGTCAGGCCATCAATGGTGGCCATGGCGGTCAACAGGTCGCGATGCCGTTTCAGCTCAAGGTGATTCCTGATGCGTGCCTTGACGATCAGAGGCGTGATCGGCTTGATGATATAGTCAATGGCTCCCAACTCCAGGCCCTTGGCTTCGTCCTTCTCTTCTCCCAGTGCTGTGACAAATACCACGGGGATATCCCGTGTCTGAGGATCGGCCTTGAGACGCCGGCAGACTTCATAGCCATCCATCTTCGGCATCATGATATCCAGCAAAATCAGGTCGGGCCGGTTGGAATGGGCCAGCCGCAGCCCGTCCTCGCCGTTGGTGGCGAAGACGATCTCGCATTCCCGGTCAAACAACTCGGAATGTACGCGGATGTTGATCGGGGTATCATCAATAATAAGGATTGTCTGACGTGAAGCATCCATAGGTTGTTACCTATACGGTATCTCAAGTTTTTCTGCAAGTCTGCGCAGGCACTGGTTTGCTTTTGCAAAGTCAAGTTGCGTAAGGAGCGTCTCTATCTCTGCCAATTCTTCGATGAAATGGCCCTGCAGTAATTCGCTCATTTGTCGAAACGTATTCAGTGCCCCCATGTTCTGCCGCCGCAGGTCCCGTTCGAGCTCTTTCAAGAGTGGCTTTAGTTTTGCCTGTTCAACAGGGGGCTGTTCCGGCAGTTCCAATGACTCCGTAAACGGTACACCTGCCGGTTGCACTATGGTGCATGCAGCATCTGACGTTGCTATTTTCAGGGGTATGGTAAAGAAAAACAGACTCCCCTTTCCTTCTTCGCTTTCAACGCCGATTTCTCCTCCCATCAACTTCACCAGTTGACTGGAGATGGCCAGCCCCAATCCGGTACCGCCGTAACGCCGCGCAATACTGTTGTCCGACTGGGTAAATGGAGCAAATATTTCACGGAGACGATCCTGTGGAATACCGATCCCGCTGTCCTGAACCTGGAAACAGAGCAGTAGTTCGTCGTCCTGCCGGTTATCGAGGCCAACCGTTAGTGAAATTTTCCCCGTTTCTGTAAATTTTACGGCATTACTCAGCAGATTGGCCAGAATCTGCCCCAGGCGCAGCGGATCGCCCTCAAGCAGATCAGGAACGTCCGATGCAACCTGGCTGCTCAGCAGCAGCCCCTTTTCTCCTGCCCTGGAACCGATCATGGCAGTCTGTTCGGCGAGCAGCCGTGACAGGGTAAATGGAATATGTTCCAGTTCGATACGTCCCGCCTCAATGCGGGAGATATCCAGCAGGTCGTTGATGATCGCCAGGAGCGTACGACCGGCGTAATCCACGGTATCCAGTTGCTCCCGCTGCCGGGTTGTCAGCTCACTCTCTGCAAGCAGGTGCGTCATCCCCACAATGGCATTCAGGGGAGTGCGCAGTTCGTGGCTGACCGAGGCAATGAAACTGCTCTTCATCTTGTTTGCCTGCTCTGCTTCGTCCTTTGCCAGATTCAGGTAGAGCTCCGCCCGCTTGCGCTCGGTGACATCCAGGTTGATACCGACCATACGGACCGGTTCTCCCGACGGATTACGGTAAACCCTGGCGATACAGCGCAGATGACGAAGCTCACCCGTATCGCGCCGTACGACCCTGAACTCGATATCAAGCGGCATCGCGCTGTAGAGAGCATTATGCAGCGCCTCCTCAGCCGGATCCAGGTCTTGAGGATGTACTGCCAGTTGAAAAAGGTGGTAGGGCTCCGTACCCTGCTGCGGTTGCAGGCCATACAAGCGATGCATCTGGGCATCCCAATGCAGCTGGTTTCGGAGGAGATCCCAGTCCCATACTCCGATGCCTCCTGCTTCCGTAGCAAGGGTCAAACGCTCGTTCAGCGTATTGACTTCAGTCTCTTTCTGCTCAAGATCCTTCAACCGCAATAAGAGCAATACCGCCAGCGCAACAGAGGTTGATACAAGAATCAAGGCTCCGCCGACATTAAAGGCCATCTGCCGTTGCCAGTCGGCCAGGATTGTTTCACGGGGCAGCGAAACAACCGCCACCAGATTCTCAAAGGGGTGGTCAAGGCGGGCAAAGGCAATCTGGCGGTCCAGATCATCCAGCAATGCCTTGTGGTTGCGGAATACGCCAAAGGTCTTCTCGTGAATGTATTTGCTTAAGAGCAGTTTGTTCTTGATGTTGACCTTGAACGCTTTTTCATCGCTTGGCGTCACGGCCATGGGCCAGCCATCGGTGCGGAGCAGCAGGGTCTGAATTTCCTGGTGAATGGAGACCGATTGATAAAACTGGTCAAAGTAGTCCACCTGGAATGAAACCGCTGCCAGGCCGGCAAAGCTTCCATCGGGATTGTTGAGCCTGCGTGAAATGGTGAACACCCAGATACCCAACACCCGGCTTTTGACCGGATGGCCCAGAAACAGCTCGTTTGAGTTGTTATCGCGGTGATGGCGGAAATATTCCCGATCCACAACCTGCATCTTCTTCAGGGGATATTCATGGGAGTTGGCAATGCCACGTCCCTTGGAATCCGCCACCAAGGCCGACCCCACCTGACGTATGCCGTAAATCCTTGGTTTCAGCAGCTCATGCACCTGCTGTTCGTGCAGTCTGGTGATGCCGCCTTCCCGCTCAATATCGGAACAAATGGAGGCCAGCGCCCGATCGGCCACTGCCAGGCTCTGACCGGCATGTTCCGCCAGCGCCCGGGCATTCCCCAGCAACATGCGGTTGGCGCTTTCGATGGCAAGATCATGTTCACGGATGCTCTGCCAGACCACAAACCCGGACGTGCACAGCACCAGGATCAGCGTAAGGCTGATCAGGAGCGCTTTCAGACGTACCGGGCCGGTTTTTAGCATCACCTACTCCTCAAGCTCCAGTTCTGGACCGTCGCCGGAGGATCGTTCAAGGTCAAACAGGGCTTGCAGGGCATCAAGGTAAAGGTCGGTACGGTTGCCCTGTCCCGCCTTTTTCAGCAGGGATGTTGGTTGATGCAGGATCTTGTTCATCATGGCGGAGGTCAAGGCGTCAAGACGCCGAGCCGCGTCGGGCGGAGCGTCTTTCCAGGCAAGCAGTGTTCGTTCCACTTCCGAACGGCGTAGCTCGTCAAAGCGGTTGCGCAACGCTACAATGGTGGGGGTCACTTCAAGGGTGGCAACCCATTTGTAAAACTGCGTGATCTCTTCGGCGATGATCGCTTCAGCCTTGTCCGCTTCCTGCCGACGTCCTTCCAGATTGGTTGCCACCACCTGTTGCAGGTCGTCCATGTCGTAGAGATAGACGGCATCCAGTTTGTTCACCGCCGGGTCGATATCACGGGGTACGGCGATATCAATCATGAACATCGGCTGCATCCGCCGTCGGCGGATCACCGCTTCCAGGTCACCCGGTGTGATGATGAACTGTGTGGCGCCGGTGGAGGTAAGGACGATGTCGGCCTTGTGCAGATGGTCGAACAGCTCTTCAAAGGGGATCGCTTCCCCCTCAAACTCCTCGGCCAGCCGCTGTGCCCGCTCAAAGGTCCGGTTGGTGACCATTACTCCTTTGGCGCCGTTGCTCAGGAAATGACGGGCCGCCAGTTCACACATCTCGCCGGCGCCAATCAAAAGAACCGTCTTGTCCGCAAGATTGCCGAAGATTTTCTTTGCCAGCTCCACTGCTGCAAAGGAAACCGATACCGCTGAGGAAGCGATGCGGGTTTCGGTGCGCACCCGTTTTGCAACGGAAAATGCCTTGTGCAGAAAGCGGTTCAGAATGACACCAGAGGTCTTGTATTCTGCGGCGTAGCCGTAGGACGTTTTGATCTGTCCCAGAATCTGCGGTTCGCCCACCACCATGGAATCGAGACTGGAAGCGACCCGGAAGACATGGCGGATGGCATCTTCGCCATGATAGCTGTACAGATGCGGTTCGAGAGTGTCGTGGGGAATCCGGTGGAAATCTGCCAGAAAACGACGGATACGGGCGACTCCCCCGGCAATGTCGCGGGTGGTGGCATAAATCTCCACCCGGTTGCAGGTGGAAACGATGATCCCTTCTACAATCCCTTCCAACGCGCAGAGTTCGCGCAACGGCTTTTCGATGCTGTTGGGAGAAAAGGCCACTTTTTCTCTGATATCTACGGAAGCTGTCTTGTGGGACAGGCCGACAACGATGATATTCATGTGTCAGTGTCCCTTACGTATAACTGTGCAGACCGGGGAGCCAGAGGTTAACCCCGATGAAGGTAAAGAGCATGATCAGGAAACCGGCAATGGTCAAAAACGCTGCGCGCCGCCCGCGCCAGCCGGTGGTCAGCCGTCCGTGCAGCAACGCCGCATAGATGAACCAGGTGATCAGGGACCAGGTTTCCTTGGGATCCCAACTCCAGTAGCTGCCCCAGGCCTGGGAGGCCCAGATGGCGCCGGTGATGATGGCCACGGTCAATAGTGGAAAGCCAAAAGCAAGGCAACGGTAACCGATTTCGTCCAGCACATCCAGAGAGGGAAGTTTCTGAAACATCTGCCCCAAATGCTTTTTCTTCAAAAAATGGGACTGAATCAGATACAAGGCGGCAACACAGCCGGAGATGGTAAAGAAGGCATATGCTCCAAAAGCCAGAATAGTGTGCGAATAGATCCAGGCCGATTGCAGGGCCGGATTTAACGGGCGCAGTTCAGTGGGAACCATGCCGGCAGCAATGATGTTCAGCAGGGCAAAGGGAACCACAAAGGAACCCATGGTGCCGACTTTGAAGCGATGCTCAAAATAGAGGTAGACCCCCACAATGGAAAGGGCGAAAAAGGACAGGGCTTCATGCATGTTGGTGATCGGCAGATGTCCAGCGGCGATGAAACGGTGAATAACCGCCAGGCAGTGGGCCAGGAAGCCGACCATCAGCACCTTGCTTGCCAGAGATTGCAGGCGGGAGCCGTTGCGCAGCAGACATGCCAGATACAGCAGTGTTGCACCAACATACAGAACTGTGGTCAGGGTAAAGGCAATTTGGGTCATCATATCAGGGTCCGGGGTCAAGCGACAGGGTAGTTTTGATCATTGTTTCAGCTTCGCTTTGCCTGCCTTCACGCAGCAAATCAGCAAGCCCATGCTCCATTAATTTTTTTACAATTTGAACATTGTATGCTTCATGCATTCCCAGCGTCAACAGCTTTTCACGTACTAGTGCCAGCAGTTCCAACATCTCGCCGTACTCTTCGCCGATGATCTCTGCCAGAGTATCCCGTACGGCAACTGCTGCGGCAGGGGACTTGCCTTCAGTGCTTATGGCCAGCTCAAGGGAGCCGCGATGCAGCAGGGCCGGGAAACGGCAAGTGCCTTCATCTGGGCGATCGCTGACATTCACCGGGATTCCCTGGTTTCGCGCTTCGAACGCCACTTGGCGGTTCACCTCGCGATTCGAGGTTGCGGCAATTACCAGTGCTGCGCCGCATGTGTCACCCGTCTGCCAGAAGCGCCGATGCCAGGTCAGCTCTCCTGTTGACGCCCAACCGGCAAGCAAGGGGGCAAGGGTTGGCGCAATGATGACAAGCTCCATGCCTGCCTCGCGTAGAGCCGCTGCCTTGCGGGCCGCAATCGTGCCTCCGCCGACCAGAACGGCGCGCTTTGCGGCCATGTCCAGGCCCAGTGTCAGGTAACGGAACGGTGGATTTCGCACTTGCATTTTTTCTCCGCCACGGTATTATTCAAAAACTTGTATATGCAGGTACTAACAATCAATAAAGGAGACTTTCCATGGCCGGTGATAACGTGTTTACCTTTACAGATGCCAACTTTGACCGCGAGGTGATTCAATCAGATTTGCCAGTTTTGGTGGACTTCTGGGCCACCTGGTGCGCCCCCTGCAAGGCTATTGCGCCATTGATCGACAGTATTGCCGCAGACTACGCCGGCAAGCTGAAGGTGGGCAAGGTCAATGTTGATGACAATCAGGTTACGCCGGGTAAATACAGCGTTCGTGGCATTCCTACCCTGATCCTGTTCAAGGGGGGAAAGGTGGTGGATCAGGTTGTTGGCGCGGTGCCGAAATCCCAGTTGGATGCTCTGATTACCAAAGCGCTGTAAGGCTGCTCATTGTGCTGCTCCAACAAAGGCTGTGACGGTAATCGTCACAGCCTTTGTTGATTCGACAGCATCCAGGACTACAGCTCTCCGAGCCGTTTTTGCAGGTATTTGGCGAAATCCTCCCGGAACTCATCCCGCTTCAGGGCCAGATCCACTGTGGCCTTCAGAAATCCCAGCTTGTCGCCGCAGTCGTGGCGCAGTCCTTCAAACAGGCAGCCGTAAACCTTTTCATCCTGCGAAAGCCGCCGTATGGCATCGGTTAACTGGATTTCACCGCCACGTCCCGGTTCCTGATGTTCCAAAATTGGAAAAATAGCCGGAGTCAGCACATAGCGCCCGATGATGGCCAGATCCGATGGAGCCTCCTCCCGCTTTGGTTTCTCAACCATGTCGGTTACTTCCACTACCCGTTCATCGATCCGGTTGACCGCCACGCAGCCGTAGGAGGATATCTGCTCCATCGGGACCTGTTCCAGGGCCAGCACGCTTCCGTGGTATTGTTCATAGACATTCAGCAACTGCTTCAGACAGGGAGTTTCGCTGTCGATGATATCGTCACCCAGCAGTACGGCAAACGGTTCATTGCCGATAAAATCTCGGGCGCAGAGAATGGCGTGTCCCAGTCCCAACGCTTTTTTCTGGCGTACATAGTAGATATCCACCAGATCGGCGATATCCCGCACCTCCTGCAGGTTCGCATCCTTGCCTTTTTCTTCAAGATGGCTTTCCAGTTCAGGGGAAAGGTCAAAATGATCTTCAATGGTCCGTTTGGTCCGGCCGGTCACAAAAATGATCTGGGTGATACCGGCAGCCACTGCTTCTTCCACCACGTACTGCACCAGTGGCTTATCGATCAGCGGCAGCATCTCCTTGGGGGATGATTTGGTGGCCGGCAGGAAGCGGGTGCCCAGACCAGCAACCGGGAATATGGCTTTGCGTACTTTCATTGCTGTAGTTTCCTCTCTGCTGACTCCAGCGTGTTTTGCAGCAGCATGGCGATGGTCATCGGCCCCACGCCGCCCGGTACCGGAGTGATGGCCGAGGCGCGTTCAAACGCTGTGGCATACTCCACGTCCCCCACCAGTTTTTTCTCACCAATCCTGTTGATCCCCACATCAATGACCACAGCGCCGGGCTTGATCCAGTCCCCTTTGACCATTTCCGCTTTACCCACGGCGGCGATTACCACGTCAGCCCGCCGTACCACTTCAGGTAAGTCTTTCGTACGGGAGTGGCAAATGGTGACGGTGGCGTGGCGCGACAGACACATCAGCGCCACCGGCTTGCCCACGATATTGGAACGCCCCACCACAACCACCTCTTTGCCTTGCAGATCGTAGCCGATCTCATCCAGCATCACCATCACGCCATACGGGGTACAGGGCTGAAAGGTTGGCTTGCCGGTGGCCAGACGGCCAACATTGTAAGGATGGAAGCCGTCAGCATCCTTGTCCGGCGAAATGGCTTCCAGCACCTTGTCGGTATCAATTTGGGCCGGTAGCGGCAACTGCACCAGAATGCCATGTACCCGTTCATCGGCATTCAACTGCCCGATGAGGTCCAGAAGCTCTGCCTCGCTGGTGGATTCCGGCAGTTCATGATCTGCGGAATACATCCCCAGTTCGATGCAATTTTTTTTCTTCATGCCCACGTAAACCTTGCTGGCCGGATCGCTGCCCACCAGCACCACCGCCAGGCCTGGGGTAATGCCTTTTGCCTTCAGTTCAGCCACTTTTTGGCCGATCCGTTGCCGCACTTTTGCTGCAATCGCCTTGCCGTCAATCACTTGAGCCGCCATTATGTCGTCCTCCTCGTTCCCATAGTATGATAGGAGCTGTCATTGAGCATGAAACCCGATTTTACGTTCAGCCTGTTACTACCTGATTTCATTTACACAACTTGCCCGGCATTTGCAACCTTGCTTTCATGGGCAGCTAGTATGAATTCTGGCATACCCCCTTTACATAACTGTAACATGTCTGTAACATACTAGCGCTTGTCGTGCTCGCTACGGCAGCCAGCATGAAAGGAGAGCTACATGTTCGGACTGATACCAAAGGAAGAGAAGTTTTTTAAGATGTTTCAGGAGATGGGGGTTATCATCACTGAAGGGGCGCAGCAGTTGAAAACAATGCTGGATGACTATGCCGACCCCCTGGCCAGTCAGCGGCAGATCAAGGATACGGAGCACAAGGGGGACAACCAGACCCACCTGATCATCAAAACCCTCAACAAAACCTTCATCACGCCGCTTGATCGGGAGGACATCTATTCTCTGGCCTCAAAACTGGATGACATCCTTGATCTGATTGATGCTTGTGCCCAGCGTTTTGTGATGTACAACGTTGAAAAACCCACTCCTGCCTCCCAGGAACTGGCCTTCATCATTCTTAAGTCCTGCCAGACCGTTGAGCGGGCCCTGCGCCATCTTGGCGGCAAGTTTGACGACATCAATGACTGCTGTGTCGAAATCAACGCTCTTGAGAACGAGGCTGACCGGGTTTGTCGTGAGGCGATCAGCCGCCTGTTTGACGAAGAAAAAGACCCGATCAACCTGATCAAATGGAAAGAGATTTATGAAACCCTGGAAAAGGCGACAGACCGCTGTGAAGATGCCGCCAACATCCTGGAAAGCGTGGTGGTGAAGCATGCCTGAGATGGCGCTGGTTCTGCTGCTGCTGGTCATTGCCGCAGCGCTGGTATTTGATTACATTAACGGTTTTCACGATACGGCAAACGCCATTGCCACCTGCGTTTCCACCCAGGCATTATCGATCCGCTCGGCAATTTTAATGGCCGCTATTCTCAACTTTGCCGGTGCTATGGTGTCCACCAAGGTTGCCACCACCATCGGCAAAGGGATTGTTGATGCGGCTCATATTACTCAACTGGTAGTATTTGCCGGGGTCATGGGGGCGATCATCTGGAACCTGATCACTTGGTACTACGGTCTGCCTTCCTCCTCCTCCCATGCCATCATCGGTGGCATCATGGGCTCGGTAATTGCCCACTCCGGTCTGAGCACCTTGCACTGGGCCGGATTGAAGAAAATTGTACTGTCCCTTGTTTTTTCTCCCGTGATTGGGGTGATTATTGGTTTTGTCTTCATGATCGTACTGCTCTGGCTGTTCCGTAACAAGGCGCCGGGCAACATAAATAAGGGATTCCGCAGAATGCAGGTTGTATCGGCGGCATTTATGGCCTTTTCCCATGGCACTGCCGATGCTCAGAAGTCCATGGGGGTGATAACGATGGCGCTTCTTTCCTATGGTTCTATTGCGACTTTTGAGGTTCCTACCTGGGTAAAGCTTTCCTGCGCTGTGGCCATGGGGCTGGGGACTGCGGCTGGCGGCTGGCGGATCATCAAGACGGTGGGCAAGGACTTCGTCAAGCTACAGCCGGTGCATGGTTTCTGCGTAGAAACAGCTGCTGCCGGGGTTATCCTGGGGGCCTCGTCCATCGGTATGCCGGTTAGTACCACCCACGTTATAACCTCCACAATTCTGGGGGTGGGTATTTCCAAACGCCTGACAGCGGTTAACTGGAATGTGGCCCAGCGGATTCTGGTGGCCTGGGTGCTGACCATACCGGCTTCAGCCTTTGTTGCCTTTGTGACCTATCAGGCATTAACGCCGATTTTTGGCAGATAACGTCAATATCCGTGTCATACCTGTCAGACAATGGCCGCTTTCAACATGGAAGCGGCCATTGTCGTACAATGTTTTCCCGTTTGTAACATGACTGTAACCGGTTGTTGCTAGTGTTTGTCACCAGATTGGAACAGACAGCACAGGAGACTAGGTATGAAGAAGATACTGGTGGTGGAGGATGAACGGGACCTGGCTGACTTGTTGGCCTATAACCTTGAAAAGGAGGGGTATCAGGCTGTTCTGGCGGCCACCGGTCTTGAAGGGTTGGATCTGGCCCGACGGGAACTGCCGGATTTGGTGGTGCTGGACCTGATGCTGCCCGGCATGATGGGAACCGAAGTTTGCTCCACTCTGCGCCGGACCGAGCGCACCCGTGGTATTCCAATCCTGATGCTGACCGCCAAAGGCGACGAGGTTGACCGGGTGGTTGGTTTCGAGATCGGTGCGGATGATTATATTGTCAAACCCTTTTCCATGCGGGAGCTGCTGCTGCGTATCAGGGCAATATTGCGCCGTAGTGGCCAGGAGTTCACTCTGTCAGAGCGGATGCTCTGCCTTGGCCCTGTTGCCATGGATTGTGCCAGTCACCGGGTGACCGTGGAGGGCCGTGAGATTGAACTGACCAGCACGGAATACAAGCTACTGCTATATCTGGCGGACCATGCAGGCCGTGTGCTTTCGCGGGAACTGCTGCTGCAGGAAGTTTGGGGTTATAATTTCGTAGGGGATACCCGTACGGTGGATACCCATGTTACCAGACTGCGCAGCAAGCTGGGGGATGCCGGAGAGCTGATCAAGACCGTGCGCGGTTTTGGTTATAAGATGGAGGAATAGGTTCATGAGCTTCCGCTGGAAACTGTTTTTTTCCTATCTGACGCTCTGTCTGCTGCTGGTATTGGGGCTGTTTGCTGCTGTGGATCATCTGCTGCTCAAACGGCTGACCGAGGAAAGCCGCGAGAGCCTGTTGAATCAGGCCCGGCTGGCGGCCATGCTGGTGGAACAGCAACTTGAGACATCTCCCCAGTCTTTGGTAAAGAAGCTGGGAGGCGAAATCAAGGCTCGGGTGACGCTGATAGCTGTTGATGGCCGTGTGCTGGGCGATTCCGGTGTGCCGGACGAGCAGCTTCAGACAGTGGATAACCATGCCGGGCGCAGCGAAGTGCAGGATGCCAACCGCAACGGAATTGGCACGTCGTTACGCTATTCATCTACGTTGCGCACCACCATGCTCTATGCGGCGGTGCGTTGTCCGTTGCAAGGCGGCTTCGGCGTGCTGCGTCTGGCGCTGCCCCTTGAACGCCTGGATGCGGCCAAACAGACGCTTCATACCTTGTTGGGCGGAACCGTACTGCTGCTGATATTCGTCTCTCTGATTCTGAGCATGATCTTCTCCAATGTCACCTCGCGTCCCCTGCGTGAAATCGCTGATGCTGCGGCCCGGATCGGTGTGGGCGAAAAAGGGGTGCGCATTTCTCTGTCCGGAAGGACCGGAGAGATCGGTTATCTGGCCCAGGTTTTAAACGACATGGCTGGTCGGATTGAACAGCAGATGCACCGGATATCTTCGGAGCAGCAACGGCTGTCTGCGATTCTCCGCGGTATGGGCGAAGGGGTGATGGTGACTGATCGCATGGGGAACATCCTGCTGGTCAATCCGGCATTCCTGCGCATGTTCGGTATTCGGGGCGAGGTCGTGGGTAGTCCATTGGTAGAAGTTTGCCGACATCCGGATCTGTTGCAGGCCTTTGAAACCCAGCGGGAGTCCGGTGAGGAGATGAGCTGTGAGATCACCATTCCAGCCACCAGCCTGGTGTTGCTGGCCCACTGGGTGCCGCTTTTGGAGGAAGACAATCCACGCCAGGGAACCGTGGCGGTATTCCACGACATCAGCAAGTTGAAGCGTTTGGAATCCATACGCCGCGATTTTGTCGCCAACGTTTCCCACGAACTGCGTACTCCGGTGGCGGTTATCAAGGGGTATGCCGAAACCTTGCTGGACGGCGCTCTGGATGATTCAGCGCAACAGTCCCGCCGTTTTGTGGAAATCATCGGTCACCATGCCGAACGGCTCAGCAATCTGATCAACGACATTCTGACGCTTTCCCGTCTTGAAGGGCGGGATGCAGGTATCAAGCTGCTGCCGCTGGATATCGGTGTTGTTATTGGCAAGGTGCGTATGTTGATGGAGGATCATGCCAGGGGAAAAGGGATCAGTTTGCAGGTTGTCAGTGCTGAAAATCTTCCGCATGTCTGTGGTGATCAGGGACAGCTGGAACAGGTGCTGCTGAATCTGCTGGATAATGCGGTCAAGTACACCCCGGACGGTGGCCGGATTACGCTCACGGTCCGGCCCGAAGCAGGGCGGGTCGCCATTGCCGTAGCCGACACCGGTGGTGGCATCCCCCGCAAGGATCTGTCCCGTATCTTCGAACGGTTTTACCGGGTAGATGAAGGGCGTAGCCGCGAACAAGGGGGGACCGGTCTGGGGCTGGCCATCGTCAAGCATATTGTCCAGCTGCATGACGGTGAGATTAAGGTGGAAAGCGAGCCGGGTGAAGGCAGTGTATTCACCATGTATCTGAAAACAGCTTAATTCCAATTCCATATCAATGCGCTATCATCGTTGGCTTCGTCGTCGGCTCCTCGACGTACTGTACATGTACGCCTGCGTCGCCTCCTCCTTGCCGCCTTGATATCATCCTTGATTTGGAATTGGAATAACTCTCTTGCCATCACCCCTGGAACGTGCCAATAAGGCATGGCACAGCATTTCCGGGGCAAGGTATGGCGCAGATATCCGAACATAAGTATCCCCATGTATCACTTTGGCAGATATTTACCCTGTTTTTCACAATTGGTATCACCGGGTTTGGGGGGGGCATGGCCATTGTGGCCTTGACCGAACGACTGGTAGTACGGGAAAAACAGTGGGTGACGTCTGAAGAGTTTCTGCACGGGCTGGCCTTTGGCCAGATACTCGGACCGTTTTCGCTTAATACCTGTACCTTCGTGGGTTATCGTCTCCGCGGCGTTTCCGGCGGTGTGCTGGCTGCCGTAGGTTTCATGTTGCCTTCCTTTCTGATTGTCTCCCTGCTTGCCTGGCTGTATCTCCGATTCCAGCATCTGCATTTACTGAAAAAAGCATTGAGCGCCACCAATCCGGTGGTGATCGCTCTGATCTGTGCTGTGGTGCTTGATATGGGCAAAAAGCAGGTTAGAGGGCTGAACGGCCTGCTGCTGGCACTTGCAGCCTTTGCTGCGGTAGCTCTGTTCAAGCTGAACGTGGCGCTGGTGCTGGTGGCCGGGCTGGTCTGGGCCCTGGCTTCAGCCCTGTGGCAGCGGGAGCATTGAGGTGCTGAGCCTTGCTTGGACATTTCTCAAGGTTGGTCTGCTGTTCTTCGGAGGGGGCTACGTACTGTTGCCGCTTTTGCAGCATCTGCTGGTGGAGCAGTACCAGTGGCTTACCCTGCAGGAGTTTCTGGATGGTGTGGCTATTTCCCAGTTGACGCCGGGGCCGCTGGCCATTCTGGCTACCTTTGCCGGTGTCAGGATCGGCGGATTCAGCGGAGGGCTGGTGGCTACCATCTGTGTCTTTCTACCCTGCGTGGTCCTGATGCTGCTGGTGGGACGCTGGTATGACCGTTTGAAGGAAATCAATCTGATCCGTGCCACTTTGGACGGCGTGCTGCCCGCCGTTGTCGGTCTGGTAGCTTCCGCTGCCTGGTCGTTGGGCAGCACTCTGGCAGGAGTGCAGCAGTGGCTGCTGCTTGTTGGGGCTTTTGTCGTGTTCCGCTATACCAAGGTAAATCCGATGCTGATGATTCTGGGGGCAGGTCTGTTGGGGATGTTGGTATAAGTGCGGCAAAGCTTGAAAGCCGCTTTATGTCGTGTCAAGCCAACTGGCAGGAGGACTAAAAAGAAGCGCCCCCAAGTAAATAACTTTGGAGGCGCTTTCTTTTCTAAATGGTGCCCAGGACTAGACTCGAACTAGCACACCCTTGCGAGCACAAGAACCTGAATCTTGCGTGTCTACCAATTCCACCACCTGGGCACAGAGCGAACTTTCTATCACCAGGGTGACGTAAATGCAAGCAAAATTTTACCCCCACCGTTGATTAATTTGAATCAGGGTGGGGGTAAAACAAGCTGTCTGCTAGTTGTAACCGCTCTCGCTGTGCTGCGTAGTGTCAAGACCCATGATCTCGTCTTCTTTCTCAACCCGCAGACCGATGGTCTTGTCCAAAATGAAGGCGATGATTGCAGTGACGATGAAAGCGTATGCGCCGGCAGCTACGAGGCCGATAATCTGGGTCACAACCTGACCAGGCTCACCGGCGATCAGCCCTTTTGCGCCAACCGTTGCCAGTATACCGGTGGCGATGGCACCGAAGGCTCCGCCAACACCATGGACGCCGAATGCATCAAGCGAATCGTCATATTTCAGTTTTGCTTTTATAATGATGGCGGTGTAGCAGATCAGGCCTGCGCCCACGCCGATGATGATGGCTGCGCCGGGGGTAACAAAGCCGGCGGCTGGAGTGATGCCCACCAGACCGGCAACTACACCGGAACCGAAGCCAAGGGCAGAGGGCTTGCCGGAATGCATCCATTCAGCAATCATCCAAGCCAGGCCCGCAGCGGCCGGAGCTACGGTTGTAGTGGTGAAAGCAAGAGCAGCGGTACCGTTGGCGGCAAGTGCACTACCGGCATTGAAACCGAACCAGCCGAACCAGAGCAGACCGACACCAAGCAGGGTGAGTGGAAGTGAATGGGGCGCCATCCGTTCGGTTGGGTAGCCATGCCGTTTGCCAAGGAACAGCAAGAGTGCCAGGGCAGAAATACCGGAAGAGAAATGTACGACCGTACCACCGGCAAAATCAAGGGCGCCTTTCTTCAACAGCCAGCCGTCCGGACCCCAGACCCAGTGGGCAATTGGGTCATAGACCAGGGTGGTCCAGAGCAGGGCGAACAGGCAGTAGGCGGAGAATTTAATCCGCTCAGCCACGGTACCGGAGATCAGGGCAATAGTGATGATGGCAAACATTCCCTGGAACATCATGAAAATATACTCGGGAATTGCTCCTGTCCCGAACAGGGTGTCCGGGGTGATGCCGCTCAGCATGATTTTGTTAAACTTGCCGACAAAACCGCCGCCAGCGTCATCACCAAAGGACAGGGTGTAGCCGAGCACCACCCACTGTACCCCGACAATACCCATGACAACGAAAGAATGCATCATGGTGGACAGTACGTTTTTGGAGCGGACCATGCCACCGTAGAACATCGCCAAGCCTGGGATCATCAGCAGTACCAGCGCGGAGGAGATCAGCATCCAGGCAGTGTCTCCGCCATTGAGTGTTGGTGTTGGGGGTACTGGTGGTGCATCTGGAACGGCGGGAGCCGCTGCTGCCGGAGCTGCCGCCGGAGCAGCAGCTTCAGGTAACTTGGGGGCCTCGGCAGCAACAGCTGCAGCTGGAGCCGCATCCTTCTTCTCTTCAGCCATGGCCGAAATGCCGGTCAGGCTTGCTAAGAGAATCATCATGACAATTGTGAGAGAATACTTCAGTTTCATGGCCTACCTCCTGTATCTATTGTGTTCGAGAATTAGATTGCCTCAGCGCCGGTTTCGCCTGTGCGGATACGTACCGCTTCTTCAAGGGGGATAACAAATATCTTGCCGTCACCAATACGACCGGTTTTGGCCGTGTTTTGGATAGTCTCCACGACCTTGGCTGCCAGATCGTCGGAAATTACGATCTCCAGCTTGACCTTGGGAATAAAATCCACGACGTATTCGGCGCCACGGTACAGTTCGGTGTGACCTTTTTGTCGTCCATACCCCTTTACTTCGCTGACGGTGATACCTTCAACACCGATCTCGTTCAGGGCATCCTTTACCTCGTCCAGCTTGAATGGCTTGATGATCGCTTCTACCAGTTTCATGATACCTGCCTCCTTTCGATGTGGCGTGCATAGTATGGTTCGCGGTTCTGCCTGAAAAGTGGTCTTAAAAATCGGGGGCGGTCTACCCGCCCCCGCACAGAAGGAGGACAGCGTCGAATGGGCGTCTGTCGTGACCGGTAGAGAGCATCGACCGTGCCACTCTTTGGAGCTGTGTAAAATCAGTAGGTTGAGAGTATTATTCCGGTGTTTGGCAGCGGGGTTGTGCCAAAAAAACAGGCAGCAGTCTTTGTCGTAGCTCAAAGTGCGTGCAGTCGAAGGATTTTTGACCTCTTTTGAAAGTATGCTATTGTTATACACAATATATCAAAGTCAGATAGAGGGGGGCGTCATGCCGGTTGTTGCAAAAGTAGGCGATGTTCCAAATATGGGAAAAATTCAGGTGACCGTTGATGGACAGGATCTGTTGCTGATCAACCTGAAAGGGAGCATGTATGCTGTTGAGGCGGAATGCCCGCATCAGGGAGCCCCGCTGGCCGCAGCCCTGATCAAGGAAACCTATCTCTCCTGCCCACGCCATGGCTATCGTTTTGAGCTGAAGGACGGTTCCTGTAAGGACCATCCAGAATGTGTGCTCAAGACGTGGCCGGTGCGTATCGAGAATGGCGAGATCATCGTTGACCTGGCGTGAGTTGCTCAATCTACTTGACCGGGTGGACAATAGCCTTGCGTTCTTATCCGTAGCCGCATTCGGGCTTTGGGCTGCCGGGCATGCCCTGCTGAATAAACGTGACCCTCGCTCGGCTCTGGTTTGGGTATCCATTTCCCTGGCAATTCCTATTTTCGGCCCCTTGGCCTACTGGCTGCTGGGCATCAACCGCATTACACGCCGGGCGCTTCAGTGGAAGTCCGACCGGCAGGCTGACACTCCAGAGACGCTCTCGCACCAGCGGACGGCAGCCGCGCTTCTTCCTGAACTTTACGATCCTCTGCGTGATATCGAAACCCTGAGTAGCAAGGTAGCGCGTCTGGGGTTGACCGCAGGCAACCGTATTGAAGCGCTTGAAAACGGCGACGCTGCCTATCCGGCCATGTTGTCAGCCATCTCCGGTGCCCGCTCCAGTCTGCATCTCAGTAGCTATATTTTTGATGGAGATGGCAGGGGAGCGGCATTTGTCGATGCGTTGCGCGAGGCAGCAGGGCGGGGTGTTACGGTCCGGGTCATTGTGGATGCCATGGGGGAACGCTACAGCAGACTGACAGCGCGTACCGCGTTGAAGGGAAGCGGCGTGGATGTTCGTCACTATTTGCCGCTGCATCAGGCTCCTTTCATTAATCTGCGCAACCATCGTAAGCTGTTGGTGATTGATGGAGCTGTCGCCTTTACCGGTGGCATGAATATCCGCAGCAACCATTGTTGTGCCTTGTCTGCGGAAGACGGGCAGGCCAATGATCTGCATTTCCGGGTCGATGGTCCTGCTGTGGCCGATTTACAGCGTATCTTTCTGGAAGATTGGCATTTTATATCCGGCCAGATTCCCGATGCCCCGGAGCTTTTTCCGGAACTGTCGCCAGCCGGTGAGGCGTTTGTCCGGACCATTGCCGATGGTCCGGACCGTGAATTCCATAAGCTGGAGTGGTTGTTGTATGGGGCGTTGGCAACGGCACGGCACAGAATCAGAATCATGACTCCATATTTTGTGCCGGACCGTCCGCAGATTACAGCTCTGGTGACCGCTGCGCTGCGGGGGGTCAAGATCACACTGGTACTTCCCGGCAAGAACAACCTGCCCTTTGTCTCCTGGGCAAGCCGTGCTTCGTACTGGGAATTGTTGAAGCATGATATTGTCATCGTGGAGCAGCCGCCCCCCTTTGTCCATACCAAGCTGATGGTGGTTGACGACCTCTGGTGCCTGATCGGTTCGGCCAACTGGGATACGCGCAGTTTGCGCCTGAACTTTGAATTGAACCTGAGCGTGTTTGATCAGGGGCTGGCCCGGGAGTTGAACCGCTATTTTGACGATGCCCTCAGCCTGTCGAAAGTGGTGTCGCAGCAGGAAATGGATGCCCGGCCTTTGCCGATAAAGTTGCGGGACGGTGTCGCACGGCTCTTTTCACCCTATTTATAGTGGTCGCAACAAGACCTTTTTTATCCCCTTGACAGTCGGCGACGGCGGTGGTAAGAATTATTCGTAACTTCGCCGATTATCAAAAAACACTCTAAGGAGATACCCATGAGCACCTGCACACTGGTTACCAAGGAAGCACCCAATTTCAAGGCTGATGCAGTCCTTTCCGACAATAGCTTCGGCACCGTCGAGCTTGGCTCCTATCGCGGTAAATACGTCTACCTGTTGTTCTATCCCCTGGATTTTACCTTTGTCTGCCCGTCTGAAATCCTGGCCTTCAACAAGAAACTGGATGAGTTCAAGAGCAGAAACTGCGAAGTCGTTGCCGTATCGGTTGACTCCAAGTTCACCCACCTGGCCTGGAAAAACACCCCGATCGACAACGGTGGTATCGGCAACGTGCAGTTCCCGATGGTGGCCGACCTGAACAAGGAGATTACCCGCTCCTACGGTATCGAGCATCCGGCCAGTGTTGCCCTGCGCGGCCTGTTCCTTATCGACCCCAAGGGGGTTGTGCGCCACTGCGTGATCAATGACCTGCCCTTGGGCCGCAGTGTTGATGAAGCCCTGCGCATGCTGGACGCCCTGCAGTTCACCGATACCCACGGCGATGTCTGCCCGGCCAACTGGAAGCAGGGAGACGAAGCGATGAAGCCCACTGCCGAAGGTGTGGCCTCCTATCTGGCCAAGCACGGCAAGTAATACAGCCCCATACCTGATGTATCTTAATGCGGCGCTGCCTGAAAAGGCAGCGCCGTTTTTTGTCAGGCAGCGCAAATCATGATATACAGTTTGGAACATGCAACCGGAACCTGTCCATAGCGGATCATGCTTTACCAACTATTCCGATATTGCCGGAGTCGTTGCCATTGAGTCTGCCGGTCCTTTCATGCGCCTGTTCATCCGTAGCGGTGCGGGGATTCTGCATGAAGACATCCCCTATCATCCGTTTCTGCTGGCCATGCAGCCGGTTGATCCCGCTACGCTGCCGGTCCCTTGTGACTGCCTGCCGCTTCATGGTCCCGGTGTCTATGGCTATCTGCTGGTCTGTCAGAACTGGCACGACTGCTGTCTGCTGCAAAGCCACCTTGCCTTGGCAGACAAAAACCATCCCACCCTGTTTATCCCGGATGCCTGCCAGCAGTTCCTGCTGACCAGCGGCATCACCTTTTTTCGGGGGCTCTCCGGCGATGCGCTTCCGGTTACCCTGCTGGCAACCGAGACGGTCCGCAGTGCGGAAGGCACGATCTTTCGCATTGTCCTTGCTGACCGCTTGCATGGTGAGGTTGTGCTTTCTTCTGCAGAGATGCCGGAAAACATGATGTTTGAACGCCTGTCGATGCTGATCCGTGAACAGGACCCGGATCTGCTGGTAGGTTTTGAACTTTTAAAACAGCTTCCCGAACTGATCCGCCGCGCAAGGAATGCCGGGGCGCATCTTCCCTGGGGGCGTGACGGTTCCGCTCCCAGACTCTATGAGCCGAAAACAGCGGCAAGCGGACAAAGTGAGCACGATACCCGCTGCCATGTTTTCGGGCGTTCGATCATTGATCTTCAGTGCCTTATCCAGCGGCTGCACCAGGCACAACCGACCGGCAACTATGCTGAGCCGCTGCGGACAGTTCTGCACCCCGATGCGACATCTGCTGCTTCCGATGCGTTGCAGCGGCTTCGTACCGACAGCGAAATATACCGGCTGCTGTTGCCATCATTGCTGCAACTTGCCGGAATAGCGCCGTTCCCGCCTCAGTCATCCATCAGGCGTGATGGTCCGGCGTTGCTCGGCAGCCTGATGCTTGGAGCGTACCTGCAGCAGGGGCATGCGCTTCCGGCATTGCAGAAGGGTACGGCACCTGACAGGGAGCATCGCAGCCAAAGGCCGCTTCGACAGGGGCTGTACGGCCCGGTTGCCCATTGCGAAATACGGGCGCTCTTTCCCTCTGTTCTGCTGGCCTACCGGCTTGCGCCGCGCAATGACCGGCTGGGAGTTTTTTTGAAGCTGTTGCAGCGCTTGAGCAGTTTAAAGAAGGAAGCGCGGGTTGAAGCAGAGACAGCCGTATCTGCGGAGCAATTTACCGCTGCCGACAGCCGCAGGGCGATGCTTGCCGACTTGGCAGGAGCGTGCCACGGCCTGCTCGGGTCAACACGGTTTGCCTTTGCCGATCACCAGACTGCCGCTGAGGCGGAGCGTCTGGTGCGGGTGCTGACCAATGATCTGCTGAACTGGTTGCGAGAACAGGGGGCGGAGCCGCTGGAGCTGGATCGAGACGGCATATACTTTATCCCGCCATCAGATCATGACGGTACTGCAGAGGTTGCCGGGTTGATGGAGCGTCTGAACGGGATTCTGCCGGGGGAGATGACGATTTCGTGCGATGTCGGTTATCGTGCCATGCTTTGCTACAAACCGGGCAATTTTGCCCTGCTGGGCCATGATGGACGGCTGTATCTGCATGGAAGCAGCATGAAGGCCGGCAACCTTGAGCCGTTTCTGCGCGGTTTTCTGCACCGTGCGCTTCGTTTGTTGCTGGAAGGCGCGGCTGACCGTGTGCCATATCTCTATGAAGAGCTTTTGCAGCAACTGGCTGCCCGGCGGATACCGGTTGAGCAGCTTGCGCGAACCGAGACGATTCCGGTGTCTCCAGAACAGTACCGGCGTGAGCTTCAGGCAGGCAAGCGGCATCATAACGCCGCCAGCGAGTTGGCGCTGAAATCAGGGGTAAAGTTGCATGCCGGAGAACGGATCAGCTATTACGTCACCGGTAACGGCAAGAACATCGCTGTCCATCAGCATTGCCGTCTGGTCAGTCAGTTCGATCCCAGCCATCCGGATATCAACACTTCCTGGTATGCTGAAAAGCTGCACCATCTTTATCAGCGCCTGTCACCGTTTATCTCAGACAGACCGGGCCTGTTTTGCATTGACTCTCCGTAAACCTTGACGTAATCTGCATGGCACAATCTGCTTATCGAGAGTGGTGGAGGGACAAGGCCCGACGAAACCACAGCAACCGGCTCCACGGCAGTGGAGCGACAGGTGCTAAATCCTGCCGCAAGGCGAAGATGAGCGAGGTTTTTGGCGACAGTCCCAAAGCCCCTCTCATCTGAATGACAGGGGCTTTTTGTATGTCGGTCGGCATCGTTCAACAACAGAGTATCACCTTTGACAGAGGAATCAGGCTGGACAGCGGTCGTCTGCTGGAGCCGATTACTCTTGTCTATGAAACCTATGGCGCTCTGAACACCGACCGCTCCAATGCCATTCTGGTGGAGCATGCCTGGACCGGTGATGCCCATCTGGCCGGCAAACGTAGCGCGGAGGAGACCAAACCGGGCTGGTGGGACGCCATCGTCGGTCCCGGACGCCTGCTTGATACTGACCGCTACTTTGTGATCTGCTCCAATGTCATCGGCTCCTGCTACGGTTCCACCGGCCCTGCCTCAATCAACCCCAAAACCGTCAAGCGCTATAATCTCACCTTTCCGGTGATCACCGTCCGCGATATGGTCCGCGCCCAGGAACTGCTGATCAGTTATCTGGGAATCGAGCGGCTGTTGACCGTTATGGGGGGCAGCATGGGCGGTATGCAGGCCCTGGAATGGGCCACCCAGTATCCGGAGCGGATCGCTTCGGCCATTGTGCTGGCCACCTCACCCCGTCCTTCACCCCAGGCCATTTCCCTGAACGCAGTTGCCCGCTGGGCCATCTTTAATGACCCGGCCTGGAAAAAGGGAGAGTACAAGCAGAACCCCAAGGACGGCTTGGCCTTGGCCCGGGGAATCGGCCATATTACCTTCCTGTCCGATGAGTCCATGTGGCAGAAGTTCGGTCGGCGCTATTCCAGCAAAGACGGTCTGTTTGATTTTTTTGGCCAGTTTGAGGTTGAGCGCTACCTGAACTACAACGGTTACAACTTTGTGGATCGTTTCGACACCAACTCCTTCCTTTATCTGGCCAAGGCCCTGGACCTGTACGACGTGGCCTGGGGCTGTGAATCCATGGCCGAAGCCTTTGCACCGGTTACCGCACCGATCCAGTTTTTTGCCTTTACCTCCGACTGGCTCTACCCGCCCTATCAGACCGAAGAGATGGCCACCTGCCTGAAAGAACAGGGTAAAGAGGCTGAGTATCATCTGATCACCTCCGCTTACGGTCACGATGCCTTTCTGCTGGAGCACGAAACCTTTGCCCCGCTGGTGCGGGATTTTCTGGAGCGGGCGGCAGCCCGGACTGTCTGATGACTGGTGTGAATCAGCGGCTCTGGCAACGGCTGCGGCGTGATCTGGGCAAGGCGGTGGGCGACTTCGGTCTGATCCGGGAAGGGGACCGGATTGCGGTGGGTATCTCCGGCGGCAAGGATTCCTACACGCTGCTGCTGCTGCTCAAGGAACTGCGACGCCGCGCCCCGGTTGCATTTCAGCTCTGCGCCGTCAATATCGATTCCGGTTATCCCGGGTACCGCACCGACATCATCGAAGGTTTTCTGAAGGAACAGCAGGTGGAGTACCGCATGGTGCCCACTGAGCATTATGCCATCATCAAGGACAAACGCCGTCCCGGTTCTTCCTACTGCTCCATCTGTGCCCGTCTCAAGCGTGGGTCGCTCTACAGCGCGGTACAGGAGATGGGCTGCAACAAGCTGGCACTGGGGCATCACCGGGATGATTTTGTGGAGACCCTGCTCTTGAATCAGTTCTTTGTCGGTTCCCTCAAGGCCATGGCTGCCTCCATGCTGGCCGATAACGGCCTGACCTCGGTCATCCGTCCGCTGGTCTACGCTGCCGAGGCTGATATCATCCAGTTTTCACAGCAGGCAAAGCTGCCGGTGGTCTGTTGCCGCTGTCCGGTTTGCGGCGCCGCTGATCTGCGCAGGCGGCGGATGAAAGAGTTGCTGAAAGAACTGGAAGAGGAAATCCCCAACATCAAGAGTTCACTTTTGACTGCGCTGGGGAATGTACATCCGAGGCATCTGCTGGATCCATCTCTCGTTAAGGACGATAAACAATGCGCATAGGACATGGTTACGATGTTCACCGGCTGGTGGAAGGCCGCAAGCTGATCATGGGTGGGGTGGATATTCACTGGGAAAAAGGACTGTTGGGCCACTCCGACGCCGACGTGCTGCTGCATGCCATTGCCGATGCCATCCTGGGGGCGCTGGCCATGGGCGATATCGGCAAGCATTTTCCCGATACCGATCCGGCTTTCAAAGGGGCTGACTCCATAAAGCTGCTGGAGCATGTGGTGGGTCTGGTGCGGCAACGTGGTTATCAGGTCGGCAACCTGGATGCCACCATCATCGCCCAGAAGCCGAAAATGGCTCCCCATATTCCGGCCATGCGGGAGAATGTCGCCAGAGTCTGCGGGGTGGATGTTGAGCGGATCAACGTCAAGGCTACCACTGAGGAGGGGTTGGGGTTTACCGGTACCGGCGAAGGTATTGCGGCCCACGCGGTGGTGTTGATGACGCAAACGGACTGATCGGGGCAGCATACCAGCCGCTATCCGGCGTTACAATTCTGTAAAATTGTGGTGACAGATGGTTATGTAATCACTTCCTGTCGTAGGATGGCGCAGTTTGCCAATCTTGAAATAAGGGGTGTATGGGTATGCAAATTTATCTGGTGCGACATGGAGAAGCTGTTGAACGGACTGCCGGAATCGACGATGGCGGGCGCTGGCTGACACCGAAAGGAAGAAAGACGATGATCAAGGCTGCGGGCCGTTTACGCAAGCATTATGTGCGGCCGGATCTGATCATTACCAGTCCTCTGACCAGGGCGGTGCAAACAGCCGAGTTGCTGGCAACTCAGGTGGGCGCCCGCGCTGAGTTGCGGGCCGATTCCTGCTTGTCGGCAGAGGCAAGCATTGAGCAGGTCCTGGAACTGATTCGCAACACGACCAAGACCGATGCATTGATGCTGGTGGGTCATGAACCACTGCTTGGACAGGTTGCGGCAGAGCTGCTTGGCAGGCAGCAGATAGCCGGACTTGCCAAAGGAAGCTGTCTGGCTCTGGAACTGCGCGATAAACCGGACAAACCGGTGCGTCTGCTCTGGTATGCCGTTCCGGGTAGAAAGATTTCCAATTCCGGGAAAAACCTCCTTGAACCGGCGTAAAAAAGCATATCTATTCGGGGTCTGAAAGTGCCGGTTTTTGATTGACAGTATCTGCTGAAACTTATAGGATTTTTGATCAATCTTTCTTGCTTCAACGTCAGCCCGGTGCTTATATACATACTAAGGAGAAGATCCCCAATGTCCGAGAAGTTCATCTTTACCTCAGAATCCGTTTCCGAAGGGCATCCCGACAAGATGGCCGATCAGATTTCCGACAGCATTCTTGATGCAATTCTCACGCAGGATCCCAAGGCACGGGTGGCTTGTGAAACCATGGTGACCACCGGCATGGCCATCATTGCCGGCGAGATCACCACCAGCGCTACGGTTAATTATGCCGAGGTTGTTCGTAATGCTATCAAGGAGATCGGTTATTGCGGTTCCGATACCGGTTTTGATTACGAGACCTGCTCGGTGCTGGTCTCCCTTGACCGTCAGTCCCCTGACATCTCTCAGGGCGTGACCGAAGGCGAGGGGATGTTCAAGGAGCAGGGGGCCGGTGACCAGGGGCTGATGTTCGGCTATGCCTGCAATGAAACCCCGGAGCTGATGCCGATGCCGATTCAGCTTTCCCATCAGCTGGTCAAGCGTTTGGCCGATGTGCGCAAATCCGGGCTGCTGAAGTTTTTACGGCCAGACTCAAAATCCCAGGTTTCCATTGAATACGACAACGGCAAGCCGGTACGGGTTAATACTGTGGTAATTTCCACCCAGCACACCCCGGATGTCAGCCATGAAACCATAGTTGAAGGGGTGATGGATGAAGTTGTCAGGAAGGTGATCCCGGCCCATCTGCTGGATGCCGAGACCCGCTACTTCATCAATCCCACCGGTCGTTTTGTGGTGGGGGGGCCCATGGGCGACTGTGGACTGACCGGCCGTAAGATCATCGTGGATACCTACGGTGGTATGGGACGTCATGGTGGCGGCGCTTTTTCCGGTAAGGATCCCTCCAAGGTGGACCGCTCCGCAGCCTACATGGGGCGTTACGTGGCGAAAAACCTGGTGGCGGCCGGTCTCTGTGATCGTTGCGAAGTGCAGGTGGCCTATGCCATCGGCGTGGCCGAACCGGTTTCCATTATGGTCAACGCCTTCGGTACCGGTGTTGTTTCTGAGCACCGCCTGTCCGAACTGGTGCGCGAAGTGTTTGATATGCGTCCCCGCGCCATTATCGAACAGCTGGACCTGTTGCGTCCGATCTACCAAAAGACTGCAGCTTACGGCCACTTTGGTCGTGAATTGCCGGAATTTACCTGGGAAAAGACTGACAAGGCGGCTATCCTGAAACAGAAGGCAGGGCTGTAGGCGGAGACAGTCTGTCCTGATACTCCAAAGGGGCGGCCTCCGGGACCGCCCTTTTTTGTACCTGAGCACCATTGACAAAAAACTTGTGCATACAGTAAGATACTATACTTTTCTGCGAGGTGAAACATGGCAAAAACATTCAAGATTGCGGTCCTGCCCGGTGACGGTATCGGACCTGAGGTGATGGCCGAGGCGATCAAGGTGCTGGACGTGGTCGGCAGAAAGTATGATGTGACCTTCGACGGTACCTTTGCTAATGTCGGCGGCGCCGGAATCGACAATGAGGGCAAGGCGCTGCCCCAGACCACCATTGATATCTGCAAGGCATCCGATGCCATTCTGTTCGGTTCCGTGGGCGGCCCCAAATGGGAGACACTGCCGCCGGACGAGCAGCCGGAGCGGGGGGCGCTGCTGCCATTACGCAAGATATTCGGCCTGTACGCCAACCTGCGTCCGGCCATTATTTTCCCGTCGCTGACTGGTGCTTCTTCCCTGAAGGAAGAGGTGATTTCCGGCGGTTTCAACGTGCTGGTGATCCGTGAGCTGACCGGCGGTATCTACTTTTCCCAGCCCAAGGGGATTGAGGGGGAAGGGCGCGACCGGATCGGCATTGATACGATGAAGTACAGCGTGCCGGAGATCGAGCGGATTACCCATGTGGCCTTTGAGGCAGCCCGCAAGCGGGGCAAGAAGGTCTGCTCCATCGACAAGGCCAACGTGCTTTCTTCTTCGGTGCTCTGGCGCGAGGTGGTGACCGGCATTGCCAAGCAGTATCCGGATGTTGAGCTGTCCCATATGTATGTCGATAACGCCGCCATGCAACTGGTGCGCTGGCCCAAGCAGTTTGACGTGATTCTTTGCGAAAACATGTTTGGCGACATTCTTTCCGATGAGGCGGCCATGCTCACTGGTTCCCTGGGAATGCTTCCCTCCGCTTCACTGGCCGAAGGCACCTTCGGTATGTATGAGCCTTCCGGCGGTTCAGCCCCGGACATCGCTGGACAGGGGATCGCCAACCCGATTGCTCAGATTCTTTCGGCAGGCATGATGCTCAAGTTCTCCTGCGGCATGGTTGATGCTGCTGATGTTATTGACAACGCGGTAAAGACTGTTCTTGATCAAGGATATCGTACCCGCGACATTTTCCAGGACAAGCCGGGTGAGAAGCTGGTTAATACGAAAGAGATGGGCGACGCAATTATTGCTGCGCTTTAGGCTGCGCTTTTTCCGCAATATCTGCGTAAGTCTTCGGGATTTGTTTGTGCAGCGTAGCGCTGCTACGCCTCCGCACAATCCCTCGACAGCCTTGATCTTGCGAAAAAATCACAGCCTGTCCACGATGTAGTGGCACTCAACACTTATTCGCTAAAACAGCTATGAAAGGAACTATAGCCATGAAAGTAGGAATTGTCGGTTGGCGTGGTATGGTTGGATCGGTCCTGATGCAACGGATGCAGGAGGAAAATGATTTCGCCCTGGGATTTGAGCCGGTTTTTTTCTCAACCTCCCAGGCTGGTCAGCCTGCGCCCATGGGAAGCGAAACCCTGAAAAACGCGGATGATATCGCAGAACTGAAGAAGCTGGACGTTATACTTACCTGCCAAGGGGGCGACTATACCAAGGCGATACACCCTGAACTGCGCAAGCAGGGCTGGAACGGCTACTGGATTGATGCGGCCAGTACGCTGCGGATGGAAGACAATGCCGTGATCATACTCGATCCGGTTAACCGCAATGTAATTGATAAGGCGCTGGCAAATGGCCAGAAAGATTTCATTGGTGGCAACTGTACGGTCAGTCTGATGTTGATGGCTTTAGGGGGGCTGTTCCGGGCCGGGCTGGTGGAGTGGATATCTTCCATGACCTATCAGGCAGCCTCCGGCGCCGGTGCCCCCAATATGCGCGAACTACTCTCACAGATGGGAGTGCTGAACGCTGTTGTGGCTGAAGAACTGAAAAATCCCGGTTCCGCCATTCTGGAGATTGACAAGAAAGTTACCGAAACCCTGCGGAATGGTTCCATGCCCACCAAGGAGTTTGGTTTTCCGCTGGCCGGAAACCTGCTACCCTGGATTGATCGTGAAGTTGAAGATGGTCAGAGCCGCGAAGAGTGGAAGGGCTTTGCCGAAACCAACAAGATACTGGGCACCGAAAGTCCGATTCCGGTGGACGGCATCTGCGTGCGAGTCAGTGCCATGCGCTGCCACAGTCAGGCCATTACCATCAAGCTGAACAAGGATCTGCCCATTGTCGAGATAGAGCAGCTGATTGCCAATGATAACCAGTGGGTCAAGCTGATTCCCAACACCAAGGCTGACTCCCTGGCCGGTCTGACCCCGGCGGCGGTTTCCGGCACTCTGACCGTGCCGATCGGCCGGGTACGCAAGATGAAGATGGGACCAGAGTATGTGCAGGCCTTCACCTGTGGCGACCAGTTGTTGTGGGGAGCAGCGGAGCCATTGAGAAGAATGTTGCGTATCCTGCTGGAAAAATAGGAATAGAGCGCCCCTTCATGGGGCGCTTCCTTTATGCGCACAATTAAACTGATCATTCAATATGACGGTACCGCCTACTGTGGCTGGCAAGAGCAACCCAATGGCCCTTCCATTCAGGAAACTGTCGAGTTGGCTCTGGCGAAAATTTTGGGACAACGGGTGCGTGTGCAGTCATCAGGCCGCACTGATGCCGGAGTTCATGCCTTGGCCATGCCGGCGGTTTTCAAGACGGAAAGCGGGATTCCGCTCAAAGCCTTTGTTGATGGCGTCAACAGCCATCTGCCCGATGACATTGCCATTCAGTCTGCCGAAGAGGTGCCTGAATGTTTTCGGATTATTGGCGGGGCTGTTGCCAAAACCTATCGCTATACCGTTTACAACCACCATGTCCGCAGTCCGCTGTGCCGCCGTACCTCCTGGCATGTGCGCCAAACTCTTGACCTTGCGAAAATGCGTGAAGCAGCCCGGCACTTTATCGGAGAACATGATTTCTCTGCATTCAAAGGGCGAAATTGTTCCGCTGTTACCAGCATTCGACGGATTGACGAGGTGAATATCCAGCGGAACGGCCATCTGATTACCATTGATGTGACCGGTGGCGGCTTTCTTAAAAACATGGTGCGGATCATGGCCGGTACGCTGGTGGATATTGGTCGCCACCGCTTTGAACCAGAACATATTGTTTTGCTGTTTGAGCAGCCAGAGCGCCGTCTGGGGGGAGTTACCGCCCCTGCGCAGGGGCTTTACCTCTTGAACGTGCAGTACCCGGCAGAAAATCATAGTGAATACTGAATATTTCTTGACTCTGGTATAACGCTTGAGTAGAATCCGGTTCTACTTGTCGTAATAGGCGTTGATGTGCGTAAGTAATTGATTTTGCATTTGTTTGTGCTTTTTTTGTCGCCGTTGGCGATTGCGCTTCTGCATTATGTAGACAGCAAAACAAAACAAGGAGGTAGTAAGAATGTCAGAGTACGGAACCTTGCAAGACCGCGTCCGCTGCAAATCGCTGCTGGACAAGGTAAAGACCCCTGAGCAGTGCATTGATTTCTTCAAAGACGGCATGAACCTTGGCTGGTCGGGCTTTACTCCGGCCGGTTACCCTAAAGTGGTGCCCATCGCACTGGCCGAGCATGTTGAGAAGAACAACCTGCAAGGCAAGCTGAAGTTCAACCTGTTCATTGGTGCCTCGGTTGGCGCAGAAACTGAAAACCGCTGGGCTATCAACGACATGATCGACCGTCGCTGGCCATATCAGACCGGCAAGGACATCGCTGCCGGCATCAACGCAGGCCGCATCCGTATGGGCGACAAGCACCTTTCCCTGTTTGCCCAGGATCTGGGCTACGGTTTTTACACCAAGGATTCCCCAACCGGCAAGCTGGATCTGGCTATTATCGAAGTTTCCGCCATCACCGAAGACGGCGGCTTGGTGCCGACCTCTTCCTGCGGCGTTATTCCTGAAATTCTGATGATCTGCGACAAGATTATTGTGGAAGTGAACACCGGACAACCCTCCTTCGAAGGTATCCACGACATCGTGGTCTGCAACCATCCGCCTAACCGTCAGGTGCTGGACATCACCAAGGCTGACAGCCGTATCGGTACCACCTATGTTCCGTGCGATCCCAGCAAGATCATTGCTGTTGTCGAGTCCAAACTGCGCGATCAGGGCCGTGCCTTTGCCGAGCAGGACGATACCTCCGAAGCCATTGCCGGTCACGTCATTGACTTCTTCACCCATGAAGTGAAGGCAGGCCGTCTGCCCAAGAACCTGCTGCCGATCCAGTCCGGCGTAGGTTCCATCGCCAACGCAGTTATCGGTGGTCTGGCCAAGGGTCCTTTCCAGAATCTGACCGTCTACACTGAAGTTCTGCAGGACACCATGCTTGACCTGTTTGACTCCGGCAAGCTGGATGCAGCTTCTTCCTGCTCACTCTCCCTGTCCGCAGAGCCGGGTTTCCCGAAATTCTTCTCCAACATGGAGAAGTATTTCAGCAAGATCACCCTGCGTCCGCTCTCCATCTCCAACGCGCCGGAGCCGATCCGCCGTCTGGGATGTATCGCCATGAACACCCCGGTTGAGATCGACATCTATGCACACGCCAACTCCACCCTGGTGGGCGGCACCCGGATGATCAACGGCCTGGGCGGTTCCGGCGACTTCCTGCGTAACGGCTTCCTGAAGATGATGCACACCCCTTCAAGCCGTCCAAGCAAGACCGACCCGACTGGTATCTCCTGCGTCGTGCCGCACTGCTCGCACATCGACCACACCGAGCACGATCTGGACTGCGTCATCACCGAGCAGGGTCTGGCCGACCTGCGCGGCCTGGCTCCCAAGGATCGCGCCCGTCGCATCATCGAGAAGTGCGCCCACCCGGAATACAAGGCCCAGTTGACCGAGTATCTGAACATAGCTGAAGCTGACTGCCTCAAGCGTAAGGTTGGTCATGAGCCGCAACTGTGGGATCGTGCCTTCAAGATGCACCTCAACCTTGAGAAGAACGGCACCATGAAGCTCAAGAACTGGGATGTGAAGATCGACCTCTGCGAGTAGCCGTTCTCTGTTTCTGTATCAAAAAAAGGCCCTGCCGATTTCCGGCGTGGCCTTTTTTTGATTTATGAGAAGATGGTCTGCGCAGTACTGTTGATGTTTGGCATGGCTAAGGGGGTGGCAGCAGCCGCAAAGGATGAAGCAGCTGCAGAGGCAAAGAAATAGAGGAGGAAGTTTGGATAGCGCAGACTGACAAGGCCACCACGCACAGGTGGCCTTGCTTATTGGCGTGTACTTTCGGGAGGTTTCTGCTGTGTAGGTTCGGAAGTGATCCCCATTTTATCGGCATTGATGTGCAGTTGGCAGTGAAGACACTTTCGCAGAAAGAGCAGAGTCATGCCGTTGACATGAAACAGGTTGCCGCAGCGGGGACACCTGCACAGTGCAGCCAGAAAAGTCGTCGCCAGCAAGAGCACAACCCAGATGCAAAATACCGTTCCCATGGCCCTGTCCGTGGGCAGAATCAGATTGGTGACGATCAGGGCCGGGATATAAATCAGCACGGTGGCGAAAAAAATCATCCTGCGTCTGCGTGCCTTTTTCAAAGCTGTTACATAGGTTGGCGGGTCATACGGGTTGTTCTGGTTGTTCGGGTCTGCATGCATATTGGAAGAAGTAAGCGGTTTCATGGAGTATTCCATTATTTTCTGTTTCTGAAAAGGAAATACCAGATGGAAAACAGTGATTGTCCAAGGGCGATGAAAAGCAGATAGGGCAAGAGCCTGATGATGCGGAAATCAATCAGTAAACGGTGTATTTCAGGCGAAAATTGGGGTACAAGACTGATCAGAAGTATGATTGCGCAACAGACAAGTGTTGCTATCGATCCGGCAATATGGAATTTTATCAGTGTGCTTTCATCGGGCTGCCACATCACCGCACCTCGCACGCAAAAGTAGTTCAGATAAATCTGTTTAGCACAAAAGATGCCAACATCCATCCGGGAGTTTGCAACGTTCAGAAGATCAGGGTGTACGATATGAATAGACGCATAGTGCTGATTGCCAAATTTACCTTGAGCATCTCGCTGATTCTGCTGCTGTTCATGGGATTGCTGGACTATCTCAACCTGAAAAACTTTAAAAAAGTCATTGTGGATTACGCAGTGCTGAATGCCGAAGAGATTGCCGACATTATTACGCAGAGTACCTACGACGCAATGCTCAAAAATGATAAGTCAAGTCTGTACACCATGATTTCACGCATTGCAAAAAGTGAAAACATTGAACACATACGTTTAATTGATCAGAACGGCAAGGTTATTTACTCAAGCACCAAGGATGAGATCGGTTCAGCCATTGGGAGCCATGCTGATGAATGCCTGCTGTGTCATTACGCCATGCAACCTGACAGCATTACACTGCCGGAAAAGAGTTGCCGCGTCATCAGGACCAGATCGGGAAAAGAGGCGCTTGCCTTTACCAAGACAATTTACAATCAACCGGCCTGTTTTACCTCCTCCTGTCATTTCCACGGCAAGAACGAAACAATGCTCGGTCAGCTTGATGTCTCCATTTCCCTTGAGCATCTCCAGAGAAAGTCCAGTGAATACCGCCTGCAGTTTATCATGCTCACCTGCCTGCTGCTGGTGATGACCGGAGCGCTGATCACTATCCTTACTCATTATCTGGTTGGTGTTCCGGTGCAACGGTTGGTCCGGCAGAGCGATCTGGTTGCCGCAGGAGAGCTTGGCGCCCGTGTGACGGTTACCAGCAGCGATGAACTTGGGGCATTGTCCGAAGCAATGAATGCCATGACGGAAAGTCTTGAACGGTCGGACCGGGAGTTGAAAAGCTGGGCAGACAGCCTGGAGCAGAAGGTTGAAGACCGCAGCCGCGAAATCATGCGGATGGAAGAACAGTTGCGGCGCTCTGAAAAACTAGCCTCTCTGGGCACCCTGGCTGCCGGTGTTGCTCATGAAATCAACAACCCGCTGACCGGCATTCTGCTGTATGCGTCGCTTTTAAATGGCGACAAACGGCTTGATCCGGCCCTGCTGCCTGATGTGGAACGTGTCATTTCTGAAACACGCCGCTGTGCCGATATCGTGAAAAACCTCTTGGAATTTAGCCGTGAGTCGTTGCCGGTGAAGGAATCAATTGCCTTAGAAACAATCCTTGACGACATTATTGCTCTTTTTCAAAAACAGCCAGCCTTTTGCACAATCACTATCCACCGGGAGTATCAGGAGAGCCTGCCGTACGTCTCGGTTGATCCCAACCAGATTCGGGAAGTCTTCATAAACCTGGTGATCAATGCGGGGCATGCCATGCCGGACGGCGGCGAGCTGACGCTGGTTGCTTATCGTTCTGCTGACGGCGCCTCTGTCTGCACTGAGGTGAAGGATACGGGTAGCGGCATTCCTGCAGAACATCTTGCCCGGATTTTTGACCCGTTTTTTACCACCAAGCCTGAGGGAACCGGACTGGGCCTTTCCATTTCCTATGGTATCATCGAAAGCAATGGGGGAACGATTGAGGTGCAGAGCAAGGTCGGCGAAGGAACTACCTTCATAGTTAAGCTGCCTGCCGCCGGTTGAGTCAAACTGTTGTTCAATGTTGATCCCTGATGGAAATCCCCAGCTTTTTCATCATGCTTTGAAAATTCGGCCTGAGTATGCCGGTTTCCTCGGCAGCACGGGTTACATTCCAACTGTTGCGCTCCAGGGCGCTGATCAGAAATGCCTTCTCCAGCGAATCCACTGCATGATCGCGTATGTGGCGTTTCATCTCCTTCAGTTCAAGAGCAGTAGCGGGGATGTACCCCCCAGGAACAGCCCCGTTGCTATTGTTTGCGTATTCAGAGAGTTCTAAATCCTCTTTACGGATACTATCGCTCTCTGCCAGCACAACTGAACGCTCAATAATATTTTCTAACTCTCGCACATTGCCGGGATAGCTATACCCTTCCAGAAAGGCCAAGGCCTCGGGTGTCACGGCCCGAATTGCCTTGCCGATTTCGGCGGTGAATTTTTTGAGAAAATAACTGATCAGCAAGGGGATATCGCCTTTACGCTCCCGCAGCGGCGGCAGTTCGATGGGGATAATGTTGAGACGGAAAAACAGGTCTTCTCGAAAGGTTCCCTCGCTCACCATAGTTTTTAGATTCCTGTTGCTGGCAGCCACCAGGTGAATGTTGATCTGCTGCGGCTGTGTTCCGCCGATGGGGGTAATCTGCCGTTCCTGAAGGGTTCGCAGCAGCTTCGCCTGGGTGGAAAGACTGATGTTGGAAACCTCGTCCAAGAAGAGAGTACCGCCGTCAGCAACTTTGAAAAGCCCCACTTTGGTCTGCATTGCTCCGGTAAAGGAGCCTTTAACATGACCGAACAACTCGCTTTCAAGCAAATTTTCCGCCAGTGACGAGCAATCCACAGCCACGAAGGGCTGGCCGTGACGAGGACTGTTCTCATGGATCGCGTGGGCCACCAGTTCCTTGCCGGTACCGCTCTCACCGGTGATAAGAACCGTGCTGTTGGTGGCAGCCACCTGCATGATCCGGTGGTAAACTTTCAACATCTCCTTACTCTCGCCGACAAAACGATGAAAACCGTGGCGGCTGGCGATCTCCTTTTTCAGGATGAGTTCATCCATGGATACATGGCGCTGTTCAAGGGCATGCTCCACCTTTTCCAGAAACTGTTCCGGGGCAAATGGCTTGGTGATATAGTCCACCGCACCGTTTTTCATGGCATCTACTGCGGTTTCAACGGTTGCATAGCCGGTGATCATGATGACCGGCACACCCGGTTGCAGGGTTGCGACTGCCTTCAGCACTTCTATGCCGTTCATGCCGGGCATCTTCAGATCAGTAACAATCAGATCAAATTCCCGTTCGTTCAATAGCTCAATGGCGCGGAAGCCGCTGGCACAGGTTTCCACCATGAACCGTTCCCCGTTCAGGATACGCTTCAAGCCATCCCTGATCACCGCCTCATCATCCACAATAAGAATTCTGATCTGCTCCATCATGCGGCCTTCCATGCCATCCGTCGTTTTCAGAGGTGTATAGTTTCGATGTACAGCGCCACCGCTGTAGTTCGTATACCATATCTTTTCGCAATAACAACAGTATAGCCAAAATTGTCGTGGCTGATCTCATCCGGGCAGTATGCGGTTACTATACTGTCTCTTCTTGTGCGCAGCAAGTAGCACTTAACTGGGTGAAGTTGCAACAGCTTGAATTGAATGGATTTTGCTGGAGATGTCTTTCTGGGCCAGCTTCTGGCATGGTCAATGCAAATGTTCGGGTGAAGGATATGTGAACATCTGCCGGATGAATCCCTGCAGAAATCTGTAGCAGAAGGGAGGACGTCATGAAAACTCTAATTACTTGGATAATGGTTATTACTGTTACCGTAACCGAGGCTCTGGCAGCCGGAGGCGGTGCAGATGAGGGTTTGGGGCTGCTGGTCACACTGTTTGGAGCTTTTTGCGCCTTGATCATTGCTTTTCAGTTTGCTCCGGGAATACTGGTGTTCGGAGGGATGCTGAAAGGACTCTTCGGCTGGATGGAAAAAGGAGAGCACAAGGCATAGTCGGCAAACGGCAAAGCGGTGCTATAAGAGCTTGAAAACAATAAAATGCTGACAGGTGGTTGAAATAATCAAAATATTTGTTACAAGAGTAAAAAGCCGTACGAAAACCCTGCACAATTCAGGGGAAAGAGAGAACATGAACGATGCGAGTATTGATAGCGCTTTTGGCAATGGCAGTTCTTCTTTCCACCGGCATCAGGACCACCCAGGCAGCTACGACAGTCAGTGACCGCTGTCTGGCCTGTCATGGCAGTAATAAAATTGTTGAATCGGGTGGTGAGCGGCTCCACATTGACCCTGTCAGGTATGCCGTAACCACCCATTCCTTTATCGGCTGCACCTCCTGCCATGATTCAGTGTCTTCGCGGCATCCCAACGAAGATCTCAGGCCATCAAGGGCCAGGTGCAAGGAATGTCACGGGCCGATACAGGCTGAATACAGCAAAAGTCTGCATGGATCAAAGGCTATCTGCAACGATTGCCACAATCCCCATGAGGTGAAACCGGCCATTGCCGTGTCCGGTTATGACATAAACGCCAAATGCGCCAAATGCCATGATGTGCAGAAGACGGTTAGAACACACGCCAAATGGTTGCCCCAGGCTGACCTGCATATCGAAGCCCTGCCCTGCATTACCTGTCATACCGGTTCAGAAAATTATGTCATTACCATGTCTATCGAGAACCGTAAGCCGGGTTCGCCACGCGGTGATTTCAAACTTGCCGCCTATGACGAGCTTGCCCGGCTTCTGCCCGAAGGCACGGATGTTCAAAGGCTGGTTGACAATGATGGTAACGGCCTCATCTCTTTGCAGGAGTTGCGGCAGTTCAATCATCAGGTGCGCAAGAAGGAGATGCGGTTGTGGGGTATGATGACCCCGGAAGTGGTCACCCATACCTATCAGATCCTGAACAACCGCTGGGACTGCTCTTTTTGCCATGCTTCCGGACCAAAGGCGATGCAGACCAGTTACGTGGCCTTCCCGGACAAAAGCGGCGGATATACCCGTCTGCCGGTGGAAAAGGGGGCTGTTCTTGACATCCTCTACGGCACCCCGGACTTCTATATGCTGGGCACCACCCGCAGTACCGCACTTAATGTCATCGGCGGTCTGATTGTGGCTTGCGGTCTGATGTTCCCGATCGGACATGGCACATTCCGCTTCCTGACCCGCAAAAACAGAAAGGAGCACCGGTCATGAAACATTCGGTCTATCTCACCCCTATGCCGGTGCGCATCTGGCACTGGCTGAACGCCTTCGGGATCGTCACGCTGATTATTACCGGCTTGCAGATCAGGTTTCCGGAGTACATCAATGTTTTTGGCACCTACAAGGCGGCCATCCGGCTGCATGACACCGCCGGAATCGTCGTATCCATATCGTATGTGCTCTGGCTGGTCTACTACCTGTTTGTGGCAGGCACGCTGGCCAAGCTCTATGTTCCAACAACGGAAGATATCCGGCACGGCCTCTTCCGCCAGGCCTTTTTCTACTTTTTCAACTATTTTGTGGGGCGTGACAATCCGCACCACAGCACGCCGGAAAGCAAGTTCAATCCGCTGCAAAAGGTCACCTACCTGATGATCATGGTGGTGCTGCTGCCGCTGGTAATTTTTTCCGGTTTCATGCTGATGTACATTGCGCCGCTGCGGGAACTGATTTTGATGGTGGGTGGCATCAAGACACTGGTGGGTGTGCATTTTCTGCTGGCCTGCTGTTTCTGCGCGTTCCTGTTCATCCACATATACCTGGCCACACTTGGCCATACTCCCCTGGAGCACTTCAAACAGATGTGGGATGGCTGGGAGGAGGAAGAGGTGCAGGAAAAGCTTGCCTCAGGTGACAGTTCCGGTACAACGCATTAAACTTGAGCGGGAGGAACCTATGAAATGCCGCTTTGTTTTCCTTATGGTCATGATAGCCTTGTTCTGTGCGTCCGATGCCATGTCGGTGGCGATCCGTGATGTAACCTTCAAAACCAGGGATGCAGGGAAGGTGGTGTTCAGCCACACGGCGCATTCGCAGCAGAAGGCGATGACCGGTGATTGCAAAGTCTGCCATGACAGGCTGTTCAGCATCAAAAAGAGTGTGCGCTTCAGCATGGCTGATATGGCGAAGGGCAAATCCTGCGGCGCGTGCCACGACGGAACACAGGCTTTTCCCCTTACGGAATGTGCTGCCTGTCACCAGACCAAGGAAGTCACGTACCGGGTCAAGGCAACCGGTCCCACCCGTTTCAGCCATAAGCAACACATAGCTGCCAGCCCTGATTGCCGCGCCTGCCATCCAAAGCTGTTTGCGGCCGGACGTAACAAGCAGACAAGCATGGCCCAGATGGAAAAAGGGGTGTCCTGCGGTGCCTGTCATAACGGCAAACAGGCTTCAGCACTCAACAACTGTTCAACGTGCCATCCCACCAAAGAAATCACGTATCGGGTAAAAGCTACCGGCCCCACAGTATTCAGTCACAACAGCCACCTGGCCGTGTCCGGATGCGGTTCGTGTCATCCAAAGCTGTATGCTCCCACCCGGAATAACAAACGTATCAGCATGGCGGCCATGGCAAAAGGCGCATCATGCGGTGCCTGCCACAATGGCAAACAGGCTTTTTCAGTCAAAGAATGCGCAAAGTGCCATCCAACCAGAGAGCTGGTTTTTGAAGAAAAGAGTGTCGGCAACGTGCAGTTCAGCCATAAATCCCATGCCGACATGTTTGGTTGTGCCAATTGCCATCCGGCCCGGTATGCGACAACCCGCACAACACTGAAAGTAAGCATGCAGGAGATGGAACAGGGAAAATCATGCGGCGCCTGTCATGACGGAAAATCGGCATTTGGTGTTCAAAAGAAGTGTGATGCATGCCACAAGATGTGATCGGTTGAGGGGGTAGTCATGTTCAAGACTCTTGCACGGCAGGCGCTGGTTCCGGTTGGGCTGGCGGTAACCGGTTTTTTCGTCGTCTGTTGCCTGTTGCTGTATTCTGCCATAAAAAGCGGTATAACCCGTGACGCGGTTTTCAACGCCACCAGCATGGCTGACACCGTCCTGAAATCAACCCGCTACGCCATGCTTAAAGATGACCGTGAGACACTTGCCACGGTCATACGTAATATTGGTGAGCAAAAAGGGGTTGATCATGTCCGGATATTCAACAAAAAAGGAGTGGTTAACTTCTCGGACAAAAGCGAAGAACTTAACCGTCAACTGGACAAGAAGGCGGAAGGATGCATCGCCTGCCATAGCGGCTCCACCCCTGCCACAACCTTGGGAACAATGCAGCAGGCTCGTAACTTCACAAACCCGAACGGCAAAAAGGTTCTGGCAATTACCGCCCCGATCTACAATGAGCCGGAATGCTTTAACGCCGCCTGCCATGCCCATCCGCAGGGGCAAAAGGTGCTCGGTACCCTGGATATCGGCCTTACCCAGGAAGGCCTGATGGATCTGCTGGCCACTATTCGCATCCAGATGATAGTCTTCACCATACTGACGCTTATACTGACCGTCGGCGGGGTAACTGCGTTGCTGCGGAGAAGTGTGTTTATTCCGATGCAGCGGCTGAGAGAGTTTGTGGAGGAATCACGGGAGGCGGAAAACCTGCCGGAGTCTCCGCCGCACCTGCCTCAGGATTTGGACAGAATAGCCCACTGTTATCATGATCTTCTCATGGAACACAGGAATGCAGAGCAGAATACCCCTGGTCTCAAGGACAACGCTTCTGAGCAATAAGCTGACAACGGTGGATTACAACAACATGGGCGCAGGATAGTCAAAAAGCTATCAATGTCTGCTGGTTATGGCAGGAAACAGCATGAATATGCCACAGAACGGACAATCCGCATCTGCTTCACGGCCCGAATCGGAGCAGATGGATAGCTATGTTCAGGCGGTACAGCAGGAAATCATTCGTCTCAAACGGTTTTCAAATCGGGGATTGTGGGCGTTTTCGCTTTTTCTTCTTATCGGTCTGCTTGCCTGGTATGTTTTGCCGTTTCTGGTCATTCCTGAAAAACTGGCTCCATATTTGGGGAAGCCGCCTTCTGCGCACGTGGTAAGTATTATGCTGTTGATTTACACCTTTTCCGCCATCATTCTTAGTTTGGCGCGTATGTCTACAAATCAGGAACACCGCAGCAGCTTCTGCCATGTCGGCTATCTGTCGGTGTTTTTTTTCTTCTATCACGTTGCCGGAGGACTTGCCGACAACTACTGGGCTGTTATCGGTGCCGGTGTCACCATCCTTGGGGTGGAGAGCTATCGTATCTGGGTCTATTGCACCGAAGCCATCAGAAGAAAGCAGGATGATCTTGAGTTTGTCCGCAGAACTGGACGGATGCCGATCGAAGAGTAGTATGGCAATCGCCCATTAAGGGATATTGACAGCAGATTTATGGTGTCATTTGTCGTGCTGTCCCGTCGTATGTGCCCGTGGATGGGCCTTGTCGTACACTTCAAGCAGGCGGTCCAGACTGACGTGGGTATATTTCTGGGTGGTAGAGAGGGAAGAGTGTCCCAATAACTCCTGAATGGAGCGCAGGTCGCCGCCTCCTTCCAGCAGGTGGGTGGCAAAGGTGTGGCGCAGCGTGTGGGGAGAGATGGGGCGAAAAGCTTCGATTTCGGACGAGCAGCGCCGGATAATTTCCGCAACATACTGACGGCTGATCCGTTTGTTGCGGTTGCCAAGAAACAGCGGCTCGCCTGGCAGAGCTGCTTTCCGTTGTGCAAGAAAGGTGCGCAGTATGCCGCAGGCGACTCTTCCCACCGGAACAATCCGTTCCTTTCCCCCTTTGCCCATGACCCGCACCATGCCGTCCCCCAGATCAAGGTCGCCGATGTTCAGGCCAGTCAGTTCCGAAACACGCAGCCCGCTTGAGTAGAGCAACTCCAGTATGGCCTGGTCACGTAGTCGGTAAGGACTGTCAGCGGCAGTGGATTGTGGTGCTTCCACCAGGTCTGTGACCTGATCGATGTTGAGATGAAAGGGGAGGCGCTGTTCTCTCTTGGGGGTTGCAATAAGTTCTGCCGGATTGGCGGATAAAAGGCCGTTCCTGATCAGCCATGAGCAAAAGGCGCGCACAGCGGCCAATTTGCGTCCCAATGAGCTTTTATGATAAAGGGTTGATGGTTTGTTGCTGTCTTTTGTCCAGCCTGCTTCGGCCAAGCCTGCCAGCCAGAGCCGCAGCAGCAGATGATCCAGATCGGTAACCGTTGCCCCGTCACCGCGCCTTGTCCGTACAAAATCGCCGAACTGCTTCAAATCATTGCGGTAGGCGGTGATGGTATGTGGTGACCCGTTGCGTTCCGTTGCCAGATATTCCAGAAACTGCCGGATATGTTCGGAAAGCTGTTCCATACTGTTCCTATCTGAAATCCGGCAGTGGCGTGACCAGCTTCCACCCTTCATTCATACCAGGTTCCTTCAGGTCTTCGTCGCGAAATACCCATTTCTGGCGGTCAGTGACCGTTTTCAGGCGGTTATCGGGCAAAGCAAAATAGTCAAACTCAACAGTTGCTTCCGCCGACTTTCGCTCTCCCCGGCATTCGCTGGCAAGAACCCGCATATCCGCTATAGTTATGTTGCGCCTGCGCATTGTCTCGGCATTTCTGGAAAATGAGTCCCGTTGCTGCTGATCAACGTAGAGTATGGCGGCCTTTTCCGCTTCGTTCCAGCGGATCATCCGGCTATAGGTTTTCAGGACTTTGTCGCACTCCTCCTGACGAGTCATGTTCCTGTAGGCTGCGCAGCCGTTTAGAAGCAGCAACGCCAAGCCAAAGAGAACCATCGGTTTGAGAGGCATGGGGTAGTTCCTTTCATTGGGGCGGTTGTACCACCCGTTCTTTTAGGGTATAAGAAGAAATCCTTCGTTCATCAAAGGCCTGCAATGCTCCACGAACTCATACAAAAACTGGTTGAGATCATCGGCGCCATGGGCTATCCGGGCATTTTTCTGCTGATGGCCATGGAAAGCTCCATAATTCCGGTGCCCAGCGAGTTGGTCATGCCACCTGCCGGCTATCTGGCCCAGCAAGGACGGATGAACGCCTGGGCTGCCATTCTGGCTGGCACCTTTGGCAGCCTGTTCGGCGCATATGCCAACTATTTTGCCGCCCATTATCTGGGACGGCCCTTGATCCTCAAGTATGGCCGTTACGTGTTGATACCGCCGGACAAATTCGAGAGGGTTGAAAAATTCTTTCTGCAACATGGCGAGATATCAACCTTCATCGGACGGTTGCTGCCGGTGATACGTCATCTGATTTCCATTCCGGCCGGGGTGGCAGGGATGAACCATCTGCGTTTTTCTCTCTACACGCTGCTGGGCGCCGGTATCTGGTGTAGCGTACTGACCTGGATCGGCTATGTTATCGGCCAGAACCAGGAGTTGGTCATGGCCTGGTCTCACCGGGCTCTGGCCTGGGTGCTGCTGGCCTGTTGTCTGCTGGTTGCGGCCTATGTGTGGTGGCACCGCCGCAGATCATTAAAGCGTAATGAGCAATGAAAGGCAAAGGAAAATCCCCAATGGAAATCATTCGTTCGGGCCGCATTCATTATTGTGCGCCCCACTTTGACAGCACTGCCGTAGCGGCAACTGTTCAAGGTTTTACTACCCGCCATGAAGGGGTGTCGCGTCCCCCTTACAACTCCCTTAACCTGGGGATGAATACCGATGATTCGCCACCTAACGTCGAAGGAAACCGCAGTATTCTGACCCGTACCTTCGGCATTTCACAGGATCGCCTGATAACGGTGCAACAGACCCATGGCAGTGATATTCTGGCCATTGATGCGCCCAATGACGATTACTCCCATTTTCTGGAGCTGGAGGCTGATGCAATTATTACCAACCAGCCAGGGGTGATGATCGGTGTTACGGTGGCTGATTGCGTGCCGGTTCTGCTTTTTGATCCGGTCAAGGGGGTGATTGGCGCGGTTCATGCCGGCTGGCAGGGGTGTGCGGCACAGATCACCAGGCAAACCGTGCAGGGGATGGAGCGGTTGTTCGGAAGCCGTCCACAGGATTTGCAGGCGGCTATCGGTCCCTGCATCGGTCCTTGTTGCTACGAGGTTGATCAGCCGGTAAAGGACGGTTTTGACAAAAACCGTACCTCCTGGGAGTCGGTTGCCGAGAGCTGCGCACCTGGCAAATGGCGTCTGGACATGGCGCTGATCAACCGGATGCAGCTTGAAGAGGCCGGAGTGCCCATTACAGCCATTCAAAGTTCCGGCGTGTGTGTCTGTTGCCACCGGGAACTGTTTTTCTCCTACCGGCGTGATAACGGTGAGACCGGACGGCAGATGGGGTTCATCATGCTCACGGTTACGGATAAATCGTAAGCCATGCTTGCCAAGGTATTAAGCGCAACGGTCATCGGCATAGATGCCGTCCTGGTGGATGTGGAAGTGGACATCGCCCAGGGTTTGCCGCAGTTTGCCACCGTAGGTCTGCCGGATGGCGCGGTCAAGGAAAGCAAGGACCGGGTCAAGGCTGCGCTTAAGAATTCCGGATACGATTTCCCTGCCCGCCGCATCACCGCCAACCTGGCCCCGGCTGACCTGAAAAAGGAAGGCTCGGCCTTTGATCTGCCCATTTCCATTGGTATCCTTGCCGCAACCGGTGTCATCGAAGGGGAGCGGATCAACCGCTACATCCTGTTGGGTGAACTTTCCCTTGATGGCAGTCTGAAACCGGTGCGGGGTGCACTGCCGGTGGCGGTTGCCGCCCGCCAAGCAGGGTTTTCCGGGCTGATCCTGCCACCGGAGAATGCTCCTGAAGCAGCCGTGGTGGAAGGGGTCGAGATCATCCCGGCTGCCACTCTGGCTGATGTGGTGCAGTTTCTGCGCGGAGAGCTGGACATTCCCCGGCACACCCTTGATCTTGAACAACTTTTCGGCCAGCAGGATGACCATGGTGAGGACTTCAGCGAGGTGCGCGGACAGGAACATGCCAAGCGGGCCCTGGAGGTATCCGCTGCCGGAGGTCACAACCTGCTGATGATCGGTCCGCCCGGTTCTGGCAAGACAATGTTGGCCCGCCGCATCCCCTCCATTCTCCCTCCCATGAGCTTTGACGAGGCCATTGAAACCACCAAGCTGTTCAGCGTCAGCGGTCTGCTGGACGCAGGAGAAGCACTGGTTACCACACGACCGTTCCGTGCTCCGCACCATACCATCTCGGATGTAGGTCTGATCGGTGGCGGGGCTTCCCCTCGTCCCGGTGAAGTCAGTCTGGCCCACAACGGCCTGCTTTTTCTGGATGAATTGCCGGAATTCAAAAAACATGCATTGGAAGTATTGCGCCAGCCCCTGGAAGATGGTCGGGTCACCATTTCCCGCGCCTTGCAATCTCTGACCTATCCGGCACGGGTGATGCTGGTGGCTGCCATGAACCCCTGTCCTTGCGGCTATCTGGGAGATCCGTCCCATGCCTGTACCTGTACCCCTATCGCCATACGGCGCTACCGCTCCCGTATCTCCGGGCCGCTGCTGGACCGGATCGACCTGCATGTGGAAGTGCCTGCCGTAGCCTACCGCGACCTGTCCGGCAATCAGGAGACGGAATCATCCGGCAGTATCGCGGCTCGCGTGCTTACGGCACGGTTGATCCAGCAGCAGCGTTTCCAAGGCACAAAGGTGCACTGCAATGCCCAGATGAATGCCCGGCTGATCAAGAAACATTGCGAACTGGACGAGGAGGGGCATCGTATACTGGAGCTGGCCGGAGAAAAACTGGGCTTTTCCGCCCGCAGCTACTCCCGTATTCTCAAAGTGGCCCGCACCATTGCAGACCTTGATGGCTCCCCATCCATCCGGACAGCACACCTTGCCGAGGCGATTCAATACCGCAACCTTGATCGGAAACTGCCGATATGACCGACAAAATCAACATAGACAGTGACTACATAAAACTGGACAGCCTGCTCAAGCTGGCCAATCTGGTGATGAGCGGCGGCGAGGCCAAGCTGCTGATCATGGACGGACAGGTGAAGGTAAACGGAGAACTTGAGACCCGCCGGGGGCGCAAGCTGTATGCGGGCGACCGGGTAGAGGTGGCTGGGCGGGGTGACGCAGTGGTTGGCTAGGACCTGAAACGGTGGGCTGATGCGCAAGAACGGCCAGATTACTGTATCGCTTGTGGGGCCAGGCTTCTAAGTTACCAAGATCGAGCTACAACCTGGGATCTTGGAAACTTGACTCCGTGCATGGCCGCAGAAGGGAGAAGAATCATGTCGAAGATTGATGTTAAAGGCACATCCATCACTGTCTATGCCGAAAACGACATGGATTTCATTTCTCTGACGGACATGCTCAAGGCTAAGGATGGGGATTTCTTCATCTCCGATTGGCTGCGCAACCGAAACACCGTGGAGTTCCTGGGCATCTGGGAGCAAGTTCATAACCCTGATTTTAATTATGGCGGATTCGCCACAATTAAAAGTCAGGCGGGGCTCAATAACTACAAGATCAGTGTCAAAGAATGGATAGCCCAGACCAATGCCGTCGGGCTTGTTGCCAAAGCCGGGCGCTATGGCGGCACCTATGCCCACAAGGACATTGCCTTCGAGTTCGGCATGTGGATCAGTGCGGAATTCAAAATATATCTCATCAAGGAATTCCAGCGCCTGAAAGAGACGGAATACCGGCAAATGGGCTGGGACATCCGCCGCAACCTGACCAGGATCAACTACCGTATCCACACCGACGCCATCAAATCCAACCTTATCCCACCGCAACTGACGCCGCAACAGAGCAACCTGATTTACGCCAACGAGGCTGACGTGCTTAACATGGCGTTGTTCGGCAAAACCGCAAAACAGTGGCGCGATGAAAACCCCGGCAACAAGGGAAACATCCGCGACGAGGCCAATACCTCGCAACTGGTATGCCTGGCCAATCAGGAAACTCTGAATGCTCATTCATTCATCAGGGACGGGTGCAGGCCGAACGCCTGAAACTGCTGAACCGGACCGCCATTCAGCAAATGAAGCTGCTGTCGGCGGATGCTGGCGTGCGGTGCCTTGAAGGTAAAAGGAGTGATTGAGACCCGGCGGGGACGCAAACTGTATGCCCCCACGCGGGCAGCTTGAAAGACAGACTTGCGAGAATGAGCATCTTATACAGGGAAACCGTAGATGAACGAGTTATGCGACTAAAGATAATAGGCATTTTGAGAGGAGGGCAATTTGTCAAAAAAATCGATCTTTTCTGTGGGACTGGAGTGGCCAATTGAGGAAGTCACTGAAATCTCTTTTTCCGACCATATTTCTCTGTTAGATGCGGACATAATTGTTTTTAACCCTGTTGTCCCCGATTACCCATACTATTATGGCCGAGATGAATACTTAGGAAAACCATGCTTAGATGACAGTAATTCTTTTGCGTTAAAGGAAACACTAGATCATTGGAAAAGGGAAATTAAAGAAGCTTTTGAGGCTGGCAAAACGATCTTCATTTTCCTAAGTTCAGTACAGGAAGTCTATGTGGCAACAGGTGATAAAACTCACTCTGGTACTGGTCGTAACCAGAAAACTACTAGAATTGTAACTCTAATAAATAATTATAAAGCCGTACCAATGGACTTGGCCCCAGTCAACACAAATGGCACTGCTATGAAGCTGACCAAAGAAGGGTCACTAATTGCAGCATACTGGCAAGATTTTGGAAGCCTCTCCACATATAAAGTAATTTTGAAACAAGATATTAAATCACCTTCAGTTACAACCAAATCTGGCGATAAACCTGTAGGCTCAATTGTAAGAGGAAAGTCTGGTGGAAGTCTGGTGCTGCTTCCCTATTTTGGATTCCACCTAGATGAATATAGCTCCGAATCTGAAGATTCTGAAAGCGGTTATGTTTGGACTCAGGAGGCTGTACAAGCAGGGAAAAGGCTTCTATCTCATCTGGTGGACATCGACAAAGCCTTGAAAGACAACTTTGATAGAACTCCCATGCCTCAATGGGCAAAAAACCAGATTTACCTATCCTCAAAAGAGAGGGAGCTACAAGGGGGGTTACTTGTAGTCGAAAACAAACTTGAAGAGCTAACCCAGGAAAAAGAAGCTCTTATCACGAAGCTACATGAGGCAGGATACCTTAAGGGTCTTCTATACGAGAAAGGCCCCGCCTTGGAAATTGCAATTATTGAATCACTGAAGATACTGGGTTTCACAGCCAGTAATTACAAGGATTCAGAGTCAGAATTCGACGTAGTTTTTGAATCACAAGAAGGGAGACTTCTTGGAGAGGCAGAAGGTAAGGATTCGAAGGCTATAAACATTGACAAGCTCCGACAACTGGAAATGAACATACATGAGGATTTTGCCCGCGATGAAGTCTCGGCTATGGCCAAAGGTGTTCTGTTCGGCAATGCGTATCGTCTGACTGAACTCGCTACCCGAGGAGAGTACTTCACTGACAAATGTTTAACTGCTGCTAAAAGGAGTGGTTTTGCTTTGGTCAGAACTCCAGACCTATTCTTTGCTTCTAAGCACGTGCTCGAAACACAAGATGAGGAATTTGCAGCGCAGTGCAGAAAAGTAATAATCGAGACCAGTGGCAGCGCAGTAACATTTCCAGACATCCCTTTATCTGGCAATAAGGTTGACGACGTGAGCACGACATAACCAGGCTTACGACCTACCCAAAAACCCGGCAGGTCAAAGCCATGCCCGTTGGTTTTACCATAAATCAGGAGCAGCACATGGATACTGAACGCCTGAAAGAACGTATTGACGATTATCTGAGAGCCCTTGGTCAGCTTGAAAAGGCCGCCGGGAAACCCAAGGATGAATACCTCCGGGATTCCGTCATCCAGCGCTTTGAGTTTACGCACGAGCTGGCCTGGAAGATGCTGAAACTGCGGCTTGAGCAGGAGGATATTTTTGTCAGAACACCCCGCGAAACCTTGCAGGAAGCCTTGCAAGCCGGACTGATAGAGGATGGCAACGCCTGGAGCGACCTGCAACGGATGCGGAACCTTACCAGCCATACCTACAATGAAACGCTTGCCGACGAGGTCTATGATTTTGTCGTAACGCAGGGCGTAGAACTGTTTCGTCAGCTTGCCCATAAGGCCCAAACGTGGACGACGGAAAACTGATATTCGGCCTTGCCGAACACCATTACCGCGCTATAACGGAGCAGTTCAGAGACTTCCCGCATATCAGGGAGGTGCTGATCTTCGGCTCACGGGCCAAGGATACCGCTAAACCATACTCAGACATCGACCTGGCCGTGATTGCCCCGGAAATGAATGATCAGGAGTTCTCACAGCTCTGGAACAGGCTGGATGCGCTGGACCTGGTCTTCAAGCTGGACCTGTTGCACTGGGACCGCCTTGATCAGCAGCCGTTGAAGGATGCCGTCATGCGACAGGGCAAGCTATTTTATACTTCGTGTAACCACGCCTGAAACAGAACAAAGGAGGCAACCATGCTGCAGGAATTCAAGACCTTCATCATGAAGGGGAATGTGCTGGATCTGGCTGTTGGTGTCATCATCGGCACTGCCTTTGGCAAAATCGTCAACTCTGCGGTAACTGACCTGATCATGCCGGTGGTGGGCCTGTTCATGGGCAAGGTGGATTTCAGCAACCTGTTTGTCAGCCTGTCCGGCACCAGATACCCCACCCTGGCTGCTGCCAAAGCAGCCGGAGTCCCCACCCTCAATTACGGCGTATTCCTGAATACGTCCATTGACTTTCTGATCATGGCGCTGGTGATCTTCATGATCATCAAGGCTGCAAACAAGGTGCGTAAAACAGAGGCACCAGCTCCGGTGCCACCGGCACGGGAATGTCCGTTTTGCAAGTCCGCTGTCCACGATGAAGCGGTGCGCTGCCCCCAGTGCACCTCGCAACTGTAGGAAGGAGACCACCATGAAACGACTGTCCTTGCTGTTCACCACCTTACTGCTGCTTCTGTCTGCTATCCCGGCCCTGGCGGCCCAGGCTCAGATCACCTGGTATGGCCATGCCGCCTTCAAGGTGGTTACCCCCTCTGGCAAGGTGCTGCTGGTGGACCCCTGGATCAGCAACCCGTCGAATCCCAACGCCAAAAAGGATCTGGAGGCGCTGCAGAAGGTGGACCTGATCCTGCTGACCCATGGCCATGGCGACCATATCGGCGACACCGTTGACATTGCAAAAAAGAGTGGGGCGCGGCTGGTGGCGGTGCCGGAACTGCAAAAGGCGATGGTTGCCCACAAGGGGTTCCCTGAAAAACAGATTGACCGTGCGACGACCGGCAGTTTTGGCGGCACCATCAGCCTGCTGGATGGTGAGGTGACGGTTCTGTTTGTTCCGGCAGTGCATGGCGGCGGCATGGACACGGACAAGGGGCCGGTCTATGCCGGGCATCCCGGTGGCTTCCTGATCTCGGTGAAGAACGGTCCCCGCATCTACCATACCGGCGATACCGACCTGTTTAGCGATATGGTGCTTCTGAAAGGACAGGTGGATCTGATGCTGGTCTGCATCGGCGACAAGTTCACCATGGGACCTGTGCGGGCAGCCCAGGCCGTTGATATGATCAGGCCGAAGATGGCGGTGCCGACGCACTTCGGCACCTTCCCGGTCCTGACCGGCACGCCCGAGCAGTTCAAAACGGCGCTCAGGAGATATGGTCTGGAATTTCTGATGCGGCAGATGAAGGTGGGGGAGACGATCGTCTGGAAATGATTGCTCAATGCTGGTTTTTGAGTATTGGGAGGTGAAATATGACCAGTCTCTCGTTCTCCAGCTAACCAACCAATCGGTCATAGTCGGAGTGGGTGCCGATCCAGAACCATACAACACCATCAGGTACGGCAATGCCAAGGGCTCGGTAGCGTAACCCAATACGAACTGACCAGAACTGCCTGATCTGTTTGAAATGCAGGGAAGGGTGTTTGGGATTCTGCTTGAGCAAGGCAAAGTTGTCATCTGCCAACTGTTTTATGGCAGCAGGCAGACGATCATAGCACTCCCAGAAACGGGGTGCGGCATGGTGGTTCATAGCGGTTTGCATTGGCCAGAACCGTAGTGGGCAAGGGCTTCTGCTGCAAAGTTATCAAGCTTGCCTTGCATAATATCGCTGCTTAGCGTCTGATCCCAGCGTTGTGCGTCAAATTCATCAAACCAGGAACGAAACTTGCGCAAGTCTGTCTCGGGCAGGGCGGCAACCTGTGATTCTATCCGTTGTAATGAGGGCATGATAACCTCCGTATTGATAGGTTTGGGGCGCTTTTAACGTCAAACTTTGCATAAAGCTGTGATAATGGTACGCGGACGATGAGGATAAGGCGGATTTGCGCAGATTGTATACGTTATTAAATCAGCGAAAATCCGCCAAGATCAGACTTGATCCGCGTGCTATCTGTGGTCTGCCGGGCTACGCCATCTCAATGACTGCCTTGACGCATTTTCCGATTCCCTCGGCCACCTCGGTGATCCGTTGCCCCAGCATGTAAGCCGGGCTGGTGACGATCCGGTTCTCTGTATCCACCACAAATTCAGTAACCGAGCAGTTCTGATGTTTTGCGCCGGTTTTCTCTATCTCAGCGGCTGTTCCGGCATCGTTGCCGATGGTGACGGTCGCGCCGGTTTCCTTGCCCAGAATGGCGGCAATCAAGGCTGGAGCGATGCAGACGGCTCCGATCGGTTTTTTTGCTGCATGAACATCCCGTACCAGACGGGCTACTTCCGGGTTGACCGAGCCTGCAGCGCCTTTCTGGGCAAATTCGCACAGATTGAGCGCTGCGCCGAAACCGCCGGGAAAAATCAATGCATCCAGGTCGGAGGCTTTTATATCGGCAATGTTTTTGATGTTGCCGCGGGCGATACGGGCTGACTCCACCAGTACGTTTCGTGTGGCTCCAGTGGCTTCCATGGTCAAATGATTTACTTCGGCAAGCTCGGTGTCAGGAGCCATACAAATCGCTTCGGCTCCGGCCTGATCAATGGCCAGAAGGGTCAGCACTGCCTCATGGATTTCACTTCCATCACGAACACCACAACCTGAAAGTACTACACCGATTTTCTTGCTCATGGTCATCTACCTCCGTTCTGTCGGTTTTCGGCCAGGGCCGTTTTAATTGCTGCATCATATGAGGTCAGGGGGATTGGTAGCAACTCCCTGATTCTGTTTTCGCGGCAGATTACCTCATTTTTCAGCCCTTCGATAAGAGCGATGGCGATGGCCGACTGTATTGGAGTGAAGAGACTGACCCAATAGGATGAAAGTCGGGGAGTCAGAACCGGTACCGGGATGATCAGCAAACGTCTTCCCATGAGTCGTGCGAAGCGCTCCATCATTTGCCGGTAGGTCATGATCTCAGGGCCACCGATATCAAAGGTCGCCCCGGCAGTCTGCTCATTTTCCAGGCATCCTGCCAGATAGGCGATGACATCTGCAACTGCAATCGGCTGATTGCGGGTTGTAACCCAGCGGGGAGTGATCATGACCGGCAGGCGTTGTACCAGGGAGCGTATCAGTTCATATGATACGCCACCGTTACCAATAATGACCGCTGCCCGCAGAAATGTGGTGCTGAAATTCCCGGTTTGGAGGATAGAGGCTACTTCAAGGCGGCTGGCCAGATGATGGGACAGATTGTCGCCGGTTTCTCCCAGTCCGCCCAGGTAGATGACCCGTCGCAGGCCGCTGGCGTTCGCTGCTGCAACAAAGTTCAGCGCTGCCTGACGGTCTTGTTGCGCGAAGCTGTCATGGCCAGCTTCCATGGAATGTACCAGATAGTAGGCGGTATCAACGCCGGAAAGGGCACCGTGTAGGGTTTCCGGTTTGAGCAGATCTGCTGTGACTGCCTCTGCACCTTCTGGAAGCACTGTGGAACGACGTACGGCACAACGTACCCGGTAGCCTCGGGCCACAAGTTCGCTTGCCAGTCGCGAGCCGATGAAGCCGGAGGCTCCGGTAACCAGAACTGTTTTGTTGGCAGTTTTGTCCATATTCTTACTCTGCCATAGCCTGAATAGCCTTGCAAGCCCTGACCATATCGGTACAATAATCGGTACTATGCTTCCAAAAACAGCTTCCAATACAACAGTTCAGCAGATTGCCTGTCAGCAGGTGCTGCTGGAGGATTCTTCAGTGTTTTCAGTTCAGTGGACTGATCTGCCGTCACGGGTTGCTGCCGGGATCACGGCTGAACAGGTCTATCGACGTTATCTGGCAGCGATACGGTGTCAAACATGGGGAGTGATCGTACCGCGTGAGTCGCCGGATGGTGTTTTGTTTCTGCTGGCAGGACGCTATCCGCTACTTTGTTTTGAATTGCCGGATGAAATAAGTCCGGGAGACGGATATGTGTTCCGCCTGCGCATTAGCGGCGGTCTGCTGGTGCAGCCGGATGCCTGCGAACAGGGTGAACTACTCTTCAGGGTGGAACCGCTGTCTGACGATGGTGTCCGGGTTACCTTGCAGTTGTCAGATTATTGCCCCCTGCTTCTGGGGAGCCGACAGCCATCCTTTTTCAGGCGTTGGTTGTATCGCCTGACCCAGGCCGCTATCCATCGTCTGGTGACGATCCGGTTTCTTGCAGCTCTCTACCGTGAACTGGCTGGTGGCGATGCCTGTGTCCGGCTGGTGCGAGTGCAAGTGAAGCAGGGTAGTCCGACATGATCCGAAAACAAGCTGCCGATTGAAGTACAGGCTGCCGCGTGTTACCATGCTCCACCAGCAGTAACTGATAATCTTAGTGAGAAGGAACCCGAATATATGCCCCACGCAGAACTGACCATTCCCACAACGCTTCCCCTCTACCTTATCAAGGATATGGTGGTGTTTCCCTACATGGTTTTCCCCGTCTATCAGGGTGAGGATGAGGCCGAACGCTTTACCGTTGCCCAGAGCGACTATGATGGTTTTATTGCCGTGGTTTATCAGCGGCCTGAGACACCTGAAAGTCCCTTGAAGGATGCCATAAGCTCGGTAGGAACGGTTTGTCGTGTCACCCAGATCAAGCGGGTTTCCGGTAATCGCCTGAAGATCACCCTGGAGGGGATTAACCGGGTCAGTATTGGTAAGCTTGAGCAGACATCGCCCTTCCCAGTGGTGCACGCCGAAGTGGTACGGGAGTTTGCCGAGCGGGGACTGGTTTCCGATGCGCTTGTGCAAAGCCTGATCGGGCTGCTGAAAATATCGCTTTCCTACGGTAAGCCGCTGCCGGACGATGTGATGAAGATGATCGACTACATCGACAATCCGGCCCGTCTGTCTGACCTGGTGGCGCTGTATGTCAACCTGCCGTTGCCGGAGTTGCAGGATCTGCTGGAAACCATTGATCCGCTGGAGCGTTTGAAAAAGGTCTACGTGGTGTTGACCAACGAGGTGCAGAAGCTTCAGGTCAATACGGAGTTGAAGACCGAGGTTAACCGCCGGGTAGGTAAAAACCAGAAGGACTATCTGCTGCGGGAACAGATGAAGCAGATCCAGGAGGAGCTGGGAGAGGAGGACCCCCGCAATGCCGACGTTACCGACCTGCGCAAGCGGATCGACGAGGCCGAACTGCCTGAGGATGTGTACAAGATAGCCATCAAGGAGTTGAAACGGCTGGAACGGATCAATCAGGCATCGCCCGAATACAACGTCTCCCGCACCTATCTGGACTATCTGGCAGGTATGCCCTGGAACATCTCCACCGAGGATTCACTGGATATCGTCAAGGCGGAAAATGTGCTGGACGAGGATCATTATAACCTTAAAAAAGTCAAGGAGCGGATTCTGGAGTTTCTGGCAGTTCGCTCCCTGAAGGAGACCATGAAGGGGCCGGTGCTGTGCTTTGTGGGGCCTCCGGGGGTGGGCAAGACTTCTTTAGGACGCTCCATTGCCCGCTGTCTGGGACGCAAGTTCGTACGGGTCTCCCTGGGCGGGGTGCGGGACGAGGCGGAGATTCGGGGACATCGCCGCACATACATCGGCGCTCTGCCGGGGCGGATCATCAAGGAGATCTACCGCTGCGGCTCCAACAATCCGGTGCTGATGCTGGACGAGATCGACAAACTCTCCCATGACTTCCGTGGTGATCCATCCTCTGCTCTGCTGGAAGTGCTTGATCCAGAGCAGAACTTCTCCTTCCAGGATCACTATCTGGATGTCCCCTTTGATCTGTCCAAGGTGATGTTTATCACCACGGCCAACCAGATGGACCCGATTCCCGGCCCTTTGAAGGACCGGATGGAAATTATCCGTCTGGCAGGCTACTCAAGTGAGGAAAAGCAGCATATTGCCAATAACTTCATCATCCCTCGGGAGATTGAGGAAAACGGCCTGGCAAAAACGTCGCCGACCTTTACCCAGGAAGGACTGATCAAGCTGATCCGTGAGTATACCCGCGAGGCCGGTGTGCGTAACCTGCAGCGGACCATCGCCCAGGTGCTGCGCAAAATAGCCAAGGAGATCACCCAGGGCAAGCCGTTGCGGGAGGAGATTACTCCCGAAGTGGTGGGCGAGTTGCTGGGAGCCCGCAAATTCCATAATGAGGTAGCGGCAGAGTCGGATCGGGTCGGTGTGGTGACCGGACTGGCCTGGACCGAAACCGGCGGTGATATTCTGTTTATTGAAGTGACCGCCATGCCGGGCAAGGCGGAGTTGATCCTGACCGGTTCCCTGGGGGATGTGATGAAGGAATCGGCCAGGGCGGCGCTTTCCTATATCCAGGCCCATGCCTCAGATTTCGGTATTGCCGACGATGCCTTTGAAAACCGTACTATTCATATTCATGTGCCTTCAGGCGCTATCCCCAAAGATGGTCCCTCTGCCGGGGTGACCATGGTGACGGCCTTGGTGTCGCTGTTAACTGGCAAGCCGGCCCGCCGCAATGTGGCCATGACCGGCGAGATAACCCTCACCGGCCGGGTGCTTGCCATTGGCGGCCTGAAGGAAAAGGCGCTGGCCGCCCATCGCGCCGGGGTCAAGACCGTGCTTGCTCCGTTGCGTAACCGCGATGACCTGGAAGATATCCCGGAAAACGTGCGCCAGGAACTCGAATTCCGTTTCATTGAAGATGCCTCTGAAGCAGTGGCGGCGGTACTGTAGCCGATGAATCTCTCAAAGATTGACCGTCTGCTGCTCTGGAGACTTGACGCTTTCCAGGGCTGGTTCTTTCTTGCTGGCCAGGCAGTGGTCAGGATGTTCCGCAAGCCCTATTACTACCGGGATTTCGCCATCCATTTTGACAAGCTGGGCTTTGCCTCTTTGTTCATCTGTCTGCTGACCGGCCTTTTTACCGGTATGGTCATGGCCCTGCAAGCATTGATTCAACTGAAGCCCTTTGCCGCAACCAGCTATGTGGGGGGGATGGTGGCGGTCACCATGATCAAGGAGCTGGGACCAGTGCTGGCGGCGCTGATGGTGGCGGGTCGTGCCGGGTCCGCCATTACGGCCGAGATCGGCACCATGGTGGTGACCGAACAGGTTGACGCCATGCGGGTGGAGGGGACAGATATCATCCAGCGCCTGGTGACGCCCCGTCTGAAGGCGATGCTGCTGGCCCTGCCGCTGTTGACGGTTGTCACCGATGCTGTGGCCATGTTTGGCGGCTATCTGATTGCCACCGGCTACAGTATCAGCCCGGTTATGTACCTTTCCACCTTTACCCAGTTCATGGTGCCATTGGATTACCTTGAAGGACTTTTCAAACCGCTGGTATTCGGCTTCATCATCGCCATGACCGGGTGCCACACCGGCCTGAGTACCGCCGGAGGAGCCGAAGGGGTAGGGGCGGCGGCCAAGCGGGCCGTGGTTATTTCATCGGTGATGATCCTGATGTGTGATTTCTTTATCGCCAAGCTGTTTGTGGTGTTCAGGTGAACAGGGCTCGTATCTGCCTTCAGGAAGGAGGATAGAACGTGGAGCTATCCGATGCCACTGCCAATGTGCGGGACGCACTACAGAGGTACCAGGGCTACGACCGCATCATGGGCAACATTTCCTGGCTGTTGATCGCTCTGGTGGCGCTGAACATGAAGCTGATGCCGCCTGATCATTCAAGCCTGTTCTTTCTGGCCGCCTTGTGCGTGCTGTTGTTTGTCTACAATTTTAACGCCCGTTACGGCATGTTTTCCAAACGCTACAGCCAGTTTAAGACATTTGTCGACTTGATGGTGTTCCTTAGCTTTATCGTGGCGGTCTGCTGGTTTACCGGTCGTGTTGCCAGTCCGTTCATGTCGCTTGTCTACCTGATTCTGATGGCCGCCGCCTTGACACAGGGGCGTAAGATTACCTACATGATGGCCGCTCTGGCGGTTTCATCCTATGTTCTGCTGGCCTCGCAAGAGTTCCGTATTGAATATGCTTTCCTGTCCCGTATTTTGGAGCTGTTTCCTTTCATGTTGATTGCGCATTTGGGAGCCTTGCTTTCCGGCGAGACGGAGAATGCCCGGCGTCAGGTGGAGCTGCTGTCTTTAACCGATGAAGTGACCGGTATCAGCAACATGCGCAACTTTTTTATTTTGGCCGATGCCCAGGAAAAACTGGCCAAGCGTCATCAGCGGCCGTTTGCCATTTGTATGATAGATGCGGATGGTCTCAAGAAGATCAACGACCAGTACGGCCATTTTGCCGGTACCGAACTGATCCGGCAGGTGGCCCGGATTATTACCGCCCACGTGCGTAGCTCCGATATCTGCGCCCGTTACGGGGGTGATGAGTTTGTGATCATGTTCAACGAAAACAGCAAGCAGAACGTGACGGTGGCTGTGGAGCGGATAGTCAACAGCATGGCCACGACCCCCTTTGAATTTGAGGGTATTACCATCTCAACCACTCTTTCTGCAGGCCTTGCCAGTTATCCCGAGGATGGAGACGATGTGCGCAGTGTTATGGCCAGCGCCGACGAGGCCATGTACATCAGCAAGCGCGGCGGTAAGAATTGCCTAACTGTCTATAGCGATATCATCTGCCTGAATGAAGAAGATGTCTATGCCACGTGACTCCCTCCTGATGAGTAGTGACATAGTGCAAGGTAAGTTTGTTTGTTTCCGGACAGCCGGTGAGTAGAACCATCAGAGAACTACAGCGTCGTCGCCGTGCAGCTGAGTCCGGCTCCATACCCTCTGGCCGGGGCGGGTCGCTCTCGGTCTGTCTGGTGTATCCGAATCGCTACTATACTGCCATGAGCAGTCTCGGTTTTCAGGCGGTCTACCGTCTTTTTAACGATCAACCGGACGTGGTGTGTGAACGGGCTTTTCTGCCGGACAAAGATGAACTGGTGGAGTATGAGAAGAGCGGCACGACCTTGCTCTCTCTTGAATCAGGACGTCCTGTTTCCGATTTTGATGTCATAGCTTTTTCCATCTCCTTTGAGCCGGATTTTATCAACATCCCCCGCATACTCAAGCTGGCCCGTATTCCGGAACTAACAAGCGAGCGCGACCGTTCCTGTCCGCTGCTCATTGCCGGAGGCGCGGCGTGCTTTATCAATCCGGAACCGGTGGCGCTCCTGTTTGATCTTTTTGCCATTGGTGAAGGAGAAACGCTCATTCCTTTGCTGACAGCATTGCTTTGCAGTAGCTTGGGGCAGCAGCGCAGTGAACTGCTTGCTGCTGCCGCAGAACTGCCGGGGATCTACGTGCCAATCGTACCGGTTGCCCCAGCGGTCCGGCGTATGGCAGCCGCTCCGGATGCTCCGCCCTCCTGTTCTGTGGTGCTGACCGATGACACTGAGTTTTCCAACATGTATCTGGTGGAGGTAAGCCGGGGATGCCCGCGGGGATGTCGTTTTTGCGCGGCAGGTTTTGTCTGGCAGCCTTTCCGGCAGCAGCCCCTTGAGCGGTTGAAGCAGGTCTGTGCCGAAGGTTTGAAGCTGCGCAGCACCATCGGCCTGGTTGGCGCTGCGGTTTCCGATCATGCTCATATTGAAGAATTAAGCCGCTTTATTGTAGAGCAGGGGGGAAAGGTGTCCCTCTCATCACTGCGCCTTGATCGTCTGAATTCCGGTATGCTTGATCTGCTGGTCAAAAGCGGGCACAAGACCGTTTCGCTGGCCCCTGAAGGCGGCTCGCAGCGAATGCGGGACATGATTCGCAAAAACCTGACTGAGCGACAAATTCTCGATGCGGTGCAGATGGTGGCCCAGGCCGGTATCCTTAACCTGAAGCTCTACTTTATTATCGGCCTGCCGGGTGAGACTGACGATGACCTGCGGGAACTGGTCAGCCTGACCACTGCCATTCAATCTACGGTGGTGGAGCAGGCCCGCGCGCACAAGCGGCTGGGCGAGATCACCCTGTCGGTTAATCCGTTCATACCCAAGCCGTTCACGCCGTTGCAATGGGCCGGTATGTGTCCGTTGCCGGAACTGAAATGCAAGGTTGCCCTGCTGGAAAAACAGCTGCGCCCCATTGCCAATGTGCGCCTCAAGGTTGAAGAACTGCAGGGGTGTGTGTTGCAAAGCCTGCTGTCTCGAGGTGGCCGGGAATTAACGCCGCTGATCCGGCTGATGGCGGACGGCCTTAACCTGAGGAAAGCAGCCAAGATACTGGGGCTAAACCCTGAGGCCAGGGTGACGGAAACGTTCCCGTTAGATGCAGAATTGCCCTGGGATGTCCTGCATACTACGGATGGTGAACGGCTGAAGGCCGAATATCGCGAGGCCATGCAGATAATCGGGGTGAGGCCATGACTGTCTGCAGTATCTGTGGCAAGGAGTTTGATGAAACGGTGGTGGTTGAATCCATCTTTCACGAAGCAGGAGTATGGTTGAGTGAGGAGGTCTGGCAGGATGGCGGCGCGATCTGTCCCCAGTGTCTGGAGAACCGGGCGCGGCTGGTGATGATGTATGCGCACGATTGTAACACTTAACACAGTGGGCGAAGTTGTTTGTTAGTAGAAAAAACCAAACAGGTAAAGGAGAACACTATGGCAAGCGCAACAGCACGCCACATTCTGGTGGCAACCGAGGCCGAGTGCCTGCAACTGAAGGAGCAGATTGAATCCGGCGCGGATTTTGGGGAAGTGGCAAAGCAGAACTCATCCTGTCCCTCCCGCATGCGTGGCGGTGACCTGGGGGCATTTACGCCGGGGCAGATGGTGAAAGAGTTTGACGAGGTGGTGTTCAGTGGTGAGGTCGGCAAGGTGCTGGGACCGGTCAAGACCCAGTTCGGTTATCACCTGATCGAGATCACCAAACGCTGGTAAACTGCAAAAGCGGGCAGAAGCTCAGGCGCCCCCCGTGTGTTGCACCAGTAAAAACGGCCTCCGGATCAAATTCCGGAGGCCGTCGCGGTTCTTACATTAAATGATGTGGTCAGTCCACGGATTTGCGCAGGAAAGTGGGGATGTCGTAGGTGTCTTCATCGTCAAATGAAACCGATCCCACATGGCGTACCGGACGGATTTTATCACTCTGCTTCTGATCCCTGAGGAAGGTAGGGGTGTCGATGTTGAGCACCTGTGCAGTCGGCTTGTGAATCGATGTCAGGGGGTTCAGGCTGGTTCTGATGTGGCCGGTGGCTTCAAAGCGGTCACCGAAACCGGTGACGATGGCGGTTACCTTGATGGTTTCTTCCAGTGATTCGTCAATTACCACACCGATAATGATGTTGGCATCCTCGTGGACCTTTTCGTGGATGGTCTTGTTGACGGCATCGAAGTCGTCCATGGTCATGGCTGAGGAGCCGGTGATGTTGACTAGTACGCCCCGTGCGCCGGACACGTCGATATCTTCCAGCAGCGGTGATGAAATGGCCTTGATTGCCGCTTCAGCCGCCCGGTTGTCGCCTGTTGCGATGCCGATACCCATCATGGCCATGCCGCGCTCGCTCATGATCGCCTTGACGTCGGCAAAGTCAACGTTGATGAAGCCGGAGGTGGTGATCAAGTCGGAAATCCCTTGTACCGCCTGACGCAGGACATCGTCCGAAGGTTTGAACGCGTCCAGAATGCCGAGGGAACGGGGGGCGATACTGATCAGCCGGTCGTTGGGGATGATGATCAGGGAGTCAACGTGCTGCTTGATGGCGCGGATGCCTTCTTCGGCCTTGAGCATTCGTTGCTTGCCTTCACGGGAAAACGGTTTGGTGACGATACCGACGGTGAGTGCTCCAGCCTCTCTTGCTACTTCCGCAATGACCGGAGCAGCGCCGGTTCCGGTGCCGCCGCCCATGCCAGCGGCAATGAAGACCATATCGGCGCCTTGAACGAGAGCCGCAACTTTTTCACGGTCTTCCAGGGCCGCATCACGACCGACATTGGGATTGGCGCCAGCGCCCAGACCTTTGGTGAGTTGGCCGCCCAGGGGGACTTTGACGGGGGCTTTGGAGGACCGGAGCGCCTGTGAATCAGTGTTGGCAACAATGAATTCCACCTTGTTCATACCACTGGCCACCATGGTATTGACGGCATTGCCACCCCCGCCACCAACCCCGATAACCTTGATCACTGCGCTTTGCTCGATGGACTCGTCAAACTCGAACATCCGCCCCCCCCTTTCCTGATTATGTATTTGGTAGTGTTTGAAAAGGTTTCATTCTTACATGATGCTCCGGGTCCTGGCGCTTTTAGAAGAATTCCCGAAACCAGCTCTTCATGCGGCGAGCAGTTGTGTTGAAAATACTGTCCTCAGACTTGGTGGCGGGAAACGCACGTGGTTCGAGATTACGGCTTCCATAGGTAATCAGACCAACACCGGTTGAATACACCGGAGAATTGACCACATCCGTAAGTCCTCCGATTCTTTGGGGAACTCCGCGCCGCACCGGTAAGTTGAAGATCTGTTCGGCAAGCTCAGGCATCCCCTCAAGTATACTCGATCCGCCGGTAATTACAACCCCGGATGCAATGGAATCTTCAAGTCCTGACTTGACGATTTCGCGGTTCACCAGCGTGAACAGTTCTTCAACGCGGGGTCCCAGAATCTCGCACAGAACAGTGCGGGAGAGCTCTCTGGGCTTGCGACCGCCCACGCTGGGTACTTCGACCTTGTCATCCTTGCCAACCAGCGATGAAAGACAGCAGCCGTAGTTGCGCTTGATCTTCTCCGCTTCCGCCATGGGCGTTCTCAGGCCCACGGCAATATCGTTGGTCAAATGGTTGCCTCCCAGGCCCAGTACCGAGGTGTACTTGATGGCTCCTTCGGAAAAAATGGCGATATCAGTGGTTCCGCCGCCGATATCCACCAGGCAGACCCCCAGTTCCTTCTCATCCGGTGACAACACCGCTTCCGATGAGGCCAGTTGCTCCAGAACGATGTCAGCTACATCCAGACCGGCCCGGTTGCAGGATTTGACGATGTTCTGGGCGCTGGCAACGGCGCCGGTGACGATATGCACCTTGGCTTCCAGGCGGACGCCGCTCATGCCCAGCGGTTCACGGATACCGTCCTGTTCGTCGATGATGAACTCTTGGGGCAGGATATGGATGACTTCCCGGTCCATCGGTATGGCAATAGCTTTGGCCGCATCAATGACCCGGCGTACATCCTCCTGGGATACCTCGCGGTTCTTGATGGCGATAACCCCTTGGGAATTGATTCCCTTGATATGCCCGCCCGCAATACCGGCATAGACTGATTTGATCTCGCAGCCGGCCATCAGCTCAGCTTCGTCAATGGCCTTACGGATTGCGGCCACCGTGCTCTCGATATTGATGACGACACCTTTGCGCAGACCGCTGGAAGGACTTGTGCCGATGCCGACGATCTCAATCCCGTCTTCGGTGACATTGCCTACAATGGCGCAAATTTTTGTGGTGCCGATGTCAAGACCGACGATCAGGTTGTCTCTCTTGGCGGACATAATGATCCCTCCCGTGGGAAAATAAGCTAACTCTTCGTTATAACTATCTTGTCGCTGTAATCCAGGTCAATCTGAATCAGGCCCTGTTGGCGTGTTTTCACATGCTCATAGATACGGGCAAAACGGTTCAGTTTTTCGGTGAAATCTGACATGCCGATTCTGACTGGAACTGCGCCAGAGGTGGTATACAGGGTGAAACCGTGGCCCCTATCGTAATGAATCTCCGATACATCCGCAAGGATAAATACTCTCTGCTGCTGGAGCACTCCAATGAGATTGCAGGCACTTGTCAAAGCTTCCCGGGTGCCTACGGGATCGCTGTTCAGGTCCTCTTCCGTAAAACCGGAAACTACCGGATAATCAAGTTTATCACCAAAGTTGAGGGGTTTGAACGGTTCTCCATGGGCATCAAGATAGTACAGAAGCCCCATGTTGACGACGGCAACCGGCTGACGTTCCGTAACCGTGACCGCCAGGGTACCGGGGAAGAAACGCTGTACCCTGACATTCGCTACCCAGGGACTGGCCGCTATCTGTCCGCCAACCGTCTTCAGTCGCAGAGCAAGCATATCCTCGCCGATGCCCACGCCGCTAAGGCTGACAATTTCTTCGCGGGAGAGTTTCTGCACACCCCTGACTTCAATTTTTTGTACCGGAAAGGGCGTGGTTTTCAGGAGGCGGTGAATCGATGCTGCCAACAGCCCGCCCACCAGCAGGACCAGCCCGGCTTTGCCTCCTGTACGTAACAGTGGCAGCAGGTATTTGCGCAGATCGACCGGTTCCTTTTTAACCTTCATCCGGTTTTGCGGCGCTTTTCTGGCGCGGCTCCCGCCCATATGGCGCAGGTCAGTCATCATTCTTGCTGTCCTGTTTTCAGGCGTGCGCCAGCGATAATCTTTTCCACCAGTTCTTCAAAGCTTAAGCCCGCCCCTTTCTGGGCAATCTCCGGCAAGAGCGAAAGGGCGGTCATCCCTGGCAGGGTGTTGACTTCCAGCAGGTAAAAGTCATTGTTTGATGTCACCAGAAAATCCACCCGGCTGTAGCCGTCGCAACCCAGGGCGCGGTGGGCGGCAAGGCCGTGCTCCTGTACCGCTGCATAGGCTTCCGGCAAAAGACGGGCAGGAAAGACATGCTCTGCCATGCCATCGGTATATTTTGCTTCAAAATCGTAGAACTCGTTTTTGGGAACAATCTCTATGGCACCCACGGGACGGTCGTTCAGGATGCCGACCTGGACTTCCTGGCCCTTGACATACTGCTCCACCAGCACGACCTGGTCATAGCGGAACGCCTCGTCCAGCGCCTGGGCAAACGATGCCTCGTCCTTGACGATGGAGACTCCCACTGAAGATCCTTCCTGTACCGGTTTGACCACCACCGGCAGCTTGAAGGGCAGGTCGTCAGGCCAGATGCTGTCACCTCGTTGCAGAGCCACGAACGGTGTGGTCAACAGCCCTGCTGCAGCAAAGGCTTGCTTGGCGTAGAGCTTGTTCATGGCCAAGGCGCTGGCCAATACTCCCGAGCCGGTGTAGGGGATGCCCATCAGTTCCAGCAGTCCCTGCACACAGCCGTCTTCACCGTAGCGACCGTGGAGGGCGATAAAGGCGACCTGTATGCCTTCCGACGTCAACACCTGGGCAAGGTCACGGCCCACATCAATGGCCACTGCGTCATACCCTAGATCGAGAAGGGCGTGATGTACGGCGTTGCCGCTCTTCAGTGAAACGTTCCGTTCCGCTGAAAGTCCCCCCATCAGTACGCCGACCCGCTTATTCTTCATGGTTCCTCCCCCACGATCCGCACTTCTTCCTCCAGAGATACACCGCAGGACTGGTAGACCGCCTCCTTTACCTTGCAAGCCAGCATCAGAAAATCTGCGGCAGTCGCCTCGCCGACATTTACCAGAAAATTGCCGTGTACCTCCGAGACCTGTGCTCCGCCAACCCGGCATCCCCGCATTTCGGCTGCTTCAATCAGTTTCCAGGCTGCCTGGCCTGTGGGGTTCTTGAAAAACGATCCGGCACTGGGGTGGCCTACGTTATGCTTGGTGCGCCGTAACTCAAGGTCGTTGCTAATTTCCGTTTCAGTGTCTTCTTGAGTCCGTTCCACCAGTTGGAATGTGGCGGAAAGCACCATATCGCCTGTTTGCAGATCAAGGCGTCGATAGCCATAGTCCAGTTCATCAATACAATAGTTCCTGACAAGACCCTCACGCAGCAGGGTCATGCAGACGGTATGCTCCAGAATCCCTTGGCCGTAGGCTCCGGCATTCATCCGGATCGCCCCGCCGATGGTGCCCGGAATTCCCGAAATAAAGCCGATACCTCCGAGTCCCCGTTGTTGGGCAAAACGGACAACGGCCAGATTCTCTGCGCCGGCTTCAGCCATGATGCGCTGTTCACCCAGGTCACTAATCCGGTTCAGACTTTCAAGTGAGATAACCGCACCTCGTATTCCCCCGTCCCGTACCAGCAGGTTGTAGCCCCGCCCGATGGCCATCCAGGGAATTTGCCGTTCACAAAGCTGCTTTAGCAACTGCTGCAAATCTTCCGCATCTTCCGGTATGGCATACAGGTCTGCCGGACCACCAACCTTCAGCGACGTATGGCGGCTCATCGGCTCGTTTTCCAGGAGTTGGCCGCGGAAGAAGGTTCGAATATCGCTGTAGCGGTAATTCATGAATTGCCCCTACCCGTTGTCTTGCAGCAGTTTGAGTAACGCTTCACCCTGCTGCCAGATATTCCCGGCCCCCAAGGTGATGACGATGTCGCCTTCTTTCACCGCACCGGCCAGATGCTCTGGGATAAGCTCCCGGTCACCGATCCAGGTAACATCTTTCTGGCCGTGGCGGCGCACCTCTCCGGAGAGCCGTTCCGCCGTGGCCCCTTTGATCGGTTGTTCTCCCGCTGCGTAGACGTCGGTCAATACCAGCAGGTCGGCATCATAGAAAGCAGTGACGAACTCATTGAACAGTTCATGGGTACGGGAATAACGATGGGGCTGAAAGACGGCCACGATCCGCCGCTCCGGCCATCCCTGCCGGGCCGCAGCCAGTGTTGCCTTGATCTCTGCCGGATGGTGGCCGTAGTCGTCCACCACCATGATCCCCCGCGGTTCTCCTTTGACGGTAAAGCGCCGTCCGACACCGCCAAAACCGGCGAAGCCCTCCTGAATAGCCTGAAACGGGATGTCAAGCTCCAGGGCCACGGCTATGCAGGCCATGGCGTTCAACACGTTGTGGGGGCCGGGCATCGGAAAGGAGATTTCACCCAGCCGATAGCCCTTGTAATGGGCCACAAATGAGGTCTGGAACCCTTCGTGACGGATATGGGTGGCCCTGATATCGGCCTGGGAGGCAAGACCATAGGTCATGTAACGTTTTTTAACCCGGGGGAGGATGGCGCGGATATTCGGGTCATCCAGGCAGAGCACGGCCAATCCGTAAAAGGGCACTTTGTTGATGAACTCCACGAACGTGTCCTTGATCTCCTCAATGCCGGAGTAATGGTCCAGATGGTCGGCATCGATATTGGTTACTACGGCGATGGTGGGCGAGAGTACCAGGAAGGAGCCGTCGGATTCATCGGCTTCCGCCACCAGAAACTGACCCTGGCCAAGCCGGGCGTTGGTGCCGATGGCGTTCAGTTTGCCGCCGATGACGATGGTGGGGTCAAGCCCGGCATGTCCCAGGATGGAGGCGGCCATGGAGGTGGTGGTGGTCTTGCCGTGGGTGCCTGCAATGGCGATGCCGTACTTCATCCGCATCAACTCTGCCAGCATCTCTGCGCGGGGGATCACCGGCACATGCAGACGCCGGGCTTCAATGACTTCCGGGTTGTCGTCATGCACGGCGGAAGAGATCACCACCACATCGACATTGGTCAGGTTTTCAGCCTTGTGGCCGATGCCGATTTCGGCGCCGAAGCCTGCCAGCCGTTCGGTGATGTCGGAGCCGCGCAGGTCTGAACCGGATACCTTGTACCCCAGGTTCAGCAAGACCTCGGCAATACCGCTCATGCCGATGCCGCCGATGCCGACGAAGTGGATCTTTTCTATTTTTCCGTACATGGCTGTAATCCTTTCAGCATCTCGTCAACAATCACCTGTGCCGCGTCTGTTTTTGCAAGACTGGCGGCGTTCTCTGCCATCCTGGCCAATGCTGCACGATTATCCATCAGTCCGGCTATAACGGTTACAAGGTGTTCCGGCGACATCTCCCGTTCCAGCAGCATTGCACAGGCTCCCGTTTTCAGCAGCGCTTCGGCATTTTTGCGCTGATGGTCGTCGGTTGCATGGGGAAAAGGGATAAACAGGCAAGCCTTGCCGATGGCCGTAATTTCCGCAATGGTCGTGGCGCCTGCGCGGCAGACGATCAGATCGGCGCGGCGGTATTCCTGGGCCATGTCATCAATAAAGGGGCGGACATCTGCCGCAACCCCGGCATTCCGGTATGTCTGCTGCACGTCTGACAAGTCGTTTTCGCCGGTCTGATGCACAATGGTTATCTGTCCGTGCTGGTTACCCAGCTGTGCCAGCGCTTGCGGCAAGGCGACATTCAAAGCATGGGCACCTTGGCTGCCGCCGAAGACGAAAATATGAAAACAGGGCCCAGGGTCCAGGGTCCGGGGTCCGGATTCAAGCTGTTCGCTGGCCCCTGGCCCCTGGACCCTGGACCCTGAATTTTCAAGTATCTGTTGCCGTAGCGGATTGCCGGTCAGCAGGGTATTGCTTTCCGGAAAGAACTGGAGTGAATCCTCCAATGAGGCAAACACCTTGTCCGCAAAACGGGACAAAAGCTTGTTTGTCATGCCTGGCAGTGCGTTTTGTTCATGGATGAAGCGTGGGATATTCATGCCGCTGGCTGCCAGCACCATTGGCAGCGAAGCGTACCCCCCGACCCCCAGCACCATGTCCGGTTTAAAGTCCCGGATAATTTTGCGGGATTGGGCATAGCCGTACAGCAGCAGCAGCGCTCCCTTCAGTTGCGCACCCATCCACTTGCCCTTGACCCCTGCGGCGGAGATCAGCTCAAGACGGTAGCCCAGCCGTGGAATGGCCCGGGCCTCGATCCCTCGCTCACTGCCCACAAACAGTACTTCGTTCGTGCTGTCTCTACCGAGAAATTCCTCTGCCACGGCAATGCCCGGGAAAAGATGTCCGCCGGTGCCGCCACCGGCAATGATCAGTTTCATGACGCTTTTTTCTCCATCAGTGCACCACCCTTGATCCTGCTGGAGATGTTCAGCAGAACGCCGACAGCAAACAGGCTCACCAGCAGCGAACTTCCTCCGTAGCTGATGAACGGTAGCGCCAACCCTTTGGTTGGCAGCATTCCCGTTACCACGCCCATGTTGACCGTAGCCTCTATGGCCAACAGGATGGCAATCCCCATGGCCAGGAAACGTCCGAACGGCTCCTGTGTGGCCATGGCGATCCGCATGGCCCGCTGCACCACGATGAAAAACATGCCGATGATTACCACCACCCCCACGAACCCCAACTCTTCACCAACAACTGAAAGGATGAAGTCAGTGTGAGCCTCCGGCAGGTAGAACAGTTTCTGTTTGCCCTCTCCCAGACCCTGTCCCAGCAGTCCTCCTGCGCCAAAGGCGTACTTGGATTGAGTAATCTGCCAGCCGATGCCGGTGGGATCAAGCTCCGGGTTCAAAAACGCTTTCATCCGTTTCCAGCGATAGGCGGAGGTGTAGATCAGGTACCAGACAAAAGGCGCCGCCACCATCATGGTGCCGATGATGAATACCAGCCGGGTTCCGGCGGTAAAGAGCAGCAGAATGGTAACGCCGGCCAGGGTCAGGGCTGCGCCGAGGTCCGGCTGCTTCAGCAGCAGCAACAGAAGTACCATCAACACAATCATGTAGGGCAGAAATCCTGCCGACAACGACTTGATCTTGTCCTGTTTCTTGGCGATTGAGTAGGCCAGATACATGATCAGCGCAATCTTGGCAAACTCCGATGGCTGGAGATTGAAGCCGGGCAGTCTGATCCAGCGTGACGCCCCCTTGATCTTGCCGCCAATGCCGGGAATCAGCACCAACACCAGCAGTACCAGGCTCAAGAGCAACAGCGGAACTGCCAGGCGTTGCCAGACATGGTAGTCGATGCGCATGGCGATGGCGGCAACGGTGAAGCCGATCAGGGCAAATGTGCCCTGGCGTTTCAGAAAGAATGCGCCGTCCTGAAAATTTTTGGCCGCCATTACCGATGAGGCGGAATAGACCATGACCACGCCGAAGGAGGTGAGTGCCACCACCATCAGCAGTAATACCAGGTCATATCCTTCCAGTTTTTTGAGCATGGTCATTGTTTCCCGTAGGGGCAACCCCATGTGGTTGCCCTTGTTGCTCTGGCATTCCAATATCATCAGGGCGGCCACACAGGGCCGCCCCTACAATGCCTTTACTGCTGCAATGAATCGCTGGGCCCGTTCCTCATAATCCTTGAACATATCGAAACTGGAACAGGCCGGCGAGAGGAGCACCACGCCGCCCGGCCGTGTCCGGGCTGCCGCCAGCACAACCGCTTCTTCCAGGCTTTCAGCCTTGCAGGTGGCGGTCAGACCACCCAGCTCCTGTGCAATCCGGTCCGCTGCTTCGCCGATCAGGACCAGTTGTCTGACCCGTTGCCGTACCAGCTCTGCAAGTGGCGCATAGCTGCCGCCCTTATCCTTGCCACCGGCAATCAGAGTGATGGTATCGAAGCTCTCCAGCGCCTTGGCCACACTGCCCACATTGGTAGCCTTGCTGTCTTCATAATAACGCACGCCGTTTACTTCCCGAACAAACTCCATGCGGTGATGCAGTGACTCAAAACGGCCCAGAAGCTCCAGGCACGCTTCTCTGCGGCAGCCCAGCAGCAAAGCGCAGGCCAGGGCTGCCATGATGTTTTCCAGATTATGCACCCCTTGCAGCTTGAAGCCGTTGATGGGGAAACGCAGCTCGTTTTCCTGGTGACGGAAGATGATTTCGTCTCCGATGCAGCAGATCCCTTCATCCAGCGCTATCTTGCGGCTGAAGGGAAAAAGATGAGCTTGCAGCGTTTGCGTCGCCTGCCAGACCAGTTCGTCATCGCGGTTGACTACGGCGTAATCGTCGGCGCTCTGGTTTTCGAAAATGCGCAGTTTGGCGTCGATATACTCATGATAGGTTGCATACCGGTCCAGATGGTCCTCGGTGATATTGAGCAGTGCGGCAACCGTTGGCTTGAACTCTCGTATCCATTCAAGCTGGAAGGAGCTGATCTCTGCCACAACCCGCTCCACCTGTTCGCCGGATTCCGGTAGCTCCAGCAGCGGATCGCCGATGTTGCCACCCACGTAGGTGGCGAAGCCGTTGGCCCTGAACAGTTCTCCGGCCAGGGTGGTGGTGGTGGTTTTGCCGTTGGTGCCGGTAATGGCCACCAGCGGCACGCTGATGAAACGGGATGCCAGTTCGATTTCGCTGACAATCTCCCGTCCTGCCGCCAGGGCAACCTGCAGCAGCGGATGGTCCATCGGTACGCCGGGTGAAACCACGATCAGGTCGGATTCCTGGAAATCCGTTTCGTCATGCCATCCCAGTACAAAGCGGATACGGTACGGTTTCAGCTCTTCCAGTACCGGAGCAAGATCGTCGGCATTGCGCAGGTCGGTTGCCGTAACCTGCGCTCCCTGTGCGGCCAGGAAGCGGGCGCAGGCAACGCCGGTTCTGGCAAGGCCCATGACAAGTATCTTTTTTTCGTTTAGTTTCATTAGCTCACAACGTTTGAGGTCACCGATGGTGACCTCACGTTCCTTATCGCATCTTCAGCGTTGAGATGGCCACCAGGGCCAGGATGATGGTGATGATCCAGAAGCGCACGATGATCTTCGGTTCCGCCACCCCCTTCAGTTCGAAATGATGATGAATCGGTGCCATGCGGAAAATCCGCTTGCCCCGGTACTTGTAAGAACCCACCTGGAAGATGACGGACAGGGCCTCAATCACGAAGATGCCGCCAACGATCACCAGCAGGATCTCCTGCTTGGTCAGGACGGCGATAATGCCCAGTGTGCCGCCCAGTGAGAGTGATCCCACATCCCCCATAAACACTTCTGCCGGGTAGGAGTTGAACCACAGGAAACCTAAGCCCGCTCCCACCATGGCTCCACAGATGACTGCCAGTTCTCCGGCGCCGATCACGCGGGGAATCTGGAGATAGGCGGACAGGGTGGCATGTCCCGCGACATAGGCGAAGAGCATGTAGGTGGCGGCATTGACCGCCACCGGTCCGATGGCCAGTCCGTCCAGCCCGTCGGTCAGGTTGACGGCGTTGCTGGCTCCAACAATAACCAGCGCGGCAAAGGGAATGAAGAATATTCCAAGGTCAGGGTGGAAATTCTTGAAGAACGGCACATAGAGCATCTCATTGAAGCCTGGGCGTAGATAGAGGAAAACCGCCACGCTTCCTGCCAGCAGCACCTGCCAGAACATCTTCTGGCGGGCCGATAATCCTTTCGGGTTCTTCTCCACCACTTTTTTGTAGTCATCCACAAAGCCGATCAGGCCGTACCCGCCCAGAATCGTCAGCGTGACCCAGACGTAGACGTTGCGCAGATCTGCCCAGAGCAACGTGGGGATGACAATGGCGGCCAGGATGATCAGACCGCCCATGGTGGGAGTACCCTGTTTTTCCAGATGTGACTCGGGGCCATCGGTGCGGATAACCTGCCGGGCCTGCAATCCTTCCAGCTTGCGGATGATCCAGGGCCCCAGGATAAAGCAGACGATCAGAGCGGTGATCATGGCGTAGATGGTGCGGAAGGTCAGGTATTTGAAGATGTTGAGAATCTTCAAATCAGACGCCAGCGGATAAAAGAGGTGATACAGCATGTCAGTTCTCCTGACGGCTCTGGGATCTGATCCCGTTTGCAATGGTTTCCATTTTCATTCCCCGCGAACCTTTCACCAGCACCAGATCTCCTTTAACAGCCCGCGCCAGAATGTCCTGCACAATGTCGTTGCGTTCCATGTTATGCAAGACTGACGTTGTCGGCATTCCGGCGCCCATGGCGGCTTCGGCGCTATGGACGGTCAAATCACCCAGCAGATAGAGGCGATCTGCAACCTGGGTAGCCTGGACTCCCAGTTGCCGGTGCAGTTCCAGTTCATCAGGTCCCAGTTCCAGCATGTCTCCCAGCACCACAAAGACCTGTCTGCCCTCTTTCAGTTCGGCCAGCGCTGACAAAGCGGCCGCGCAGGAGGCCGGGTTTGCGTTGTAACTGTCGTCTATCAGGATCAGCTGGCCTACGGTTTCAAGCTGGAAGCGTCCGGAATAGGGCCTGAATGCCCCGAGCCCTTCGGCAATCTTTTTCAGCGGTACCTTTTCAAGCAGCGCAGCGGCAGTGGCCAAGGCGTTATAGATCGTATGTCTGCCAAAGGCTGCAATACTGATCTCCTGGTTTCCCGCAGGGGTTACCATCCTGAAGCTTTGCCCGGCAAGGCCTAACTGCCGGATTTCTTCAGCCCGCACCTCGCCGCGATTGATGCCGAAGCTGATTCTGCGGGCCGATGGGTTCTGGGGCAGCGAGGCGACTTTGGGGTCATCGGCATTGACCACTGCCAGACCGTTGTCCTGAACCCGGTGCAGCAACTCTCCCTTGGCCTTTGCCACGGCCTCCACAGTTCCCATGCTGGCCAGGTGGGCCGGAAAGGCGTTCAGAACAATGCCGACCCGTGGCAGGGCAATCTCGGCAAGCCGGTCGATCTCCCCTGGTTCACTCATACCCATCTCCAGTACCGCCCAGCGATGTTCTGCACTGAGCCTGAAGATCATACGTGGCAGCCCGATCAGATTGTTCAGGTTGCCTTCGGTCTTCAATCCTGGTCCGATTTGACCAAGAACGGCTGCCAGCATCTCTTTCGTCGTGGTTTTGCCATTGCTGCCGGTCACGGCAATGACCGGCAGGTCGAAGCGCAGACGATATGCAGCAGCAAGATTTCCTAAGGCCTGTAACGTGTTCTTGACCGCAATACAGGTTACGTTGTCCGGAACAGAATGTTTTTTCAGGTAGCCTGCATCGATCAGGACAATGCTAACTCCTTTCGTAGCCACATCCGGCAGAAACGCATGGCCGTCAAAGCTTTCACCGCGCAAGGGTACAAACAATTCTCCCGGCATGACGGTACGTGAATCGGTGGATATGGAGCGCACCTCGCCGGTTGCCGGTCCGATGATCCGCCCGTCGGTGGCCAGGGCTATCTCGGAAACGGTGAACATTCAGCCTTGCTCCCCGAAGGCTGCAGCAGCCTCTTCCCGATCATCAAAATGATGCTTGACACGACCCAGTATCTGATAATCCTCGTGCCCCTTGCCGGCCAACAAGAGGATATCTCCCGGTTGTGACATGCGTACTCCCAGCCTGATAGCTTCTCTGCGATTTTCTATAGTTATGAATCCCTTTTCCGGTAGGCCATCCAGCAGATTGTCTTGATAAAACTCTCGTAGTCCGGGCAGGATTCCGGTTCTGATCTGCTCCAGGATGTTCATGGGGTTTTCCGTTCTGGGATTATCGGAGGTGATGATTGCCAGGTCTGAAAAGCGTGTGGCAATTTCGCCCATGATTGAGCGTTTTCCACGATCACGGTCTCCGCCGCAACCAAAGACGGTTATAATCCGACCGGTTGCCAGCTCCTTGAGCGTTTTCAACACATTTTCCAAAGCATCACCGGTGTGGGCATAATCCACCAGGCAGGTGACGCCACGAGGGTTTGCCACTGGCTCCAGCCTGCCGGGCACGGTTTTGTGGCGGGCAATGCCTTGGACAATGGTGTGCAGCGGGATGTCCAGCGCATGAGCCGTTGCGGCTGCCGCCAGGATGTTGGAAAGATTGTAGTGTCCAAGCAAACGCGATGAAAATGTCTGTTCACCGGCCGGAGTAACCAGCAGGCCGCTGGTTTCCTGGAGGGATGAACGCAGATCGCGTACGGTTACATCGGCAGCGGGGTCAAGGCCGTAGCTGATGACCGGGCATGCGGCGGCAGCGGCAAATTCCCGGCCTGCCGGGTCATCAAGATTTATGACCGCCCGGCGTCGCGGCTTGCTGGCGTCAGGTTGCAGCAGTTTGGTGAACAGGCGCAACTTGGCCTGTTTATACTGCTCCATATCACCGTGATAATCCAGGTGATCTCTGGTGAGATTGGTAAAAAGTCCTACATCAAACTGACAACCGTCTACCCGGTGCTGTTCAAGGGCATGAGACGAGACTTCCATGACAAACCCGCGTGCTCCCAATGCGGCGAGCTTTTGAAACAGTGCCTGTAGCTCTATGGATTCGGGAGTTGTGTGGCTTGCTTCAAGTGCAGTATCGCCAAAGCGGTAGCTGACAGTGCCCAGAACGGCGGACGGGATACCTGCTTCAGCCAGTATCCCCTCAACGATATAGGTTGTGGTGGTTTTGCCGTTGGTGCCGGTGATGCCCACCAGCGGCAAATGTGCGGTGGGCATTCCGTAAAAGCAGGCGGCCATCAGCGCCATTGCCTGCCGTCCTTCGCGCACCTGAATCCAGGGCAGTGCTGCTGGAGCTGCAGTTGTATCTTCCAGTACGATGGCGGCTGCGCCGGATGCAATTGCCTGTTCTATAAACCTGTGGCCATCAACCGCTGATCCTTTCAGAGCGAAGAAGAGCGTGCCGGGTTCAACCTTGCGTGAGTCGCACGCCAGAGCGGTGATGACGGTTGACAGGTCACCGGACGTTGCCACCGGCATAAGATCTTGTAGTAACTCCTGAAGTCTCATGGTTCTCCCTGTTTGCGCTTTATATTATGCTGCTGGAGCCAATCGCACCCAGACGCCATCTGCGCCCTGTATTGGTGCTCCAGGCTGCGGATGTTGTTCGATAACACGCCCGGTTCCCCTGACCTGTATGTTTAACTGGTGTTTTTCCATGATTTGCAGTACGCGACGCATGCTCATACCCTTGAAATCCGGCATGATACTTGTAACCGTAGCGGTTCTGGTCTTTTCCGTGTCAATTGTGATCCCGGTATTTTTGACCGGAACAAGAACGCCTGTTTCCATGCCCTCGACAGGGGCTGCCTTTTTTATTGGGGCGCAGACCTCGGTGCTTTCCTGATTGCTGCCGGAAGTAGCCTTCATGTAGCATAAGGTTTTAGTCGCGACTTCCCGGAATACCGGTGCGGCAACAACGCCACCGTAGGGACTGGTGCGAGGTTCATCGATGACCACAAGAATGGTCATCAGCGGTTTGTCGCTGGGCACGAATCCGACAAACGAGGCCGTGCGCTTGGTGCTGGAATATCCTTTGCCTTGGGGGTCAACCTTCTGGGCAGTGCCAGTCTTGCCGGCTACCTTTATTCCTTCAATAGCTGCATTTGTGCCGGTTCCACCTACTGCCACGACACCTTCCATCATGCGGGTCACCGCACTGGCAGTTGTTGATGAGATGACGCGCCGTACCACCTGTGGTTTGATGGTCTGAATTTCCTGTCCGTTGATGTCGGTAATTCGTTCAACCAGGTACGGTTTCATCATCAGCCCGCCGTTGGCAACTGCTGATGTGGCGGCAACCAGTTGCAGGGCAGAGACAGAAACTCCCTGTCCAAATGAAATGGTGGCAAGGTCGCTGCCATACCAGCGGTTGATGGGGCGCAATGAGCCGCCTGACTCGCCGGGCAGATCTATGCCGGTTTTCTGGCCGAAGCCAAAAGAGGTCAGATAGCGGTGCAGACGATCATCCCCCAGTTTCAACCCGATCTTGGCCGACCCGATGTTGCTGGAGTATTTCAGGACTTCTGCCACCGAGACTCTGCCTTTGGCATGATCGTCACGGATGATTCTTCCCCCAAAGGAATAACGGCCATTTTCACAGTTGATGCCGTCGTGTGGGCTGACTGCCTTCTCTTCAAGAGCCGCTGCAAGCAGGAATATTTTAAAGGTTGAGCCCGGCTCGAAGCTGTCCGCAATAGAACGGTTCCGCAGATTAAATGACTGGTAACGGTTGTAAGCATTGGGGTTGAAGGTGGGGTAGTTGGCCATTGCAAGTATTTTGCCGGTATGCGGCTCCGCCACCACCACCATGCCGCTTTTCGCACCACTTGATTGAACCGCCTTGGCAAGTTCCTTTTCTGCGGTGTACTGAATGTTTTTGTCCAGGGTCAGGGTCAGGTTTTTTCCCGGCGCAGCATCGGTTAGTACGGCACTTTTTACAGAAACATCACGCCCCAGGGCGTCGCGCTCCGTCAGCAGATATCCGCCCTTGCCCAGAATCAGGCTGTCGTATCTGCGCTCCAGACCTTCAAGTCCCTCTGGATCAAGCCCGGTAAACCCCAGTACGTGTGAAGCAACCTCAAAATTCGGGTAATAGCGCTTACTCTCCTTGGCAAAGCCGATTCCGGTCAGCCGCATCTGACGGATGCGATTGGCTGTTTCTGGGTTGATCTGCCGCTCAACCCAGACAAAACCACGATCAGATGTCAGTTTTTTGTGCAGCTCCTGCTGGGATACGCCAAGTAATGGAGCCAGCGCTGTGGCAATTTCTGCCGGGTTCTTGATCCGCCTCGGTTCTGCGTACAGTGAGTCCATCTCCAGCGACACCGCCAGCGATGCGCCGCTACGGTCATAAATGCCACCACGGGCAGGGGTTAATGGAACGCTGCGCTGGTGCTGACGTTCGGCCATCTTGATCAACTGTTCATGCTGAACCACCTGCAACGAAAAAACCTGGACCGAGACGGCAACAAAGGCGAGACAAAACAGTACCGAGACCATTCTAATCCGTACTCTGTCCCACTGTTCCCGTTTCTTGTTCATTGTCGTCCCTGTTTGTAAGTCTTGGCGCTATTTCACCACAACAATTTGCACATCTTTGGGGAGCGTCATTCCCAAGTTGTTTTTCGCAATAGTTTCAATCCGGGCAGGTGTTTTGAGTGATGCTGCCTCAAGTATCAAGCGCTTCTGTTCCTGCTCAAGCTTTTTCATCTGGCGACTTGCCTCTCCCACCTGCAGGTTCAGTTCGACCAGACGAAAACGGGACCAGACATGGAAAATTGAGACAATGGTCAAAAGCACCATGCAAATCATCAGAAAGCGGGCAATATCCAGGCGATTTGCCGGGAATTCGCGGCTTGCCTGTTGAGGAATCAGAACCTTTCCATAATCGGTTTTAACAGTACTCATCTCTTGCCTCCTTCAGCGCATCGCTACAGTTTCTCGAGAGCCCTCAGCTTCGCGCTTCGTGCGCGTGGATTCTCGCTGCGTTCATCGGCTCCGGCAATTACCGGCTTGCCGGTAAGCAGCCTTACCTTGGGTTGTCTGCCGCATACACAATGGGGAAAACGGGGAGGGCAGACACAACCGGCTGCGGCCTCCCGAAATAGGTGCTTGACAATTCGGTCCTCAAGGGAGTGAAAAGAGATGACTACCAGTCTCCCTTTGGGCCTGAGCAGTTCGATACCGGCAAGCACCCCCTGCCGTACCTGTTCCAGTTCATGGTTAACCGCCATCCTCAATGCTTGAAAGGTGCGGGTTGCCGGGTGAATCCGTTCTTCCTGGAAACGACGGGGAATGGTTGTCTCAACCAGCTCCGCCAGTTCCTGTGTTGTCATGAGAGGGGTTTCGGAACGCATGCTCACGATCCGCCTCGCAATTTTTCGTGCCCAGCGCTCTTCACCGAACTCACGGATGATCTGTTCCAGTTCGTGCTCCGGCAGATGGTTTACCAGATCAGCGGCAGTATCTCCGTCCAGCGGATTCATGCGCATGTCCAGTGGACCGTTGTTGCGAAAGCTGAATCCCCGCTCCGGGCTGTCCAACTGGTGGGAAGAAACTCCCAAATCCAGCAACAATCCATCAATGACCTCTATATCCTGGTCTGCCAGTAGCTGGGCCAAGTCGCCGAAACTGCCTTGAACGGCACGGAAGCGTGTCTTGAAACGCACCAAACGTTCTGTGGCTGCAGCCAGTGCAGAGCGGTCACGATCAATGCCAATCAGCAGGGCATCGGATCGAGCCGCTTGGAGAATCAGTTCACTATGACCGCCACCACCCAATGTGCCATCAACATAGGTGGTTCCGGCCTGGGGGGTCAGATACTGTATGACCTCTGACGCCAACACCGGAACGTGCCGAAACGTATCCATTGTTAGAGACCTATGGCGGCCAAGGCTGCCGAGTCATGCGGGAAGTTGCGTTCATCCTGGCTGTTGACGCGGGCGTATGTCTCCTTTGACCAGATATCAAGCCGTTTGCCCATGCCGACAAAAAACAGATCTTTTTCCAGACCTGCATGAATTCGTAATGATGGCGGAATCAGTACTCTACCCAGCTTGTCCGGGCAACATTCCTGGGCCGGACCTAGTACCAGACGCTTCAGGATGTTCAGTTGAGCAAGCGGCAAGGCGCTGTCGTTGGCATGTATCCGGCGCTCCACTTCCAGCCACTCATTCAATGGGTAGACGGATATGCCGCGGCCAAAACCACCATCATCAAAATCCACTGGTGAGGATTTGGTGATGACAAAGCGTTCGTCGCCAAAGGTGTTCGTCAGTATTTCCCGGAATTTTGCCGGTATACTGGTGCGCCCTTTTGCATCGATCGTTGTCAGACACTCGCCGCTGAACATGATTTTCCCACTTGTTGCCATAATTTCCCACTTTTTCCCACTACGAGGCAAACTATAGCAGAGGGCAAGAGCCTGTCAAGCACAAAACTTTGGTTGATTCATGAAGGATGTGCCTTGAACCATAAAGTGAGAATTTTCTCACTTTATGGTTCTTTTTACGCTTATCACTTTATGGTTCCAAGGTTGCGCGACAGAAGTGCAAGGACGAATAGTGGTGTGGTGTGTCAGGAGGAAGGTAGCAGGTTATAGATGGTTGATTAAATCAGAGTTTTATTCCTTTTACTTCCAATTACGCAAATATATCGGTGGGTAGTTGAGCCAATTTTGGAAGCTTGCCAGCACCCTGACCCGAACTTTGCAGGCGAATGGTTGTCGATGGCGTACCGGCACAGTTCCGAATTTCTAAATTTCATGGCATGCGTTAACCTCTCGCAAGTTATGCTGACAGTTACGCCCTGCCTATTACGACAACTGGTGGATCAACCACATCAAATGCCAGATTGTCACCCGCATATTGAGCCCAACGCAACTCATACTGCGCACGAGACAAAATTGTTACATCATCTGTTTCGCCTTCTTTGCCTTCATCAAGGCCCGTGGCAAACTGAACTCCCCCAATATCAGTAAGGATGTAGCGATTGTGAAGTTTCTCGGGCCGCTGCGCATCGCTTAGGCGCATACAGGTCACCTGAAAGCCACGTGGAGTAATCCGGGGGATTTTTTCTTCACACTCTGATTTGAAAAACGAGAAACGAACGTTTGTTGCTGAAGTCATAACAATTATGCGCTGGACGGGTGTACGTCTGCCGTGAGGTATTGCTTTTAAAAAAGCCTCAAATGGTCTGCTGTAACGAGGGTTTTCGATGCCAAAGTGTGGATCAACAAAGACGATTTCAGAGCTGGCTGACAGCAAAGAGTAGATGGAGCTAGCCATTTCTCGGGCAGTACGTTTCACCGGAATGCCTTGCTTAAGGTCCCATTGAGGGTTGTCCATCTCGCCCAGACTTGAAGCGATAAGTACGGATGAGTTATTTCGTGGATTATCTCTGGCAATGATGCGGGCTATCTTTTCTCTTTCTGCATTTTCGAGCCATGTGAAATTGCCATCTAACGGCTGTTCAGGGGCAAACTTTACCATTCTCTCCGTAAGAAGCCCAACGAGAGCCGTTACACGTTGCAACTCCATGTCACCAACTGATTCAGCAGCTCGCAAAACACGGCTTTTCCATTTATGGGTGCGGGGATATTCAAGGGCCAGGCGTGGTGTACCGAGACCAAACTTATCAATAAAATACCTGTAGTCTGATTTGTTTCCCCACGTAGCTACCAGCTCCGGCTCAAGGGCAAAGGCATGAATCATATCAGTACAACTCCTTTGCCCGTTCTGCAAAGAAACCTTCTGGCCAGGCCCTACCAAACTCACCATCAGCAGTAACCGGAATTTGTATTACTTCAGAGCCATTGTTGCCGGGTTGCACGTATAGCACCGCTACGTCTTGCGGCGTAATCGGTAACGCTCCTTCTGGAAGCTCGTTGTCGGTTGTCTGTCTGATACGTTTAAGCAATCTCAAAATCAGATGTTCGCTATGTGTTTCCAGGATAAACGTGTTCTTTTGCTCGCCCAAAGCTGACTCGATAAATACATCGGTAAGTTCAGCCTGAAGTGCCGGGTGCAGGTGAATTTCCGGTTGTTCAATAGCAATGGTCTGGTTATGGGAACCGTATGCGCCGACAAGCACAGGCAGAACCTGGCTGACACCGATACCGACATCACGATGCGAAACGCGGGTATCAGTTCGTTTGTCTATCAGAACCAATTCTTGTAAATGAGCTAAATAAGGATCAAAATCTTTCAATTTGGAAAGAACCTCATAAACTTCTCCAAACGGATCCATGCGATCATCTTCATGAATGCTTTCGACATATCTGGTTTCAATATCAGAAATTAAAAGTTCATAAACGCTTTCCAAATCGCCAAGCGAAACCAGGTTCAAGATAGAAAGTTCATAAGGCGTCTTAAGGCGCTCAGGATTATTCAGCCAACTATTTACCTTTTCCCGCACAGAAGCGTTCTTGCGAACCACATCCCAGGCATATCCGCCACCTGCGAACCAGTTAAGGTCGTCGTGCTCAGAGAAAGCAAGATGACGGGGAGGATAGGAGCGTAACGGACCAAGATACTGGATGCGCTGAAGTTCAGCATCAACAGCCTTGGTCAACCCTGAAACAAGGTCGTCAAGGGAGCGTGGCAGAAAGAACCGTAGTGCTTTGGTAAGATCTTCCTCTCTGCCCCCACGGCTGACGGTAAAGAATGGCAACTGGGATTGATTTTCGTCCTGCTGTGCATCTTTCAGGGTGACACCCTTTGGGAAGAAAGTTCCGCCAGTTACACGCAGGGAAGCGATGATCTCGGCTATCGCTTCTTTCAGTGCGGCATAATCCGACTCGGTAACGGTCTGTGTGGTTGTGTAGCTTTCAAGCACCGCAATGATAATCTGCCTGACAACCGGATGTTCATCGTTCAGCCGGTCAACCGCCATGTTTCCATCAGGCCGTTTACTCATGCGGATTAACATCTCACCGCGGCTTTCCAGTTCAAATGAAATAATACCGGGTGTTGCTCCTGCTACTGCTTTGTCCTCATCATCAAGCGGCATACCGATGGTTATGTGGGCAGCAATGGTGCCGACCGGCTTCAGAAGGTCACCCAGCCTGCCGGAAAGTTTTGTTGTATCAAAGGTTGCGCCCCATTCCATACGACGGTTTGCCTGGCGGCGATGGATGTATTGCCGAAAACCACCCAGATCAATGGAGCTGCCGCCGACCTCAGTACGGAAGATGTCCAGATCACCCTTGCGGCTGGCCTCATGGGCCAGGGCAAGGCTATGGATGATGCTGGACTTGCCAGCGCTATTGGGGCCAAAGATCAGCGTGATCGGGCGGATCGGTATATTCTGTGTGTCGGCAAAGGCCTTGAAATTGCCGAGGTGCAATGCAGTGAGCATGGCTGATTCCTATTTCTTCTTGGTTGTGACCTTCTGGGCAAGCGCACTGGCTGCTGCTGTTTTGGATGCCTTGCTGGTGCGACCATCAGTAAGCACCTTGGATGCTGCAGTAGCTGCAGTTGGAGATGTAGTCTTCTTGGGTGCCGCTGTCTGACTTAAGGCGCTGGCAGCAGCGGTTTTTGATTTTGCCCCTGTTGCCTTACTGGTAAGGGTTTTGGATGCGCTTGATGCTGCTTTGGGGCTGGTTACTTTTGATGCCATGATAAGACCTCCTGTCTTAGCTGAGATACTTTGCCTGCTGTTCCATTTCGACCAACAGTTCTTTCATATGTGCCTCGCGCCAGGAGGCAGTGAGGGTGCCGGAGAAGGCACGTTGGAGAAGTAAATTGAAAAGCTCTTGAGTCTTATCACTCGCGGCTTCACGTATTGGAGCGAGTGCTTTTATATTTACCAGCTTTTCCGAGAATCGTTCTTGCTCTTTAATATCAGGAAGCATGAGTGGAAACGATCGAACCTCTTGGGCATTGATGTTTGCCATGCCAATTGCTCTGCGAGCCTTGTTTAGCAGATTTTGTTTCATAAAAGGAGTGTTCATGTAGGCCCATATATACTCGGGAATAGCCTTTGCTGCATCTACTCGTAGCCGAATTAGATATGAGGCTGGAACAGCCCTCTCAAGTTCGCAATTCCATAGCCCGGTCTTGCCGACAAGGTCACTGCTGTTGGTCCGGTTGAACAATATATCTCCTTTTTTGAGAAGATACCGGTCTAGTTGTCCATTTCCGTTTTCAATGTATTTGAGGTTCCTTAGATTCAGTCGCCCCCAGTACTCGATATTATTCATCTTCAATACCGGAATGCCTGCTGTTACCATCTCACAGGCTCGTTCCGAAGTGCCGTATGCGGCATCAAGAATAACATCCCCAAGAACACCAGTATCCCACCCCATCGGATTAATCGCCGGATCACCAAACATCTTGTTGAAAAGCGCCGGAAGGATACGCTCGGCCTTTTTATCTGCATCAGTACGGAGCTTGCGGAGTTGATCTGCCTGATCAAGGATTTCAACGATGCGGCGTTGTTCGGAGAGAGATGGTAAAGGAATCAGGGCGTTTTTTACAGTTCCATCAGTAACAGCCGGGTAATTTGCTCCCTTCATCCTTGCTACTAGGTGGCTGACAAAATCAGTAGTAACGGTTTTATAAAACAGATATTTCCCGTCAAGTAGATTTGAGTTTGGACGTAGCACACAAAAACCAGTGGAGGCAATCTCCCCATCAAGATGTTCAGGCACTATTGCCACAGTATTTAGATTTGGCCGAACCGTTGAAACCAAAACGTCGCCAGCATGAATAACTTTTCTTGCCCTACTTGGCGCTTCGTTACCGAGAATTCTCTGAGCTCCGGTAATGCTTTTACTGCTCCTGTTAATAGAAGCAATATCGACATATCGAAAGTAAGAATCAGGTATCCTACTGGGGTCAAATTGCTCTGTAGGCAAACAGGCTCTACCTATTTCAACTGTCGGCCATCGCATTAAGCCGTCTCCACTTCCGTAAGTAATTTTTCCAACCCATCAACAAGGCATTTCTCCAAACCCAGTACCTCGCGGATCAGTTCTGCCGGATCGTCATCCGAAACATCCTCTCCAGCAGTCGGCTTGTAGCGCGATGCTGACAGGTTGGCATCAGAATCTGCAATCCGCTCATACTCTGCCCACCAGCATTTTGGTTCCGGGCTGCCCGGTTTCAGCACAGTACCTGCCTCATCGCCGGGTGGCTGGCTGAACTTGCTGTTCTTGTACTGTTCCCACACCGTCAGCAGAGCAGGGATATCATTCTGTTCCGGTGTCTCCGGCCTACCGCCCCCCTGGATTTTGTCCGGGTCGTAGCCGTCGTTTTTGATCTCGTAGAACCAGACTTTTTGCGTGGCAGCTTTCCGCTGTTCCGGTGGATTTACCGGACGGCGGAAGACCAGCACTGAGGTCTTGACTCCGGCGTATGGCTTGAACACCCCGGCAGGTAGTGACACAACAGCCAGCACCTCAAAATCCTGCAACAGTTTTTTACGCAGCTCAACATGGGCACCAGTAGAGCCGAACAAAGCACCTTCCGGCACAACCACGGCACACCGGCCACCAGGGGCAAGGGACTCCATCATCAGACCAAGAAACAGAAGTTCACTCTTTTTGGAGTTGGTTGGCAGATCATGCCGGATTGATTCCTTGGGCAGCATCCCAGCAAAGGGTGGGTTGGAAAGGATCACCTTGTACTTGCGGTTCAGGTCATCCTCGGTAAGTCCGCCCATCTCGGAGAGCACATTGGCTCGCTTGAGCCGTGCCTTGCCAATGCCGTGCAGCACCAGGTTCATCATGGCAATCCGCATCATCTGGCGTGAAACATCAGTGCCGTAAATAGATGCCTCAAGCTGTTCCCAGTTGGGTATCTTTTCTCCAGGGCCTTTACGATAGGTCTGAAGGTTGGGCATCTGTGTTTTTGCGCCATCCAGTGTCAGCCCCTTGCGCTCCAGCCATTCCTCCCCGTAGATTGGCATCTCCAGCGGTTTTTCGCTGTACTTGGCCAGCAGGTGTTCAACAGCATCAATCAGAAAACCGGCAGTGCCGCAGGCCGGGTCAATAATGGTGTCGCCAAATTCGGGATCAACCATGGCCACCATAAAGGCACGAATCTGCTTGGGAGTGCGGAACTGACCATTAAGAGAGGATTGCCCCAGGTGGGTAAGCAGGTATTCAAAGATATCGCCCTTCACATCTGGCCCCAGTTTGCGGAACTCGATGGAGTCCAGCTCATCCACCACTTGTTTCAGGACGTCAATCTCGGCGATTTCCAGACGTGCGTCACGGAAGTATTCCGCCACTTGTGGCTCATCCTTCACCAATGAGGCCATGTAGGGAAAGACTTCATCACGGATAAAGGTGTGCAGTTCAGCGCCGCTCTTGAAACGCCATTTGGACCAGCGGAAACGAGCCGCCTGATCAGGGAAGAGCAATGCGCCATTACCACCACCCAGACGAGCGCGCAGTTCACGATTGTTTTCTTCCTCATCCAGCAGCTTGAGATAGATAAGAAACGATATCTGCTCAATATAGGTTACCGGGTTGGTGACGCCCCCGGCCCAGAGAATATTGGTAATGTGATCCAGTTTACGGCGTAAATCCTGATTCATGGGGTATGGCTATCCTTTCGCTGTCTTCTTGAAGACAACTTCATTCATGTCATCAACAACGTCTTTCAGTCCCTTTTCCCCAAACAGCTCAACACCGATACCGGCGGCATTCAAGATGGAGAGGGGAGGAGAAAAGAGGTCATCCAGTTGTATCCGGCCTGTAGCTACACCACGATTTTTAAGTAATGACAAATACTCAGCCTGCTCCGGCGCCAGTGAACGGGCAACCAGCCAGGCACGGAAGTTTTCGTCCAGCTTCTCTTCCTTGCTTTTGAGTTTAAGCAGCCCCAAAGCAGCCTTGATGAAGTCTATCAGGTTGCCGCCTGGGTCTCGGTATGCGCGACGCAGGTTATCCTCGTTAAAATAGTGCTTCGGCTTATTCAGTTGTTGTGCAAGGTACGTTTCCTCTTCATCGGAAAGAGGCTCATCTTCGCGTATTTTCTGCAGGATCGGATCATCCGATTGCGAACGGATGGTTTGCTCCCAGTTGGTCACGTACTCTTTTTTGTCAACCCGTTCACCATCAGGGCCTACTTCAATGTAGTTGACCGCTTCCAGCCACTCATCATCCAGCCTGAGATCAACGAGATTGTCTGACGAACGAGGGCCGGTTTTGGGGCCTCCCGGTGCATGCCCATGACTGCCGCCGCCACTAAAGATGTCAGTGTCGCTATCATTGAAATACTCATGGTTCTTGAAAAAATCGTAGATGACAAATTTCTTTTTTTGAATGTGTGGAGCAGTACGTGTTCCACGTCCCCGCATCTGCTGATACAGGATGGGGCTACGAAGCCGGCGGCAGATGACAATATGCAGTATCTCACGGCAGTCAAAGCCGGTGTCAAGCATGCCAACACTCACCGCCACCATCGGGTAGGTCTCTTTTTTGAAGCGTCGGATCAGCGCATCGGCATCTGCTACATCTGAGGTGATAATCTCGGCGTAACGCCCTTTGTGCTCAGGATGAAGCTGGTTGAGATAGTGGGTCAGCCGTGCAGCGTGGTGTTTGGTGATGGCAAAAACAATAGCTTTGCCGGGGCCATCCTTTTGACCGGGGGCCAGCTCTTTGTAGTTTTCCCAAGCCAGGCGGTCGAACTCCTCCATCATCAACTGGTTGGTCTTTTCATTGGTCCAGGTGCGTTCGAACTGAGCCGGATCATAGTGCTCATCATCAACGTCTGCCCCTTCAGCGATCAGCTCGGTTATACCGGTAGCAAAGCGGTACGGCGTAAGATAACCGTCATTAAAAGCATCCTGAATGCGATAGGAAAAGTCAGGCTGATTATCCTTGCATTGATAAAATTCATAGGTATTCCGCTCAATATAGTTGGCCGGAGTGGCAGTCAAGCCAATGTGCAGGGCATCAAAGCGGGTTAATGCCGCCTGCCAGGTGCCATAAATTGAGCGGTGGCTTTCATCCATAATGACAACATCAAAATAGCCGCTGCTGTATTGTTCATGGCAGCCGATCATGGTTTGAAGTAATGCCACCGTAATCTGTTTTTCCTGCCGAACGGTTCCAGGCTTCAGCCAGTAACTGCTATACTCTCCCAGCACATCTTGAATCGCTTCCAATGCCTGTTTGGCCAATTGTTCACGATCTACCAGAAACAAAACCCTCTCGGCCCAGCCAGCTTTCATCAGTCTCTTCAGATAAAGGGCGATCAGGTCAGTTTTACCGGTACCAGTCGGCAATTCTATCAGGAAACGCTTTTTCCCTAACTCTACTGCATGATCAAGGGCTTTCATTGCCTCTTGCTGGTAGCTGCGGACTTGTCGTGTCTCTCCCTGGCGAACGTAGTATTCTGGCAAATCAATGGTGGCCAGCGCCTTACGGCTCTGGCGCATTTCAAGCAATCGCTCCATGTCGCGACGTGAGTAGAAGGATTCAACTATACGGGCATCATCATTCCGGTAATCCCAGAAATAGATCAGTTCTCCATTGGTAAGGAAAATAAACGGTGCATCCAGACGCTGAGCATAGGGCAGCGCCTGTTGTTTAGCCACATAGGGGTTAATAGCGTTTTTCTTCGCCTCAATAACTGCAAGCGGGCGACCATTCTGGCCGTACAGCACGTAATCAGCCCGACCCGGAGCGAGTGAAACGTCATCCTCAGCAGGCTCTTGAGTGATTCCATAAGAAACTGCAGGCATTTGAACAGAACTGGCAGGAATATACACCTCGGTGCAAACCTCGGATTTATCTTTTGGATCCCATCCAACCTGTTTGAGCAGATCATCAATCATTATGCGGGCATCAGTTTCGTTCATCATCAATTCCTTTGAGGGCAGTATAGCAGGCAGCGTGCCAAATCATTCCAAACCATATTTTTTTAGCCAATTAGTAAGGGTCTGATAGTTCGGCAGATCCAGCAGCTGTGCGGCTTTCGTCTTGTTTTCATGTGCCTCTTCCATGGCTCTTGAAAGATAATGCCTGGCTACTTCACCAATAAGATCTTGCAGGCTAAACCCTTCACCCATAACTCGGCCAAGAATCTGGTCGCTCGTCTGTGAAGCCACTGGAAACAAGGCCTCACGAATTTCGTCAGCATCTATGGTTGTGCCAGGTGTCCAGACGATGGCACGGCGTAGCGTATTAAGCAGTTCCCGCACATTGCCGGGCCAAGGATGACCCATGATAATATTTTTTGCTGCAGTAGAAATTTTTTTATGCCCTGCTGCTTCGTGCTTCAAAATATGCTCAACCAGAAGTCCGAGATCTCCCTGGCGATCACGCAATGGCGGAATCAATATCACTGCCACCGCAAGGCGGTAAAACAGATCTGCCCGGAACTTTCCTGCGGTTACTTCCTTAATCAGGGTCCTATTGGTTGCGGCAATCACCCGCACATTGACCCTGATGGGGCCTGATTCCCCCACCCGTATCAGCTCTCCCTCCTGAAGAACCCGCAAAATCTTCACTTGGGCTACCAACGGCAGCTCTCCTATTTCATCCAGAAATATAGAGCCATCATGTGCCAGCTCAAAGTACCCTTTACGATCTGCAATTGCGCCAGTAAAAGCTCCTTTTTTGTGGCCAAAGAACTCGGACTCAATCAGCTCAGCCGGAATCGCGCCACAGTTGACAGCAACAAACGGTTTCTTGCCACGAGGACTTGCAAGGTGAATCGCACGGGCCAGCAGCTCTTTGCCAGTACCGGACTCTCCCTCGATCAATACCGGCACATCATGTTGGGCGGCTAATCGTGCCTTGGCTATGACGCGTTGCATCTGAGGACTGCGGTGAATAATATCATCAAACTCAGGGGCTTCCGGCGGAAGGGCCGAAATAATCTGTTCAAGCCGCACATCGGGCCCAGAACGCTGAGACGGTGTGAACTCGGCAGAAATTTCAAAAGGTATGTCGGCAACGACAACCCCTTGTTCCTTTGACGATTGAATCAGGGTTGCCGGGTAGATTGTTTTTGCCAGCAATATCCAGACAGCTGCCATAGCCGGGGTGCCGGGACTCAAGTGAAAGGTAAGTGAAACATCCTGTCCGGGTTGAGCATATACAGATTTGATCGCGGATACGGATGCTTCGTAGATTTCTGAAAAGTTTGTTGGGTTGGTAAGCGTTACTGGTATGACAGAGACAGGGACCTGCTTGATTGAACTAATCCAGGCAATAAAAGCTTCTACTTCATCCGGCGGGTAATTGCTGATGAGAACAAGCCGGTCGAAGGAGATGCCGGTGACTGCTTGTGCAATCGGACCAAGACCGACAACATCGCATTCCGAAACAGCACGCAGATCCGTTCGACCTATCCAGGCAATGAGTATTTTTTTCATACGTCATGCATACAAGAAAACATGTTTAGGTACAAACAATTTTATTATCTGAGAGAGGGACACACAAATACGCATCGCAAAAACAGTTAAATAAAACCATACACTTGGGTCTTCGTGCAGGTTTTGGCACGAATAAAGCAAAACACTGCAAAAACACTCAATGGGTGGTTCAAATGATGACAAATGTCGAATTTCAGAGTTGGGCAAAATTCAATAATTTGAGTCAAACGGCAATTGATTGTATCCAGCGTATCCGCACATCTCCACCTTCCCGTAAGGTCCAGGATGGTCGTTCCAACGTCACTGGCCGTTATCCATCCCTGAAAATGGGTCACACCATCCAGTTTGAAAGCCACAAGGTTGAACTGCCATTCATCAGAGAGCACGAATTTGACACGGATGTGCTGGAGTATTACGACCAGCCCGGCCCTATAAAAATCTCTTACCGCATCAATAGTGGTCGCCAAACCACCGTATTCACCACTCCCGACTTCTTCGTTATACGGAACGACGGTACAGTTGGCTGGGAAGAATGCAAGCCTGAGCAAGAGCTTGAACGTCTGGCTGAAAAATCCGAGCGATTTGTTCGTGACGACAACGGTGAATGGCGATGCCCTTCGGGAGAAGAATACGCCGCCAGATACGGTTTCTATTTTCGTGTAAGATCATCGGCAGAGATCAACTGGGTCTGGCAACGAAACATTGAATACCTGAGCGACTACCTGCAGGCCCCTGAGCATCCGGTAGCATGCGATGCCAAATCCTTAATCAAGGCTCTTGTCTCATGCAAACAAGGCATCCTGCTGTCGGAACTCATCGAAAACGCCGAATGCTATTCAGCCGATGATGTATTCCAACTGATCGCCTGCAACGATCTCTACATTGATCTGCACACCCACTCCCTTGGCGAGCAGAATCGCACCCCGGTTTACACATGCCCTGAACACGCCCCAATCTGTACTTCGCCCAGAGCGACTCTCAGTTGTACGTCGGTGACTGTTGAAGCGGGGGCGCAGCTTGTTTGGGATGGCAAGTTGTTCAGGATTGTCAATGCCGGGGATGGGAAGATATGGCTCCTTGGAGAAGCAGGCGCTGTTACCCCGCTTGAGCACACAAAACTTGATGAACTGGTCAGGATTGGGGCCATCAGCGGCATGAACAGCACTTTGGATAGTACAGGTATTCGAGAACTGCTCACCAGCAGGAGCCCAAAGGCCTATGCCGACGCCAACAGTAAATATATCGCCATAGCTCCATACCTCTCTGGTGCTGCCAAGAGTCAACCATCTCCAACCGTTTACAGATGGCTGAGCCGGTACCATCAGGCGCAAATACGGTACGGCTACGGGTATCTGGGACTTCTGGACAGAAAAGGCGATCGCGGCAACCGCCTGCCCAAATTACCCAAAGAGTCCTACGATTTGATGAAGACCAGCATTGACGAACAATATCTTACCTCTACAGAAACAAGCCCCATCACTGTTTACGGCCATTACCGTAATCTCTGTGAAAAGTCCGGGGTGGTCGCTGCCAGTTTCAAAACCTTTACGAAGAAGCTGGAGCAGCTTGACGCCAGAGACACGGAGTTAAGTCGTAAAGGTGCCCGGGCAGCCTACCAGCTTGATGTCTTTTACTGGGAGATGGAACTCACCACACCGCGTCACGGTGACCGTCCCTTCGAGATCGCCCACCTCGATCACACCGAGTTGGATATTGAGGTTGTAGACAGTACGACCGGCGGCAATCTGGGGAGGCCTTGGCTTACCCTTATGAGCGACGCCAATTCCAGGCGCGTTCTGGCCTGGATTCTCTCTTTCGAACCGCCAAGTTACCGTTCCTGCATGTTGGTCATGCGCGAATGTGTGCGGATTCATGGCCGCTTGCCGCAAACAATCGTTGTGGACAGAGGAGCTGACTTCAATAGCATCTACTTCGAACAGCTGCTTGCCATGCACGGCATTACCAAGAAAGAACGCCCTGGTGCAAAGCCGCGCTATGGCTCCGTACTGGAACGCCTTTTCGGCATGACCAACCAACGGTTCATCCATGCATTGCGCGGTAACACCAAGGTCATGCGCAATGTACGCCAGGTAACCAAGTCTGTAAATCCAGCCAACCTGGCAGTATGGACCCTGCCAAAACTTCAGGAGCGGATTGGGCGCTATTTCTCCGAAGTATATGATGAGCTTGACCACCCAGCGTTGGGTGAATCACCTGGCAACGCCTTCATGCGCGGTTTGTCCCTGCATGGTATGCGCTCCATGAAGCTGGTTCGCTATGACAGCGCGTTCATTCTCAGCACCTTGCCATCCACTCCCAAAGGCCACGCAAAAGTGATCCGCTCCAGAGGTGTCAAAATCAACAACTTCTATTACTGGCATGAAAACCTGCGCTTCGCTGCGGGCACAGACGTGGCGATACGCTACGATCCGTATGATGTCGCAACTGCATACGCCTTCGTCAAGGGACAATGGCTCTGCTGCCATTCCCAATACTACGCGATACTACAAGGACATTCGGAAAAGGAAGTCGCCCTGATCACTCTGGAGATTATCAAGAAGCGGAGCAACCATAGCCGTAAAATAGCCGTAAACGCTCAAATAGTCGCCGCATTCATAGCTGAGAGCCAGGGCATTGAGCTTGAGCTGAAAGGGATGCGGCAGGCAGCCGAGATGCGTATCCGAAATCCCGGACAGCTAAAAATAGCAGCACCAGAACCTGTCCTTCTGCTACCAGAAAGCCGCAACACCAGCAAAGACTTCGAAACCTATGATGAATTAACCATTTGAAAGGACCTCCATGAATCGTGTTACCGCAGTTAATGCATTCAGGGAGATGACGCTAAGCCATCCGCACCTGACAAAAACAATAAAACGGCTTGGCCTTGCAATACGCCAAGCAGATCGCGGCAGTCTGGTTTTCATGTTCGGGCCTACAGGTGTTGGTAAAAGCACTCTGGCCTGCCACATGCGTGAGAAACTGGATAAGGAGTTTCGCGCTGAGGGCGGCTACGATGACTCAACCCTGCCGGCAGCGGTGATCGAGGCACCGTATCCGGATGCCCGAAACTTCAGTTGGAAGGAATTTTACCGACGAGCCTTGACCATCCTGCGTGACCCGTTTGCACAAAAGAAGGTGGATGATTTCCGTTGTTCGGCCTTTGTCTGGCAGTCGCACCCTGATCCACGCAGCCCGGGCCATGAATTGCGCCTGTCCTTTGAAAACGCCCTGCATTACCGCAAGGTCCAGGTGCTCATCATCGATGAGGCGCAGCACATAGCAAAAGGTACTTCCACCAACGGCTTGCTTGAACAACTGGAGTACTTGAAATCTCTGGCCAACCTGACCGGAACGGTAATCGTGCTGGTGGGGACCTATGAACTGCTGGCCTTCCGTAACCTGAGCGGGCAGTTGAGCAGGCGGAGCATAGACGTGCATTTCTCCCGCTATCAGCTGAATAATCCGGAGGAGTACCGGATATTCGGCGGGGTGGTGAAATCGTTTGCCGCCAGGCTGCCGATCCCCTGCGACTTCCAGATGACCGAGATGGTCGAAGAACTCTATGTCGGTGCACTCGGGTGCGTCGGGTTATTGAATGGTTGGCTGATCAAGGCAATCAAACGTGCGACTGATGAAGGCGATGGGACACTCAGAGTGAAGGATCTGAACGATTCAATGTATTCCCACGACCAGATGCAGAAAATGATTGATGAGTTGCTGGAAGGAGAGAAGCTTCTGGATCCCCCCAAGGATTCCATTCAGGTCCTCAAGGCACGACTCGGCGTTGCGTGTGTTACCGCAACCGAATCGTCTGCCCCTCAAAAGCCGGTGAAGAAGTCTCCACCGTTCAAGCGTAAACCGGTCCGCGATCCGGTCGGGATGGCACTATGACGCTACAAACCTGTTTTGGCAGCGAGATGGAATTGTACGATTTCATCCCAGTGCAGACGGAGTATCCGAAAGAGACGTCATTCCTTTATGCGCCTGAACCGATCGGTATCGGCACGCCCTTTGTGGAAAGCCTGGCAAGCTACTTTATCCGTTTGTCAGCCGCTCACATGTTGACGCCGTCTGCCATGCTAAAGCTTGCAATCGCCCCACAGTTGCCTAAGCGTCATCAAAACTTCAAGAACACCATCGGACTCCAGAGCATTGTGATCAACATGAGCGGGATCGGGAGCGAAGCAGAAATAATGGTGGACGTCTTGGAACAACTCACTGGTCGTACAGACCTCACACAACTCACGATGCTTCCCTTTGCCGCGATGCTGGCTAAATACGAACTGCTGTCCCAGACAAGCTCGTGGTGTCCCTATTGCTTTGAGCAACAGCGGACGTTGGGGCAGCCAATATATTTGCCATTGATCTGGAGTTTGAGAACGCTACGGAAGTGCCCCATACACAGGTGCAACCTTTGGATGGTTTGCCCGCATTGCAAAACGGTGCCGCCAGTCATCGGCTCACGAACAGTTAATGGTTATTGCAACAAATGCCAAGGCTGGCTCGGTCGCAAAGCGAATAAATCTCCGAAAACCGACAAGAAGAATTTCTTTATACGGCTATTTGAATGGCAGAATTCAGTCGGTTTCAAGAGAGAACAACAAACCTTCCCGTCAATACTCGGATATCTGATGGGAAAGCATATGAAGAAGAAGGACACGGCATCAATGGCCAGCCTGCTGCATCTACCGGAATCCATCATTGAGGATCAGTTGGCCAACAAAATGTTGCCGGCACTGGGTGTTGTTTTTTGGATAGGGCATGTTTTCAAGATAGATCCGTTCGATATCCTGACCAAGGACGGAGAAGAGATGGCGGCAAAGGATCTGGAAGAGTCGGCAAAGATCGGTCAAATAATGTTCGACATGAATAGAATCAACTGGAAGCAGTTGGAAGAACTGCTGAGGGATGTGGCAAACGGTAGAGCTTCTGCAATGCGGGTAGAGGATATTGCCAGGGTATACCGGTGTCCACTTAAAGAAATTATAGCAAGGTATCCAGAGATGTGCTGTAACATTACCAATCGGTTCAAAAAACAATTTTAAAACTATGCTGCATAATTATTTGAGATATTTGTTAAATTGCCTCAGTGGCTGCTACTGTGGAGTGAATATTATTAAATATTCAAGAACGTTCTTTGGACGAGCACCGCCTTGTGATTTATGAACGAATGGGACACAATATGACTTAACGTTGCATCTCGTTGCAGAAGAAACAAATTCAATCACCTCATACATGTTTGCTGCAGCTGTATTAGAGTAGCTCCACGCACATATCCAGCCACGACGTAAAATATTTACGACAATATCGGTGATAGTTTGCTTGATTTTTGATTCTGTACGCGTAAAAAATTCTGATCTAAATCTTTCACCTGGTTTAGGTGTTAATCCTTTTCCTGTACATGATGGGTATGAATACGAAACTAAGGTTTCGAGCACATGATAATAGCGACTGTATTCCTCGCGCGTATAAGGTGCATCAAGATAGACGAGAGTTGTTAGGTTGGGCTGAAAGCTATGTCCAAATGTGGCTAAAGCATCTTGCCATGGCCCTTGAATAATATTTATATCATTTTTTGATTCTTCACTTTTATCTGAAAGATTTAAGAGCCGGACAGTAAATTCATGAGTAATTGAGAAGGATCTAGTAGTTATTATTGATGATAGTTTTTTATTTGAAATATTTTCTAAATCAAGTGAAGGTGGTTGTGCAAAATGGCCACCAAAAGTTGTTCCAAGGGTGCTTATCGTAGCAACGAGAACTCCAAGAGCCCATTGTTTCTGCCTCTTATCTTGTACCTGATCTATTGCGTATCTTAAACTATCTATTTCAACACATTGTCTGAGGCCAAAATAAACATTTGCAAAATATGCAGTAAAGAGACAATACGGATAAATCATTGGGTTTTCAATGCGTCTTTTAACCTCTACTTTGGGATCCCACACAAAACCACTTCCAGGTTTAGAAAGTATAGGAAAGTTATTTGTAAATTTACTATAATCATGCACTAAAGTGCTATCTATATCGCGACAAAATAGATTGTCTTCAAAATCAATTGCATCCCTTAAATAACTATGTAGCTTTTCAAAGTTCTGTTTTGCAATTGGGAGTATAGTAGAAATAATTTGTTGAGCCGATTGCTTATCAAAACCACCCCCGTGGACAATAGATAAAAGCTTACAAAAATCAAGGGCATCAGAAGAATATGTTTTCCATATCTTGTTAAAAGCTCCAGACACCACACCCGAACCACACATTAGATCCAGTACTCTTCCTGAGTCGGGTAAAACACTTGAAAGAGCTTCGACAATAAAACCGCACAATAAGCTCTTTGACCCCATATAATGAGCAGAGCGGGTGAACAATGACGTTGTTGTGACATCAACACGCTTATTTCGTTCCATTTGTTGCTCAGCAAACTTAATAATTTCAGCAGATGAGCTTGTGAGAATTGAACCAGAAAAATATGGAATACTCATTTCTGTACTATTAAAACAATCGTAAATATTGCAATGAGAAATAATATTTCTAATGGACGAAAAAAGCACCGGGTCTTTACCAGATTCATCATAAACAAAATCCAAAATGGTATTATTACCTATGTTAATACAAGATCTGTCTTCTTGTAACAATAAGTTTACAAAATCAGACTTATTTCGTAATTCTGTATTAATATTTACAAATAAATTTGATATTGAAATTAAATCATCCTTTATGTAATAAACAGAAGAATTGTATACATATTGTGGTATAAGACCGTATTTTATTACAGATGCAAAAACACTGCTATCTATAATTGTGTGAAGCACATCACACAAGTAATGGTACGCATCCTCATGACTAACAAATTTGCTTTCATTATTGGCTGAATTATAATTATATTTCATATTTTCATGTAAGTAATTGACAAATTGGTATGTTATGATTTGTTAAAATAGCGCTTAGAAGTGTGTATCATATTGAGCATTTCTATAGTGCCATCTAATACGCCTCTCTTTGTTAAAAAATCAGAACTAGCCCTTGCGAGGTCAGAAGCAGAGTTAACAGCAACACCAATGCCTGCCCATGCCAACATACAAGCATCATTGTCGTTGTCGCCAAGTGCAAGAACCTGCTCCCGTGAAAGCCCTAGGGCTTTTGCTGCAAACTCCAATGCTTTTCCTTTGTTGCAATCTTGTGGGCCAACTTCTATATAGGTTTTTCCGTGTGTATAAGAAATGCCTGGAATCGTTGCTAATTCACAATTCATGCGGGAAGTTATGTCCTTATCTCCGCATGTATGAATAACTAAAGCAGAGGGAGAGTAAGAGCCAATAATTTCATCTTCCCAATCAAGCCAATAGACTGGCATTTTGTTGTAGTCTTGCCCGGGTTTATCCAGTGAAGAGCAGCCTATAGCATGCTCTCTGGGTTCATTCCCTATAAGCCAATCATAGCAATATGCTATCAACTTAACTTTGTATTTTGATGATATTTTTATGACTTTTTTAAAATCTTCTGAAGATATTGAAATATGCTTAAGAACCTCGTACTTGTTGTTAATTATAACACTTCCATTATATAGTATAATAGGTGTGTCATTTCGTATTTGCAGCATTTCTAATAACGCTCTAGAACCATTTAATGTTCTACCAGTGGCAATGGTAATCCTAATATCCTTAATTCTAAGTTTTCTTGAGTGTTCTAATACTTTTCTTGGTAAAATTGAATTATTTGACTTAAGTAAAGTTCCATCTAAGTCAATAGCTACCAGCTTTATTTTTGTAAATGGTTCTAACACATTTACATCTAACTCATTATAGTCAGGTAGTATACTAGGCATTTTGCACCATATATATATGGTGTTTAATATCACGCGGCATTTCTTTTGTTGTATAACCTTTACTATCTATATAGTACTCATCAAGGCCTTGAAAATTTGATAAAATATTTACAATATCCTGATTATTTATAATACCATTATCAGCGTAGTGAAAAACTAATAAATCAAATCTTGCCTTATCAATAACATCAATAAGTGCTTGCTTCGCCAGCTTTACTTTGTTGAATTCAGACATGCTACTAATATTACTGTGAATTCCTGACATACCATGCACGCATGGAGTGCTTTCCTGAGCAATGGTCTCAGGTAAATGATAATAGTGGGGATAAGAACGTTCATTATAGGGGGGGTCTAGGTACACAATATTGAAATGCCTCCGACTTAAAAGAGACTCCGCAGGTTCGCAGAACGAGGAACCGCTGTTTTTTCCAAGAGTTGGTTGAATAAATTCAAATTTAAAATTGATAAGAGCTTTTCTATGCCATGTTTTAAGGTAAGCATAATACGTACCCGCTGTATTAGCCACTTTGTCCATGCTATTTATCAGTGACGCAAGTAATACTGCTCGTTCTTCGTATGTTATCCACTCTTTTTGGTACCAGCCTTTAATCTCTCTACGACATGCCTGAATTTTGCGAGCATTATGCTCCGTGAAAAAATATCTTTTTTGCGCATATTCTCGAACGAACCATCCATGTTTCGGGCGCAATTCATTCAAATGTTCTGCAATATCTTCAAGCGAAACTAAACCAAGAAGTTTGATGAGCTTTAAAAAAAATGTCTGGTTAAATCTAAGTTTGGCTATTTGGAAAAAATGTGGAAACTTCATAACGTCACCGCTCCATACGTTATAACCTTTTGACTGAAAATATGAGCTTACTGATCCAATACCCCCGAAAGGGTCACAAAATGACCCTCTGGGAACCCTAGAGGAAACGAGGTTGAATATAGCATCAAGAGTTGACACCTTAGAGCCGAAGTATCTCATTTTACAAGCTTTCTGCGAGCTTAGAGCTTGGTAGGGGGAATGATTGAGGAGTCATTTCCAAATGTGCAGTGTAGCCGTTGTAACTTTCTTGGTCGTTCTTGAAATTTAGCGATAATTTGTCAACGGAATCTTCTAGAACGTTTCCAATTTCACTTTGAAAAGAAGGATGTGTTGGGTCTGGATCAATGACGATCCTGCCATCACCATAAACAAGTATACATTCACTTTTCTTGCTGTAGTCGTAGTAAATTATTCTCATGGGTGATTGACTATAGGTAGCTTGCAGAGTTGATACTAGTTTAGAAAGGGTTTCTTTAGAGACCTCTCCGATTTCATCAATGAAACCTTTGCCATTACCACTTTTCATAAGGCCAAAGATGAAGTGCTGAGCTATGTTTTTATCGGCACACCATTTAGCAATATCATGCACATATTGGACATTCAAGTTAGACACAACGGTTGTGACGTATCTGGGTATGTTTTGAGCGCCGAGAAAATCAATCATATAATCAATAGCTTGAAAAGCCCCGGGCTCTCCAACAATTTGATCGTGTTTGTCGCAGATTGCATGAATACTGAATCTAATCGCACCTAAATAGGGAAGAATCTCTTCATGCTTCTCCTTGAGAAGAGCCCCGTCCGATGTGAGTAGTAAATTAAAAAAACCTAAAGAGTTTGTCTGTTTTATCAGATCTGTAATATGTGGGTAGAGGAGTGGATCTCCGCCTGTCAAGCAAAGTCTTTGGGTTCCTAACTGTTTTAGCTTTTGTGCTATTTTTATGAAGTTATCTATGGGATGAACTTCTTGCCCTCTGTCCGGTTCACAGCAAAAAGGACAACGTAGTCTACACGCCCCGGTAAGCTTCAAGCCCACAGAAGGAAAGAGTATTTCATTGCTGTTATCATTCGTTTGATTTAGCATTGAGTAACTTCCTGATTTCATCTTTATGTTGCTGTGCAAAATTTAAAAACATATTATTTGTTACGACTTGATCTTCAGTTGAAATAAGATGAAATCTTATGCTAATTAATAGAAAAAGAACAACAAAAAAGATATATGTTCCAATAGCAACGCATTTTGATTGTGTTATTATTAATATTGGGTATGCTCCAGAACCATAATGCAAAAAGTAAGCAGATACTAGCACCCATAAAATACACTCAAGCAATGAAATCATTGCTAGGTGCCCATGCATGATCCATATAGCATGATGGATACCAATGCCAGTCACCTTTTTCTGCTTTGCAACATCTGTAACATGTGATTGTACAAAATATGGATCTAAGCCATTTACATCTAATACTTTAATCAATGAATTAAAAAACGACTGTTTTATATTATTGTAGCCAGGCCTTAATCTATAAAGCCTAAGTCCATCTAGTGCAAAACCTAATATTATAGACAATAGTATCACACCTATTGGGCCTAAATTAGTGAATATGTACTTGGTCAGATGTGGATTTAATATTAAAAAAGGAAATAATATAAAAAATATAAGTGCAAGCCCCGGAACTAGATACCAAATAAAGTGAGCAATTGTTATTTTGTTAAATAATTCCATGATGAACCCCTTTTGAAACATATTTCGAAGTATATTGTTTGGAGGTTTGTTTTAAACTTTTACAATAGCGCTTTCATGCTAGTCAAACAAAAAGCGCTTGAGTTGGCCGAGGTCATATAGCCAGTGTGCTTTAAGGAGATCATGCTAATTCCAAGCTGATCTTGAAGCGCCTTGCTGTTGCTGTCAGATAAATCATGTCGCGCTTTCAAATTGCCGAAATTGTTTGTACTTATCTGTTTTTAGATACAGCTTGTGTGCATCTGAAACTGCGCCTGGAACCATGAGTTTGCAATTTCGTTTATCCAACTTTTTGAACTTCTTGCCACTTTATGCTTCCCGCCTCCCTTGCATTTTCGCGGAAATATCTTCACGCCTGAACTCTCGGCAGCTTTTATGCTTCCAATGCCTATAAATTTATGGTTCAGGGTACAAAGGATTACGTGCGAAGGGGAGTCGGAAGTTAGGGCAGAAGTGCCGGACCTGATTGAATAAACTCCAGTGTACGTGCGGAGTACCTGACCGGGTGGCTGTACTGTCGCCTTTATGACAAGCAATACGTTGTCATGTTTGGATGCAATTGAAAAAGCCTCCGTATGACCCGGAGGCTTCAAATAAAAGCTCAAAAAAAATGGTTATTTTTTGCGGCGATCAGCCAGAGAAACAACTTTTTGTCCTGCTGTCCTCACCGGCGGTTTTTGCTCCGGTGACACCGTCTTTTCAGCCGCTTCTGTTTCCAGTGGAGAAACCAGTTTTTCCAGTTGCAAGGGGGTACCCCCCATGGTGAAGGGGTGCCCTTCTATTTGGGAGTCGTCGAGAATCCAGGTAAATAGCTGAAGTGGAAAGGTGAGCACCAGCAGCTTTACCTGCCACCAGCCAACCTTGACATCGGGTGTGATCTCTTCTATGCGGGCATAGAACCCTGGCTTGTTGTCAACATGAACCAGCACAAGGTCGTTTTCAGTGGCCATGATATGTTCTACTTTCTGTAATAATTTTGATATTGGCTGGAGCAGTCCGTAAGCCGGGTTCTGTTCCCGTCACCGGTTACCCGGCAGCGGGTGATGATCATTCATCTGGGACTACCGTTACCGGCAGCCTCAAGCGATCAACCCGGAGACATGGGCGGGCCACCCTTGGCGTCTCCCTATTTGATCTTGCTCCTGACGGGGTTTACCTGGCATTCGACGTCACCGCCGAATCCGGTGAGCTCTTACCTCACCCTTTCACCCTTACCTGTCGAGACAGGCGGACTTCTCTCTGTGGCACTTTCCCTGGGGTCACCCCCGCTGGACGTTATCCAGCGTCCTGCCCTGCGGAGCCCGGACTTTCCTCCACCATCAGGATGATGGCAGCGATCATCTGTTCTGCTCCAGCCAATCTGAATGCCGGGGACTACATGTGTACTGTTCCCCTGTTATCCACAACTATTGCGCCTGTTCCTGCTTGAGAATCAAAATCCGCTGGCAATGCGGGCAGAAGATCATGTCATCTCCCCTGAAGAGCGTGTTGTATAGCTGTGGCGGCAAGTGCATGTTGCATCCCAGGCAGGAACCGCCCTGTACCTCGGCCAATGCTTGACCGCGACGCTGGTCACGCAGTTGGTGATAGCGACGAACGAGGTTTGCGGGAAGCTGCTTGATGATTTCTTCGCGATTGTTTGAGGCGCTGTCTATTTCACCTTGAAATACGGCGATGACAGCTTCCTTTTCAGAGATGGCATTACTGTTCTGCTCTTCAATCGCATTGAGTTCCGAGCGTCGCGCATCCAAAGAAACCTGGAATTCTTCAATGCGAGAGGTTAATGCCAGGATCTGTTCTTCCAGCTCACTGACTTGTTTGCGGGCAGTTGAAATTTCACGTCCGACAGCCTGGAATTCCTTATTTGTCCGGATCTCCTTGACGTGCGATTCGGAGCGCTTGATGTTTTCAAGCTCGGCGTCCAGTGAGACCTCCAGCTCGGCCTTCTGGCGCTCAAGGCCAGCTTGTTGGGCTATATCAGCCTCAAGGGCTTGCCTGAGTGAAGATACTTCCTGCTCACGCTCGCTATTTTCAGCTCTCAGCGTATTTTGGGACGCTCGTTTGCCGTCAATGGCACTATCCAAGGCCTGCAAGTTTTCCAGCAAGATCAGTTTCTTTTTCATTGATTCTCCTTCGTATTGATGCCCTCGTGTGGCTGAGCCATGACCGTTGTAAAAGGATCAGTCTCTGTATCGGCAGCGAGCAGTTCTGCTGTAAAATTGTTCTGTGCAAGGGAGGTGTCAAGAAAAGACAGTACCGCTTCGACCATGATCCGCTCCGTTGGGAAGTGTCCGGCATCAATAAGAGCGATACCCAGCATTTCAGCTTCTCGTGCATCATGGTACTTGATATCGCCGGTCAGCAGCAGATCGGCCCCTGCACGGACTGCGTCCTGCAGTAGAGAAGCGCCACTTCCGCTGCATACCGCAACCTTTTGTACGGTGTGCGAGGGATTCCCCACAAACCGTACAGCAGTGCAGCCGAGCTTATGAAGGATTCTGTCTGCCAGATGCTTTAGCGATACCGGTTCGGCAAGTCTGCCGACCCTTCCCAGCCCGTATGGAATAGTCTCGTTTAACAGGGGATAGCAATCGAAAGCCGGTTCCTCGTAGGGATGGACGGACAGTAGGGTACGGATCGCTTTGGAAAGCCGTTCTTTTCTTACCAGTAACTCCAGCCGCTGTTCTTCAACGGTTTCCAGTTTTCCGATTTCACCAATTGCTGGCTGGGCTCCTTTAAGCGGTTGGAAGGTTCCATTGCCATCTGCTGAAAAGGTGCAATTGCAATAATTGCCCAGCGGCTCGGCGTGTTCAAACAACGTCTCACGCACAACAGACAAATGCTCTTTTGGGACAAAGACCACCAGCTTCACCAGTTCTGCATGTCCGCTGATCCGGAGGGGTTGAATGTCGTGCAGGCCGATGCGTGTTGCCAGAATATCGTTAAGTCCTTCGGCGGCAATGTCGTAGTTAGTGTGCATCGATATGAGTGCAAGTCGTCCAGCTGTCGCTTGTAACAGCAGTTTCCCGGTAGCGGTTGTGGCGGTAATCTGGCGAAGAGGGGAAAAGATGAGGGGATGGTGGGTAATCAACAGTTGGCATTGTGCGGAGATGGCTTGTTCGATGACTTCCGGCAGAGGGTCCAGCGCCACCATTATTTTTTGTGCTGATCCGGAGGGAGAACCCAACTGGAACCCGGTGTTGTCCCAATTCTCAGCCAGGCTAAAAGGGAATTTTTTGTTAATTATTCCAAGTATATCCGAGATTTTTGGTGTGTTCATGGAACGAAAATTAAAAGAGTGCAGCCCGGTGGGATGCACTCTTTGTAAATTTTTGAATTTCTCGGAACTTGACGGTATGACCGCATCCGGTCCTTTCCTCTGTAAGGGGTGATGTGGTGGGCCCACCAGGACTCGAACCTGGGACCAACCGGTTATGAGCCGGTGGCTCTAGCCAACTGAGCTATAGGCCCGTACATGAATTATTAAAACTACCGGTATTTCACAGGAGGTGTCAAGAACTTTTCAGCAGGACTTTAAAAACTGATTATGCATAGTGACTATGCCCTGCTTATAAAACGACCGTCGCGGGTATCGACCTTGATCCGCTGGCCGGTTTCCAGATACGGAGGCACTTTCAGTTTAAGTCCGGTTTCAAGGACGGCATCCTTGGTTTCAGATGTTGCTGTGGCATGTCTGATGACAGGCGCAGTTTCTGCAACGGTTAGTTCAACGATCAGGGGCAGCTCAGTGGTTACCAGCCTGCCCTGAAAAAGTCCCAATGTCAGTTCTGTGCCATCCAGCAAATATGGCGAAATGGTTGAAAAGGCAGGTTCATCCATTTCAAACTGCTCAAATGTTTCCATATCCATAAAAATACCGCGATCATTGTCAGCATACAGAAACTGTCCCTTATGCCGCTCAAAGTCTGCTTCATCAACCTTGTCCCCCGACCGGAACGTGCGCTCCAGTACCTGGGAGGTAAGCAGATTGCGGTAACGGGTTTTCACCATGGTGTTTGCTCCCCTGGCCGTGGGAGACTGAAATGCAACATCAAGAACCATGCAGGGGACCCCATCCAGTTGGATGACAAGACCTTTCTTGAAATCCGCCGTGCTTAACATGACCAAAGCTCCTTACCGACAACGTCACCGGATAATGACACGCACATCAAAACTCTGTGATGGATATAACATGCCTGGGTGCAGGGCGTGGTAGAACGTGAGAATGGTTCAGGACGCGCCCTCGCCGGTCAACTGGCGAGGGCGTGTCTGTTCATCAGGCATTACCATGCTTGGCTCGCTCAAATTTTTTGAGCAAGGTTGCTGCTACGGGGTGGCTGTTGTTTTCGGCATAGATTACTGCCGTATTGCCACTCTTGGTCTTGGTCCTCGGGTCGGCGCCGGCTTCAAGCAGAGCCTGTACAGTATGGTTACAGCCATAAATGGCGGCCAGCATCAGTGGTGTATGGCCATCGCGGTCCCTGGCATCTACCTCTGCCCCCTTTTCGATCAGCATCTTTGCAATCTGGGTCTGTCCGTTGGCAGCAGCATAATGTAATGCAGTTTTACCTTTTTCGCTGGAGGCAGTTATGTCGGCTCCACGACGAAGCAAATCCTGGACATTGTCGACATGTCCTTCCTTGGAGGCACTAATCAGTGGGGTATGGCCGTTACGATCTTTTACATTGACGTTCTCCATGGATGATTCCTCCTATTGAGTAGAGTAACAGGCAGCGCTGTTTATGAAAGTGCTGCATTGCTTGGCTTGTGTAAAAAAAACGGGGAAACTGAAATGTGGAGTTGCATAAGGAAGAAAGAGTTGTGACGGTCGAGATTCAAAATTGCCGTTGACCAGTTCAGCCATAGCGAAAATATGTGAGATGTCTGCGGCCTGATCGATCATGGATACCTACTGGCCATAGATGAAATCAAAGTGAATTTTTTATAGCATATCTTTGAAAGCTTGGCTACCGGGAAACGCCTTGCTTGAAGGAGAATTTATCGAGCGTACAGCATGAACACTAAAACTGAATGTTTGGACGTAATACCATGGTAATGTTCTGGAAAACCTTGTCTCGCAGCACGCCGCTGTACCGCTCCGGATCTTCCCAAATCAGGCCGACATCCAGTTTCAGCGCAATTCCCCAAGACTTGATTGGAAACTTTTTCCCCAATACATATTCTTGCCTGATCGGCAGGGCGGTTTTCTGGGAAAAATCAAGGCGAAAATCAAAGGTGCTGTTACGCAAAAAATCAAAAGGATTGCCCCGGAAGTCCAGATTGCTGCGACGGGCTCCCAAGTAAAAGGTGTTGGCGATATCCTGGTTTTCGTGAATCTTGGCACCCAGACGGAAACTCCAGGAAAGTTTGTCTTCCTTGAAGCTACGTTCCCCTTTCAACTTCCACTCTGCCTCCAGTGAGTGGTCAGGAATTAGCACATTGTTCTTGATATGTTGGTTTGAGTAGCTGAGCATGTAACCCATGTAGCCTTTGTTAGAGGAAAGCTTGCTCTCGCCCGGACGGTCAAATCTGACCATGTCTCCCACAAACAGTGAAAATGCCCAAGGTTCCTCAAACCCGGCTGTGACCCACTGGATAACGTTCTGGTCCCTGCCGATATCGGCAGCCTTGTAGAAATCTCCAGAGTATTCCTTCAATCCCACACCTGCCAGCGGGAGCGGCATGACAGCAGCTTCCAGCAACACAAAGCGTGGAATGATCGAGTCAAGAAACAGTTTACTGTAAATTTCCAACTCATCTGCTTCATGGATATATTGCAACGGCTTGTCGGTAAAGGGGATGTTCAGGGATACATTGGAGTAGTACAGGTCCGCTTCCCAATCAACGTCAGCCCAGCTCAACGGGTGAGAACCAAACAGGTATTCATTGAACGGTTTATCCTGGACACTGATAACCTGTTGCGTCGATTCAGCGGGGACTGGACTATCAGCCCTGGACAGCGTTGGTCCCAGAATAAGCAAGCCGGTAAATATGACCATGATTAGCATGTTCAAGGGGTCATTCCCTCCGCCATATTCAGGAACCTCTGTAATCGATATCCGCTTGCAGCCGCCAGTTCGATAAGCTCTGTTACTGGTACCGGAGTAATTTTAATGCCCCGTGCTGCGTCAAAGGAGGCTTGGAATGCGAGCCGACAGATCAGTGCCACAAAGCGTTCTTTGTTAAACCAGACCATATTGTCGTTTTCGTGGACAAGCAGAAAACTTCGGACTTCGTCCGGTGAGATGGCAGCAGCCAAGCAAGCGCTTGCCGTTGTGCCGGTTACAAACCAAGCCTCCCATGCTGTTGCCGTTGCACTGCACAGGGATGCGTGCCAGCGTTCCTGTTCCGGTGCTTGCTGTTTGCCGCCAGCAATAAACCTGGCAAGAGGTCGTACCAATCCTTTGCCATGCAGTGTGTCGATTCGGGGTGGAACAACCAGCAAGCGTACCAGCAGGATTGCCAGAGCCAGACGGCGTTCCTGTTGTGTTGGGGGTAGCAATTTCCAGGTTACGCCTGCTCTGCGCAAGTGCTGCAAAGTAGTACGGCAGGTTGCAGGATCATAGGCAGCTTGCAGGGCTGTAGTAATTTCGGTTTTTTCTGGACTACTGACAACTGAAAGCAGTTCATCCTGGTACCGTTCAAGAACCAGCATGACTTCATCGCGAAAAAACAGCGTCTTTGCCGTCACCGGAATTGTACGCAACACTTGCTCAAAGGCGGCGATTAATGGAGCATGTTCAAGCTGTATCAGTTCTTCTTCAAGACTGGGCACCCCTTCTCCGGCAAGATGGCTACAGAGGCACCCCCAGCGCCCGTCCGCCTCTTCGGTAATAGTCCTGAAGTCAATAAAAATATGGAATTCGTATTCAGCCAACTCGGCAAAAAGTCCCTGCTCCTGCACCTGTTCAATAGGCCGAATAAACTCAAGGCCGCGCGCCAGATCCCTGAAAGCAAGATAGGTTCCGCTCAGTCCTTCGATTCCCAGTGATGCAGCCAGAGTAGTGCGGCGTAGTCCGTGCTCGCCAGAGCCTTGTTTCACGGCAAATGCAACTGAATTGCGTAGCCAGCCGGACGTATGCCCATAACGGTTATGGTACAGCACCAGAGCATGCTCATTGCCTGAGCGGTTGCTGTAGGCAAAGACGTTTTCATCCACGCTGCCATCATGGGCAATAAAATCGTACAACGTAAAGTTTTCTGAGCCGGAAAAGAGCCAGCGTCGCTTCAAAAGAGGAAAAATCCAAAGTTCATGGCCACGTACCAGCCCTTCATCCAGCGCTTCGTTCCAGTAAGCACGGCGGTACTCCATGCCGTATTTTTCCCGGAACCCCTCAATCTGTCCGTGACCGAACATCGGAAGCCCCGGCATAGTGGCTAGCATGACGCAGACTCCAAAGTACTTCCCTTGCGAACCAAATTGTTCGACAGCGGTCTTTTCATCAGGGTTGTTCATGAAGTTGACAAAACGCTTGAGAATCTCGGCGTTGAACTCCAGTACATTCTTCATGGTCTGGCGGTACTTGTGGTTTTCTTCCTGTTTCAGCATGTTCATGAAAGCGGAATTGTAGACCCGATGCATCCCCAGGGTACGGACAAAATAGCCCTCCATCATCCAGAATGCTTCGGCCAGCAGCAGGGTGTCCGGTGCTTCTACAGCCATCCGGTCCACCACTTCACGCCAGAACTCAACCGGAAAGACGGTGTCGAATTCATCCCGGCCCATGGCATGCTCCGACCGGGACGGTATGCCGCCACCCAATCCCCGCTGGGGAAACCAGAGCCGCTGGTAATGCTTTTTTGCCAGAGTCATGGCAGCGTCAAAACGGATGATCGGGGTCAGGCGGGCAACATGAAGGATGGTTTGAATCACCGTTTCCCGCACTTCGGCCAGTAAGTAGTTGAGTTGGGCCGTATCATTCCAGGGAATGCTGGTACCGTCATTGCCGTGGTAAATGTAGCGGGTCTGTCCATCGCGACGGTCGATCATCCGGAAGACCACTGCTGCATCGTGCTTGCTCCAGTAACCATCTTCGATCTGGATGGTTACTGAGGCATCATGGGAAAGATCTTCGCCGGTGAAGCTATAGGAAGGAAAGGGGCAGTAGTCGGTCTGGATAAACCAGTGTGGGTGCTCCAGAACCCAGCGTGAATATATGCCGGTGTGGTTGGGCACCATATCACTGGCAAGTCTGATACCCCGGCGCCAGGCCCGCTCTTTAAGGTTCAGAAAAGCCGGTTCTCCGCCCAGGTCTGCGGCAATGGTGTAGTCGAAGAGAGAATAGGCGGAAGCATGAGCATCGGGGTTGCCGCATATCTCCTTGATGCGGCGCGATGCGCTCGACCGTTCCCATAGTCCGATTAACCAGAGTCCTGAAAAACCCCAGGCCGCCAGACGGTCCAGCTCGGCATCCGGTATCTGATCCAAACGGGTAATCGGATAACCGTAGCGCTTCGAGAGCTGGTCCAGCCAGACATGGGTCATTCTGGCCATCATCACCACGTTTGACATCCAGTCGGCATCCCGGGAAAACGCTTCATATTCCGGTTGTTCATACCCGGCCATATGTTCAGGCGATATATGGCCTCCTGCCTGATTTGTAGCGGAGGCGCAGTCGAAGGTGAGGACGTGGCTTGGTCCTGGTCCGCCGACACTCCATTGACGCTGCTCCTCTTCGAGGGCATCAAAGGAGACCAACAGTTCCCCCAGCAGCTCGTTTGGCAGAAGGTGTGCCCACTGGGCACGAATGAAGCCCAATTGATCGGCCAGAGAATCGGGAGCGGCCTGGAGAGGAGCTCTGAGCAATTCCGGTAGCGTCATGTTGAAACCGGGCACTACAGGGCCATCGGCAAGACCTTTTTCCACTCCGCCGGCTATCAGGCGGTAAGGGGAGGTGGCAGCCAGTTCGCGATCATCAAAGAGTTTTCGGAATGGGTCTATGGCGCGATTGTCAGTTGCGACATTGAGCAACAGCAACTCCCGCAGCAGCAAATGGCGCTGTACGGGCTGAGTAACTTCGGCAATTTTGTTCCCGGGGGGGAATAGTTGAAGAAAACGCTGGCACGCTTCCTGTGCGGTATTGCCGTCAGGAGGCATGCCAACGCGACTTAGTGCGCCGGGTAGCGTGTCAAGCGGCACCCCATCAATCAAATGCCGCCAGATTTGCAACAAGGTTCCGTAAATCAGCAGGGAAACCGGTGAAACCGGCTTTTGGCGGGGGCCTGCTGATCTGTTGAGTGCTGCGGCAATGCGACGGTACCCGACAATCTGCGGGTAGGGTTGGCTGCCCAGGTCTATCAGGAGATTATCTATATCAAGTGTTTGCCGTGCAGCAGCCGATATCGGAAGAGTGCAGGAGAAATAAATGGTCGTGGTGGCAGGGATGGTCATTGGCAGGGTACCCGTTTACGTGCAGAGAGTGCTCACCGGAAGTGCAGTTCAGCCTTGTATTCCCGGATCAAAGGTGACTATCGTGGTTATAAAAAACTGCTGCGAATACCATTTCGCCGGGCTGCACGGTATCGACACACCTTAGTTTAAGTTGCGGTTGCTGTATCCCGTGCACAGGTCTCATGATCTGTGTCAATGTCTTGCTAACGGGTTTTTTTCTTTGCAGCAGCCTTTGGTTTAGCTGAAGACTTCGATTTTGCTTTGGTTGCTTTGCTTGTAGTTCTTTTTTTCTTTGCAGTGGCTTTCTTTCTGCTGGACTGCTTGCGGGGCTCCGGCCTGAAATCATCCTGCATGTTATTGAGCAGAATAGATGCTTCCACCAGGTTTGGGTCAGCCTTTTTTGCAGCTTCCAGTGCTTCTCGCGCTTCGGAAAGCCGTCCTGTCTTCATGTAAGCCCGTCCCAGAGCGTTCAAGGCGCGGGCGTGACCGGGGTTTAGCTCTGCTGCTTTCTGGTAGCTGGCAATGGCGTTTTCATGATCCTTGTTGAAGTCATAGATCAGGCCAAGTTTATAATGGTTATTCGGATCGTCAGGAGCAATTTCCACAGACTGTTTCAGCAGCGCTGTAAGTTCATCATACTTCTTTTCCTTAACATAAATTGCCACCAGCGCACTGCGGGTTTCGGCATCATCCTTCTGTAGTTCGAGCGCTTTTGTATAATGCTCCATCGCCTTTTCATTATTTCCGTTGTTGCGGTAGATTGAGGCAAGGTCACGATTGGCGTCCAGATTGTCAGGCGCCAGCTTGAGCACTGCTTTGTAAGAGTCTTCAGCATAGCTGAACTGTTTGTTCTTTAAAAATATCCGGGCCAGCTTCAGGTGGATGTCCGCACTTTCCGGTTTCAGTTTAAGAAACTCGACATACTGCTCAACCGCTTCCGGGACATTACCGCGTAAGAGTCGAATATCTGCCATTTTCAGCCGGGCATCAGCATGGTCAGGTTTTCGTTCTATGGTGCGCTTGTAGTAGACTATCGCCTCATCCAGTTGACTGCGCTTTTCGTATAACCGTCCGAGGTTATAGTAGACATCAGCATTCAACGAGTTGCGATAAGCTGCCTCGCGGTAGGCGGTAATGGCGTCTCCGTCTCTCCCCGTTTTGAAATACAGTAGTCCCAAGCGTTCAAAGGGCAATACTGCATCAGGCTGATCATTCAGTACTGCCCGATAGGCATCGGCAGCCCGTTCGACCTCTCCCTGTACTGCAAGCCGGTCTCCGCGAAGGAGTCCTTCCGGCTGAGAAGCCTGTGTAGTGCTGGAAGCAGACTTCCTGCCGCCAAGCAGCCACTCATACTCTGCCTGTTGTATCTCTCCCCGTTTTTCATACAAATCTCCAAGAGCCAGATGAAGTGGCGCGCTACGAGGATTGGCAACGACAGCTTTTTTTAGCGTATCCAAGGCCTTGTCTGGATGATTCTGCTGTTGGTAGAGGCGAGCGAGCTCGATGGATGCCTGCTCGTGAGAGGGGGCGATCAGCAGAGCACGCCGGTATTCCTCCATTGCCCGGTCACTTTGCCCTTGGGCTGCGTAAACATCAGCTTGTCCGGCAATTGCTCCTGCATCATCAGGCGTTTTTCGAAGTGTTTCGCCATAGTGATACAGAGCAAGGGAGTAAAAACGCCGTTCCGTCATAATTTTGCCGAGGGCTTTATGGTAGGACGGAATACGTGGGCCGTTCATGGCCTTTGTCAGTTCAATGGCGGCATCATCCAGAAGACCTTTCTGCAGGTACAGCACTCCCAGATTGCCGCTGGCAACGCTCATGGACGGTTCCAGTTGAAGAGCACGGCGATAGGCGGTGACGGCAACGTCAATGTTACCGGCATGTTCAGCCTGTACACCCTGTACAAAGGATGCGGCGCCGCCTTCAGGGCACAGAAGCAGAATTTCCGACTCATCGCGACTACGTTGAACCTCATCGGTCAGTGCTGGTAGTTTCAGTGCCATGTCATTGGCTTTCAGGCATTTGTCCTTGCCAAATCCCCACGTGAATCCGGTTAGTAATAACGTTGCACCAATAAGGGCTGATACGGATACGACAGATCGTATATGCATGACAGTTGTTTCCTTTTTGCATGAAAAACAAAGAAGTGAATGGAGAAGACTATACACACCGCACGGTAAAAATTCAAATCATTCAGCCGAACTGCTTGATTATCCATTCTTATATGACATAGAATGGCCAAAATTTAGGTGTAGATCGTAGTGAATACGAACAAAGTAAGAGGGGGGCTGGATGAATAAAGAGCTGGAGCGGCTTATCATGTCTGCTGGTGACCTGCCTACCATTCCGGTGGTGGCTACAAAGGTCATGCAGTTGATGCAGGAGGAAAATGCTACTGCCGATGACCTTGCCAGGGTAGTTGCCTCTGATCCTGCTGTTGCCGCCAGGGTATTAAAAATTTCCAATTCATCTTTTTATGGATGTCAGCGCCAGATTCAGACACTGCCGCATGCAGTCATGATGCTTGGTTTTGTGACGCTCAAAAGCGTTGTGATTGCTGCCTCGGCAAAGCAAGTTTACCATCCATTCGGCCTGACCGAAAAACTGCTTTGGGAACACTCCTTTGGAGCCGGTCTTGCAGCCAGAATAATTGCAACTGAAACACTCATGGTTAATCCTGATGAAGCGTTTCTGGGGGGGCTCTTTCATGACCTGGGAAAGCAAATTATGAACTTTATTGACAAAGAGCGCTTTCAGGAGGCGATGCAGCGCTGTTATAATGAAGGCTCTTCCTTTGAGGAGGTTGAGCAGCAACTTTTCTCGTACACCCATGAGGAGGTCGGGGCGTTGGTGATTCGGAAATGGAATTTCCCCGATAATCTGGTGCAGGCGGTCATGTCGCATCATACTCTTGAAATTCCTGATGACGAAGATACCTACCTGGTTAATTTGATACATATTGTCAGTCTTGCAGATCTGTTCTGTCGGCGCTTCGGGGTTGGTGCCATACATGAGCAGGCAGATCTGCCGATTGTCGGTAGCAGACAGGTGCGTCAGTTGGGGCTCAGTGAAGAACAAGTCATTGCTATGTTGACGCACTTTATTTCAACATTCCGAAAGGATAACAACTATTTCATGTAAGCTTTGGTCAGGCGTCCTCCAAATGTTCCAAGATGCTTTTTTTGTGTCGGCCTTCTACACGGTCACGTGCCTCTTTTGAGATATCCACTTGGTCGTTTTCATGGTCAACTTCCCGCTTTACTGTTTCATGAGAGCTCTGCTGCAACCGGTTGCGGTCTCCTTTGCGTTGCCCAATTTCAGATGATTTGCCAATTTTCTGTACCGGTTCCGTCATGTGTGACCCCCTGCAAGTGTATTGATTAAATCTTAAATAAATTGCTATAAGGAATGCAGTTATGATACGTCCCATTCTCTCCTTTCCTGATCCGCTTCTCAAGCAGAAATCTCTTCCGGTTGAAACTGTTACCGATGAAGTGATACAGCTGGCCCGTGATATGGCTGAAACCATGTACGCTGCTCCAGGGGTCGGCCTGGCAGCCCCTCAAATTGGTGTTCTAAAGCGTATTATTGTTATGGACATTTCCGGCAAGGAAGAAGAACCCCGTCTGGTTACCGTGATCAACCCGATCGTTACTCATGCTGAAGGTTCAGTGTATGAAGAGGAAGGTTGCCTGTCGGTTCCTGATTACTCGGCCAGTGTGAGGCGACATGAGAGAGTGACGGTCAAAGGGCTTTCGCAAGATGGGCAAGAACGGATATGGCAAGCCGACGGATTGCTGGCCATTGCCTTCCAGCATGAAATTGATCATCTGGACGGCATTCTGTTTATCGATCGGCTCTCTCCGTTAAAGAGAGAACTATACCTTAAAAAATGCAGGAAAAAAGGAATGTTATGACCGGCTGGAGAATTATATACATGGGTACCCCGGCTTTTGCCTGCCCAGCGCTTACGTGTCTGCTGGATCGAGGTGAAGAGGTTATAGCTGTCTTTACCCAGCCGGATCGCCCCAAAGGGCGAGGGCAAAAACTACAGCCACCGCCGGTTAAGGAGCTTGCTCTGAATGAGGGTATTCCTGTTTTTCAGCCGTCCAGGGTGCGCTCTCCAGAGGTGATTGAGCAGATACGTGGATTGCGGCCGGACCTGATCGTAGTGGTGGCTTTTGGTCAAATTCTGCCTCAGGCGCTGCTGGACATTCCACCGCATGGCTGCATCAATATTCATGCTTCTTTGCTTCCCCGGTACCGTGGTGCCGCTCCGCTTAACTGGTGTATGGTCAATGGTGAGACTGAGACAGGTGTAACCACCATGTTAATGGATGCAGGGTTGGACACCGGCCCAATGTTGCTGAAAAGAAGCACATCCATCGCTCAGGATGAGGATTTCTCCAGTCTGCATGACCGGATGTCCCTGCTGGGGGCTGAGTTGTTGGGAGAAACTCTGGACGGGCTCAAGTCCGGCAGTGTTACTCCAGTGCCTCAGGATGATACGCAAAGCTGTTACGCTCCTCTTTTGAAAAAGGAAGATGGCTTGATTGACTGGTGCAAGCCAGCCCAGGCTATTCACGATCTGGTCCGTGGCTTCGCTCTCTGGCCCGGTGCATTTACTTTACTTGGTGGCGAAACGCTCAAATTGTTTCGCACCAGTATTGCCCAAGGCAGCGGAAAACCGGGGACTGTTCTTGTGGTGGGAAAGAACGGGATTGAAATAGCGTGTGGTGAAGGTTCTCTGTTCATTCATGAGCTTCAGGCGGCAGGAAGCCGTAGAATGGATGCCGTCAGTTTTCTGGCCGGACACCCGTTGTTGCCTGGAACTGTTTTCGGTAGCAGGGAGAGTTTCCAGTGAGCAACCTTCAGGACCAGACTGCCGCGCCACGTAAGCGGCTATTCATTGCGCTGATGGGCTTTACCTGTCTTATGTTGGTGGGGCTGATCTTTCTAGCCTGGTGGATTCCCAGTAAAGGTCTGACCAATATTCATCCGGATCTTCCCCGCTATGTGGGTATGATCATGGCAGTTCTTTCCGGCACAGCTATTTTGGGCACGGTTCTGTTGGTACTTACTACCGCTTTAGGCAAGGACCTTTTCTTTACCCGTTTCATGCGTCTGATGGTTATTAAGTTCTTGCTGCCGGTGATTGAGTTTGTCGGTAAACTTTTGGGGCTGGACCGGGACCGGATTCGCCAGTCTTTTATTGCTATGAATAACTCTCTGGTGATTTCTCAAAAATACCGGCTGAGGTCTGATCGCATCCTGGTGTTGTTGCCGCACTGCATACAGCTGTTTGACTGTGAAATCAAGGTGACCGGCGATATCAACAAATGTGTATTGTGTGGCCGCTGCAATGTAATGGGGTTGGTGGAACTTGGCAGAAAGTATGGTATCGATATTTCTGTAGCAACTGGTGGAACCTTGGCCCGCAAGGTAATAGTGGAAAAGCGTCCCAAGTTGGTGTTGGCTGTTGCCTGTGAACGTGATCTCACTTCCGGCATCAAGGACTGCTATCCCCTGCCTGTTATTGGCATTCTGAATGAGCGCCCCTTTGGCCCTTGTTTCAACACGTTGGTTAACGTACAAGCTATTGATGAAGCGCTACAGCAGATACTGGACATTCCTAAGCCTGTTTGATGCAATTGCAGGTTCTGTTGGCTTGTTTGATGTCATTAAAATGGGCGGTACTGCATATTCGTATTGGTTGATCACTGTTTTTATTCAATGTAAGTGGCCATTATTATTTGTCATTATTTTGATCGATGCCGTCAATCTTTTGTGCTTGGTGAGCTTCTTAAATATGGGAAAAAATGCTTGACAATGGCGGTTGGATGCAATACTTTTGCTGCGTTTGTATACAGTATACCTGAAGGTATTTCAGGCTTTAAATGACCGGGGAGGTTGTATTACATGTTGGGAACCTATCTGCCCATAATCCTGCTGCTGATGATCGCCTTGGCCTTCGGGCTTGGGTCGATAGTTCTCTCTTCTTTAATTGGTCCGAAGAAGAGTGCGCCGTTTAAGCTTTCGCCGTATGAGTGTGGTTGCGACCCTGTGGGAACTGCACACGAGCGTTTTTCGATCAAGTTCTATCTGATTGCGATGTTGTTTATTCTGTTTGATATTGAAGCGGTTTTTCTTTATCCGTGGGCTATTTTGTACAAAAAATTAGGGTTGTTTGGCTTGGTTGAGATGGGCGTCTTTATTGTAATTCTGTTTGTAGGGTACGTATACGTCTGGAAAAAAGGAGCACTGGAATGGGAGTAAATCAGCCCCTTGGTGATAATGTCGTTGTCACTTCCCTTGACATGCTGGTCAACTGGGTCAGAAAGTCCTCTCTGTGGCCAATGACATTCGGTTTGGCTTGCTGTGCCATCGAGATGATGGCGACCGGTGCCTCCTCCCATGACCTCGACCGGTTCGGTATTATTTTTCGTGCTTCTCCGCGTCAGTCGGACTGTATCATTATAGCTGGCACGGTCACCAAGAAGATGCTGCCAGTGATTCAGCGGGTATATGACCAGATGCCAGAGCCGAAATGGGTTATTGCCATGGGAGCCTGTGCTTGTTCGGGTGGTGTGTTTGATACCTACAGTGTGGTACAGGGGATTGACGAAGCATTGCCGGTTGATGTCTATATTCCAGGCTGTCCTCCGCGGCCCGAGGCTTTGTTGTACGGTATCATCAAGCTCCAGGAAAAAATCATGAATGAGCAGAATTCCTTTGGCTCGGCTTTCGGTATTGGTGAGCGGGTTTCAGTAGCATAGTGACGGCCGCCATGAAGTGCAGGCGCAACTCTTTCTGTCCAATTTTATCTTAATTAAAATAATTTTTACAAAAAGGTTTTAATGCCATGGCAGACACACATCGCGCTGTTTCAAAGCTGCAGGAGAAGTTTGCGGCCTCCATTCTGGAGGTAAAGGAAGATCGTGGTGACTGGATTGTCACGGTCGCAAAGGAATCTCTCATAGCGGTGCTTTCTTTTTTGAAGGCTGAATGCCGCTACACTATGCTGACTGACGTCACGGCCGTTGATTATCTTGGCAAGAAAGATGAGCGGTTCATGATGGTGTACCAGATGACTTCAGTGGCGCATAAGGACCGTATCCGTATCAAGGTGCCGGTGAGCGAGTCTGATTGCCGGATTGAGAGCGCAACCCAAGTTTTTGGCTCTGCTAACTGGCTGGAGCGTGAGGTGTTTGACCTTTTCGGGATCACCTTTGATAATCATCCTGACCTGCGCCGGATTCTTATGACTCCCGATTGGGTTGGTCATCCATTGCGTAAAGATTATCCATTGCAAGGACCAGGCCGCGAACCCTACAAAGGCCGACTCTCCTGATTTTAACGCGACCACTTAACTGAGTAACGAGGCGATACATGGCTAAGACAGAGATCATGACCGTTAACATGGGGCCACAGCACCCCAGTACCCACGGTGTTCTGCGACTGGTAATCGAGCTGGATGGTGAAAACATTGTCAAGATTGATCCTGATATCGGTTATCTGCACCGTGGTGTGGAAAAGCTTTCTGAGCACCGTACCTACCATCAGACCTTGCCATTGACCGATCGTCTGGACTATTTGGCTCCAATGAGCAACAACCTTGGTTACATACTGACTGTTGAGAAGTTGTTGGGTATTGAGGTTCCGGAACGTGCTGAAACCATTAGGGTTATCATGGCCGAAATGACGCGCTTGGAGTCCCACCTAGTCTGGCTGGCCTGTCATGCCCTTGATATTGGGGCAATGACAGTCTTTCTGTATGCCTTCCGCGAACGTGAAGTAGTCATGGAAACCTATGAATTGATTTCCGGGGCCCGGATGACTTCCAACTTCTTCCGTGCTGGTGGTCTCTCCCAGGATGTGCCGCCAGAGTTTGAGAAAAAAGTGCGGGACTTTGCGGCATCAATACCTGGTTATCTTGATATGTATGAAGGTCTGTTAACCGACAACCCGATTTGGCGCAAGAGGACTATCGGCAACGGTGTGATATCTGCTGAAGATGCAACAGATATAGGTATCACCGGGCCAGCGTTGCGTGGTTCCGGAGTGGATTTTGACCTTCGTCGCGATATTCCCTATGCAGGGTACGAAAAATATACATTCATCGTGCCAACCGGTACGAATTGTGACACGTTTGACCGCTACAAAGTACGTCTGGTGGAGATGCATGAATCCTGTAAAATCATTAATCAAGCGCTTGATCGCCTCAAGCCTGGCCCAGTGCTTGCCGATGCCCCCCAGGTCTGCTATCCCCCCAAAGAATCGGTCTACAACTCCATTGAGGGATTGATTCATCACTTTAAGATTGCCAGTGAAGGCTACCCAGTTCCTGCTGGAGAAGCTTATGTTGGTGTTGAAGCTCCCAAGGGAGAGTTGGGATATTATATTGTCAGTGATGGCAGTTCCAAACCATACCGGATGCGTATTCGCCCCCCTTCATTCATCAACTTGCAAGCCATTGAAAAGATGTCCAAGGGAGCCATGATTGCAGACTTGGTTGCCGTAATCGGTACATTGGATATCGTGCTAGGCGAAATCGACCGCTAACCCGAGACCGGAAAAGGAGACGCTGCCGATGAGTGAAGCGGTTGCTGTCAATGAAGAAACCGAAATGGAAGAGCCTGTAATAGATCTGGCAATTGCAGATAAGGTTATCGAAAAATACAAGGACATTCCCGGCAACCTGATGCCGATACTGCAAGGTATTCAGGATGATTACGGTTATGTGCCCAAGATCACAGTTGATTATGTGGCCGAGCGGTTGAATGTCTATCCCAGCCAGATTTATGGTGTGCTTACTTTCTACGCCCAGTTTCACCTGAAGCCACGGGGTAAGTTCATCATCAGGGTCTGTATGGGGACAGCCTGTCACGTTTTGGGTGCAGAGCGCATTCGTGAGACCTTCTTTGAGCGTCTCGGTATAGGACACGCAGAAACATCTGCCGACAAACGCTTTACCTTTGAGTTGGTGGCCTGTCTGGGCGCCTGTGGTATGGCACCGCTTGCTATGGTGAATGACGAAACCTATGGCAAAATGACGGTTCAGCGGGTTGACGAGATTATCAAGGAATATTCTTCGCTCCCGATGTAGGTTCGGGACGTTCGTCAGGGGACAAAAAAACATGGCTGAAGCAACCAAGATTTTGATCTGCCAGGGGACGGGCGGTATCTCCGCCGGAGCCAAGAAAGTTGAAGCCGAGTTCAACCGGGTTCTCGCAGAAAAAGGGATTACCGCTACAGTTGGCAAACGCTGCGATATCATCAAGACCGGCTGCCGTGGGCTTTGCGCCAACGATGTGCTGGTTGATATTATTGATGACAAGGGCTGCACCACCTATGACTTTGTTATGCCGGAAGAAGTGGCAAAGCTGGTTGAAGAGCATATTATTGCCGGTGAGCCGTTGGAGAAGCGTAAGGCCAAACCATACTATAACAAGTTTGTTGATGCACAGCGCCGGATCGTCATGTCTGGTTGCGGACATATCGATGCAGAATCGCTGGACGCATATCTTGAGCAGGATGGCTTCAAGGCCATTGAAAAGTCTGTAAAGTCAATGAAGCCTTCTGAAGTGATCGAAGAGGTAAAAAAATCCGGACTGCGCGGTCGTGGTGGCGGCGGTTTTCCCACCGGTATGAAATGGTCTTTCTGCGCAGCTTCTCCAGGCCATCACAAATATATCATCTGTAACGCTGACGAGGGCGATCCTGGTGCGTTCATGGACCGCTCGATCCTGGAAGGTGACCCCTACTGCATTATTGAAGGGATGATGATTGCCGGTTATGCCATCGGTGCCACGTTCGGATATGTGTACGTCCGTGCAGAATATCCGCTGGCTATTGAGCGTCTGCAGAAAGCCATTGATACCTGCTATGAAAAAGGATATCTGGGCAAAAACTGCATGGGCCTTGGTTTTGAGTATGAGATGCGGATCAAAAAGGGGGCTGGCGCATTTGTCTGCGGTGAAGAAACTGCGTTGATGGCATCCATTGAAGGTGAACGCGGCATGCCCCGTCCACGTCCACCCTTTCCGGCAGTCAAAGGTCTCTGGCAGCATCCTTCAAACATCAACAACGTTGAAACATTCGCCAACGTTCGTCATATCATCAATAATGGTGCGGAGTGGTATGCTGCCATCGGTACCGAGACCACCAAGGGAACCAAGATATTCGCCGTAACCGGCAAGGTCAAGCATACTGGCTTGGTGGAAGTGCCTGCCGGTATGAAGGTGCGTGAAGTTATATACGACGTCTGCGGCGGTATTCTGAATAACCGCAAGTTTAAAGCGGTCCAGGCCGGTGGTCCTTCCGGTGGTTGTATCCCCGCTGAAATTCTTGATACACCGGTTGACTATGATTCCCTTATCAAGGCCGGTGCCATGATGGGTTCCGGTGGACTTGTGGTCATGGATGAAACCACCTGCATGGTGGATGTGTCAAAATTCTTTCTGAATTTTACCCGGATGGAGTCCTGTGGAAAGTGTGTGCCCTGCCGCATCGGACTGAAGGCGATGCTGGACATCCTGATCAGAATTACCGAAGGTAACGGTCGTGACGGTGACATTGAAAAGCTGTTAGAACTGGGTGCCACCATCAAACAGGCTTCTTTGTGTGGTCTTGGTCAGACAGCTCCAAACCCGGTGCTTTCAACGATCCGTTATTTCAGGGAAGAGTACGAAGCGCACATAACGGCCAAACGCTGCCCATCAAACTGCTGCAAAGAGCTGCTGATATGGGAAGTTGTTGAAGAAAAATGCGTCAAGTGCGGTGCCTGCAAAAAAGCGTGCCCGGTTGATGCAATCGTCTGGGAAAAAGGCGAAATTGCCTATCTGGATAAAGAGAAGTGCACCAAGTGCAAGTCTTGTTATGACGCCTGCCGTTTTATGGCGATTGAATAGTAACGCACCGAGTCAACTCTAGTAATCGAGGTTTTAGATGGTCACTCTGACGATAGACGACAAACAGGTTACGGTTGAAAAGAACGCAACCATTTTTGACGCTGCCAAGGTTGCCGGTGTCAATATACCGATCCTGTGTCACGACAAGAAACTGAAGCCGTTTGGTGCCTGCCGGATGTGTCTGGTTGAAGTTGAGCAGATGAAGGGGCGCCTGATTCCTGCCTGTACGACGCCGGTCACGGAAGGGATGATTGTTCGCAGCACAACTGAATCGGTTGAAAAGGCTCGCAAACTGGTGCTGGAACTGTTGATGCTCAATCATCCACTGGACTGCCCGGTCTGTGACAAAGGTGGCGACTGTGAATTACAGAACCTGGCCTATGATCACAAGGTGAATGTCAATCGTCTGTCTGATGAGAAGTTTCACCATGAGATCGATTATAACAACCCGCTGATTGAGCGTGACCAGAATCGCTGTGTTCTGTGCGGAAAGTGTGTTCGGATATGTGATGAAATAGTGTCACGTGGCGCGTTGACCTTCATGAATCGTGGCATTGAAACGAAAATCGGTACTGAATTTGACGGTCCTTTGAACTGCGAGTTCTGTGGGTCCTGTATATCCGTTTGCCCTGTTGGAGCACTGCTGGCTCGTCCATTCAAGTTTAAAGCTCGCTTCTGGGCACTCCAGAAAAAGTCTTCCGTCTGCGGGTACTGTGGTACCGGTTGCAGTCTGACCCTTGGCGTGAAAGACAACAAGGTGCTGACCACTGTCTATGATGAGAACCAGGGATTCCACAATGGTCAACTCTGTGTACGCGGTCGTTTCGGTTATCAGTTTATCAATTCCGACAAGCGTCTGAAGAGTCCGTTAATTCGTAAGAATGGCGAACTGGTTGAGGCTGGCTGGGATGAAGCTTTAGAACTGGTTGCTGCCAGACTGAAGTCTGCTGGTACTGCTGCCGCTGCACTGGCCACTCCCCGGATGACGAATGAAGAGTTGCTGTTGCTGAAGCAGTTAATGATCAAGGAGGTTGGCAGCCCCAATATTGATCATTCCGCCGGTTACGGCCATGCTGCGCTGACAGCTGGTCTTGCCAAGAGCTTCGGCGTTGCAGCTGCCCCTTCCACCATTCTCGATATTCAGAAAAGTGACCTGTTGCTTGTGGTGAAGAGTGATGCCTATGAAACTCACCCAGTAGTAGGATTTGAAATTAATATGGCAGTCAAGAACAAGGGAGTTAAACTCCACATTTTGTCCGATAAACGTGGAAAACTTGGTAAACTGCCTGGCGCTACAGTGCTTGTACATGCCCCAGGAACCGAAGTTACTTTGTTGAATGCCATGGCCAAGGTGCTGATTGACGAGAATCTTGCAAGCGGTGCGGTAGCAATTACAGGTTACACTGAACTTTGTGCTGGACTGGCTGGATTTGCCCCCGAGCAGGTTGCTGACCAGTGTGGTGTCAATGCTGAAGCAATTCGACAAATGGCCCGTGATTACGCAGCAGCCGATAAAGCGCTGATTGTATTCCCCACTGGCCTTGCCTATCCTGTGCAGGATGCGCAGGTGGCCCATGCTGTTGCCAACTTGGCTATACTGGCTGGCAAACTTGGTAAAGAAGGGTCTGGTTTATTGGTTCTGCAGGAAAAGAACAACAGCCAAGGCGCTGTTGATGTGGGATTTGTACCTGCTACCGGTGGCCTGGATGCGCGCGCAATACTTGACGGTTGCGTTTCCGGCAGTATTAAGACGCTGTTGATTGCTGGCGAGAACCCGTTGGTGTCCTATCCGAACCAGACCAACGTCAGGGAAGCATTGCAGAATGTGGAATTCTTGGTTGTTGCCGACCTGTTTCTGACCGAAACAGCCAAACAGGCCGATGTTGTGCTACCGGTTTGTTCATATGCTGAGAAGGAAGGTACCTTTACCGCTACTGATCGCCGGGTACAGAAGGTGCAGCCGGTGATTTCGCCAGTTGCTCAGAGTCGTCCGGAATTCAAGATGTACGGTGATCTCATCCGTATTCTGGGTGGTCAGGCTCCGGCAACTCCTGCGGATGCGTTTGTTGAAATTCCGGCATATGCGGTTCTATCCTATGCATCTCTATCTACAGAGGGCGCTTTTGTGCCAGCTTCCGTAAGTTCACAGCTTGTGCTGCCCAAATGTTCGGTGTCGGTGGTTGAAACAGGCAAGTTGGCATTGCTTGTTGGTGCCGCTCTCTACCATTGCGGCACTCTTTCACAGTTTGGCGAAGGTCCGCTATCGGTTTGCCCGGAAGGCTACCTGGAGATATCACGTTCTGATGCAGCCAGGATGAAGATAGTGGATAATGATGAAGTAGCAGTGTCAACAGCATCCGGCACTGTCAGGCTGAAGGCACGGGTTTCACCGCGGATGTCTGAAGGTATCGTGTTCAGCCCCTATCATTTTGCCGGAAACCCGATTAATCAGATATGGTCCGGCGCAGCAGTCACCAGCGTGACGATTTCGAAGTAACGAGTTTCAGGACTCCTAACGCTATCAGAGAACGAAAGAGGGAACGATGGACAACGTGATTCTTGGACTGCCGTTGTACTATTACATCGCCATGGTGGCGAAAGTACTGGTCGCGTTCGTTTTTGTGCTGCTGACCGTCGCATACGCAACCTATGCCGAACGCAAGATCATCGGTCATATGCAGGTGCGTATTGGACCCAACCGGGTTGGACCGATGGGACTTTTACAGCCGATTGCCGATGGACTGAAGCTGTTCTTTAAGGAAGAAATCATACCTGCCGAGTCAAGCAAGTTTGCATTTCTGGTTGCTCCTCTGGTGGCGCTGGTTCCTGCGTTTCTAACGTTTGCCGCGGTCCCATTTGGTAGCACTATTGAAGTCATGGGATACAAGGTGCCGCTGCAGATTGCTGCGTACTACGATACCGACATGGGCAAGGTCGTTGACCTCAATGTTGGGGTACTTTATGTGCTTGCCATGGCGTCCTTGGGTGTGTACGGAATCGTTCTTGCCGGATGGGCGTCAAACAGCAAATATTCACTTCTTGGTGGACTGCGCGCTTCCGCACAAATGGTTTCCTATGAGCTTGCAGCAGGCTTGGCTATCATTCCGGTGTTCATGCTCGTTGGTTCGCTCTCACTCCAGGAGATTGTAAAAGCGCAGGAAGGTTTCAGATGGTTTATCTGGAGTAGCCCGATGACCTTTGTTGCAGGCTTGCTTTTCTATGTCTGCGCCCTTGCTGAAATCAACCGTACTCCGTTTGATATGCCTGAGGCAGAAACTGAGTTGGTTTCAGGATTCTGTACCGAGTATTCATCCATGAAGTATGCCATGTTCTTCATGGCGGAATATGCAAACATGGTAACAGTTTGCGCGATTACCGCCACCATGTTCCTTGGCGGTTGGGATGGACCATTCAGCAGAACCATGCCGCTCCTCTCGCCGTTGTACTTTATTGCCAAGGTTTACTTTTTGATGTTTGTTACCATGTGGATCAGGGCAACGGTACCCCGCTACCGCTATGACCAGTTGATGACCCTTGGCTGGAAAGTACTGCTGCCCACCTCTTTGGCACTCATTGTGTTGACTGGTATTGCTGGATTCATGGGGTTCAACACATTTTTCGGATAACTTGGTTCACGCAGTCTGATAACGAACTAACGATCTAAAGGAAGAAGTCATGCCGAATCCGTTTACACCGATCATGCAAGGAATGAAGATAACCCTGGGGCATCTCTTCAAAAAACCGATAACGCTACAGTACCCGGAAGAACGCCCCAAGGTGGCGGAGCGTTTCCGTGGATTGCATGGACTTAAAGTTTCCCATAACCGTGCAAAGTGTGTTGCTTGTTATTTGTGTCCGACCGTCTGTCCAGCCAAATGTATCACTGTTGAGGCTGGCGAAGATGCGAACCACGATAAATTTGCGGCGGTATATGAAATTGATATGCTCCGTTGTATATTCTGTGGATATTGTGTTGAGGCCTGTCCGGTAGACGCACTCAAGATGACGGGTGAGTTTGAACTTGCCAACTATCGCAGGGAAGACTTTGTGTTTACCAAGGAACGACTCTTAGAAAAGAAATAAAGGAGTGCAGTACATGGACATCTCAACCATCTTCTTTACCATAGTCAGTGTTGTGGCAGTTGTTTCGGCTCTGCTGGTGGTTACCTGCAAAAACCCGATCAACAGCGCCTTGTCATTGATTCTGACTTTTTTCTGTCTGGCAACTTTTTACGCCATGCTTGAAGCGCCGTTCATGGCAGCCATTCAGGTTATTGTCTATGCTGGCGCAATCATGGTCCTGATTGTATTTACCATAATGTTGCTGAATATCAGGGCAGATGCCAATAAAAAATCCTTTCACAATGTGCCGCTGGGGATTGTTGTCGGTATCATAACGCTGCTCACAGCAGGATCATTTCTTGCCAGAGGTAAAGTGTCTGATTTGCCTGGCCAGATTACGCCGAACATTATTCATCAGGTTGGCCACACGGAGTTGATCGGTGCGGTGATGTTCACCGAATTTATTCTTCCTTTTGAAATTACCTCGATCTTGCTTCTTGCGGCAATTGTCGGCGCAGTTATTCTGGCGAAAAGAAATCTTTCCTAGGGGTTTATTATTATGGACAACCTGTCGAATTATCTGATCCTGAGTGCGGTTCTTTTTTCCATAGGCACCATCGGAGTACTCGTACGCAGGAACATTATTGTGATGTTTATGTGTATTGAATTGATGCTTAACGCAGTCAACCTGACATTTGTTGCGCTGTCGCGGCATCTTGGCAATCTTGATGGACAGGTGTTTGTCTTTTTTATCATGACCGTTGCAGCAGCCGAAGCTGCTGTCGGACTGGCCATGTTCATTGCCTTCTTCAATAATCGTGAATCCATTGATGCTGATGATGCAAGCCTTATGAAATGGTAATCGACCTGGCCGGAACGTACTGACAAACTGACAGGAAAAGACGAATAAAGGAGCATCTCAATGTTTGACAACGTGTGGCTGATTCCCTTGTTTCCACTCATCGGATTTCTAATTAACGGTCTGTTGGGGAAGAAAATTAAAAATGAGACAGTGATTGGCGGTATTGCATCACTTGCAGTGTTTGGATCATTTATTGTATCGTGTAAAACTTTTCTGGGGTTAATCTCACTGCCTGCAGACAAGCGGGTTGTTGATGTTAAGATATTTTCCTGGATCACTGCCGGAAACTTCAATGCAGACATCGCATTTCTTATTGATCCACTGTCCTGCTTGATGATTCTGATAGTCACTGGTATCGGCTTCTTGATCCATATCTATTCAATTGGATACATGCACGGCGAAGATGGTTTCTATCGTTTCTTTGCGTACCTCAATCTCTTTATATTTTCCATGCTGCTGTTGGTGCTTGGTAACAACCTGCTTCTCATGTTTGTCGGCTGGGAAGGCGTTGGTCTCTGCTCTTATCTGTTGATTGGCTACTACTTTAAAAAGAAATCAGCTGGCGACGCGGGCAAGAAGGCATTTGTCATGAACCGTGTTGGCGATTTCGGATTTTTGTTGGGTATTTTCGGTCTCTTCTGGTACTTGGGGCAAAACCATAATGTTTGGACTGTTCAGTTTACTGAATTGTCAAACAGTGCACATCTGTTGCCAACAGGCGGCATAGTTACCTTCATAACTCTTTGTTTCTTTCTCGGAGCTACCGGAAAATCAGCTCAGATTCCACTGTACACTTGGTTGCCTGACGCAATGGAAGGCCCTACTCCGGTTTCAGCCCTGATTCATGCTGCTACCATGGTTACAGCTGGCGTCTACATGATTGGCAGAATGAGTTATATCTTCGTTCGCGCGCCGGAAACCATGGTCGTTGTGGCGGTTGTTGGCGCCTGTACTGCGCTGTTTGCTGCAACTATCGGTACTGCCCAGAATGATATAAAACGTGTTCTTGCCTATTCTACCGTATCGCAGCTCGGCTACATGGTGCTGGCCATGGGCGTTGGCGCTTTTACGGCTGGCGTATTCCACCTGATGACCCACGCATTCTTCAAAGCCTGCCTGTTCCTTGGTTCGGGTGCGGTTATTCATTCAATGCATGGTGCACTGCATCACGTCCACTCCCATGATGATGCCCAGGACATGCGTAATATGGGGGGGCTAAAAAAGTATATGCCGCTGACCTTCCTGACCTTCCTGATTGCAACAATTGCCATAGCCGGTATTCCAGGATTCTCCGGCTTCTTCTCCAAGGATGAAATTCTCTGGCAGGCATTTGCCAACCCGCTGCATGGCGGACTGAATACCTTCCTCTGGGCAATGGGCGCTGTAGCCGCAGGACTTACAGCATTCTATATGTTCAGACTTGTTTTCATGACCTTTTTTGGTGAAACCCGTATCAAGGCCGGGGCAGAAAAATATCTGCATGAATCGCCCATGGTTATTGTTATTCCATTGATTGTTCTGGCTGCATTGTCAATTGTTGGCGGCTATGTCGGTATTCCCAAGCTGATAGGCGATGTGTTTGGCGGTATTCCCAACTATCTTGAGCATTACCTGCACCCAGTGTTTGCCAATGCCAACGCTTATATGGCAGCACACGCCCATACTGCTCACCACAGTCATGCACTGGAATGGGGTCTGATGGGAACGTCGGTGGTTATCGCTTTAATTGGTATTTCCATTGCTGCATTCCTCTATCTGGTAAATCCGACGCTTCCAGCAAAGTTTACCGCGACTTTTCCCGGGCTTCATCGGGCTGTATATAACAAGTGGTATATTGATGAGTTGTATGATTTTGTGATTGTTAATCCGTGCAAAACGCTAGGTCGTTTCCTGTGGAGAGGCTTTGACGTCGTGGTTATTGACGGACTTGTTAATGGTGTTGCCCATGTGGTCATGGCGTTTGGTGGTGTAGTCCGGTACCTGCAAACAGGTCAGGTGTACAGTTATGCATGGACCATGGCCTTTGGCGTGGTGGTCATCATCGGCTACTACCTGTTCAAGTAACCTACAGTTCTTATTCTGTACAAAGGAGCAGATTCAATGAGTAACATTCTGAGCCTGATGACTTTTCTGCCGATCGCGGGGGTACTGTTGCTGCTCTTTATCCCCAAGGACAGCAAAGGGGTGCTACGCACGGTAGCATTTTTGACCACCGTTGCCACGTTTGTGGTCTCCATACCAGTGCTGACCGGATTCCAGACAATTGCTGACTTCCAGTTTGTCGAGAATGTGCCTTGGATAGCTGCTGGTCCATTTGCAATGCGCTACAATATCGGCATTGACGGCATCACCATCTGGCTGGTTATTTTAACAACCTTCATCATGCCCATTGCCGTTCTTTCCACCTGGACCGCTGTGGAAGACAAGGTGAAGGAGTACATGATCTGCCTACTGCTTCTTGAAACCGGCATGCTTGGCGCCTTCCTTGCCCTTGACCTGTTCCTCTTTTATATTTTCTGGGAAGTCATGCTCATTCCGATGTATTTTATCATCGGTATTTGGGGAGGTAAGAACCGCGTCTATGCAGCGGTCAAGTTCTTCATCTACACCATGGTTGGCTCTCTGTTGATGCTTGTTGCACTGATCTACCTGTACCTGCTTGGTACAAAGGCAGGCATCACTGATTTCAGCTTGGTACACTTCTTCTCACTGAACGTTGATCCTGCTACTCAGACGTGGTTGTTTCTGGCATTTGCCCTGGCTTTTGCTATCAAGGTACCAATGTTTCCTTTGCATACCTGGTTGCCGGATGCCCATACCGAAGCTCCAACAGCGGGTTCGGTCATACTTGCCGCGATCCTGCTGAAAATGGGTACCTACGGTTATGTGAGATTCGCTATGCCGCTCTTTCCAGAGGCAACAGCCCAGTTTACTCCCCTGATCGCGGTGCTTTCGGTAATTGGTGTCATCTATGCGGCGTTTGTTGCCATGGTGCAGGAAGATGTCAAGAAGCTGGTGGCCTACTCCTCAGTAGCACACCTTGGTTATGTTATGCTTGGTCTGTTTTCACTGAATGAGCAGGGTGTAACTGGCGGTATGCTACAAATGATCAACCATGGTATTTCAACTGGCGCACTGTTCCTTATCGTAGGCTTTATTTACGAGCGGCGGCATACGCGCTTGATCAGTGACTTCGGCGGACTTGCCAAGCAGATGCCGATTTTTACGGTTATATTCATGATTGTCACCCTTTCCTCGATTGCAGTTCCCGGCACCAACGGTTTTGTGGGAGAATTTCTTATTTTGATCGGCGCTTATGAAAGCAGTTTGCGCTGGTATACGATCATTGCGGCAAGTGGAGTTATTCTAGCGGCCGTTTACATGCTCTGGATGTTCCAGCGGGTAATGTTTGGGGAATTGGAAAATCCGAAAAACCAGAAGCTTGAAGATCTGAATGCTCGTGAGATAGCCATTATGGTCCCACTGATTGTTCTGATCTTTGTTATTGGTGTCTATCCCAATCCATTTATCGAAAAAATGACCCCTTCCATCAAGAAGGTAATTGCTCAGGCCAAAGTTCAGCAGACGACAGCTCAAGCTGTATCGGAAGCCCAACCTGTCGCAGCACCTGCTGAAGCGCCGCAAGCCGCTACCCAGCCGGCAGCACACTAGTCTACCGTTTCAACGCTACTGGAGGTCAGTTAAATGGAAATCAATGTGGCCCAACTTTTTGCGACTATTAACGTGGCAACCATCATGCCGGAAATCATTCTGTCAATTATGGCCATGGTGTTGCTGCTGGTTAATGTCTTTGTTCCATCCAAGCAAAAAACGTATCTGGTCTGGCTCTCGTTACTAGGTATCATAGGTGCAGGTTTTTCAGCTGCCAGCGGCTGGGGTCAGAACATCTCAAGTTTCAGTGGTTCTGTTGTACTTGATAATTTTGCAATCTTTTTCAAGCTGATCTTCCTGGTTTCGGCTGGCTTGGCTGTGCTGATCAGTGATCAGTACATGGAGCGTGAGAATTGCAATCAAGGTGAGCTTTATCCTTTGATCCTCTTTGCAACCACCGGCATGATGCTCATGGCTTCAGGCACCGACCTGATGACGGTTTTCCTTGGTCTTGAGCTAATGTCCATATCCTTGTACGTGCTTGCCGGATTTAACCGGGCCAATCTCAAGTCCAATGAAGCAGGCCTCAAGTATTTCCTGCTTGGCGCATTTTCCACCGGTTTTCTGCTGTACGGCATGGCGCTGATTTACGGCGTGACCGGTACCACAAGAATCGCCGCAATTGCATCTTCCGTAGCTCAAATGAATTCTCCTCTAACAAACACCATGCTTGGCGCCGGTATGTTGCTGATTATGACCGGTTTTGCTTTTAAAATTGCAGCCGCTCCTTTCCATATGTGGACCCCTGATGTCTACGAGGGGGCACCAACACCGATGGCGGCATTTATGTCTGCTGGCCCCAAGGCGGCCGGTTTTGCAGCCTTCCTGCGCATGTTTCTGGTGGCCTTCCCGATGCTGATCACCCAGTGGGTTGATATTCTTTGGGTGATTGCTGTTCTGACCATGACCATCGGTAACCTCACGGCTTTGCGTCAGGATAACATCAAGCGGATGCTTGCCTATTCGTCCATCGCCCATGCTGGCTATGCCCTGGTTGGTTTCGTGGCGGCTAATGCCACCGGAACAACCGGCATACTGTTTTATATGCTCTCGTATGCCTTCATGAATATCGGTGCCTTTGCTATTATCGTGTTGGTAGGTAAGCAGGGGGAACCGAACGGCTCGGTACAGGATTTTGCCGGACTGGGTACTAAACGTCCGGTTCTGGCAGCAGTCATGTCGCTATTCCTGTTTTCACTCGCCGGCATGCCGCCGACCGCAGGATTCATCGGTAAGTTTTACCTCTTCTCCGGTGCCCTGGAGCAAGGTTATGTGTGGCTCGCGATCATCGGTGTGCTGAACAGTGCGGCTTCTGTATATTACTATCTGCGGGTAATGGTCTTCATGTACATGAAACCTTCAGAAGAGGAATTCGGCTGGGTTACCATTGGAGCACCAATTTCTCTTGCCCTGGTCGTAGCTGCTGCGGGTTCTCTGATTCCTGGCATCATTCCATCGTATATCCTCCAACTGGCACAACAGGCGGTTAAGCTTATTTAGATTTAGATTACGCGTACAAGATGCTTTTTGCGAGACGGCGACTTTATTAAAGTCGCCGTCTTTTTAGTAAAGTATTCTCTTACCGTAATTTCACAGGCAATGTTCAGTCTAACTGTAATCTGAGTATAAAATTTAGTTGCAATAAAATGCAGGGATCTGTATGACTATAAGTATAATAGTGTTTGAATCATGCAAGTGATGAAGTAACGTTCAAACAAGCATTTTAAATTACTTTCCAGTATTAACTGGTTTTTATGGGCCTGCTCTCCTGTTGTTGGCTAAAATAGCTTTTTAGTATAATCAAACATACGTGAAACGGTTTTGGTGATTATATGCATAAAAAGAAAAAGATGATCATCTCTCAGGAGACGATGGATATACAGTTTGTACGCAAGGTAGAGGCGCTTTCCGGAACGTCGGTACGCCGTTGTTTTCAGTGCGGTAAATGTTCAGCCGGATGCCCTATGGCCACGTTCATGGAGCATCCCCCAAACCGTGTCGTGCGTCTGCTCCAGCTTGGCCAGTGGCGCAGAATTATTGAGGGCCGTTCCATCTGGTATTGTGCCTCCTGCGAGACCTGTTCCACCCGTTGTCCCAACAAGGTGCATCTGGCATCGATCATGGACGCGCTGCGCAAGCTTTCCTGGGATGCAGAAGGTCCCTCCAAGGAGAGTTATGTGCAGTTGGCAAATAAACTGTTTCTGGACAATATCCGGACCTATGGCCGCCAGTATGAGATGCGCCTTGCTGCGGTTTTCAATGTCAAATCCGGGCAATTTCTGAAAGACATGATGTTGGGACCAAAGCTGCTTTCCAAAGGCAAATTGAAGATGTTTCATCAGAAGAACAAAAACATGGTCGAAATCGATAAAATATTTTCCCGGATAGAAGAGATGCGCAGGAAGGGCGAAGCATTATGAGTACTTTGAAATACTCCTACTACCCCGGTTGTTCTCTGCATGCCTCTGCCGGTGAATACGATCTTTCCACCCGCGAACTGTTCAAGGAGCTTGATATTGCGCTGGTTGAAGTGCCTGACTGGTTCTGTTGCGGTGCCACGCCTGCCCACAATGTGGATGAACTGCTCTCGCTCTCGTTGTGTGCCAAGAACCTGGAGCTGGCTGAACAGGTCGAAGGTGACCTAGCAGTGGCTTGTGCAGCCTGTTTTTCACGTCTTAAATTCACTCAGCATACGCTGGGAGAGAACGAAACCAAGCGTACTCAGGTGGAAAAGGCTCTTGATGCCAAAGTGCGGTTGGACGGTAATGTCAAGCATCTGTTGGATATTCTGGCCAGGGATCTTGGTCTGGATAAGCTTGCCGGTGTCGTAAAAACACCACTGAAGGGTCTTAAGGTTGCCTGCTACTACGGTTGTCTTCTGACTCGTCCGCCAGGAGTTCCCAACCTTGACTGCGTTGAAGCGCCCACCATCATGGAAGATCTGCTCGCTGCGGTGGGGGCCGAGACGGTCAGCTGGACCCATCGTTTGGAATGCTGTGGTGCCAATTTCACCCTTTCCCGACCCGGTGTTGTCTTGCAGCTCACCAATGCCATTCTTGAGTCGGCCAAAGCAGCAGGTGCCGACTGCATCATGGTTGCCTGTCCCCTCTGTCACGGTAACCTTGATATCCGTCAGCAGGAAATAGAAGGGGTCTATAAAGCCGACTATAAACTGCCGGTCTTTTACATCACACAACTGGTGGGGATGGCCTGCGGACTGACTCCGGAACGACTGGGGCTGGAGGCCTTGATTGTCGATCCCAAAACGCTCCTTAAAGAGAAAGGGTTGCTGTAGATGTCACGAATCGGCGTATTTGTCTGCCATTGCGGCGAAAACATATCCAGAACAGTTGATGTTGAACGGGTTGCGGCTGAAGTGGGCACAATGCCCGGCGTAGCTTTTGCCACCGACTACAAGTACATGTGTTCTGATCCCGGCCAGGGGCTCCTTAAAAAAGCCATCCAGGAACAGAAACTCTCGCACATAGTCGTGGCGGCCTGCTCACCACGCATGCATGAAAAGACCTTCAGAAAGGCGGCGGAATCCGCCGGGCTGAACCCATTTCTCTGTGAAATAGCCAATATTCGCGAACACTGCTCCTGGGTCCACGAAAACCGGGAAGAGGCCACGGCAAAAGCTGTTGAAATCGTTGGCATGATGGTGGAACGGGTCAAGAAAAATCGGGTGTTGCCCACCATCACCGTACCGGTTACCAAGCGCTCACTGGTCATCGGCGGTGGTATCGCCGGTATACAGGCCGCATTGGACATCGCCGATGCCGGACACGACGTGGTGCTTGTCGAGCGGGAACCCTCAATCGGCGGGCACATGGCCCAGCTTTCAGAAACCTTTCCCACGCTGGACTGCTCTCAGTGCATTATGACCCCCAAGATGGTGGATGTTGTCAATCATCCCAAGATCAAACTCTACACCTATGCCGAAGTGGAGCATGTCGAGGGCTACATCGGTAACTTCCAGATCACGATCCGCAAAAAGGCCCGTTCAGTTGACGAAGACAAATGCACCGGGTGCGGACTCTGCATGGAGAAATGCCCGGTCAGAAAAATCCCCAACCAGTTCGATTGCAACTTAGGGCTTCGTCCAGCCATCTACGTACCCTTTCCCCAGGCTGTACCCAACACTCCGGTCATTGACCGTGAACATTGCATCAAATTCAAGACCGGCAAATGTGGTCTCTGTCAGAAAATCTGTGGCCCCGGCGCAGTGGATTATGAGCAGGAAGACACGCTTATCATCGAACCGGTTGGCGCCATCGTCGTGGCCACCGGCTTTGACCTCTATTCTATAACAGAGAAACCCAAAGGCTCATCAATCAAAGGCTATGGCGAGTTCGGCCACGGCAAGATCCCCGACGTCATCGACGGCATGACCTTTGAGCGCCTGGCCTCTGCTTCCGGCCCAACCGGTGGAAAAATACTGCGTCCATCCGACGGACAGGAACCGAAACAGATCGTCTTCATCCAGTGTGTGGGATCGAGAGCCCGGGAAAAGGGAATCTCCTACTGCTCCAAAATCTGTTGCATGTATACCGCCAAGCATACCATGCTCTACAAGCACAAGGTGCATGATGGTCAGGCCTACGTCTTCTTCATGGATGCTCGTGTACCGGGAAAAAGCTACGACGAATTCTGGCGCCGGGCCATTGAAGACGAAGAAGCGGTCTACATCCGCGGTATGGTATCCAGGCTCTACCAGAAGGGTAACAAAATTGTTGTCATGGGTAGCGACATTTCCGTGGGTGTTCAGGTGGAAATAGAAGCGGACATGGTCGTCCTGGCTACGGCCGTACAGCCACGGACTGGCGCTGACTCCCTGGCTCAGAAGCTGGGTATCTCCTATGACCACTATCACTTCTATTCCGAGGCCCATGCCAAGTTGCGTCCCGTGGAGTGCGCCACTGCCGGTATTTATCTGGCCGGCACCTGCCAGGGGCCCAAAGATATACCGGACACCGTCAGCCAGGCCAGCGCTGCCGCCGCCAAGGTGATGACCCTGTTTGCCAAGGATAAGCTGGAACGGGAACCGATTGTTGCCAAGGTCAAAGAGGCTGGTTGCGTTGCCTGCTTCTACTGCAAAAAGGTCTGTCCCTATGGCGCTGTGGAAGAAAAAGAGATACGGGACCGCCAGGGGAATCTGATCAAGGTAGTGGCCTACGTCAATCCCGGCGTCTGCGGAGGCTGTGGCACCTGTCAGGCGACCTGTCCGTCGAAATCCGTGGAACTGGACGGGTACACGGATGAACAGATCGTCGCGATGATAGAAGCGTTGTAAATGAACATTGTAGGGGCAGGCCCATGTGCCTGCCCTGACTGGGCGACCACATGGGGTCGCCCCTACGAGGAAATATATGCACGTTGAAAAACAAAAACACGACTTCGAACCGAAAATCATCGCCTTTGTCTGCACCTGGTGCACCTATGCCGGAGCTGACCTGGCTGGCACCAGCCGTATGCAGTATCCGGCTAACGTGCGGGTACTTAAATTTCCGTGTACCGGTCGCATTGATCCGGTTTTTATCCTCAAGGCGTTCCAGCAGGGCGCGGACGGGGTGCTGGTATCCGGCTGTCATCCCGGCGACTGTCATTATATCGCTGGTAACTTCCATGCCAGGCGGCGGTTTGCCGCCTTCCGCAAGCTGCTGGAGTTTGTCGGCGTTGACCTGAACCGTCTGCAGTTCTCCTGGGTTTCTGCTGCCGAGGGGGGTAAGTGGGTCGAGGTGGTCACGGAACTGACCGAACGGGTGCGTGACATGGGGCCGATGCAGGAGTTTAAGGAGTTGGCCATGGAAGAACAATGGTCCGGCGCGATCAATACACCGGAGTTGCAGGAAGCGTATAACCAGATTTAGAGACAATAAAAGGTTTTTACATGACCCATGCAATCGACACATCAATCTACAGTGCCGTTACCGATGCGATCCGGGGCGAGGCGCAGCGCATTTTGAGCGAGGGACAGGTTTCGGCGGTAGTTGGCTATGCAGCTGCCCGCCGCAAAGGATCGGCGCAACCGATAGTGATCAACCAGGCCGATGATGCCGCCAAGCTGATCTTTACTCCGGCCTGCGTCAACAACCTGGCTGTCTACCTGACCAAGGCCAAGAAGGAGATCCCCAAAACCGGCAAGATCGGCATTGTGGTCAAAGGGTGCGATCTGAAGGCCCTGGTGGGGTTGATGGGGGAATCCCAACTGAAACGCGAGAACCTCTACCTGATAGGTATTCCTTGCGCCGGGGTGCTGGCCTCAACCATCCAGCCGGACAAGGAACTTACCCACGACAGTATCGCTTCAAAATGCCGGGAATGCGACGTACACCTGCCCACAGGCTGTGATTTTCTGCCCAGCCAGCAGCCGGGCACCCCGGAGCTGGAAAAACGCTATGCCGCCGAGATTGCCCGCCTGGAGACCATGACTCCGGCTGAACGTTGGAAGTACTGGAAAGAGCAGTTCAGCAAATGCATCAAGTGCTATGCCTGTCGGCAGGTCTGTCCGTTCTGTTTCTGCGAGCAGTGTCTCTGCGATCGTAACAAGCCCCAGATGGTGGAAACCACCCCCCGGCCTGCCGGAAACTTCGCCTGGCACGTGGTGCGGGCCATGCATCTGGCCGGTCGTTGCGCCGGTTGTGCCGAGTGTGAGCGGGTCTGCCCCATGGATATCCCCCTGAACCTGCTCAACCGCAAGATGGCCAAGGAGCTGAAGGAGCTGTTCGAGCACGAGGCCGGTCTTGAGGTTAATGAAAAAGGGCCGCTGGCAAGCTTCAGCGAGAAGGATGATCAGAGCTTTATAAAATAATAAAAGGTTCCCAATGCAAAAATATCTTTCACAACAGAACTTCACCACCCTGCTGGACAAGCTGATCACTGAAGGCAAGCGTGTGGTGGCCCCGCGTCTGAACAGCGGGACCGTGCTGTATGAACCGTTGCAAAGCGCGGCAGAGACTGTTACTGATCAGTTGCCGCGCCGTTCCGGCAAGGAGGCATTCTTTCCGCTGTGCGAGGATATCATGTCCTACCGGAAGGAAGGACAGCAGGTATTGCTGAACGATATTGATCCGGCCCGTTTTCCGGAGACAGTGCTGGTGGGAGTACGTCCCTGCGATGCCGCCGCCGTGCCGGTGCTGGATGCAGTCTTCTCCTGGGATTACAAGGATGAGTTCTTTCTGGAACGCCGCCGAAAAACCACCATAGTCGGTCTGGCCTGTACCACTGCCGACGATGCCTGTTTTTGCACTGCCGTTGGACTTGCGCCGGATAACCCCAAGGGGGCCGATCTGTTCCTGACGCCGCTGGAGGGAGGGGGCTATGCCTGTGAAACTTACAGTGAAAAGGGAGAACAGCTGATACAGGCCCACCGCCAGCTGTTTGACGAGCCAAGGAACAGCACAGCGCTTCCCCTGGCCCAGCCCCAAACGGAAACCGTTGACCTGAAAAAGGTCAAGGCCTGGCTGGATGAACATTTCGAAGATCCGGCCTGGGATTCCATTGCAACCCGCTGTGTGGGCTGCGGTGCCTGCGCCTTTGTCTGCCCGGTCTGCCATTGCTTCGATATCGTGGATGAAGGAACCGAAAAATCAGGCAAGCGCAGGAAAAACTGGGATGCTTGCGGGTTCTGGAAATTCACCCACCATGCTTCCGGCCATAATCCTCGCGACCAGCAACCAAAACGCTATCGCAACCGGATCATGCACAAGTTCAAATACTACGACGATAAATTCGGGCAGATTCTTTGCACCGGCTGTGGCCGGTGCATCCGGCTCTGTCCGGTGGGGATCGACATCGCCTCAATTGTTGAAGAAATTAGTAAAAAGTAGGGAGCCATGGAACGTTTTATCAATATCGAACGGATCGCAGCAGCGCAGATGACCACCCCCGAGGATAATCCGCTGGTCAGCGATAGCACACGGATGATGGATGTCTGGTTTGATGGCCCCGCGATCAGGAAACAACTATTTAAGAAGGTGGCCAAAGCCGAGCAGGAGGCGTTTGTTGAGGAGCTGCTGCGGCGAGGGTTCGTGCAATCCGGTAACCTGCTGATCAATCCCCGTGCGGTGTTTTTTGCGGAAATGGAGCATCAGCTGGTGGGCGGACTCGTCACCATCGGCTTTGGTGATAACAACCGTCCCGTGGAGTTGAAGGTGAAGGGACAGGTGTTTGCAGAGCTGGCCGCCAAACTTGCCGGGAAGGAAACAATCTGATGTGTTCGAATAGTACCACTGGCAGCAATATTTATCTTCCGCACCTGGCCACTGTTGAAGAGATCATTGACGAGACACCGGATGTACGTACCCTCAGACTGGTATTCCAGGATGAGCAGTTGCGCAACAGCTTCAGTTTCCGGGCCGGTCAGTTTGCCGAATACTCCGCCTTCGGCGCAGGAGAGTCCACCTTCTGCATCGCTTCTTCACCGACCCGCACGGGATACATCGAATGCTGCTTCCGTTCCGTGGGACGGGTCACCGAAGCGCTACGCCGCCTGGAGGTGGGGGACAGTATGGGGGTGCGTGGCCCCTATGGCAATTCCTTTCCCATTGAGCAGTTCTTTGGCAAGAATCTGGTCTTTGTGGCTGGCGGCATCGCCCTGCCGCCGCTGAGAACCCTGATCTGGAACTGCCTGGATCTGCGGGAGAAGTTCGCTGACATCACCATTGTCTACGGGGCGAGAAGCGAAGCCGACCTGGTCTACAAGCGGGAACTACAGGAGTGGCAGCAACGTAGCGATGTGCGGCTGGTCAAGACCGTGGATCCCGGTGGCAATGGTCCCGAGTGGGATGGTAAGGTGGGATTCGTCCCTACCATCCTGGAGGAAACGGCTCCTGCGGCGGAGAATACTATCGCTCTGGTCTGCGGGCCGCCGATCATGATCAAGTTCACCTTGCCGGTGCTGGAGAAACTGGGCTTCACCGACGAGCAGGTCTACACGACGCTGGAAAACCGCATGAAGTGCGGTCTTGGCAAGTGCGGGCGCTGCAATGTGGGTAATGTCTACGTCTGCAAGGACGGCCCGGTTTTTACTGCGGCCCAGGTGAAGGCGATGCCTGCGGAGTTTTAGCGCCAGCACGATGAAGCTTAGCTGGATAGATACGTTTCTGAACACTCAATATGATAAAGGTAATGCCGCAAAACAGTCCAGATCCTTAACCGCGATTGCTGTTCTGCGTATGAGCTCCAGGTTGCTGTCGAGCTCCATCATGCCGCCGATTGCCAGTGTTACCACCATTGCTTCAAAGGTATAGCAGCAGTGGGCACGATAACGCGTCATCAGATCATCGCTCAGTCCGCGTATCCCCTGTTTACGTAATGTTTCGGCATACTGTGCCAGCAGGCCTGCTTCGTGCTGTCGGCGGAGTTCAGGGGCCAATGTCGTGGTCAACAGATAGGATATATCGCCGATACCCTCACCAAGCCGCACTAACTGCCAGTCCAGAAATCCGACACTGCCGTCTTCTTGCCAGAACAGGTTGCCCGGATGGCAATCATGATGCGTTACCGTCTGCGGCGCATCATTGAGAAAGGCCATGGCTTTTCTGCGGTTTTGTGCATAGCGTAACGCAGGTTCATGCAGTTCTGCAGGGATAAGGCTTCCTGCCTTGCTCAAGCCGCGCCGCATCAACGGCGCAGCCAGGGCGCTGCCGAGCAGGTCTTCCAACTGCCGTACTGAATCGGTGATCCATGGACACATCAGTAACTTTTGCGAGATTTATTGGCTGCTGATCGCAACAACTATCTGGTCTTCCAGACGTAATGTTGATTTGATCAAATCCATAGTCATTTCGCTGTTAATAACCATTTCCGGGCCATTGATAATAAACGTACTGGTCAGCTTATTATACTCAACACAGCCTCTGGGAAAATGATCGTACTCAAAGGCAAATTCCTTTAAATCCCCTTTTGATTGCTGAATGCACCGCTTAAGTGAATTCCAGTGAGACTCGTGCTTTATGCCCACTGTAATATAATCACCCTCTTCAAATCCTTCTGTATACGGCAGGCTATAATGCACAAGCTTCATCTCTGGTAAAATCCAGAATATACCGACGGCGCTCACTCCCTTGAAATCAGCTTCGCGAATCCTTGCCGCACGTTCATGGTATTCTTCATTAGCGCAATATTCATCAAATGTCATACCAGTTGTCAGGGTAACAACATTACATTGATCTGAAATAACTTTTGTGTTTTCAATGGCTTCGGGCAGATGTTTGAATGCGCTTATCATCTCCTTAGGTGACTTGAAATAGAAATCATTAGTCGAATATCTCATATGAGTAGGGTCAGAGATACTTTTACGGGTCTGTTCACACATCAGCTTTTCATGTTCAATTGCTTCCTCAGGAACGAGGTAATGGCAGTCATTAGTGGCAACTATTGGCAGGTGTAGCTCAGTTGCTAACTTGAGGAGAGCCTGATTTACAAGGTTTTGTTCCGGAAGAGCATTCTCCTGCAACTCAATGTAAAAACTGTTTGGGAAGATCGCATCATACTCTTTTGCAACCCCTACTGCCTCATCGTACTGACCTCTTAAGCAGAGGTAAGGAACTTCCCCCCTCATGCAAGCTGAAAGTGCAATCAGGCCGTGTGCGTAATTCTTCAGAATGTTTTTGTCAATTCGCGGTTTGTGATGAAATCCTTCATTGTTAGCAAAAGCGACCAACTCCCTCAGATTCCTGAGTCCAGCTCTATTCTTGCAGAGAAGGAGCAAACGAAATGACGGCTTTACAGAAAACGATGATTTAATATCATCAACGACAAACATTTCACAGCCAACGATGGGTTTAATGTCGGCCTCGTAACATTTTCGCATGAATTCATCCGCGCCATCAAGATTTGCATAATCAGTGATTGCCACTGCCGACATGCCGAAGGCAACAGCCTGATCTATCAGGGCTTGAATCGTTATTGTGCTGTCCAGATGTGAATGTATCGTATGCACATGGAGATGTACGAATTCAGATGGCATAGATTGCCCCTTTACCAATATCTCGACATCTGTTCGGATGGCGTTTGTTGATAGCTCTGCCCGTTGATCCTCGCTTTAAGCAGCCTGCTTACCAGAGGATTCAAATGTTCAGGCTCTTCAGTTACCGTTTTCGGGGCCGCGCACCTGTCTAATCTGGTGTTATCAAGTGCTGTCTGGTAGTCCTCAGGGTAATGATGCTTCATGTAAGCACTGCGATAGGCGAGAAGAGCGTGTTCTGATGCTTGCCACTCATCAAAATAATCATATTTGCTGAAATAGGCTATTTGCTTAAAGATGGCTTCTGCGGCAGTCAGATCCACCCAATTGCTCACAGCAGCATTTACAAATCTCCCTTTATGGCTTATCAACTCTCCCGGTTTGCATTCTTCGAGTAATATCCTCAACTCATTCTGCTCATTCTGTATATATCCGGCAATGACGCCAGCAATCTCAACAACCTGCTTACGATAGAGAACAAGCCCACAAGTGTTCTTTAGAATGGGTTTGAGCTTTGGGTGGATGTATTGAATCGGTAAGTTGCTCTGCTTTCTTTCAACGAAGTCTGAAGTAATGCCAGCCAAAATGGGACCAGGACGATCAAGGACGATAACATCAATAATTTCACCAATGCTTGTCGGATCTAATGCTACCAATAAAGAGTCAGATCCTGCACGCTCCAGCAGATAGACTCCAACATTATTACTGATACAGATTTCCTGAAAGATGTAGGAATCATCCTCCGGAATTGAGTCAAGATCAAAACCGGGCTGTTTATTCATACCGATAAGGTACGCGGCCTCAATCATATATGCCGGTGGTTCAGAAGCGCATAGGATTTCAGGAAAATCATATTCCTCATGGTCAAACTCACCTAATTTGATTTTTATGGTTTCATTAGGCATGCAATGTGTTCCTTATTCATGTTGAGCCCAATATTATTGCCGTTTTGATGGTAGATAATCCAAGATTTTGCGAAAATCATTTAAAGCAAACATGCAGTCTGAATGCAATCCGTATCCAGCAAAACTTGATATGCAAAATCTGAGATCAAATTTATCTGATTGGGCATATTCATCTATTTCTGAATTATTAAGTATTGTTTTAAGTTTTGAGCTGCGAGGGTTGTGATTTGCCAGCATAAAAACCACTTCTGGCTTGTCTTTTATATCAAGCTTAACCTTTGTTTCATTTGAGCATTGATTAAATTTAAGTAAATTAAGTTTATTGAGTTGATCAAATTTACTCTCCATTGTGCATAACAGCTTGGCATAACGATCGCTGGAAATCAGGGCATCAATGTCTTCTAAATGTTTTTGCAATCCCGCAGAACCATCAAGGGCGTGGTCTCCGTATTTCATCTCAATAAAGGTTGCCCGGCAAGTGCCACCATTTTTACGTTGTGATGCCAGCCACCGTATTGCCAACATATCAAAGCGAGCGCCAAGCCCTGTATCTGCAAATTCAATGTCGGTAATGAAATATTCGCTTTCATTTGAAATCGTAGAGTCATTATTTTCTCGTGCCACCAACTGTTGAAACTCACGCTCTGGTTTGCTATTTACAGAGAAGTAGAAATCCATGTTCAGTTTAAGATCCTGGAAAAAATTAACCCATATTTTTGCATCATCTTGATTGTTTATTGTAGTTGGCAATAATATTGGCTGCTCGGTTTTGTTATATCGTCTGTCAAAAAAGGACTGGTATGAACCCTTATTTTGCCTTGTCAGCTTGAGAATGCTGCCACCACGATAATAGATATTGATGTAATTGTTACGAATGGCAATCATGAGAGTGTTATCTTTTCTCACGCGCTCAAGTATCGGATAAAGAAAACCATCAGTTCTTGTTAAGTCACCAATAAAATCATCAGATACTGTTCTTGTCATGTACAGCCTCCCCAATAAGTTATTATGTTAATCGGCTATTTGGATTCAGTGATTATCACCTTGCCTTCAACAACTCCAAGAGATGAAGATTCGCGGAATTCGTAGGTTTCTGGGACTTCTCCCGCTCTCATGGTGCGGGTAAGCACCCACAAACTATCTTGTTTCCATGTTGCTACCAGCAGCTTTTGACCGGCCGGAAGTGTTTCATGTGCAGTTCCACCAAATTGTCTAGCACGCTGATTCTCTGTGCATCCCGCAGAGAACAAACAGATGCACCCCAAGATCATTGCAGTTGTCAGCTTTTTCATGTGTAGTATCCTCCTTATCAAGTGACGTTAACCCTACTGCGCATTACATCAATCAGACATGTAACATTTCGCCATCATGAAGAACGAAGACGTTCTCAAAAAAGTTCTCATAGTCATCAGCTTTTTCCGTATGCACCGGAATGAGCCGCTTTGGCTTTAGTGCTGCTGCAAAACCCTGCAGATCCTCACGCACTGCATGGCCGCTGGTATGAATTTCATAAAAATCAACTTTGCGATGCTGCTTTATATCATGATATTTCGGCTCTTCAAGATACCCCGACCACATTGAGTAAATCACGCTGCACTGTTCCAGCTGTTTCAGCAAATCGGAAAAATTGCTGATCTTCAGAAAATAGCGACCCGGTTGCGCCATAATTTCGTCTGGCGTGATCATGGTTTCAGGGAGAAATATATCGTGTGCAAAGTCCCCAAAATACTTTCGATTATCCGTGATTTTGGAATAGTGTGCCCCGGCAGTTAAGCCTTTGGTAAGCACCTTGATATTCCTCGCTCTGCTGATGTCAGGAAGCGACGAAAATCGCTGCGAAACTATTCTCAGGATATAAGCGGTATATATATCAACAACGAAAACACGGTTTGCCCGGATGCAAGCACGATAGGCTGCACAAATCCGGTCAATGTGCTGCCCGGAGCATATCAGAAAGGATAGTCGGTCATCATGCTTTCTCAATACCTCCAACATTCCCTGTTCCACAGCCTCTTCATCCTTAAAGGCGACATTTTCCCGTCCCATCATCGTCCCTTCCATAAGAAGCAAATCAATGTCGCGCGGCGGATCGTTCAGAAACCAGTCAAAGGCTTGCCTGCGTCGCCCATGCGCTCGAAAGTCGCCGCTGTAGTAGATATGTTTGCCTTCAGCCTCGATCAGAAAACCAAAGGCATCTACGCAGGAATGATCCATCAGATATGGCATGACTCGGAAGTCTGGCCCCAGTTCAATCCAAACCCGATTCTCGATTGAACTGAAGGTATTGCTAAGGGGCGGTTTGTCGAGAAAAATACGCGTTGATGAAATAAGTTTACGTGCAGTTTCACCGATGTGAACGGTCTTCTCGGGTGTGAGACTTTCTATCAGGCCAAAATGGTCCTGGTGGGGATGGCTAATGAATACGTCACTGAAGTCTATTTCAGACAAATCAACTTCGCTGCGGCTTTTGCCAAGCGGCAAGCCAGCATCAAGCAAAATCGACCGGTTTCCCGATGTTATTTGCACGCAACTGCCGCCGATTTCTTGTGTGCCACGATGTATGGTCAGCCTCATATATTTTTCCTCTCATGATCCAGCGTATAGACGAAGTCGATAATTGAAAAGCTGCGCTCCGCCACATGATTAGCAGAGTCTCTCCTCGCAATTTCCTGTACTGATAACGTTATCTTTACAGAACAATCTATCGAATTGGCCGTAAGGAACAGACAGTCCTTCAAGTCTCGCAATGAAGTTTCCGGTACAGTCAATACCGCCTCCAGAGACGTAGGTATTGGTGGTTCATCACTGGCAACTATCAGATCCAGCTGCCATGGCAATAACGCAACATCTTCTCTTTCGTTGCAGACAAGGCAGACTTCAAGAGGTAGAGCCTCCAAAAAATCGGGACATTCATTGATTACTCCATCAAGATGAAGCCTCGGTTCTGCCCTCTCTCCGCTCTTGTGAGGGTTTGGCAGATCGCAAGCGTATCTCCATGAGGATACAGTGGAGCAAAGGCAGTGGGTTGTTTCATTCGATTTCATGCAGATTTTTCTCCGGGTTTGTTTTGTCAAAATCTATCTATCACACATGTACGACAAAATATGTCGTATCGTCGTTTAGAGATGAAAGATTTTTCTGGCGCTGCTGGAGCTCTGCGTAACTTATATCCAGACGTGCCAGCAATTTATCTATAATATCTGAGCAGTTATATTCATTGATTGTCGGTTGTTCGTTGAAATCAAGGGCACATGCAATTTCGTCGCGGCATCCAAGACAAACATAAGCCCCTGCCAGTTCGTACCATACAAAATCATAATCCTTGTGATCCGGGCAAAATGGGCAGTGATAACCTTCATGAATTTCCGGTTGTGTTGTCATTGTGAAGCTCCTCTTCTGAAGTGCCGAATTGGCAAAAATTTTGAATACCACCTATATATATTCGTTTGAGAGGGCAAGATGTTTCCTAAAATAGTGAATTATTATTTTGATTCAACTGGCGCAACTGCTAACTATCTGTTCTTATTGTGTTTATTTATGCTGTTGTCGCATGCTTGTGCTACTCTGAAAGTTTCGGGGGGAATTTATCGGCTTGAAATGGCGACGCTGATTTTTACGCCGCTGATATTGAATGGCTTCGAAGTGAAGGGGATACCTCGCTGAAGGTGTTTATGGGAATGTGCGCTGAAGAAGGGGTTTTGCCCTACAAGAAAGCCCCGGAGCGCTTTAATTTATGAACTGCATGACAAGGCGGTTGCATTGGCCAGGGCATCCGGTAAAAGCGTGAATACCTGGATAGCCGACATGATTCGCAAAGCTGACGGGGTTCCTGTTTGAGGTTGATGCTTCAGGACGTTCACTGTGACGTTAACGGTAATGCAGCAAAACAGTCCAGATCCTTAACCGCGATTGCTGTTCTGCGTATGAGCTCCAGGTTGCTGTCGAGCTCCATCATGCCGCCAATTGCCAGTGTTACCACCATTGCTTCAAAGGTATAGCAGCAATGGGCACGATAACGCGTCATCAGATCATCGCTCAGTCCGCGTATCCCCTGTGCCCGTACTGTTTCGGCATACTGTGCCAGCAGGCCTGCTTCGTGCTGTCGGCGGACTTCAGGGGCCAATGTCGTGGTCAACAGATAGGCTATATCGCCGATACCCTCACCAAGCCGCACTAACTGCCAATCCAGAAATCCGACACTGCCGTCTTCTTGCCAGAACAGGTTGCCCGGATGGCAATCATGATGCGTTACCGTCTGCGGCGCATCATTGAGAAAGGCCATGGCTTTTCTGCGGTTTTGTGCATAGCGTAACGCAGGTTCATGCAGTTCTGCAGGGATAAGGCTTCCTGCCTTGCTCAAGCCGCGCCGCATCAACGGCGCAGCCAGGGCGCTGCCGAGCAGGTCTTCCAACTGCCGTACTGAATCGGCGATCCATGGATAGCTGGTTGTCAAGGTGGTGTCTTGCCAGAAATGGGCGTGGAACTGTGCCAGTTGCCCGACTGCTGTGTACGCCTGCTGTATATTCAGCGTATCCCCGGCAGTTCCGGCTCTGCTGCCCTGTTCGGTCACGTCGGCAAGGACGAGTATCGTGCCACGCCCCCATCTGCTGTGGGCTGCCAGGCAGACCGGTATCGTCAGCGGTACGTGCTCTGCCAGCTGCTGGTAAAATCGCGCTTCCGTCTGCAACAAACGGGGCAGAGCCGTAATAAGCCGTGCCCGCCAGTTCCTTGACGGCAGTTTGACGAACCATCTTCGTGCCACCTGATGGCTGTCGTGGTCGATTGCAAGCCGTACCCGTGTGGTTGTGCCGATATGTACCGCAACTGTTTCCACGGCACGCACCGTGGCATTGGCATCATGCAGGCGTAGTACCGCCTGTGCCCAGTCTCTTGTGAGAAGCCGGTGGTCGTTAACCAGAATAGTGTCGTTGTTTGATGGCATCTGGAGAGGGTGGGGTGGTACTTACTCCCTGAAGTTAATGAACTGCATCTCCACATTCAGGTCTTTGCCTTTAAGCAGTTGAATCGTCTCCTGCAGATCATCCCGGTTCTTGCCGGTGACCCGCACCTGATCGTCCTGAATCTGTGCCTGCACCTTGATCTTGCTCTCCTTGATAACGGCGATGAGCTCTTTGCCCTTTTCCTTGGAGATCCCCTGCTGGATGGTGATGATCTGCCGCACCATGCCGCCGGAGGCCGGTTCCGCTTTGCCGTACTGCATTGATTTCAAGGAGATGTTGCGCTTGTGCATCTTGGACTGGAGCACGTCGACGACCGCCTTCAGTTTGTAATCGTCATCGGCCAGAATCCTGATGGCGTCCTTTTCCTGGGTGATCTCACTTTTGGACCCCTTGAAGTCGTAACGTTGGCCGATCTCCTTGATGGCCTGATTGACCGCGTTGTCAACCTCCTGCATGTCAACTTTGGATACGATGTCGAACGACGGCATGGCGGGGAATCCTCCTACTGTTGTATTATTTCTGTGCCTTCCGGAGCCTTGAAGGAAAACCGTCCGGCGGAGAGAGCGCTGTTGGTGCGCACCTTGCTGTAATCGATCCGGGTCTCGGTGCCGTGGGCATCCATGACAACGGAGAAGATGATGGGGAAGCCAGCGGAGGTGGCGCCGGTTGCCCGTTGCTTTTCCACCGCTTCATTGCTGATGGCCAAGCGCAGCTTGGCCAGGGCCGGGGAAGGCTTACGGGGGGTCAGGTCGATGATGTAGTTGTTCTGACGGTCACGGGCCGGTTTGGCGAAAGCGGCGGTGAAATCCCGCGAGACATTACCCAGGCCGGTCAGATAGGACATGGCCAGACTGCCGCCGCTTTTCAACATGGCGTCCATGGAGGTGACGATGACCTGCCGGTTTTCCGGTTGATAGAACCAGGCCTGTTTGCCGTTTGATACGATCAATTGTTTCGGTTGTGCGTAATCAAAGCGGAACTGTGCTGTCCCTTGTGGCGGACGGCGCAAGGACAGTTCACCGTGCCCCTTCTGGGGTTTCGGCAGTCCGGGCAGGGTGGTGGTCTGGCTGAAGGAGGCCTGCATATCCTTCAGTCCGGCGTATCCCTGCTCAAGGGTGGTCACCACTTCTTGCAGGGTGGCGTCCTCGGCCGATGCGACCGTTGGCAAAGAGCCGAGCAGCCCGCACAGTGCTACCAGTGCCCATGCAAGTAACTTCAGAGAGCGTATCATGACAGTTTCCTTTTTAGCAGATCGTTAACTAATGCAGGATTACCCTTGCCTTTCATCGCCTTCATTACCTGACCGACGAAGAAGCCGAAAACTTTTTCCTTGCCGCTGCGGTATTCTGCCACCTGATCCGGGGCTGCTGCCAGTACCTGATCGATGACCGCATCAATGGCGCTGGTGTCGGATACTTGGGCCAAGCCCTGCTGCTGGACAATGGCTGCCGGTTCGCCGCCGTTGTTCCAGATATGATCAAATACCTTTTTGGCGATGGTGCCGGAGATGGTGCCGTTGTCAATCAGGCGGATCAGCTCGCCAAGCGCTTTCGGGGCAACCGGGCAATGGTCGATATCCCGTCCGGAATCGTTCAGTGCCCGGGTGACTTCGCCCATGACCCAGTTGGCGGCAGCTTTGGGGTTATGGGCAAAGGCGGCGGTTTCCTCAAAATATGCCGCAAGAAGCCGGGAGGCGGTCAGTACGTCGGCATCATATTCCGGCAGAGCATAGTGGGTGATGAAGCGCTGGCGTTTCTGCTCCGGCAGCTCCGGGAGCTCCTTTTCAATCCGTTCCACCCATTCCGAATTGATCACCAGCGGCACCAGATCAGGATCGGGGAAATAGCGGTAGTCGTGGGCCTCTTCCTTGCCGCGCATGGAGCGCGTGACCCCCTTGTTGGGATCGAACAGGCGGGTTTCCTGTACTACCTTGCCGCCATCCTCGATGAGTTCGATCTGACGGCTGATTTCAAAGTCAATGGCCTGCTTGACGAATTTGAAGGAGTTGACGTTCTTGACTTCGGCGCGGGTACCTAAGACGCTGGAGCCCATCGGCATGACCGAGACGTTGGCGTCACAGCGGAACGATCCCTCTTCCATGTTACCGTCGCAGACTCCCAGGTAGGTGACGATCTGGTACAATTTTTTGAGATAGGCCACGGCTTCGTCTGCGCTACGCAGATCCGGCTCGGACACCACCTCCAGAAGCGGTGTGCCGGCCCGGTTCAGGTCAACGCCTGATCCGCCGTTCATGCCGTGCACCAGTTTACCGGCGTCTTCCTCCATATGGATGCGGGTGATGCCGATCCGCTTGCTGCCCCAGTCTCCATCGATATCCAGCCAGCCCTTTTCGCAGATCGGCTGTTCAAACTGGCTGATCTGGTACCCTTTGGGCAGGTCGGGATAAAAGTAGTTCTTGCGGGCAAAGATGCTGTGATGGGCAATGGAGCAGTTGGTGGCCAGTCCGGCCATGATGGCGTACTCTGCCACCTGGCGGTTTAGCACCGGCAGGGCTCCGGGAAGCGCCAGGCAGACCGGGCAGGTATGCAGGTTGGGCTCGGCCCCGAAACGGGTGGAGCAGCCGCAGAATATCTTGCTTTTGGTGGTGAGTTGTACGTGGACTTCAAGTCCGATAACCGGTTGATAGTTCATAGCGCTGCCTTTTTATGGTGCCATTCCGTACTTTGTTCAAAGGCGTAGGCTGCCTGCAGGATAGTTTCCTCGCCAAAGGGACGTCCCACCAGTTGCAGGCCGACGGGAAGGCCGTCACCGCTGATACCGGCCGGAAGCGAGATTGCGCAGATACCGGCCAGATTGACCGGGATGGTGAAAATGTCGGACAGATACATCTGTAACGGGTCACTGGTTTTTTCGCCGATCCTGAAAGCCGGGGTAGGGGCTGTTGGCGTCAGCAGCAGGTCCACCTGCTTGAAGGCGGCGCTGAAATCCTGCTGGATCAGGGAACGTACTTTTTGTGCCTTCAGATAGTAAGCGTCATAATACCCGGAAGAAAGGGCGTAGGTGCCCAGCATGATCCGCCGTTTGACTTCCGCGCCGAATCCCTCTGCGCGGGACTGCATCATCAGTTCCATCAGGCCGGAAGGATTCTGTGTCCGGTGTCCGAAGCGGATGCCGTCGTAGCGGGCCAGGTTGGAGCTGGCTTCGGCGGTGGCGATCAGATAGTAACAGGCGACGGCGTACCCAGTGTGGGGCAGGGAGACCGGCACCAGCTCCGCACCCAGGTCGCGGAAGCGGGCGATGGCCTGATCCATGGCCTGTTGTACTGCCGGGTCGAGCCCGTCGATGAAATACTCTTTGGGCAGACCGATCTTCATCCCTTTGACGTCGCCGGTCAGGGCAGTGCTGTAGTCCGGAACCGCTGTATCAACGCTGGTGGAATCCTTAGGGTCATATCCGGCGATTACCTGCAGCAGCAGGGCGCAGTCAGTGACGTCGCGGGTCATCGGCCCCACCTGATCCAAGGAAGAGGCGTAGGCGATAACGCCGTAGCGGGAGACCCGTCCGTAGGTGGGTTTGAGGCCGACGCAGCCGCAGTGGGAGGCTGGCTGGCGAATGGAGCCGCCGGTGTCGGTGCCCAGGGTAGCTATGGCCTGACGCGCGGCAATTGCGGCTGCGGAGCCGCCAGAGGAACCGCCGGGGATGCAGGCGGTATTCCAGGGGTTGCGGGTTGGGCCAAAGGCGCTGTTCTCGCAAGATGAACCCATGGCGAACTCATCCTGGTTCAGTTTGCCCAGCAACACAGCCCCCTGCTCCTTCATCCGGCTCCAGGCGGTGGCGTCGTAAGGGGCGATGAAATTGTCCAGGATCCGGGAGGCGCAGGTGGTGCGTACCCCTTTGGTCATGAAGATATCTTTCAGGGCTACCGGAATACCGGTCAAGGGCTGGCAGTCGCCGGAAGCGATGCGCTGGTCAGCCTGATCGGCGTCCTGCAGTGCCTGATCAACGGTGCGGGTGATGAAAGCGTTGATCTGCGGTTCAACGGCTTCGATCCGGCCCAGCAGTGCGCTGGTGAGTTCGCGGGAGGACAGTTGCCGGTTTTTCAGCAACTGATGCAGATGGTGCAGCGTGTAATCAAAAAGTTCCATGATCTGTCTGATCCTTGTCAGGTCCGGTGGGTTATTCTATAACCGGCGGAACCTGGAAGTAGGAGCCGCTGCGGTCCGGAGCGTTGGAAAGCGCCAGGTCAATTCCCAGGGATGGCGTGGCGGTATCGGGGCGGAATGCATTGCTTAATGGTACGGCGTGGGATGTGGGGATGACGCCATCGGTATTCAGCTCGTTCAGGGTCTCCGCATAGCTCAGTATGGCTTCCATCTGAGCGGTAAAAAGGTCTTTTTCTTCATCATTCAGCGCCAGCCGCGCCAGTCGTGCCACATGATCGATGTCGTTACGACTGATACTCATGGGAGTTTCCTTGTTGTACAGGAGTAAAAAGGGTTGTTTTCTGTACCATGAAACCGTTCTGCTGGCAACCAGCTTTGAAGTTTGGCCAGAAAAATTTTCTTGACAGTGGTTGGATAATTCCGTAATGTTCACCTCTTCGTAAAACTTAAATATCGGCTCTGATTGGTGTAACGCAAGCTTTCGGGTCAGCCGCTGTGAGGATTGGAATGAAAACGGAAACAGCAAAAAAAGAGCAAGTTGTGCACAGTTGGTTTGTGGTTGATGCTGAGAATCTGGTGCTTGGCCGTCTGGCAACACAGGTTGCCAATGTTCTGCGGGGCAAGCATAAGCCGGTTTACACTCCCAGTGTTGACACGGGTGATTTCGTGATTGTGCTCAATGCCGAAAAGATTGCGCTGACCGGCAACAAAAGTGCCGACAAGACCTACTACAGCCATTCCGGATTTCCGGGTGGTATCAAATCCATCACCGCTGCCGAACTGCTGGTCAAGAAGCCGGAAGAACTGATTCGCAAGGCGGTCAAGGGGATGTTGCCTAAGAACAAACTGGCCCGCCATATGCTGAAAAAACTGAAAATCTATGCAGGCGGCGATCACCCCCATGAGGCCCAGCAGCCCAAAGCTCTGGCTCTGTAATTCGTAAACGTCAACTTAATTGAGGAGATAGAAAGATGGCAGCTGTCAGCTTCTATGGCACAGGCAAAAGAAAAAGTTCAATAGCACGGGTGTGGCTCAAGCCCGGCGCCGGCCGTATTGTGGTCAACAACAAGACCCTTGACGAGTATTTTGGCCGGGAAACCTCCAAGATGGTGGTTCGTCAATCTCTGGAGCTGACCGAAAATCTCGGCAAGTTTGATGTGTTTGTCAATGTCAGCGGCGGTGGTGACTCCGGTCAGGCCGGCGCTATTCGCCATGGCATCACCAAGGCGCTGCTTGAGGCTGATCCGGAACTTCGTCCCAACCTGAAAAAAGCCGGTTTCATTACCCGTGATTCACGAGTAAAGGAGCGGAAGAAGTACGGCCTTGCTGCTGCCCGCGCCAGGTTCCAGTTCTCCAAGCGTTAATCCGGCGCTGCTGCATACATGGTGCCCGGACGCTGGCACATCTGATACACGGGGGAAGATCCGCAAGGGTTTTCCCCCGTTTGTGCGTTGTATGTCTACCGTTATTAGATCCAGGAGGTTGTCGTGGATCATGGCCTGCTCAAAACCCTGTCCGCATTTGCCCTGCTTTTGGCCGGAGTCTATCTGCTGGGAAGTATCCTGCTGCCCTTTCTTTCGCCCATCGCCTGGGCACTGATCATCGGTATCATTACCTTTCCACTCTACCGGCGTTTACACACCCTGTGCAAGGGCAGAGAGAGTAGGGCGTCTGCAATCATGACCGTGCTGGTCATGCTGGTATTCGTGCTGCCGACCGTGGCCATGCTTGCGGTCCTGGTCCAGGAGCTGACTGCGCTGTACCGGCTGGTTGAAGCGTCGGTCAACAGCGGAGCTGCTTTAGAGCTGGTACAACGCCTGGGTAGCCATCCATGGATTATGCTGGTGATGGACAAGCTGCGCACCGTTACCGGCATGAATGAGGCCGGTCTGCTGGAGAATCTGATGTCCAACTCCAAACAGGTATTGGGAAAACTGCTGGGTTTCTTAAGTTCGGTGCTGACAAATTCATTTGTGTTCCTGTTCGACATGATCTTCATGCTGTTTATACTGTTTTTCGTCTACCGGGACGGAGAGCGGATGCATCACTGGCTGGCACATAAATCCACGCTTGACGCGCATCGCTTCGGCGCGCTGCTTCCCCAGGTGGTGCAGAATGTCTTGAGCGGCTTTATCTTCGGTACCTTGTTGACCAGTGTGCTACAAGGAGTACTTGCCGGACTTGCCTACTGGGTAACTGGGGTTCAGTCGCCGCTATTGCTGGGGCTCTTGACCGGCATTGGTGGTTTTATTCCGGTGGTGGGCACGGCAATCATCTGGCTGCCTGCCGCAATCTATCTGTTTGTGCAGGGGGCGGCCACGAAGGCGGTACTGCTGGCCCTGTGGGGATTTCTGGTTGTGGGGATGTCGGACAACGTCGTGCGACCGATCTTTATGAGCAGCAAGGTCAGTCTGCCCATATTACCGCTGATGATCGGCGTTTTTGGCGGTCTGGCCGCCTTTGGCGTGCTGGGGGCGATCTTTGGCCCGCTGCTGCTGGCGGTGTTGTATGAACTGTTTGTGATTGATCCGCACGCAACTGCGGATAAACTGAGAACAACGGGAGAGGAACTGCCATGATAAGGATTGCCGTTGCCGGAGCCAGTGGCTACACCGGTCTCGAACTGATCAGACTGCTGGACCGTCATCCGGAAGTAACCGTAACCTCCGTCACTTCGGAGCAAAGTGCGGGTAAGCCGATTTCCGATCTGTTTCCAACGTTGCGGGGACGCTGCGATCTGCTGTTGGAGCCCTTGGAACCGGCGGTTATTGTGCAAAAAGCCGATCTGGTTTTTACCGCATTGCCCCATCAGTCGGCTATGGCGGTGGTCCCGGAGTTCCTGACTGCCGGAAAGCCGGTGGTGGATCTCTCGGCTGATTACCGCCTGCACGATCCGGCGGTGTACGCAGCGTGGTACGAACCCCATAAGAATCCGGAACTGCTGCCGACAGCCGTCTACGGTCTTCCGGAACTGCGGCGAGAAGCGATCAAAAAGGCACGGCTGGTGGCCAATCCCGGCTGCTATCCCACCAGTATCATCCTGGGGCTCAAACCACTGCTGGAAGCCGGGCTGATCGATCCAGCCACCATCATCGCCGATTCCGCATCCGGGGTCAGCGGTGCCGGGCGGTCGGCCAAGGTGGATTCGCTCTACTGTGAGGTGAACGAGGGGTTCAAAGCTTACGGCGTGGGGGGCGTACACCGGCATACGCCGGAGATCGAGCAGGAACTGTCACTGCTTGCAGGTCAACCGCTGGTCATTACCTTTACCCCGCATCTGGTACCGATGGACCGGGGCATTCTTTCCACCATCTACGCCATGCCGTTGCGGGAGGTGACTCCTGAGGAACTGGTTGCCCTCTATGCCGATACCTACCGTAACGAGCCGTTCGTACGGCCGTTGCCTGCCGGTCAGTTCCCCTCCACCGCTTTTGTGCGGGGATCGAACTTCTGTGATATCGGGGTGACTGTTGATAGCCGCACCAAACGGATCATCGTGGTCTCGGCCATTGACAATCTGGTCAAAGGGGCTGCCGGACAGGCGATTCAGAATATGAACCTGCTGCTGGGATATCCTGAAACCCTGGGGTTGGAAGGACTGGCGATCTTTCCCTAACGTGGCGATTCTCAATAGTTTCCATCCACGATCAAAATGCTTTGCTCCAGGTCAGTATCAGGCCGCTTCCTGATTTGCCGTTGCGAATGAAGCCGGAATCCCACGAATATCCGAGGTACAGCGCAGAGTCCCAGAAGAAACCGGTGTCCAGACCGATGGTTGTTGCCGCGCCGGTGGAACTTTTAAACAGAAACTGGTTGGTTTCCGTAACCGCTGCCCGGTCTGCCCAGATGAAGGTTTCACGCAGGTGGAGATAGATGAAGGGAGCCAGTTCGCGCCGGTATTCCAGGGCCAGCATGGCGTAGTTGGAAACAAGCACCTGGTTGAACATGGTTCCGGGATAATCAGCACGGCTGAGGTCACCGGTTTCGCCGGGAAGAGGGCCGCCGCCGATGGTGATGGCATTGTAACGGTCTGCGCTCTTATGGTTGGTAACGCCACCGTGAATTTTCAAGAAAAGCTTGTTCTTTTCCGACAGCCCCGGAATTCCGCTAACTCCCATCAGATAGCCGTTAAATTGAAGGTAGTCCCGGGTCTCTTCTTTGGTAAAGACAGCTTCAGGAATTGTGCCGAAATCAGCCCATTTAGCTCGGTACATGTAATCCAGATCGAACCCGGCTGCCATGCCGGTGTGGGGAAGTTCCATCAGATTCCGGCGCATTCCGTCGTAGCGGCCCCGCAGTTTTGCGCCGTACAGCATGGTGCTGGGAGGTAATACCAGATTCGGGCCGGTATCATCGGTCCGGTCAGCGTAGAAATAGCCAACCTTGCCAAGAAGTTGAAGCCTCAGATCGTTATCTGTCTGAAAAGGGGCTACCTTGTAGCGCAGTCCCGGACCTACAGAGGCGATCACCGTTCCCCATACCGCGTCGGATGACTTGATCTCCCGGTTGTTGACCACTTCCCGTTGACCACCCAGGATGTTGTTATTTTCCAGACGGGCGACCAGTTCAATGTTCCCGAGGCTTCGATCATATTCAAGATCATTCACAAAGCCGCTGATCACGTTACGAGTCCTGTACTCTTCCCGCACACGATTGATAAAAAGGGCGCCAATCGGTGTGGCTGAGGTCTCTCCCTGCTTTGGAGTATAGAATGCTCCTCCCAGGGTGATAGCGTTCACGCTGCTGCGGTCCATGGCAGGGACATCAATTGATCTACCCATAAAGACCAGATGTAACGGCTCCCCGGCTAACGCCGTGCGATGAGTCACATATTCGTCTGAAGCTGAGTCGCTTTTTTCCGTGATGGCAACCTCTGCGGCTTTTCGATCACGAACGGAAATTTCCGGTTCCGCCCAAACAGTACTGTAGAGAGTGCCCACAATAATCAGGGATACAATAGCGATTCCGCCTTTACTCGTTACGCCAGCCATAACAGTTCTCCCCTACGAATTAGCGATGTCTGCCAGGGCCATCATGGTAATCTCTGTGAGGTCTTTCGTGAGATCCTCCTCGCTGAAAGCCGTCATCAACAGGCACCAGAATACACCCTGACACCATCACGACTGCCAGCGCCAGCAGTGCCAGCCTGAGTACAAGCGATTTTTTCATCTGCCTACCTCCTTCTGATGTTACCGGAAACCTTCCATCTGACCTGTTTTGGGAGTAATGCAACTAGTGTGCCAGAGCAATGCTGTGGCTGTTGAGGATGCAAACTTGCGCTGTATAAACGTGAAGGGTCAGGAAAGGATGAGGGATATATGTCCGGAGTAATCCGTCATGTTTGACGTGGCAGTCATATATGACAGGCTGTTAACGGGTGAAGCCGCTACGAGACGAACCGGGATTTTCTCTGCTGACGCCGGATTTCAGCTTCGCAGAGCCGACAGTCCGGCTTGGCGCGATTGTTGTAACAGTCATGTGGGAATGCCGGGACAGCCTGGAAGGAGATTGTATGAAGTACACCATAGTAATGCTGAGTATTATCTGCATCGCCGGTGCGGGAACCTGTCTGGCTGTTGATAAATCAATCTGCAATCCTGGTTCTGAAATCACCTACTATTCCAAAGGCCAGTTGCAATCATGTTCGCTGGAGAATGATTTTGCAATCAATGGGGTTAACTGTAAACAGTCTGAAATGATCAATCTCTATGAAAACGGCATGTTGAAAAGCTGTGCTACCCGGACATATTTTAAATATGGAAACATCACCTGCAACCAGTTCAGTCAGGTCAGCTTCTATGAAACTGGCGCATTAAGCAGTTGCGATCTTGCCAGCCAGGTGCAGATTGATGGTAAAACCTGTGCGCAATTACAGCCAATCTTTCTCTTTGAAGATGGGAAGCTGAAGTCTTGCAGTATGCCGGATTGATTCCTGTTTGATGTGACAATGTCGCATGCTGAAATACGCCCATGATATATGGTGGTACTGTCAAACATGACGGTTTCAGCCGCCATCAATTCATCCGCACCACACCGATCTCCCTCCAATTTGTCCGCACAATCAGCCGCTTGCAGGTTAAAAAACCGCGAAGCTTCTCTGGCACGGTTGTTGCCATGACTCTTACGTCTGCACGTTGAAATGACATGACTGCAAGAAACGAGGTTGCTCACGTTGGACAACCTACATCCATGTACAAAAGGAGGAGTAAATGAAACAGGTATCCTGGATAGCTGGTATGCAGTTTGCCGTAGCTATTGCGGCCATTGCAATCATCGCGGGGTGTGCAAATGCCCCGTTGCGCACAGAGGCTTCGACAGCGGGAATCCGCGCTGCTGAAGTGGCGGGGGCAGCCCAAGTGCCGCAAGCCTCACTGCATTTGCAGCTTGCCAAAGAGGAACTGGCATCGGCCAGACGTCTGTCTGAGAACGGTGAGAAAGAGCAAGCCAAGTCAATGTTGCTGCGTGCTGAGTCCGACGCCGAGCTGGCTGTGGTGCTTTCCCACAAGGATGCAGAGCGAACTGAAGCCCTGGCAGCGGTGGAGCGTGTGCGCCAACTGCTGAAAGAGAACCAGTAATTATCCCTCAACTCAAAGGAGTTATGTAATGAAAACAGTACACTATTTAATGCCGCTCATGTTGGTCACGCTTATGGCCGGCTGCGCAACCGTGACCCCCAACGAACTGGTCAATGCCCGCTCGGCCTACCTGCATGCGAGCTCGGGACCAGCCCAGCAACTGGTGCCAGCGGATTTGCACAAAGCGCGCACAGCCCTGGATCGGGCGGAGCAGGCGTTCCTGAATGAACCTGATTCGTACAAAACAAAAGATCTTGCTTACGTTGCACTGCGCAAGTCTGAACAGGCTGATGCCCTTGGCATCATGGCTGCTGACAAGGCGACCAGGGAGAGAGCTAACATTGATTTTCAGCGGCAACAAACCGCGATTATGAGGCAGACGAAGCAGGATTTAAGCGACTCCGAGAGGCGGGAGGCCGACGCCAGGGCTGAGATTGACCGACAAGCCATGATTGCGCAGGGGAAAAAAGAGTTAAGCGATTCCCGGAAGCAGACGGCCGAGGCGCAGGCTGAGATTGACAAGCAGGCAGCGCTGAAGGCAGCCAAGGAAAAAGCGGATGCCGAGTTGCAGAGGCAACAGGCCGATACCCTGCAAGCGCAGCAGGAGTTAAGGGACTCGGAAAAGCGCGCCGCCGATGCGCTTGCCGAGCTTGCTTCCCTTGCTTCATTAAAGGAAGAGGAGCGTGGACTGGTGTTGACACTATCCGGAAGTGTGCTCTTTCGATCTGCCGAATCGACCCTGTTGCCGAACGCGCAGGTAAAGCTTGACCAAGTGGCTCATGCGCTGCTGGCAATCCGCGCGCGCAATCTCATTGTCGAGGGACACACCGATTCACAGGGTTCCGATGCCTACAACCAGGGGCTTTCGCAGCGCAGGGCTGAGGTGGTGCGTGATTACCTGGTACAGAAAGGCTACCCGGCAGATCGTATCCAGGCGCGTGGACGGGGCGAAGGTAGTCCGATTGCCAACAACGCATCAACTGAGGGGCGCGCCAACAACCGTCGCGTTGAGATCGTCATTGAACGTGAAGCGCAGGCCTCCAGGTGATAGTGGTCTGATAAGATAGGGCGAGGAGGTTCCGTTCAAGAACCTCCTCGTCCGGGTTTGACGTGTTCTACAGGCTTCTGTCTGAAGCTTCGGCAAATAGCTTCAGTTTCTCCATCATGGTGGCGAATTTCTTGGGCTTCAGCGATTGCGGGCCGTCGCTGGAGGCGCGCTCCGGGTCGGGGTGGACCTCCACGATCAGGCCGTCGGCCCCGGCGGCTACTGCGGCAAAGCTCATGGCTGCCACGTAGTGATGATCGCCGGTGCCGTGGGAAGGATCAATCACCACCGGCAGGTGAGTCTTGCGCTTCAGCACCGGGATGGCGGAAAGGTCCAGGGTGTTGCGGGTGGCGGTTTCAAAGGTGCGGATGCCACGCTCACAGAGAATTACCCCCTGGTTGCCCTCGCTCATGATGTACTCGGCGCTCATCAGGAACTCCTGAATGGTCATGGCCATCCCTCGTTTGAGCAGCACCGGCTTGCCGCACTGTCCCACCTTTTTCAGCAGGGCAAAGTTCTGGGAATTGCGGGCGCCGATCTGCAGGATGTCGGCGTAGGAAGCCACAAGATCGACGGTTTCCGGGTTGATCACCTCGGTGACCACCGGCAGCCCGGTTTCGGCCCTGGCCTTGGCCAGCAGCTTCAGACCATCCTCTTCCATCCCCTGGAACGAGTAGGGTGATGTGCGCGGCTTGAATGCCCCTCCCCGCAAGACATGGGCACCGGCGGATTTGACCGCATGGGCGCTTTCCATGATCTGCGCTTCGCTCTCCACCGAGCAGGGGCCAGCCATGATGACTACCTGTGTACCGCCGATGACCACGCCGTTGCCAATGACGATCTGGCTTGGCTCCCGCTTCACTTCCGTTGAGGCCAGTTTGTACGGTTGCAGGATCGGTACGACGTTCTCGACCCCATGCATGTTCTCCAGCGATTGCAGCACCAGTTTGCCCCGTTCATCACCTATAGCGCCGATTACGTCTCTGGTGGTGCCGTGAATGATATGGGGCTTATAACCCAGTTCCTTGATCCGCTTTACCACTTCATCCCTGTCTTTCTTGCCTGCGCCTGCCTTCATGACGATGATCATCCTTCGCTCCTTTTTCCCAAAAGCAAAAAGGCCGGGAGGAGTCCTCCCGGCCTGTATCGTTTCTACCACGTTAAACGAAAAAAGCCGGGAAGACTTTTCCGTCTGCCCCGGCTTTTGGTTGTGTAATCGGTTTTTTGCTCCTAAACCGCGTACACCCTTGCCCGGGCAGACGGCGTAAAATAAAAGCCGTACCAGAAAAACCCGAAAAAGGATGCAAAGCGATAGAAGGAGTTCATGGGCTCGGATAAAAGCACAGATACAGATCTGCTGTCAAGCCTGTTTCAGTGACAGCACGGTTACGGTTTCAGGACCGCCTGTGTAATCAGTTCGCGGGCATGATCCCTGGCAGCTTCGCTTACCTGCTCTCCGGCCAGCATACGGGCGATTTCCTGTATCTGTCCATCTTGATTCAGCTCATCTGCCGTGGTGATGGTTCTGCCATTTTCCACCAGTTTCTCCACCCGGATATGCTGCATGGCCCAGGCCGCCACCTGGGGTAGATGGGTTACGCAGAAAACCTGTTGAGCCGTTGCCAGGTTCCGCAGCTTGCGCCCCACCACACCGGCCACAGCGCCCCCTACTCCGGTGTCCACCTCATCAAACACCATGGTTGGCGCTTCACCTTCAGGCAGCACCTGTTTAAAAGCCAGCATCAGACGGGAAAGCTCACCACCGGATGCCACTTTGCCCAGAGGACGGGGGGCTTCACCAGGGTTGGGCGAGAACAGAAATTCTACCTTTTCAAAGCCGCTGCTACGCGGCTCTGCAAGTGGCTCAAAGGCCACCTGTACCACGGCATGGGGCATGGCAAGCTGACGGGTCTCTGAGGCAAGCTGCTGTTCCAGTTCTACACTGGCAGCACGACGTTTTTTGCTAAGTTCTGCCCCCAGCGTTTCAAGGGTAGTGCGTTGTCCGGCCAGTTCCTGTTGCAGTTCATCACGGGAGCGGCAGCGCCCTTGCAGCTCTTCAAGCTCTGCTAAAAGGGTTGCCCCCAGTGCAATCACCTCATCCACCGTTGGCGCATATTTGCGTTTCAAACGGGTCAGCAGGTCCAGGCGATCATCAATGAGCTTCA
>DIUT01000002.1 GCA_002423105.1 Geobacter sp. UBA6151 | reverse complement strand
TCAGCTAAACGTTGGGACGCTACTGGTTCAGGATAACTACTTACCGATGTTGAGGTCACTAGATGTTGCAATTGGTCTGCCTATAGTTATGGTTCTGATGAAACACACTGATTTAAATGAGCTAATGGCGGTTATCAATGAGATTCGTAAGACATTTTCACTTGACAGCCTAAGTTCACCTGTTAGCAAAGCGCAGTCAACATCGGCGTAGACTCTGACGCGTCAAAAAGCCGCCGCGCAGGTCACGCCGCGACACGTTGGTCGCAAAAACTAGGCAAGCCAATCGATAATATTAAGGGCGGGAGTACGTATGAATTCTCGGGCGTTATTTGTAACTAGAGGAATTCCTAACGAAACGGCATGCGCAGCAATCAGCATATCCATAGAACCAATTGGTGTACCAGCTTTTTCAAGGGTAGCTCGAATATCGCCATAAACGTGAGCTGCTTCTTCATCGAACGAAACAACTTCTAAAGGTGTAATGAACTCATCAAGGGCTTTGGTATTTTTTTCCTGATGTGTACTCTTGGCGACTCCATAGCGCAGTTCTGAAAGCGTAATGGACGAAATACCGATATCGCCGATCTGATATTCAAGAAAACGCTTTAGTACGGCAACTGGTTGTTGTTTGATAATGTAAATGCAGATATTTGTATCGAGCATCAGCTTCATCAGAAACTCTCCCGCTTATCCAGTTGTGGCTGCTCGCGATCACCCATGAAATCGCTGGAAAACTTTTTAAGACTTCTAAATAAGGAATTCCATGAATCGCTCCGAGGAATCAACTGTACAACATTCCCGGTCTTTTTAATAAACACTTCACTGTCATCAAAACGAAACTCTTTGGGCAGTCTGACTGCTTGGCTTTGACCATTTTGAAATAATTTTGCAGTTTTCATGACCTACCTCCGAAATAATATATACTACAAATATATATTATTAACTTTGCATTTGCAAGTATATATTTCGGCAACGAGGACATGAAGAGGGAGAAACCGGGACACTTCCCGTATTCTTTGTCAATTGGCGCTATGAGTGATGGCAGGGACGCATTTGTTGAGATTGAAAGTCTGGAGATGCATGCAAGCAGCGTGAATCGTCGCGAGATCAAAGAAGCTCTGGCATGGGCTGCAGCAAACCGTGATTTGTTGCTTAGAAAGTTTAAGGAGTACAACCCATGAGGCAAAAACATTTTCAGGTGAAGGCGGTCAAGGCAGTTGCTCCCTGCAAACTCATAGTTACATTCGGAGATGATGCGGTTATGGATGTTGATATGACGCCGCTTATCAGACGGAATGTGGTTTTTGCTCCATTGCAGGAGCTTTCCCTGTTTCTCAAGGCATATCTTAACCAATGGGGAACCGGGGTTGTATGGATTGAGGATGAGCTTGATATTGCTGGTGACAACCTGCGTGCTGAAGCAGTTGAACAGGCTGGCGGTATTTCTCATGAGCGTATATGGGAATGGATGCACCGAAACAAGCTGACGCTTGATGCTGCTGCCGAAGCTCTGGGAATAAGCAGAAGAATGCTGGCTTATTACCGTAACGGAGAAAAAACAATCCCCCGCCATTTGTGGCTGGCCTGTCTTGGATGGGAACGGTTTACCGCAGAAGGTTACAATGAAGAATTCAAAAATGCCGCCTAGCCGTTTTATCCAATAATAGCATCCACGATCAAAATGCTTTACTCCATGTCATTATCAGTCCACTTCCTTCGACAAAGATTTATGTGAAGTACGAACGCTCTTATCCGTATTACCTTCTACAAGCCCAGCAAATGCATGCATTCCGAAAGATGTCAAAATCAGCCGGTGGCTTCTGATCAAGAAATATCTGGAAGGTGCGTCCAACAAGGGTAGTAGCATCTTGGAAGCCTGACCCCGCAGACCCTTATTGTTCTGGATGCAGGGAAAGAACTGCGTCTATTTCCGCGCTTCCCAGGGTCTCATTGGTGATGAGTTCAGTTGCCAGAGCCTTAAGAGAGCCCATGTTCGTCTGCAGAAGCTTGCTGACATCGGCATAGGCGCTGGTCACAATCGTCCTGATCTCCGCGTCGATCTCCACTGCGGTCGCATCGCTGAATTTTTTGGTTGGGCTCTCATCGCCGGAACCGGTGCTTTCGTGGTTACCGAAGGCGACCGGACCGAACGCCGCGGACATGCCCCATTCGCAGACCATTTTTCGCGCCATATCCGTTGCCCGGGCGAGGTCGTTCCCGGCGCCGGTGGTGGTAGTATTGAATACGAGCTCTTCAGCTGCCCGCCCTCCCATAAGCACCTTGATGTGGCCGACCAGCATCTCCCTGGTGTAGCAGTGAATGTCCTCCTCGGGAATCTGCACGGTAACCCCCAGTGCTCGTCCCCGCGGAATGATCGACACCTTGTGCACCGGATCACAATCCGGGACCAGCTTGGCGACCATCACGTGTCCGGCTTCGTGGTAGGCGGTACTCCATTTCGACTTTTCCGACAGAACCATCGACTTCTTCTCGGCCCCCATCAGCACCTTGTCCCTGGCAGCATCGAACTCGGCCATGCCGACGTCAGGTTTGTTCAATCTGGCAGCGAGGATCGCGGCTTCATTCACCACGCTGGCCAGTTCGGCGCCGGACATGCCGGGAGTCCCCCGGGCAATTACACGCAAGTCGACTTCCGCACTGAGCGGCACATCGCGGGTGTGTACCTTGAGGATCTCTTCCCGTCCCATGATATCCGGCGGGCCGACCACCACCTGCCGGTCAAAACGTCCCGGGCGGAGCAGCGCCGGATCCAGCACTTCGGGCCGGTTGGTAGCGGCAATGACCACTATGCCGGAGTTTTCGGCAAACCCGTCCATCTCAACCAGCAGCTGGTTCAACGTCTGGTTCCGTTCGTCGCCCGAACCGTTCGATCCTGAATCGCGCCGACGGCCGATGGCATCCAGTTCGTCGATGAAGATGATACATGGTGCGACCTTTTTCCCTTGAGCAAACAGGTCTCTGACCCTCATTGCCCCGACCCCCACATACATCTCTACAAACTCGGAGCCGGACATGGAAAAAAACGGCACCCCCGCTTCACCGGCTACGGCCCGCGCCAGCAGCGTCTTCCCGGTACCCGGCGGCCCCACAAGCAGCACACCGGTAGGCATTTTTCCGCCCAGACTGGTGAACCTGGCCGGCTTTCCGAGGAATTCGACCGTTTCCAGAAGTTCGGCTTTGGCCTCTTGGGCCCCGGCCACATCGCTAAAAAAGATTTTTGACTCTGAGGCGTCCACGAGCTTGGCCTTGCTCCGGCTGAATACTGCCAACCTCTTCACGAGCAGGAAGACCGGAACCAGCACCACGAGAAACAGACCAAGCTCGATCCAGCGGGACTGGGCGGCAAGAGGTTTTGCGGAAAGGTCGACCTGTTTGGCGATAAGCAGCTTTGACAGCTCGGCATCCACCGGCCGGAAGAGCAGGAACCTTGCGCCCGCTTTCCCCTCGGCTATGACGGCATCCCCTTCGGTTCTGACTTTAAGAATCTCGCCGGCATTCACTTTGTCGACGAAAGCCGTGTAACTGATGCGAAGCTTCTCGTCGGCCTGATACTGCTGCCATACATGTATTCCGTAACCGATCCCGGCTACAATGCCCAAAGAAACCAACAATTTTAACAGCCGTCCACGTTTCGCAATATTCATTTTATCCTCACAAGCAGAGCTATTACGCTCCGGCTCTCAATGTGCGCTTGCCGCCCCTGCGTCCGGTGTCGCTGGCTTTGGCAACTCTTCTTTCCGACCTGCCCTTGTGGCGGTGGGCATGTTTCCGGGACTGTTTTTTAAGGCTTGCATGAACAGTGTGTTTGCCTTTATGCGAGGAAACAAACTTCCTCGCCGGGGCTGCAACGACCCTGGCTGATTCCGCTGACAGAAGAATACCCAGGTTGTCTCCTGTTCTGCTGAAGTCGGCAACGGCGATGGTGGAAACATCACTGCGCAGTTGGTTGAACATACCGATATCACGGTAGTTATTGCGGATTGTCAGTAGAATCACGAACAGGTCCCGCTCTGGATCGATCCAGATGGATGAGCCGCTATAGCCGGTGTGACCGAAGGAACTATCCGAGAAGAGAATACCCTTGGGGGCAGAATAGGGAGATTGCCTGTCCCATCCCAATCCGCGGACTACACTGCCGCTGGAATAGGGTGCGGTCATCTGGGAGACGATCTGGGCGGAAAGGATGCGTTTGCCCTCCAGATCTCCACCCCCCAGCAAAAGGCGGGCGTATTGGCCCAGATCCTGCGCCGAACTGAAAAGACCGGCATGTCCGGCAACACCCCCCAGCCTGCGGGCATTACGGTCCTGTACGATCCCGACGGAACGTCCTGAGGTTGGGGCTATGGTCCCGGCGAGAAGATCCGGTGGCAGAAACATTGTCTCCTGGAGCCCGAGCGGTTCATAGAGTTGTTTCCGGCAGAAAACGTTCAGCGGGCTGCCTGATACTCGCCGCACCAGTTCACCCAACAGGATAAAGTTGATGTCGGCATAATGAAAGCGACTTCCGGGTCTTTGTGGTTGCGCCGCTGCCTTCCTGATAGCGGTGTTCATGGTTCTTTTGACCACCAGATTGAAGTCATCAAGCCCGGAGGTATGAGTCAGCAGACTGAGGATAGTGATCTCTTCCCGAGCGGAGCCCCTGAATTCGGGAAACCAGCGGCTGAGCGGGTCCAGCAAAGAGATGCGCCCCTGATCCAGCAGCTTCATCACAGCCGGAGCGGTGGCGATGACCTTGGTCAGGGATGCGACATCGAAGATCGTATGTTCGGTGAGCGGAGGAGCTGCCGGATTCGCATTAAGCCGCCCCCGGGCGATGGTCCGGAGTATGCCCGCATGATTACCTATCACGACAACCCCGCCGGAGATAAGCTTGCGTGAAACAGCACTGTCCAGGAGCTCATCGATGGTGACGCGCCCGGCAATCGGGATTTCCTCATCTGCAAAAAGGATCGTGGGGACAACCAGCAGGCATGTTATGGCAAAGATTCGTAGAAGACGCACGGCCGACCCTCATGTTGTGACGCAGACTGCAAGCCGGGGAGCAGGATGTTGGGCCGGCAGGGAAAATGCTCCATGGATCATTAAGATGGGCACGCATCTTGGTTGGGCTTTCTGTTGGAGTTCAAGTAGGTGTTGTCAAAATACAACAAAGGTCAGGTAAATAATGTGATTGGCGTCACCTCATTAACAGGATTATTTCGGTGCGCAGATCACGGAAGGAGGTATGGCCGTTGAAATGAAACTTGCGGTATTAGAGTAAATGCACTAAATAGAGTAATAACTCTAGGAGGTGTCTGTCATGAAAATTCTCCTCATCCAACCCCCCAGCCATTACCCTCTGATGGACCAGGTCTACCTGTTCGAACCGCTGGCGTTGGAGTACCTGGGTGCTGCCGCCCGCAATAATGGCCACGAAGTAGTGCTGCTTGATGCCCGGCTGGAGTCAGACATTATTGGTACTGTTGCAGATTTTCGGCCCGACATGGTAGGAGTTACTGCCTTCACCAGCCAGGTAAATATCGTTCGGCGGATAGCGGTGGAGGTAAGGGCACAACTGCCGGAAGTCTTACTGGTTGTGGGGGGACACCATGCAACAGTTCGACCGGCCGATTTCAATGACAGCACCTTCGATGCAGTTGTGATCGGCGAGGGCACGGTGACACTGTGCGAACTTTTGTCTGCAAAGCAAACCGGCCGGCCATTACGAGAGATTTCAGGCCTTGGTATTCCGTCTCCAGCGGGGATGCTCTTCACTCCATCACGCCCCTACCCGCCGCTGGACGAACTGCCATTGCCGGCGCGGGACCTGACGGAGCGCTATAGGAAAAGCTACTTCAGTGAATGGTTCAAACCGCTTGCATCCATTCGCACCTCCCTCGGGTGCACAGCCCGCTGCTCTTTCTGCGCCCTGTGGGCCATAACCGGCGGCAATTATCTGCGGCGCGATCCGGATAGTGTCGTTGAAGAACTTCTCACCATTAAAGAGTCCAACGTCTTCTTCTGCGACGATGAGTCAATGTGCGACACCAGGCGAATGGATCGGCTGGCCGACAGGATCAAGGCAGCAGGCATCCGCAAGAACTATTTCCTCTACGCCCGTGTCGATACCATAGTGCGCCATCCGGAGTTGTTCCGCAAATGGGCGGGAATCGGGTTGGCGCAAGTGTTTGTCGGCATGGAAGATTTCTCCGATGCGCGTTTGGCGGCAATGAAAAAGGGGGTAACCAGCGACCAGCAGATACAGGCAGCCCGGATTCTCAAGGAACTGGGAGTAATGATGTACGCCTCGTTTATGGTCGATCCGGACTATTCTCGTGAAGATTTCCGCACACTGACCGCCTACATCAGGAAGCTGAAACTGAACCATGCCACTTTCACCGTGATGACGCCACTACCCGGAACCGAACTCCATGCGACGCGGGAGGCGGAACTCCTCTCCACCAGGCCGGAACTGTACGACATGCTCCATGCCCTGCTGCCGACCAGGCTTCCCTTGCCCGAGTTCTATGATGAGTTGGCCGGGCTATACGCCGGAGCAGTGCCGTTACACCGCTCGCTGCCGACATTGCTCAAGTTCGGCTGGCACGGTCTGTTGCTCAGAATGCGACTATTCGGGACGTTTCTCAAACGGGTACGTGCTGCCCACCTTGATTACTGAGGCGGTTCAACGTATGCTCTCGCCATGACCACCAAGGAACGGATTATCGAAACCGCCATTGCCCTCTTCAACGAAAAGGGTACCCATGCGGTCACTACCAACCATATTGCCGCTGCCATGGATATCAGTCCCGGTAATCTCTATTATCATTTCCGTAACAAGGCAGAGATCATCCGTGCAATCTTCGATCAGATGGACAGAGTGGGATTTGACGATTACCAGCAGATAATCGCCCTGCACCCCGCTGGCTCTCTCGCTGCCATGGAAGAAACGTTCCTGATGATCCAGCGTTTCAACTGGCGCTACCGCTTTTTCAAGCGGGAGCTGACCGTATTCATACTCAACGACCCGCTGCTCCGTGAACGGCACATCAAGGTACACCAGGCAATGCTACAGTTGATCCGCCATTCAATTGCAAGCAGTGTTGCCCAAGGCATGCTCCGGTCGATGCCTGAGGATGAACTGAATCTTTTCACCGAAGAGATATGGCTCTTGACCCTCTTCTGGCTCAACTATCTGGAGGTGGGGGGAGAGGAAATCACTGAAGAGACCTTGCGTCGGGGGAACGAACTGGTGCGGCAAACAGTTCGCTGCCGGATGACGGATCAGGGATTGCGGCTGATGGAAAAGCATGCAGGTTGATGATGAGGCAGGTGGAGAGGCACGTCACCTCCCAAACTCCGTCAACCAGGGCCGCACCTTCAGCGGTACCTTACTCTGTTGCAACTTCAGGTTTTTCCGCTCTTCAATGGCCAGCGTTGCAAAATAGCTCTGCCACAACTGCTGGAACTGCTCTTCCTGCGGGGTAAACTCTGGCTCGGCGCTGGTTTCCATCGGCAGCAGCAGCCACTGTTGGCGGTGCCGGTCAAAGACAATTCCCTCGCCATGTCTGCAATCGTGGATCACCCACTGCTGGTCGCGGAAACGCGCAGCAAAATGGGGGGCGATCAATAACAGTACCCGGTGGTCCGGGGCCAGTGCTGCGTAATAAAAACCGCCGGTTACCTCCCGGAAGCGGACAAAGCCCAGGTAGCGGTGGGCCTCGCGGTTGACCTGTTGGGCCAGTTTGAGCAGCGGTGACACCTGCGGGTGGGCCAGCATGTTGCTTACCCTGCGGCCTTCCTGCATCCCTAACAGCAGGTAGCGGCAGATGAGCAGGTCTTTTTGCGGGTGGTCGGCCAGAAAGGCGGAGCGTACCGGTGTGAGCCCAGCCGATCCCAGGCGGTGGTGCAGTTTCTGCCAGTACTGTTCTGCAAGCTCCGGGTCGGTTTCCACGGTGACGGTGTTGCTGAAAAGTCCCTGCTGCACGGGCGGTTGGGTCGCGATGCTGTCCGGCAAATCAGCAGCAGCGGGCAGGCGTGCCAGCAGGGTGAGCAGACCGCCCAGGGTACCATCATAACAACAGGAACTGCCCATCACAGCTCTCCGGTCACGGCGCTGGCGGTCTCATCAGCTCCCTGTGTCTCAAAGGGCAGGCTCATCTGCCGGACCACTTTCTTCTGCGACGGCTCCACCAGTCTGCCGCGCAACAGCCCGCTTTCCAGCCGGATATCCCCGGCGTAACGCCCCCTGGCGGTGACGAAATACTGTGCCCGCTTCATCACCACTCCCAGCCGGATCAGCTCATCAATCCCCAGATGCCCTTGCCGACGTGCCCGGATAATCCGTTGGGCGGAGCGGACGCCAATTCCCGGTACCCGCAGCAGTTCCTCGTAATTGGCCCGGTTGACCTCCACCGGAAACAGCTCCAGGTGGCGCAGGGCCCAGCCGGTCTTGGGGTCAAGCTCGCTGTCCAGGTTGGGTGTGGTCTCGTCCAGCAGTTCATGGGCAGAAAAACCGTAGTAGCGCAGCAGCCAGTCGGCTTGGTACAGCCGGTGTTCGCGCCGCAGCGGTGAGAAGGGCAAGGCAGGCAGGCGGCTGTCACTCATTACCGGGATGAAGGCCGAGTAGTAGACCCGCTTCAGGTCCAGCCGTTGGTAGAGCTGTTCGGAAAGGGTGACAATCTGACGGTCGGTGTCCGGGGTGGCTCCCACGATCAACTGGGTGCTCTGCCCGGCCGGGGCGAAGCGGGGTACCTTGCGCGATTGTTTCCGCTCGGCCCGGTTGGTGACGATCAGGCTGCTTACCTGGCGCATCGGCCCCACCACGGCGTCGCGGCTCTTGTCCGGCGCCAGCAGGGCCAGGCTTTCCCGGGTGGGCAGCTCCAGGTTGACGCTGATCCGGTCGGCCAACAGCCCGGCCTCTTGCACCAGCAGCGGGTCAGCCCCCGGCACCAGCTTCATATGGATGTAGCCGTTGAAACGGTACTCGCTGCGCAGGGTGCGCACCGCTTCGATCAGCAGTTCCATGGTGTAGTCCGGGGAGCGGACCACGCCGGTGCTTAAGAACAACCCTTCAATGTAGTTGCGGCGGTAGAAGCCGATGGTCAGCTCAGCCACCTCCTGCGGGGTCAGGGCTACCCGTTGGGTATCGTTGCTGCTGCGGTTGACACAGTAGGCGCAGTCGTAGATGCAGCGGTTGGTCATCAGGATTTTGAGCAGGGAGACGCAGCGGCCATCGCTGGTCCAGCTATGGCAGATGCCGCAGGAAGCGGCGTTGCCGATGCCGCCGTTGTTGGCGCGGGAACTGCCGCTGGAGGAGCAGGAGACGTCGTACTTTGCTCCATCGGCCAGGATTTTCAGTTTTTCCATCAGGTCGTTGTTCATGGCGTGGAAAGCATACCACGATGTCGTGACAGGATATGTCAGCAGGTGTGGCGGCGGTGCCGGTAAAGACTGATTTCCCGGCAGCGTATCAGGCTCTCAGCTGCTAGCCAATTTGGCAACGTACAGCGTATAGGCCTTGTCCTGTTCCAGGATATGGTCATAGAGCCAGTGCTGCAGAAACGACATGACCTCTTTCGTTTGAGGCCGGGAGCTTATGTAAAAATTACGATAATATTCAGCCAGCTGCCGGTTGAGTGCGGCGTGTTTTTCGCGGTGGTCCGCCAACAGCGGATAACTGCACTGCTCAAGCATCCGTTCCTCATCGGCAAAGTGGGTCTTGGTGTACCCGGCCAGATCGGACAGAATTTTCATCAAGGCCGCTTTCTCGGCGCCGGTGTCCATTGCTTCGCCCAGCTGGTTGATCATGGCAACGATCCGCTGGTGCTGCTGATCGAGCCGTTCATTTGCTACGCTGTAACATGCCTGCCATTCCACGATCGCCATGGTGCCCTCCAAAAAATCAAACGTGTATTGATTTCTATCAACAGTTAGGGGACGTTGTCAACCGGCCATGTTTGTAATTGCAGGCTGCGTCAGGGGCCGTTTCCCCTGAATTCCCTGCGGTAGCGTGACGGGGTAGTCTTTAATACCTTGTTGAACTGCTGCCGCAGGGTCACTTCAGAACCTAAGCCTGCTTCCTGAGCAATCAAGTCAATCGGCTTGGCTGTGGTTTCCAGCAGACGTTGGGCCAGGGCCAGGCGTTGATTCAGCAACCATGCCCCCACGGTGCTGCCGGTAACCTGCCGGAAACGGCGAGTAAATGTTCGGCGGCTCATCATACAACGTTCTGCAAGGCTGTCCAGTGAGTGCGGCTGGGCAAGGTGGCGCTGCACCCATTCCAGGTTCTGTCCAAAACGGTCATCTGCTGCACTCTTGCCAACCGGCATCTCGATAAACTGGGCCTGCCCCCCCTGACGGTGGGGCGGCACCACCATCCGCCGGGCCACATGGGCGGCCAACTCGGCACCGTGCAGACGGCGCAGCAGATGCAGGCAGCAGTCAATCCCCGCCGCCACCCCTGCCGACGTAACAATATCCTCATCATCCACATACAGCACATCCGGTTTCAGCGTTATCTGCGGGTAGCGCTGTCCCAGATCATCCGTCCAGCCCCAGTGAGTGGTTGCCGGACGCCCATCCAGCAGCCCGGCAGCGGCCAGCACGTAGGTTCCCAGGCATAATCCCACCACCAGCGCGCCGCGCTGATGAGCCTTGCGCAGACAGTTCAGCAGCGGCTCCGGCGGCATTTCTTGCGGATCGCGCCAACTGGGCACGATCACGATATCGGCCTGTTCCGCATCCCTCAGGGTGTGCCGGGTCTGTATGGCAAAACCGGCGTTGCTCTGCAGCGTCCGCTTTTCCGCGGAGCAGACCAGCAGCCTGAAACGGGGTGCATCCGGTCGGGCCGGATCATCCCTGAAAACGGTGCAGGGCATGGCAAGCAAAAATGGACTTATCCGGTCAAAGGCGATCACGGCAATGGTTTCAGCCTGCATAATAACCTCTCATGCGATTTGGCCCGATTGTAGCAAATAATGGCAATCAGGCCACTGGTTTTTTAACGGGCGCTGCTGGATACTCACACCAGCTTCAAGAATCTTCGTGTCAAAGGAGAGCTACATGGAAGCCACTATTCGCAGGACATTACTGGTAATCGACGTCCAGAACGACTATATCGGCGGCAGACTGCCGATTGAGTACCCACCGGCGGAGCAGTCGCTGGCCAACATCGGCCGCGCCATGGATGCCGCCAGGGCAGCGGGCATTCCGGTGGTGGCGGTGCAGCATATCGCGCCGGAAAACGCGCCGTTTCTGGACAAAGGCTCCTCGGGTGCCGATTTGCATCCAGCGGTCGCCTCGCGGGGCTGGGATCATTACGTCCTGAAAAGCATGCCCAGCAGCTTCTGCGGCACCAACCTTGACGCCTGGCTGCGTGAACGGCAGATTGACACCATTACGGTTGTGGGCTACATGACCCAGAACTGTGATTTTTCTGCCGTGGTTCACAGTGTGCACAGTGGCTTCAAGGTTGAACTGCTTTCCGACGCCACCGGCGCGGTCTCCTACGCAAACAGGGCAGGCAGCGCCACGGCCGAAGAGATCCACCGGGTGATTACCGTGGTCATGCAGGCGCGGTTTGCGGCGGTACTGACCACCGACGAATGGCTGGAGTCGGTTGCATCGGGCCGTGAGCCGGAACGGGACAGCGTCTTTGCCTCAAATCGGCGTGCCTTGAAAGGAGTTTGCCCATGCCCTATCTGAACATCAAGCTGTCCGGTGAGCCATCCCGTGAGGTGCAAGAAGACGTAGCCCGGACCCTGACACGATTGACCGGGGAACTGCTGGGAAAGAAGCCGGAGCTGACCGCGGTTGTTATAGAACCGGTTCCGGCCCGGTTCTGGTTTGTTGGCGGGACCTCGCTTGACAGCATGGCTGCCTCCAGTTTTTATCTTGACATCAAAATAACCGAAGGCACAAATACCAAACAGCAGAAGGCCGCCTACATCCGTGGCGTGTTCACTGCACTGGAAGAGCTGTTGGGCCCCCTGGACGAAGCCAGTTATATCGTCATCCACGATGTTAGCGCTGATGCCTGGGGGTATCAGGGTGTCACTCAGGAGTACCGCTTTATCAAGGCATTAAACCTTCAGGAGGTTGTTGAAAAACAGCCATCTCGCCGCCGTCCTCAAAAGCCCGCGTGTGCGACGATTTGACTATTTTTGAACAACCTGAGTTTTTCAACAGCTTGTTAGGAGAGAAAACAATGAATCTGAGACTGTTGCTGTCGTTGCTGCTGGTACCGCTGCTGTTTGCCCAGACCGCCTTTGCTGATCTGACCAGGCTGTCTGACAACGTCTACGCCTATGTGGGGACAACGGACGCTTCTCCTGCCCGCAGTTTTGCCGCCAATGCCGGTATCATCATCGGCAAGGACGGCGTGCTGGTGGTGGATACGCTGACCTCGGCCAAAGAAGGGCAGCGTTTTCTGGCCGACATCCGCAAGGTGACCGACAAGCCGATCAGGTATGTGGTCAATACCCACACCCATCTTGACCATGCTTTCGGCAACTGCGTCTTTGCCGGGCTGGGGGCAGTGGTTATCTCCCACACGGCTGACCGTGCCCTGCTGGAAAAGTTAGGGACCGATATCCTGAAAAAGGTCGGCGGCTACGGCCTGAAGCCGGAAGATATGGTTGGCACGGAGATCTCGCTGCCGTCGCTCTTCTTCAGCGACCGTCTGTCCATTGATCTGGGGGGCGAAGTGGTGGAGCTGATTCGTGTTGAGCCGTCCCACACCGAAGGCAGCGTGGTGGTCTGGCTGCCGAAACAGAAACTGCTCTTCAGCGGAGACATCCTCTTCACCGATTTCCACCCTTTTCTGGCGGACGGTGATTTCAATGGCTGGTACAAAACCCTGGACAGCCTGCTGGCACTGGATGTTGAACGGATTGTTCCCGGCCACGGACCGCTTTCCGGCAAGAAAGACCTGCGGGAGATGAAGGAGTATCTGGCCCGGTTTGACGGTGCGGCCCGCCAACTGGCCGCCAAAGGGATGGATGGTGATGCCATTGCTGCCGAGCTGCTGAAGATACTGCCCAAACGGTCTATGGCAGAGTGGATGGTGGGCTATAACGTCAAAAGCCGCTATCTGAAGAAGCAATAGATCGTACGTGATACGGAGTCACCATGCAGATTTCAGTTGCACAGCAAGCCGACATTCCGGAACTTTGCCGCCTGTTGAGCATTCTTTTTACGCAAGAGGAGGATTTCCGGCCCGATGAAGCAGCGCAACGCCGCGGCCTGAAACTGATTATCGATGACCCGCAAACCGGGCACATTCTGGTGGCCCGCCGGGAGGGGGCGGTAATCGGCATGGTCAACCTGCTCTACACCATTTCAACTGCCTTGGGTGATCGGGTCGCCTTCTTGGAGGATATGGTGGTGCAGCCGGATGCCCGCAGCGGCGGTACCGGCTCCGCATTGCTCACGCAGGCAATCAGCTTTGCCCGCTTGCAGGGCTGCAAACGGATCACCCTGTTGACCGACCTGAGTAACGAAGCGGCGCAACGTTTCTACCAGCGCCATGGTTTTACGCTGTCGGCCATGACACCGCTGCGCCTGCTGCTGACCGACGCCGACCCTGTTCCCACCCATCCCGTCTGAAGACGACAACTGCTATCAGCATCCAAGTAAACTACTCATAACAGGAAGCGGTATGACCCCATGAACAGCCCAGCCCCGAAAACAGCCGGATCGCCGGAACAGGCGCAATCCTCGGCGCTGCGGATGCTTGCCGGAGGCATGCTGGGCATGATGGTGGCCATGGGGATCGGCCGTTTTGCCTTTACGCCGATTCTGCCCCTGATGCAGCGGGACCTGGGGATGAGTCACAGTCTGGCCGGTGGCCTGGCCTCCCTCAACTATGCCGGATATCTGGCCGGGGCACTGCTTTGTGCCATCTGGCCCCGCGTGCTCAGCAGCATAAGTGTCAACGTAGGGGCCTTGCTCACCAGCATTGCCACCACCCTGCTGATGGGGCTGACGCTTTCGCCGTTCTGGTGGGGGTCGCTACGGCTGGCGGCCGGTTTTGCCAGTGCGCTCCTGTTTGTGGTCATAGCAATCGAGGTGAGCGAGACCCTGGTGCGCAGCCGACATAGCCGCTGGAACAGTGCGCTTTACGGCGGGATCGGCCTGGGAATAGCGCTGAGCGGCGCGGTTGTGCCGCTGCTGGACCGTTTTGGCGGCTGGAGTGCGGCCTGGCTGGGGATGGGTGTCATATCCGTGGCGCTGACCATTGGCGGTGTCGTGGTGGCCGGCAAGCGGCGGGGTGCGGTGAGCGTGCCGGGTGCTGTTTCTCCGGCAAACGGCGGCGTGGGCGGTATCGGCCGGTTGGCTTTCGCTTATTTTCTGGAGGGGGTCGGGTATATCGTCAGCGCCACCTTTCTGGTGACCATGATCGCCCATACTCCCGGTCTGGCCCGCTTTGCCCCCTGGAGCTGGGTGGCCGTGGGGCTGGCTGCCGCCCCTTCCACCATCATCTGGCAGCAGATTGCAAACAGATTCGGTGTGCGCCTTGCCTTGACCATGGCCTATCTGTTGCAGGCTGCCGGTATCCTCTTAAGCAGTGTTGCGGCCCATGCCTTCAGCGCCGGGCTGGCAGCCGTCATCTTTGGCGGCACCTTTCTCGGCATCGTGGCGCTGGCCATGGCCGAAGGGGGCCGCCGTTCCGGCACGGCCGGACGGCGTGGCGCCGCCATCATGACCGTCTGCTTCGGCGCGGGCCAGGTGGTCGGACCACCGTTGGCCGGACTTTTGGCTGATCAGCAGGGGGGCTTTACCCTGCCGCTGCTGCTGGCCGGTGCCGTGGTGATACTGGGTGGTCTGCTGGTGGCAACGGACGGAAATTTTTCTGCAAAGCCCAACTGAAAGGAGAGGTGAGCATGCCCTACGTGAACATCAGGATTACCCGTGAAGGGGCGACAACAGAGCAGAAAGCGGCTCTGATCAAGGGGGCCACCCAACTGCTGGTGGATGTGTTGGGCAAGAATCCGGCCACCACGGTGGTGGTGATCGATGAGGTGGATACCGATAACTGGGGAATCGGCGGCGAACCGGTCACCCTGCGCCGCGCCGCAGGACGCTAGTGGCACGCAACAGGGGATGCGGGGGCAGAGCTGCTCTGCCCCCTTCCCGTACGCTCAGTGCGCCGTGCAATCGGCCATGCGCCGCTGGATCTCAGCGGTCGGAACATCTTCAAAGTGGGTGGCGATCTGCCACAGATTGCCGAAACGGTCGCGCACCGCACCTTGACGGTCGCCCCAGAACTGGTCAGCCGGTTCCAGCAGTGAGGCGGCCCCCGCCGCCAGTGCCTGTTTGTAGACCGCATCCGCATCATCCACATACAGGTAGAACGAACCGGGCAGCGCTTCGTCTTTCCGTTCCCCCAGCATGATAATGGAATCGCCTATCTGTAGTGTGGCATGGGCAATGCTGCCTTGCGGCGTTTCAAACCGCTCCAGCTCCCGGGCATTGAAGGCTTTTTTCAGAAACTCGATCAACTCTGCCGCCCCCTGGACAGACAAACAGGGGTTGATGGTGTGGTAGCCTGCGGGCACTGTTTTTGCGTTCATTTTGTTCTCCTTTGTCAGGTGGTATGCTGAACAGCTGTTGGTGGCCACGCTAGCCGATGTCCCTGACAAGTTGTGTCAGGAGTGTTCTGATATACGGTGTTCAAATGCAAGGAGGTGGCGTCATATGGAGTACGAAATGCTGGAAGGCCTGCTGCTTGGTAAGAAGGGAACAACCCTGGAGTATCCGTTCGGTCC
>DIUT01000057.1 GCA_002423105.1 Geobacter sp. UBA6151 | reverse complement strand
TGTTCTTTTTGCTGCTGGACAGCTTCTTGAAAAATCCGCTGTCCTGCATTTCTATCAAGGTTTTGCTGCCCTTGGCTCCCAAGTGCCACTGCGGGAACATGGTCTCAAGTTGGCCGGCCTTGGCTTCTTTGCTGCCGCTCATGCCGCCAATGATCTTCTGCAGCAGTTCCGGGCGCTCCATGAACCCGCCTTGCTTAACCATGTTCATTTCGTGGATCTTCTCCCAGGTCATGGGGCCGTTGAACCCGCCCATGGCCTGAAACAACCGGATATCACCAGCACCAGTCCCGGCGCCCTGCAACCCGTTCTGCATCACGTTGGTGAACTCACCGGATTTGGCAAACACGCCCTTTTCTCCGCCCAGCTTCAGCCCTTCCAGAGCTATTGCCATTGACGTTGAAAGCTGCTCTTTACTCATTGCAGCACCGCCCAAGCTGTGGGCAGTGATACCCATGTTTTTATTGATCTGGTCCAGCAGCTCGGCCATTTTGGATTTATCAAGGCTATCTGCGGTGCTCCTGCTGATTGCCAGCAGTGCGGCAGATGGTAATGATCCGGCGTTTCCAGTGGCATGGTAGACGTTCTCACGGAGGTTTGCGGCCTGATCTGTGCCTATACCCTGGGATTTGGCAAAAGCGGCTGTGAGCATGGCGTGTTTGCCGATGCCGTTCTTTTCGTTCAGGCCGGTGGAGGCAGATAGACGTTCTTCCAAGCCGAAGTATTCAAGTGGTGATGAACCGATACCAGCGGCAACCCCGGCGCGGTCCCTGCTACCTTTGATGCCACGAGACCACAACGGTCCCTCGTGTTCGATGGCCTGCCGATAATCGGACCGGCTCTGGGACAGGAAGCTCCCCAGCCCGAAACCACCAGCAGCAACAAGCCCGTAGCCCATGATTTTTTTCAGGCTGCTTGCCAATGCTCTCTGTTGTTGCTGATCCTGACGGCTGCCGACTGTTACATGGGCATGGTCAAGCATTTGATTGTAATTTTCAGGGAGACGCTGTTTGTAGTCATTGGCGCGTTTTTCGGCATTGGCAACGGTGCGCTCCAACTCTGACCGCCGTGAGGTCAATTGTTGAATCTCGTCCAACATAATGCCACGGGTGGAGGGTTGCAATTTGGGGTCGTGGGACGCAGACTCCAACCCCTTGAGGTCTGCCGTAACCTGTTTCAGCTCGTCGCGGGCACGTTTCGCCGCTGTCTGCCAGGTCTGCATATTGGTGGCGATCCTGCGCGTAACTGAGTCCATACCAGAGAGATGGCGGGTCATGTCTGGCGGGAGGGTCCGGTTGTTGCCCTGGAGGTTATGCATCTGCTCTATGGCGGTCTGCATAGCTGGCGTTTGTTTTGTCTCCATGCCCGGCAGTTGCAAGCCGGTGATGCTGCTCAGGGCGGTTTTTACCTCTGCGATATCTCGGATTGCCGCATGTATCTGGCTGCGGTCTACGTTGATGCCGATGCTGATTCCGTTCATGGTTTCGCCTCGCCGTACTTCTCCCTGAGCCGTCCAAGGGTAAGCTCCCCTTGCAAAAAGGCCGTGATGTCATCCGGGTCCGCCGCATCAATAACCGGTTTAAGGCCCGGTGCAGGATACAGATATTGCAGAGGCTGCAAGCCCTGCCCCTGGTGGACAATCTCTGCCAGCAACCGCTCCGGTACTAAATCCCAGTCCACGCCGCCATAGTATGGATCAAGCCAACCGTTGAGATTGCCGTAAAAATCGCTTTCCTCCCTCGTTAAATGGCTCAGTCTTAAAACGGCCTCAACGGGGTTGAGCAGCTCCCAGCGTCCGTCATGGTTGAGTTTTTGTTCTATGCTGGCCTCCAAGCGCTGTGCAATCTGTACCTCCGGCGTTGCCTCGATCTTTTTGATTTCTGTTTTTGTGCGCATTTGCATTACCTCCTGGGGTAGTAGCCCCGCGTTTTTACTGATTCCGGCTGTAGTGCCGCAAGCAGCGATGTCATTTTTTTGATGTTGGTATGATTTTCGTCGGCGTCCTGTATGCGCGCCTGATCGTGCAGCAGGCCGATCAGCACCGTGCCCTCGTCGGTTGTTATTTCTCCATCTGCAACAGCCTTGAAGATTGCCGCCGCCTGTTCAGTCAGGGTGCCGGTCGGCAGCTCCAGCGTCACCGGCTCTTGCTGTGGTTTTAGCGCCGGGATGATCCTGTCCAGGCAAAGTTTCAGCGCGGTGGTGTCTCCGGCCAATGCCAGGTTGACAGCCTTCTCGATCAGTGCCTCCGCATGAGGCTGTAGAAGTTCACGCAGTTGAGTGCGCCGGTCTTTGCTGCCTTTGGGTCTGCCTGCGCTGTTGCCGCTATGTCCGGGTTGAAATGCCATTTCCGTTGATCTTTCATTGTTAATATCAATCAGCCAACCGGAAGGAGGGGTGACGGATCACCCCCTGTGGTGGCGGGCCTTGTGCTAAGCGTTGCCGATCTCGTCCAGCAGGACTACGGCTTGATAAATATCCGCAACTTCCTCAAAAAATCCGGCAAATACTTTGTGTTGAAGGTGTGTAGGATGTGCCAGCAAATCAGCCGAGAACTCATCATCAAGGATGCCGCCCAGGTCAAGCACGCCACTTTTTTCGTAACCTTGGATAGCGGCCATCATCTGCACCAACAAATCCCAGTCCGGTGTTTGCTGGAGCAAGCGTTGTGCGTGTAGCTGCCCAGTTGTTAGCGCTTCGGCCTCGGTCACGGCCTTGCTTTCGCATAACATCTGAATAAGGTCAGTCTGCTGCGGTTCATCGGCTGCCAGAGCTGCGTTATCCTCTGCGGTGTGGGTCCGCCAACCGCTGGGGTTTAGCAGCCGGTCGGCCTCGCATAGGCAGTCATGGCGGGTATCGTCGCAGTCAGTCACCAGAGCTTCTTTGATAAGGTGGTTGAGGCGGTCAAGGCTGGTTATGGATAAGGTGATTTCGTTGCTCATTTTGTTTGTCTCCTTTGGTTGTTTTGTTGGGTTTATGGGCGCGCTTCATGTTTGTAACCGCCTGTCTGGTCCGGTCAACAGAACTCCCTGGCAGCTCTCAAATAGTCGACTTACGATAGCGTCCCCAGCCCACTGGTAATGCTTACGTAGATCGTCAATACCAAGGTTGCTGGTGATAATCAGCGGCCTGGTCTGTTCGTATCGGTCGTTGATTATCTGAAAGATCGTTGACTCAGCCCACTCTGTGCGATGCTCCTTGCCAATGTCGTCCAAGACTGCAAGATCAGCGTCCAGGTAGCATCCGAGTGTGTTCCCGGCATTGCTGGTGCCGAACTCGCCTTTGATCCGCTCCAGCAGGTCAACCGTGGATGAGTACCGGACACTGTAATCCTGCCTCAATACTTCCAGAGCTATGATGGTCGCCAGCCTCGTCTTGCCTCTGCCAACCTCGCCAATGAGGAACAGTCCCTTGCCGTCCCGCCTATGCTTGACGAACTCCGCAACGTATCCGACAGCAGCAACGTGGGCCGCCTTGTTGTGGGCAGAATCGAAGTCAGCCAGGGTGCCGGTCCGGTATCTGGCCGGGATTCCGCTACGGGTTAGCCGGTCCCTATAACGTCGCTCGTCCTCGTGTTGGCGGCGTTGCTCTTCGAGTTTCTGGCGCTCTTGCTCTTTGTGATTGCGGTCTGCTGTGGCAGCATCACAGTGGCAGTTACCGTGCACAGCCATATCGGCTATCTGGTGCATGATCGGCAGTTCGGCGCCGCAATACTGGCAGCTATGCTCGGGCAATGAACTGCTTGGTGCCTGGGTCGTTACCATAAGACGGCTTCCTCTCTGGCCTGCTGGCCTTTTGTGGCTGCTTTGGCTCGAAAACATCCAGCCAGCCATTGATCGTAGATTTGTTGAGTACGTCCGAAATATCGACGCCCTTGTTGTGCATCTCTCCAAGTTTTTTGAGTAGAAGTTCTGTGGCGTGGTCTGTGGGTGGCTTACCTTTTTGTTTTCGCATCTGTAGGAATGCGTCCCACTCAACGGCCGGGATATATAGAGGTAAGTTACATTCGTTATTCATTCGTTCTGTATTGTGTGGGGTGCCTCCGGGCTTCATGCCGTTTTCATTGCGGATTTCGTTGTGGGCTTCACGCTTTTTGATTTCCTGCATTTTGTCGTAATTGCAGATAGTTATAATCATGCCGCGTGTGGTCTTCGTTGTGGTGATCATTGTGGCCTGCCTGAGGGCTTCATAAGCGGAACGGCACTGCTCTGGGGTTGGAGCTATTTTCCGGAATCCGGCATGGTAAGTGAGAGCATCCCGCATGTCTGCGATACTAGCCACGCACTGCCCACGCTTGAGCTTATCCCTGTCCGTGAAGTTCGCTCGTGCCAATAGCCATAGATATAGCTTCACGGCTTGTGCCGACATTTCTACCAATAGCGCCACCGTATAGCGGTCTATGACAAACTGCCCTCCGTTGGTTGGCCTTGTGGCCTGCTTTGTCTCCGGTGGCTGCCAGGTCTCGTCAAAATCGAAGGGGCACATATCACAGTCCCCCCCGTGCCGCCCTGGCCTCGCGGTACAGGTCTGCTCTGGCTATCAGCAGCGTCCGTGCCGGGATAGGTAGGATTTCGCGGCGGTGATAGCGTTCCAGCAGGTCGCGTATAGCTGGAGTGTCGGGAAAGGTGAACAGTGCGCGGGGGCTACATGGCTTGCGGGTGATGGCAACTCTGACGTTGCGGTCAATGACACCGACACGACGGGCACCTTCAACAACGGTGGCTTCTTCCATGTTGGTGGTTGTGATCTCGGCTTGCATGGTCGTGGCCTCCCTTACGCCTGCACTTGCTTGCGCTGGTGTGTCGGATACTCTGACGTAGATTTGTAGCGCTTGGCAGTGTTGGCTGACAGGTCGGCGCGGTCATAACGGATAAGACCGTCTATGCGCATGTAGGGGATACCGCCGCCTTTCCATCGGTCACGACGGAGTTTATGCACTGAACAGTTCAGAAGCTTCGCTGTCTGGAATTCATCCAGCGGGATGCGTGGATCATCGGGGATTGTCGCATCGGAAATGCGTTGATTGGTCTGTTCGCGGGTGCTGCTCATGATAAACCCTCCATAAAAGTTATTAAATCGCCGGTCGATTTAGTAACGTTATAGAGAGCTTAGTATTGTGTGTTTAGGTACAGTTTTAGGGGTTTTTATACATGCGGTTTTTTATATATGTGACCTTAAAAAATCCTGATCTTCAGGTGTGTATCTGGGTAACCACTGTTCACGCCAGAAAGTGATCTCCTCAGTGGTCAGTCCATCGGTAGAAATATCGCTATTTTCTGCAATCCACTGCTGTTTATAATCGCTCCTAGATTGATACTGCAGCACAGTATCACCCTCGTAATGAATACCTGCTGCTGCAAGCCTGTTGCTGATGACCCCTGCTGCTTTGTCAGGTGTGACATTGAATAACGCCACAAGGGTCAGCAGTTCAAAACGCCAATTGCGATTTCTCAAGTTTTTGTCCCTGGGTTTCCTGCTACTGACAAGCTTGTCAGGATGCTCGTTAATCCACTGGGATACATCGTCTGGTAAGGTTAAATCATGTTTGTGGCAGAAAGCATATATATCAAAAGCCGCCGCTTGATTGCCCCTTGCAAACTCATGCCTGAAACTGGTTAATTTCAGCCACAACAATGCATCTGCAATGTCACCGCGTTCTGTTCCTGCTCCTCCACCATCTGGCCATGATACCCCGGTTGATTTCTTGCGCAATGGAGACAAAAACAGCGATACAAACAAATCATCCGGATCAACAGCACCGTTCAGCCGAGTAATACATTGCTTAAAGTGCTCTTTTTTCTCTTCTGTTGTCATATCATGCCGCCTTTGCCATGCCCGGAAACTGGATGACATTACTGATCTGTTCAAACATGCAGCGCTCAATATAGTCTCCTATCATCTGGCTGGTTTCCCGAAGGTCGGCAATAACAGCAGCATCGTAATGCTTCCCCTCAACAGAGCTGTCGATGTGGTTCGTCAATTTGCTGGTGTCTGCATGCCGCTTTATTTTATTCCTGCCCGTGTTCTCGAAAGTCCGGCGCAGTGCATGGACCGTCAAATCAAGACCGGTCTGCTTCTTCAGGGTCAGGGCGTTCAATTGCACATGCCCTGTGCGGTTCCTCCCACCAGTGCGGGCCTGCGGAAAAACAAAGGAGCTGCCGGTATTCTCTGCCATCCTGCGCTGCAATATCGACATAGCTTGGCTGTTCAACGGGATATGCAAGTTTTCGCGGTTTTTTGTGTCCTCGACAAAAAGCTCTTTGTGCTCAATATCAATAGCGGACCATACCAGCTCTTCTACTTCAGCCCGACGCATGCCGGTGTACAGCGCAAACAAAAAACCGTCTCTGATTGCTGGAGCACATTTCTGTATCCCTTCACAGAATGCGGGGAAGTCGTTGCGCCGTTTGCTGGGATCGTAGATCAAGCATTCCTTCCTGGCCTGCTTCGCATGTCGGACACACACATGAGGGTTTGAGAGGATTGCCAGCGGATTACTGGTCAAAGCTGCCGGATACGTTGCACAACCATAATGCAGTATTGATGAAAGGATCGAAGCGCTGTTGCGAGCCGTGGCCGGACCGTGGCTGGATTCGTTGAAGCGGTATTTCTCAAGGACCATATCTGGGGTTATTGCCGCAACTTCTGGCAAGGTTAGCTCCATCCATCCAGAGAAGTGGCGCGAAACGAGCCGTGTATACTGTTCAGCGGTTCCAGGCTTCCGCCCTCTCCCGTCACGGCGCTTGGTGGTCCGGTAATAAAACTCCATCAAGCTGCGAACCGTAACATCATTACCGGTACTGTTTTTGTCTGGCTCCTCGATCTTGAGCTTCAGGCGTTCACCCATGACGGCCTGACCGTCCTGATCAACGTATCCCGTCACCAACGCCTTTGCCTGCTCAAGAGTTAGCTCCGTGCCATATCGGCCAAGAGTCTTCTTCACTGTCCGGTACCCACCAGGCCGCTTACTATCCTTTATGTCGATCTGCAACCGGAAGGATTTTACGGTCGTACCAACCACCAGGCCAAGTCCAGGTGTGTCAGTATCCCAATAGATAACCTGTCCATTTTTTGCTGGCTTGATCCCGTCGATTTTTGACTTGGTAAATCTGATCTTCGGCATGATGACTCCCAGGTGACTTTCCTACCTTTTTCATTTTAGGTAGGACTTAGGTAGGACCAGAATTAAAAAACCCGCTAAATCTGTCTTAAAGATTAGCGGGTCATTAGGTAGGAAGTCAACAGAAAAACCGTGATATTTTAATAAGTTTTACTAGCTTTTAATAATCCTTCAAAAACCTTCTAAATCAGATAATTTTGTTCAACGGATACTCGATGATCCCCTCTGCCCCCAGTCGCAGCAGTTCCGGCACAATCCGGCGAACCTCTTTTTCCGGGAGGATGCTTTCGATGGAAACCCAGTCGGATTTGTAGAGATGGGAAACGGTCGGAGCCTTCTGGCTGGGTAAAATACCGGTAATGGCATCAACCTTTTCTGCCGGGGCGTTTAGCTTGAGCCCGACCATCCCTTCAGCCCTGAGGGCGGAATTGAGCAGGGTGGCGATCTGCTCGATTTTGGCCCGTTTCCATGGGTCTTCCCAAGCGGTCTTGTTGGCCACCAGCACCGGCACCGACTCCATCAGGTCACAGACGATGCGCAGGTTATTGGCCCGGATGGTGGAGCCGGTTTCCGTGACTTCAACGATGGCGTCGCAAAGGCCATCAATCACCTTGGCTTCGGTTGCCCCCCAAGAGAACTCCACATTCACCTGAATGTTGCGCTCGGCAAAGTACCGCTTGGTAAATCCCACCAACTCCGTGGAGATAGTGGCCCCCTGCAGATCCTCCGGTTTCAAGACCTTCGAATCCTGGGTCACCACCAGCACCCAACGCACCGGTCGACGGGAAACCTTGGAATAGACCATCTCGCAGACTTCCACCACATCGGCGTCGTTTTCACGGATCCAGTCACGACCGGCAATGCCGACGTCAATGGTGCCGCGCTGGACGTAACGGCCCATCTCCTGGGGGCGGATCAGGTGACATTTCATCTCGGCATCGTCAACTGTTGGAAAATAGCTGCGGGAGGAAACACCGATTTGCCAGCCGGCTTGCCTGAACAGGTCAACGGTGGCTTCTTCCAGGCTACCTTTGGGAATGCCGAAGCGTAGTACGGTACTCATTTCTTATAAACCTCCTCAGGATTGAACAACGGCTCGGAATGCTCCACCCACTGGCCGTTTTCCCACTTGACGTAGAAGCAGCTGCGATTACCGGTATGACAGGCCGCAGGACCGTTCTGCTTGACCTTGATCACCACGCTGTCAGCGTCACAGTCGGTCAGCACCTCCATCACCTCCTGAGTGTTGCCGGACTCTTCCCCTTTCATCCAGTACTTGTTGCGGGTGCGGCTGAAGAACCACGTTTTGCCGGTATCAAGGGTCAGATCCAGGGTTTTTCTATCCATGAACGCGACCATCAACACCTCGCCGCTTTTGTAATCCTGGATAATGGCCGGAATTAATCCACCCATTTTATCGAAATCAATATGAATCGCCTTCATGCACAACCTCCTGATTAAATGGTCCGGGCAGTATAAAGAGCAGCTGGTCAAAATGCAAGGATGGCAAAAGCCGTTCAGCCCCTGTGGAAGGTAATTGGTTTTTCGGCAATTTTCAGGTATAAGCAGAAAATTGTTGTTCTGCCGCTTGTTTTCACACTGCCGCTGCGGGGTCGGATCATGACGAAAAATCTGGGATTTGGATCAAAACTCATCAGGTTGCTGCTGACAACCGGTTTTCTGTTGTCCATCGCCAGCCTGTTCGGCCTCGGCATCAATGAAGACGGACTGAAAGCGCTGGCTGGCGTCAATGCCCTGCTCTTTCTGGCGGTACTGGTCATGTTTGCGAAACGCAAACTGGCAAGCAGGGTGCGACGCCTGGCTTCAGTGATGGATCAAGCCGCTGAAGGCGAACTGGCGGTACGCGGCGAAGATCTTGCCCTGGATGAGGTGGGGATGCTGAATAGCAACTTTAACGAGATGCTGGAACGGCTTGAAGGAATTGTGCTGAGTATCCGCCGCGCGGCAACCGAGTTGCGTGCCATCGGTGAGACGGTCGGCTATGTTGCCAGCCAAGGAGTCGTCAGTGCGGAGAACCAGTTTCACGCCACTGCCGGCTTGAAAGAAGTCGCCTTGCAGATCCGCGGCTCTGTGGAGGAAGTAAGCACGTCTGTGGCAGGTCTCTCCCGCGTGGCAGCTGACAATGCGGCGTCGGTCAGCCAGATGGCGACCAGTACCACCGAAATCGACATGCTGGTTGAACAGCTGCTGCGTTCCGTTGAGCTGGTCAGCGATTCGATCACCCGCATGTCGTCAGGGCAGCTTGAGGTCAACACCAGCGTCAACCACCTGCTGGAAACCTCTAACAGTACTGTGGTCCTGGTAGCCGAAATGGAACAGTCCGTCCGCCAGATAGAACAGAGCGCCCAGACCACAGCCCATATTTCGTCCGACGTGTTGCGTGACGCAGAACTAGGCAACGCCTCTGTGGAAAGCACCATCAGCGGCATTGATCAGATCCGCACCGCATCCCGTACCGTTCAACAGGCCATTGAAAAACTGTCGGTACATGCCGCAAACATCGGCACCATTTTGCAGGTGATCGATGAGGTGACCGAGCAGACCAAACTGCTGGCACTGAACGCCTCGATCATTGCCGCCCAGGCAGGAGAACATGGCAAAGGGTTCGGCGTGGTGGCCCATGAAATCAAGGAGCTGGCCCGCAGGACCACCTCGTCAACCCGGCAGATCGCCGAGATTGTTAACGGCGTTACCGATGAAACCGAAAAGGCGGTGGTGGCCATTAATCTGTCCGAACAGGCGGTGGTTGAGGGCGAAGCCCTGTCCCGCCGTTCCGGCGAAGCGCTGCAAAAAATTGTCAGCGGCGTCAAGGTGGCCACGGAACTGGTGAACGAGATCGCCAACGCCACCGAACAGCATGCCCACCAGGGTGAGAAGATGCGCATTGCCACCGATGAAATGAAAGCAATGGTTGAGCAGATTGTGCGGGCCACCGGGGAGCAGACCCGTAATGCCCAGGTGATTGGACAGGCATCGGACAGCATGCGTCAATTGGCAACCAAGGTGCATGGACATGCCAGGGCCCATAGCGATGCCGGAACCGCTGTCGCCGCCTCCGGTGAAAGCATTGTCATGATGATCAACGGTATTCACCACGCCTGTCAGGTTCAGTCAGAAGGAAGTGACCGGATTGTACATTCGGCGGAACAGGTGGAAGCCAGCGCCACCGGCAACCTGGAAACCACCAGGGTTATGGAGGAGGCGGCGACGGGGCTTTCCCGCCAGATCGGCAACCTGGAACAGGCGCTGTCAGGGTTTAAAGGTTCTGTCCACACCTGAGCGCTTCATCGTTCAGCATCTGCTTGCAGCAAATTGAAGAGTTTTTCACACACGGTTTACATCCATACAATTGGTGGTATCATACACCCGTTACGTAAGCATCAGATCGCCTGACGGCAGATTCTAACGAACAAGGAGGAAACAGCATGAAAACCCGGCTTTTACTGGCGGCAATGGCTCTGACAGGAATTGCAGGCATGGCCCAGGCAGACGAAGTTGATCTTAAGAATTACAAGATGGCCAGAGAATACATCAAAAAGGAAAAGGTCACAGTCACCGTCACGGTTGAACAAGCCTTTGCCCAGGATGCCATCCTGGTGGTTGGTGAAGGGGTACCCAAGAAGGGAACCAGCGGCGCCCAGCGGCGGCTGACCGCCATCAGGGCAGCTGAAGTTGCTGCACAACGGGCTCTGGCAGAACTGCTCAGAGGAGTTTCCATCGTGGGCGAAACCACGGTACGGGATGCCGAAGTTGAGTCCGACCTGATCAGATCATCGGTCAGCGCCTTCATCAAGGGCTTCAGCCCCGTGGTCAAGGACTGGAATGCGCAGGAAGAAAGCGCTCTGGTCATCCTCAAAGTGGGCATGAACGGTCCCCGCAGTTTTGGGTCCATGATGTACGAAAAGATCATGACCGAACCAAAGATCAAGCAAGCTGTTGAGAAACCGGCGTATGTGCCGCCGGTCGATGTCGCGCCCCCCTCGGCAGTTCCGCAGGCCTATGATGGCCTGGTTATCGACGCAACGGCGCAGTCCTTCCGACCGGCTCTGATCAACCGTATTTTCAGCCCCAATGGTCAGGTGCTGTACGATCCGGCCAAGATCAGCCAGAAGGTTCTGGTGGAGCAAGGTTGCGGTGAATACACCAACAGCGTTGACAAAGCCCGCGCCGCCCTTGGCAAACGCGGCGTAAAGAACCCCCTTGTGGTCAAAGCATCCGGCACGGTCAGTCCTTCCGACCTGCAGGTCAGCAACGACATCGCCGTACAGATTCATACGGCAAATCTGGCCAACGGTTTCATGGCTGATGCACGGGTTGCCTTTGTGCTCAAATAAGCCGGTTCCAGCGTCCGTATCGCTACCGGACGCTGCAAGCGCTTGATACCTTTGAGGCCCTGCCGGTTGTTCCGACAGGGCCTCGACAGTTTTCATACCAAGCAGTAGATACAAAAAGGAACAGCTATGGAATACCGCGTGGGAAAACCAGGGCGGATTATCATCGCCCGCTTCGGTGACGGAGAGGATCTGCTGGCCGGATTGGCTGCCATTGCGCGGCAGGAAGAACTGAAAGCCGCCTGTTTTTCCGTGGTGGGCGGCATGAAGGGCGGTCGCTTCGTTGTTGGCCCGGAAGGCGATGAAATGCCGCCAAACCCGGTCTGGCGCGAACTGCACGACAACCACGAAGCGTTTGGCTTCGGCACCATATTCTGGTCAAGCGATGGGCCGAAAGTGCATTTTCACGGTGCTTACGGACGTGGTGACTGCGTGAAAGCAGGTTGTATGCGTGAAGGTAGCGAAACCTTTCTGGTGCTGGAGGTGGTGATCACGGAACTGCTGGATACGGGAGCTATTCGCAAACTTGACCCGGCTTCCGGCTTTGCCTTGCTGGCCTTTAACGGCGCCGACGGCGCGCCGTGACTACCGCAACACCCCCTGCACCGGGACGGGTACTGTTTTTCCTGATCCTGACCACCTTTTTCTGGGGTGGAAGCTTCCTCTTTACCAAAATCGGCGTGCGCGAACTGCCGCCATCCCTGTTTGTGCTGCTGCGTTTCAGCCTGGCAAGCCTGCTGATGGGACTGCTCTGCCTGCCCCGTTTGGGCCGTTTGAACCGGGAAACGCTGATGCGGGGACTGATCGTGGGCAGCGCGTTGGGTATAACCAATCTGACCTTTGTGGTAGGCATCAAAGGCACCAGCATCTCCCGGGCAGGGGTGCTGAACAACCTGTTTGTACTGTTTATCCCCCTGATTGCCCGTATTCTCTGGAAAGACCGGATCGGTCCGGCCCATCTGGCCGGCATCCTCATGGCCTCCGCCGGTATCGGGCTGTTGGCGGGCGGCGGCGGCGCCGGTTTCAGTCAGGGGGACATCATCTCGACCCTCTGCGCTTTTTTCATTGCCGTGCATATCATCACGGTATCACGGGTGTTGAAGGATGAGGATGTCTGGCTGGTCTCAATGGTACAGTTCGTGGTGGTGGCCATCATGGCCGGCACGGCAACCCTGCTGCTGCCCCTGCCGGAGTTCAGCGTCAGCCGCGAAGCGCTTGGGGCAATCGTCTATTGCGCCATTTTCCCCACGGTGATCTGCTTTACCCTGCAAAACACCTATCAACGCTTTGTCTCGCCTACCCAGGCCGGGCTGATTTATACCCTTGACCCGGTCTGGAGCCTGCTGGCCGGTTTCACCGTTCTCGGTGAACGGCTCGCTCCATGGGAATGGCTGGGCTGCGGCCTGATATTCCTGGCTGTCGCACTACCGCTGGCTATCCGCTTTGTGGAGGAACGCCAGCTTCTGCACCGCTACCTGCCGGGCAAATGAATGCCGGATAGTACGCTAAAGCACTATGGTCATTTGAAGTTTGACTTTATGCAGGACATTTTCTAGTATTACCGGCACAATCCCAGCAAGAAAGCGGTATCGTCAATGCAAAAGATTCCGATCAGCCTTGCAGCACCCGACATGGTACTGGCCCGGGACCTTTTCCGGAACAACAGCCCTGCCGGTATACCGATCTGCGGCAAGGGCACCACCCTGACAACAAGCCTGCTGTCCCGCCTGCAGCAGTTGGGTGTCCAGTCCATTTACGTGGAAGGGCATCCGGTCCAACAGGATGGCGACCTGACGCCTGAAGAACAACTGGCAGAGCTCGACAAGCGCTTTTCCAAGACCCTGGACAACAAGTACAATCTGATGCTGCGCGATATCTACCGCAAACAGATCAATGATATTATGGGGGAGCACGGTGGACGACCGTCGGAGTGAGCTGAAAAAAATAATCATGGACACCAAAACCCTGCCGACGCTGCCCGGTGTCATCAACAGGCTGAATGCGCTCTCCAATGACGAGCGGTCGTCGGTGCAGGAGATGGCCCGCATTGTCTCCACCGACCAGGTGCTGTCCGCCCGCATTCTGCGTCTGGCCAACTCGCCCTCATACGGTTTCTACCGGGTTTCCACCATCAGCAACGCCATGATTCTGTTGGGGGTTAACGTCGTAAAATCCCTGGCCCTTTCCTCCTCCATTTTCGAAATTATGGAAAAAAACAGCGTCGGCCTCTGGGAACATTCCCTGGGCACCGCCACGGCAGCAAACATCATCGCCAAGAAGCTCTCCCTGCCGGAAGTGGAAGAGATCGCCACCGCCGGTCTGCTCCACGATATCGGCAAGGTCATCATCAGCCTCAAGTGCGCCGAACAGATCCGTGAAATACGCCGCATGGTACAGCAGGACAACATGTATATCAGTGATGCCGAACGCAAGGTACTGGATACGGACCATGCGGAAGTTGGCGGCTGGCTCGCCAAAAGCTGGTATCTGCCGGACAAACTGTCCGAACCGATTGCTTGCCACCATAACGTCGCGGCCTCGGAAGATCATCGCATCAAGACCTCGGTGGTGCATCTGGCCGATGTGCTGGTAAAAGCCTCCGGCTTCGGTCACAGCGGTGACCACTTCGTGCTCCCTGTTCAGCCATTGGCTTGGGAAACGCTCAAGATGGATGAGAAACTGCTTGGCGAGATCGTGCTTGACCTTGAGGACAAACTGGTTGAAGTAAAGAACTTCAGCATTGAAATGCAGGGAAGCAATGACGCAGAGGCCTAGAATCGCACTGATATCCAGCGAAGCCAGCATGACCACCCTGCTCCAGTTGCGCCTGCAAAGCAAAGGCTCCCAGGTAACGGTGGTCACCAAATCCACCGCTGCCTTGGGAACGTTCTATTCCGATCCCCCTGACCTGATCATCGTTGACTTTTCATCCCCCTGCATCGGCTGCCGTGACATGCTGTTCATGGTGCGTAGCGACAGTTTTTTCAGCACCATACCGATCATCGGTATCTTTCCGGCCCATGATGAGCAGGAATCATGGAACGACTTTCCCCTGGACGACTTTGTCACCACCCCGATCAACTTCTCAGAACTGTTCAGCCGGATCACCCTGTCGCTCTCTCGCATCAAACGTATATTCGACAACAATCCCCTGACCCGCCTGCCCGGCAACACCTCCATCCACAGGGCCATCGAAGAATCCCTGGGGTTACCGTTGACCGTCTGTTATGTGGATATCAACCACTTCAAACCCTACAACGACGTCTTCGGCTTTTCCCACGGCGATGAGGTCCTGCGCATGCTGGCCCGGATCATGTCCAATGCGGTGCGCGAAACAGGCGGCGGTTTCTGCGGCCATGTGGGGGGTGACGATTTTGTGTTCATTGTGCCCCGTGAACGGGCAGAGCAGGTTTGCGAAATCATTATCAGGCATTTTGACCAGATCGTGCTGGGTCTGTTAGATGAACAGACCCGCGCAACCGGCTTCTATCAGGCAGTTAACCGCAAAGGAGAAGAGGAGCATATCCCGATCATGGGCATCTCCATCGGCGTCGTGCTGATGGACTCACCACAAATCAGCCATGCCGCCCGCGTTGCCGAAGTAGCGGCGGAACTGAAAAAAAAGGCCAAGCAGAATTCCGGCAGCAGTTACGTGGTGGACAAGCGCGCAACCCCCGCCTGAACCAACACCCCCCTGACCGACACTCAAGAAGAAATACCTCTTCCCCATTTACAGTTGAGATTCACGGAGATAGCAGTCTATGGCAAAAGGATATAATGCCAACCAGCAACGGCTGGCTGATATCAGCGCACTGGGCAAACAATTGGCAAAACGGGCCGGCTTTCGCTGTGAATGGTGTGCAAGCAAGGACGACCTGCGCCCCTGGGACCAACATCCCGGCCAGGAGATTACAGAGGCGACTCTGGCGCTGCTCTGCCAGCGCTGCCGGGCACTGGCAGACGGCACCCCTGCTGATCCCAACGAATTACATACCTTAAGAAACGCCCTCTGGTCTGATATACCGGCAATTGCCGAAGGTGTAGCTACGGTCCTGGTCAGATCACGGCAGCCCTGGGTTCGTGAGGCGATTGAGGAAAGTCTGCTGGATGAGGCGATCAAGACGCGACTGCTGGCGGAACTGTGAAACCGTTGCGTTCCGGGTATACCACCGGTGCCTGTGCCGCTGCCGCGGCAAAGGGGGCGGCCCTCTTGTTGCGTGACGGTACCGTTGCCGACACAGTTGACCTGACCCTGCCCAGCGGTGTTAGCGCTGCTTTTGTGCTGCACGCCACACACCGCACTGAAGACAGCGCCACCTGTTCAGTGATCAAGGATGCCGGTGACGACCCGGATATCACTAACGGTGCCGAGGTGGTGGCATTGGTAGGGTCAAGGGTCAAGGGTCAAGGGTCAGAAATCATTATTGAAGGTGGGGATGGCATCGGCACGGTCACCAAGCCGGGTCTGGCGGTTCCTCCGGGAGAATGGGCCATCAACCCGATGCCACGCCGGATGATCGAACAGGCGGTGCGGGAGATTCTGCCCAACGGCGGCTGCCGGGTGGTGATCAGTATCCCCGACGGTGAAGAGCGCGCAAAAAAGACCTTAAACGCCCGTCTCGGCATTATCGGCGGGCTCTCCATCCTGGGCACCACCGGCATTGTCCGGCCCATCTCCGCCAAAGCCTGGACCGACACCATCGACACCGCCCTGAATGTAGCCCGGGCCTGCGGCTGCCGGACAGTGGTACTGTGCACCGGCAGGACCAGCGAACTGGCGGCGATGAAATATTTTGAAACCACCCCTACCTCTGACACCGGACGATTGAGGGGAGAAGCACTCCCCGAAGAAGCCTTTATCATGATGGGCGACCACATCGCCTACGCCCTGCAAAGCTGCCATAGCCACGGTTTCATGCAGCCGGTGTTGGCCTGTCAGTTCGGCAAGCTGCTGAAGATCGCCTGCGGCCATCCCAACACCCATGCCGCAGCCTCCACCATGGATCTGTCCCGCCTGCAGCAATGGGCTGCAACAGCCGGACTCCCCGAAAATCTGATCTCGCTGGTCAGCGGTGCGAACACCGCCAGGGAAATTGCCATAGCCTCCGGATATGATCCCCCGTTGCTGAATCTGGTTTGCGGTAAGGCACGGGCAGCAATCCAGGTCCATGCTCCGTCACTGGTCCCGTCACTACTTGTCTGTAGTTACGACAGCAGGGTCATTCTCGAGCAGCGGACCATTCCCCATGGAAAATAGTTCAAACCATATGATTGCTGTGCTATAAGAAAAGCTTTCCAAACAAACCGAACAGGGGAGGTCAGACACCATGCCCACATTTATAGAAGGCAATCTGGATGCCAAAGGGCTCAGATTCGGTATCGTGGTCAGCCGTTTCAACAGCTTCATCTGTGAACGGCTGCTGGAAGGGGCGCTGGACGCCATCATCCGCCATGGCGGCAGTGATGCAGACATCAGCGTGGCGCGCGTTCCCGGCGCCTATGAAATCCCGCTGGCCGCGCAAAAACTTGCAGTAAGCGGCAAGTACGACGCCGTCATCTGCCTGGGAGCGGTCATCCGTGGCTCCACTCCGCACTTTGATTACGTTGCAGCCGAGGTTTCCAAGGGGGTGGCATCGGTATCACTGGAAACCGGACTGCCCATCGCCTTCGGCGTGCTGACCACCGACACCATCGAACAGGCAGTGGAGCGGGCCGGTACCAAGGCCGGCAACAAGGGATTTGAGGCCGCCGTGACCGCCATCGAAACCGCCAACCTGCTGAAGGCTCTCTGACATGGGACAACGTCGAGAAGGCCGGGAACTGGCCTTGCAGATACTGTACGCCAGGGATGCCGGTCGTCAGGAACTGCGTGATACCCTCCGGGGATTCCGGGAGGGGGTGGAGACGGACCAGCGGACTCGCGAATTTGCCGAGGCCCTGGTACTGGGCGTGGAAGAACACCTTGAAACCATTGACGCGGCCATTAAGGCCCGCTCAAAGAACTGGTCCCTTTCACGGATGCCCAAGGTGGATCTGAATGTGATGCGACTGGCGGCTTTCGAGCTGTTCTACCGGCCGGACATCCCCAAAAAGGTCAGCATCAACGAGGCGATTGAAATCGCCAAAAAATACGGAGACAAGGAATCTCCCTCCTTTGTGAACGGCATCCTGGATGAACTGGAAGCCTGCCCGAAGGACGAGGAGCAAGGTACCGCAGAATGAGTGATATAAGGGTAGGTCTGATCGGTTTCGGCAACATCGGCGCCGGGGTAGTGAAACTGCTCCGTGACAACAGTACAGTCATACGGGACAAGGTTGGCGCAACCATCCAGCTGGCACGCATCGCCGATCTGGACATCACCAGCGACCGCGGGGTGGCGGTTGATCCGGCCATGCTCACCACCGATGTCAACGCCATCCTGAACGATCCGGAGATCAAGATCGTGATCGAACTGATCGGCGGTTATGAACCGGCCCGCACCTTTGTACTGAAGGCCATTGCTGCAGGAAAACATGTGGTCACCGCAAACAAGGCGCTTTTGGCCCTGCATGGCACGGAAATCTATGCAGCAGCCGCAGCGCACGGGGTGGAGGTGCAGTACGAGGCCGCCGTGGGCGGCGGCATCCCGGTGCTCTCCGCCATCAAGGGCAACCTGGCCGCCAACCGCTTCGGCTCGGTATTCGGCATCATGAACGGCACCTGCAACTACATACTGACCCGCATGACCCAGGAGGGGGCCGATTTCAGCGACGTCCTGCAGAGCGCCAAGGAACTGGGCTATGCCGAGCCGGACCCCACCTTTGATATCGAAGGAACCGATACAGCCCATAAGCTGGCGGTACTGGCTTCCCTTTGTTTCGGGGCCAGTATCGACTTCAATGCCATTTACACCGAAGGGATCACCGGCATCTCCGGCATTGACATCCGCTTTGCCGAGCAGTTCGGCTACCGGATCAAGCTTTTGGCCATCGGCAAGCGGACCGATGACGGCCAGCTTGAGGTGCGGGTCCATCCCACCATGATCCCGCTGCACAACCCCATGTCTGACGTGGGCGGCGTGTTCAACGCCATCCGTCTCACCGGGGATTTTGTGGGGCCGGTGATGTTTTATGGCCGGGGCGCCGGACAGAATCCCACCGCCAGCGCCATCGTCGGCGACCTGATCGAGATCTCGCGCAGCATTACCGCCGGTGTTGACCGACGCCGCGCTGCGCCGCTGGGTTTCCTGGACAGTGCCATCACCCCCTTGCAGCTCAAGCCGATGGAAGAGATAATTACCAAGTTCATGCTGCGCTTCTCCGCCCTGGATCAGCCGGGTGTACTGGCCGGTATCGCCGGTACCCTTGGTGAAAAGGGGATCAGCATCGAATCCATGATGCAGACTGCCCGCCATAACGGCGGCGAGGCGGTGCCGATCGTGATCATGACCCACGAAGCACGGGAAGGCGCCATCCGCGCCGCCCTGACTGAAATCGACACCCGTGATTTCATCTGCGAGAAGAGCCGCTTTATCAGAATTGAAGATAATCTGGAGTAAAGGAGTCCTGTAGATGCAGACCAAGATTATTTTGCCTGAAGATAAAATCCCTACCCAGTGGTACAACATCATCCCCGACCTGCCCGGCCCGTTGCATCCGGTCATCTCCCCCCGCACCGGCCAACCGGTGACCCCGGAGGAGATGCTGGCCATCTTCCCGCCGGCGTTGCTGGAACAGGAGATGTCCAACCAGCGTTGGATCGACATTCCGGAGCCGATACGGGAGATATACAAGCTGTGGCGCCCTTCCCCGCTCTTCCGCGCCCATCGCCTGGAAAAGGCTTTGGGGACCCCGGCCAAAATCTTTTACAAGTACGAAGGGGGCTCCCCCGCCGGTTCACACAAGCCGAACAGCGCCATCCCCCAGGCCTATTACAACAAGGCCCACGGCATCAAGCGCCTGGCCACTGAAACCGGCGCCGGACAGTGGGGCAGTTCCCTGGCCCTGGCCTGCAGCATGTTCAACCTGGAATGCACCATCTACATGGTCAAGGTTTCCTACTTCCAGAAGCCGTACCGCAAGTCGATGATGCAGCTTTGGGGAGCCACGGTACACCCTTCGCCATCACCGCTCACCAATGCCGGCCGCTCCATTCTTGCCCTTGATCCGGAAAACAACGGCTCATTGGGTATCGCCATTTCCGAAGCGGTGGAGGATGCCGCCACCCATAACGACACCAACTATGCCCTGGGCAGTGTGCTGAACCATGTCTGCCTGCACCAGACCGTCATCGGCCAGGAAGCAAAGGAACAGATGAAGATGGTGGGCGAGTATCCTGACGTGGTCATCGCCTGCTGCGGCGGCGGCTCCAACTTCGCCGGAATCGCCTTCCCCTTCCTGGCAGACCGGGCCAACGGCGCCAATGTGCGCTGCCTGGCGGTGGAACCGGCCTCCTGTCCTACCCTGACCAAAGGGATTTACGCTTTTGACTACGGCGATAACGCCAAGATGGCACCCATTGCCAAGATGTATACCCTGGGGCACGACTTCATGCCCCCCGGCATCCATGCTGGCGGCCTGCGCTATCACGGCGAGTCACCGCTGGTGTCGCAACTGTATGAAGCCGGACAGATTGAGGCCCGCTCACTGATGCAAACCGCCTGTTTTGAGGGAGCGATGCTGTTCTCCAAAAGTGAAGGGATCATCCCCGCTCCGGAATCCTCCCACGCCGTGCGGGCTGCCATTGATGAGGCGCTGCTGGCCAAGGAAGAGGGCAAGGAAAAAACCATCCTGTTCTGTCTTTCCGGTCATGGTTTCATGGATATGACCGCCTACGACAGCTATCTCTCCGGCGACCTGGAAGATTACGAGTATCCGGCGGAGTTGGTGCAGGCCTCACTGGCAAATCTGCCAAAAGTAAGTGTGTAAATGTCACTGAACCGCTCCCATCCTCCCCTTGTCAGGGGAGGGGCTATCTTCCCCCGTGACAAGGGAGGACTGAAGAGGGTTAATCGTCACGCTGTGGTGTTCTCCCCATGACCCGAGTAAAGATTTGCGGCATAACAAACCCCGAGGACGCCCTGAGCGCTGTCGAAGCTGGAGCTGACGCCTTGGGGTTCGTCTTTTTCAAGGAGTCACCCCGCCATATTTTTCCGGAAGAGGCAGCGGGCATCATTGCGCAACTCCCGCCCTTCGTGCAGGTGGTCGGTCTTTTTGTCAACGAACAAGCGGATCAGGTGAACGAGATTGCCGATCTGTGTCGGCTTGACCTTGTACAACTACACGGTGACGAAACAGCTGCCTATTGTGGACAGATCAGGCGGCGCATCCTGAAAGCCTTACGGGTCCGTTCTTTAACCTGCCTTGATCCGATCAGCGATTATCGGACTGCCGGTTTTCTGCTGGATGCCTACTCCCCCTCATTCTACGGCGGCACCGGAACCGCCTTCAACTGGGAGATCGCCGCCGAGGCCGTCAAACGCCATCAGCGGATCATCCTGGCCGGCGGCCTCACCCCTGAGAATGTTGCCGCTGCCATCGGGCAGGTCAGACCCTGGGGGGTTGATGTCTCCAGCGGCGTCGAAACAGCGCCGGGAAAAAAAGACCCGCATAAAGTACGGGCGTTTATTCGTAACGCAAAGGAAGCATGACCATGACCCAACCGGACAAGCGCGGCCACTTCGGCATCTATGGCGGGAGATACGTGCCCGAAACCCTGATGCCTGCTCTGAAGGAATTGGAAGAGGCCTACGCCCATTACAAGAACGACCGCGAATTCAAGCAGGAGTTCCGCTTTTATCTTGAGCAGTACGTGGGGCGCCCTTCACCGCTCTATTTTGCCGAAAAGCTAACCCGCCAACTGGGTGGCGCAAAGATCTACCTGAAGCGGGAGGATCTGAACCACACCGGCGCCCACAAGGTGAACAACACTATCGGCCAGGGGCTCCTGGCCCGGCGTATGGGCAAAAAACGGGTGATCGCCGAAACCGGCGCCGGTCAGCACGGCGTGGCTACGGCCACCATCGCCGCTCTGTTCGACATGCAGTGCGAGGTGTTCATGGGGGCCGAGGATATCCGCCGCCAGGCATTGAACGTCTTCCGCATGAAGCTGTTGGGGGCCAACGTCAACCCGGTCACCGCCGGTACCGCCACCCTGAAGGACGCCATGAACGAGGCCTTGCGGGACTGGGTCACCAACATCCACACCACTTTTTACGTGATCGGCACCGTGGCCGGTCCCCACCCTTACCCGATGATGGTGCGGGATTTTCAGGCCGTCATCGGCCAGGAGACGAAGAAGCAGCACACAAAGACCGAAGGACGCTTGCCGGACGTGCTGGTGGCCTGCGTCGGCGGCGGCAGCAACGCCATGGGGCTGTTTCACCCCTTCCTGAAAGATAGTTCCGTACGCCTGATCGGCGTCGAAGCAGCCGGGCACGGCATTGCCAGCGGCGCCCATGCCGCGCCGCTCTGCGCCGGACGCCCCGGCATACTGCACGGCCAGCGCAGCTACCTGCTGCAGGATGCCGATGGCCAGGTGGCCCACGCCCATTCCATCTCGGCCGGACTGGATTACCCCGGTGTCGGGCCCGAACATGCCTGGCTGAAGGACACCGGACGGGCAGAATACGTGTCGGTGACCGATGATGAAGCGCTGGCCGCATTCCAGACCCTCACCCGCCAGGAAGGGATCATGCCGGCCCTGGAATCATCCCACGCCATAGCCTACACCCTGAAACTGGCCCCTACCCTGCCCAAGGAACAGACCATCGTGGCCTGCCTTTCCGGACGGGGCGACAAGGATATCCACACCGTAGCCGATGCGCTGGGTGTACAACTCTGAAAATCAGATAAACGCCAGGAGGAAACCGCCATGAGACTGCTGACCCGTTCCGATTTTGATGGCCTGGTCTGTGCCGTACTGCTGAAAGAGGCCGGAATCATTGAGGGCTACACCTTTGTCCACCCAAAAGATGTCCAGGACGGCAAGGTGCTGGCCACAGCCGATGACATTCTGGCCAACATCCCCTATATCCCCGGTTGCGGCATCTGGTTCGATCACCACCTGAGCGAAACCGAACGCAAGGCGTTCAAGCACGATTATGTAGGCGAGAGCCGCAAGGAGAAGAGCTGCGCCAGGGTGATCTACGACTACTACGGCGGCGCGGAGCGCTTCCCCGGTAAAGAAGAGCTGATGATCGCCGTGGACAAGACCGACTCCGGTGATCTGACCGCTGACGAAGTGCTCAACCCCAGGGACTGGATTCTGCTCTCCTTCATGATGGACCCCCGCACCGGCCTGGGCCGCTATCGCGACTACCGCATCAGCAACTACCAGTTGATGGAACAGTTGATCGACATGTGTCAGACCATGAAGATCAGCGATATTCTTGCCAACCCGGACGTACAGGAGCGGGTGAAGCGCTATGCTGAACAGGAGGCGCTCTACAAGAAGATGATTCTGGAAAACTCCCGCGTGGATGGCAAGGTGCTGATCATAGATCTGCGTCAGGTGGAGGAAGTGGTGACCGGCAACCGTTTTGTGGAATACAGCCTGTTCCCGGAAGTCCTGACCTCAGTACGGATCATCTGGGGCCTGAACAAGCAGAACACGGTTTTTGCCGTTGGCCACAGCATCATCAACCGTGGGTCGCAGGTAAATGTCGGTTCATTAATGCTGAAACACGGCGGCGGCGGTCACTTCCAGGTCGGCACCTGCCAAATCGAAAATGACAATGTGGATCAGGCCCTTGCGGATGTGGTTGCCATACTGAACTCCTGACCCCGTTTTCCAATCCGTTTAGTCTCATTGAAAGCCGCGTTTTCGCGGCTTTTTTTCATTGACGGGAAAGACCCTGTTCAGGTATCTAGCCAAAACTTGTTTTATTTTTTCAGGGAGGTAGAACGATGCATCTTGTGGATCAAATCAAGGAAAAAGCCCGTAAAAATCTGCAAACCGTGGTGCTGCCGGAAAGCTATGACGAGCGGATGCTCTACGCTGCGGAAAAGATTGTTGCACAGGGGCTGGCAAAGCTTGTGATCCTGGGCGATCCGGCCAAGATTCAGGCCGAGGCCGCTGCCAAGGGGATCAACCTGACCGGCGTGGAACTGCTCAACCCGGCCGCGTCTCCCAAGCTGGAACAGTACGTGGCAGACTTTGTGGAACTGCGTAAATCAAAGGGAATGACCGCTGACGAAGCCCGCAAGCTGCTCACCGCCGAAGACAACCTCTATTACGCCGGTATGATGGTGCGTAACGGCGATGCGGGAGGCGAAGTGGCCGGCGCCACCGGCACCACCGGCAATGTGCTGAAGGCTGCCTTCCAGACCGTTGGACCTGCTTCCGGCATCAAAACCGTTTCCTCCTTCTTCCTGATGGTCACCAAGACCCCCAGCTTCGGCGAGAACGGCATCATCCTCTTTGCCGACTGTGCCGTGAACCCCAACCCCGATGCCCAGGCCCTGGCCGAGATCGCCATTGCCACCGCAGGCAACTGCAAGGCGTTTCTGGATGTGGACGCCCGTGTGGCCATGCTCTCCTTCTCCACCAAGGGCAGCGCCGCCCACGCCGATGTGGACAAGGTCACCAAGGCGATGGAGATCGCCAAAAACATTAAGCCTGATATCCAGATTGATGGCGAACTGCAGGCCGATGCGGCGCTTTTGCCCAAGGTGGGCGAGAAGAAAGCCCCCGGCAGCCCGGTGGCAGGCAAGGCCAACGTGTTGATCTTCCCCGACCTGGACGCCGGCAACATCGGCTACAAGCTGGTGGAGCGGGTAGCCGGAGCCGAGGCGGTCGGCCCGATCATTCAGGGTCTGGCCAAGCCGGTCAACGACCTGTCACGGGGTTGCTCGGTGGACGACATCGTCAACGTCACAGCCATCACGGCGGTACAGGCCGGGGCGTAACAAGAGCCACCAGACACGGTAACAACAGAAAAGCCGATCCTTATCATGGGGGTCGGCTTTTCTGTTGTCTGTTCGGCGTTATACCCTCATTGACTCCCGGCTTTGTTTTGTTATGCTTTGGGCATCAGGAAGCACACGGCATGGGAGCAGGTCTTGAAAAGTTGGTTGTTTTTGCGGAAATGATTGAAAAATGATATTTCAAAACCTCACCACATTACCTTGACCCAATTCCTTCTGCAGCTGGTGAGGTATTTGTTGGCAAAGTGGCGAATGTGACCGGTCGGAATTTGAGCATGGTAAACCAATAATGCCATCCGAAAAAGCGACCCGTATGGCCATTTGGTTCGGAAGATTGCTTGTAGATTTGCTGGAGTTTCAGATGAAGCAGCCTTTAAAAGCCAAGAAAAGAGGACGACCTTTCAAAATAAGCCTCTTCCGCAGAATATGTGAGGA
>DIUT01000017.1 GCA_002423105.1 Geobacter sp. UBA6151 | reverse complement strand
AAATTAATAAAGTCAAACGCATGAATGTGATCTGACGACATATGAGTTAAAAGCTGTTTGGTCAGCAAATCGATGACTTGCAGATCCTGAGGCACGATTAGCACCACATATACGCCGTTCATGCGCTTGAAATCATCGAAGCTGCTGATGGTAATGCCATTGATTACAGTGCCAACCATTTTAGGATCGTTGTCGAGTAGCACAGCCGGTGTCATGTCGTGGAGATGCAAAAAGCCAAAGGCATATTTCAGTGCATTGCCACAACCGAACAGCACAACCGATGCCTTCATCGCTTTAACATCAGTTACAAAGCGGTCCATCAGGCTTTCTTGTGAAAGTATGTCATTAAGGATTTTTTGCATAAAAAGATGTCCTCAAGGTACAGCAGGGTGAAGTTAATCAGAGAAGTACGTAAATGGACTCTCAAACCGGTCTAAGGGATAGAAGTTCCAATCTCGTTCCGAAATGTTAATGTGTACGTCCGGCCACGGGATCCCTGCCGAGTTCCAAAGAATACCACTATCATACTCCGGTGCGTACACCGATGAAACCTTGTACATCATAGTAGCGGATGCACTCGTTACGTAAAATCCATGGGCAAGCCCCCGCGGGATGTAGAGCATGTTCCCCTTCTCCGCGCTCAGCTCCAGTATGACGTGGCTGCCATAGGCTGGCGACCCTTTCCGCAGATCCACCGCAGCATCCAGGACAACCCCGGCGGTACAGTACACCAGCTTGTCGTGGTCGTGAGGGGGAAGCTGGAAATGGAGCCCACGTAGGACTCTCCGGCGGGATACCGAATAGTACTCTTCACGCCAGTCGGTGGTTAGGCCATGTTCCTTGAAGACTTCCTCCTGGAATACCTTAACGAAAACACCCCGTTCGTCGCGCAAGATGCGAGGAATGATTTCGTAGCAGCCCGGTATTGTTGTTTGCCTGAAATCCATCAGTGCCGTTTTTCCACAAAACCATGAATAGTGGCTATGACATGGGATAGCATCTTCTCATTCATTCCCGGATAGACTCCAAGCCAGAAAGTATCCCGCATGATCTGGTCAGTTATAGACAAATCTCCCACTACGCGATGGCCGGTGCCGGTATCACGCATCTCATCGAAACAGGGGTGCTTGATTAGGTTGCCAGCAAAGAGCATTCGGGTCTGGATCCCTTGCGACTCCAAGTGCTCGACAACCCCATCGCGGGTGAAACCGGCCCCCTCCCGCACCGTCAGAAGGAAGCCAAACCAGGATGGATCGGAGTTTGCGGTGGCCTTGGGTAGAATGAAGAACTCCTCCAACCCAGAAAGGCCATCAAACAGAATTTGCCAGTTCAGCTTGCGCGTCTCGGTGAATGCAGGCAATTTATCCAGTTGGGCGCAGCCGATGGCGGCCTGCATGTCGGTCGCCTTTAAGTTGTAGCCGAAGTGAGAGTATACGTACTTGTGATCGTACCCCAGTGGCAGTTCGCCAAACTTTTGACTAAAGCGTTTGCCGCAGGTGTTGTCCCTGCCGGAAGGACACCAGCAGTCGCGGCCCCAATCCCGGAAGGATTCGACCAGTATCTTCAGCAGGGGATCATTGGTATAGACGGCTCCACCCTCACCCATGGTCATATGATGCGGAGGATAAAAGCTGGAGGTGCCGAGATGGCCGATGGTGCCGGTGTATCTCCATTCCCCTCGATACAGATATCGTGAGCCGAGCGCGTCGCAGTTGTCCTCGATCAGCCACAGCCCGTGCCGGTCACAAAGGGCCTTGACCGCTGCAATGTCAAAGGGATTGCCCAAGGTGTGGGCCACCATGACGGCCTTTGTCCTAGGAGAGACAGCCGCTTCGAGTTGCGTGACGTCAATGTTGTAGGTCGGGAGCGAAACATCCACGAAAACCGGGATGGCGCCATACTGGATTATCGGAGCAACGGTGGTTGGAAAACCGGCGGCGACGGTGATCACCTCGTCGCCCGGTCTGATGCGGCGTTCTCCCAGTTTCGGCGATGTAAGAGCCATGAAGGCCAGCAGGTTGGCCGAGGAGCCGGAATTCGTCAGAGAGCAGTGTTTAACATCGAGGAAAGACGCAAAATCGGCCTCGAACCGTGCGGCATACCTGCCAGTTGTCAGCCAGAAATCCAGAGAAGAGTCGACAAGATTGGCGATTTCCTGCTCATCGAAAACACGACCGCCATACGGGATTCTGTCACCGACGGCGAATTCCCTCTTTTCTGCGTGGGTATGTTTATAGTAGACGATGGCTGCTTCGATGGCCTGCCGTCGCAACTTTTGCTCTTCTGTCCCGTGATCGTTCACACTTCCCTCGGTTGCATTTGTTATGGCTCGTCCGCGTATGCGCCGATCTGTTTCATGCAGACTGTCCGCAAGTCATCTCCGGAACGGTAATGCCGGGTCCACTCGATGATGGAGTCAAGCGCTTTGTCCAGGTGCCACCTGGGTTGCCAGTCCATCCGCATCCGGGCCTTGGAACAGTCGAGCTTGAGGTAATTGGTCTCATGGGGGTGGTCGCCGTCGTCAATCACATACCGGGAGTCTTCGCCCCAGATTTGGCATATCCGCTGGACAATCCATTCAACCGGCCTGGCGTCGGTATCCTGCGGGCCGAAGTTCCATCCCTCCGCAAATTCCGGCCCAGCTTCGTAAAGCCGCCGGGCAAGGGTCAGATATCCGCTGAGAGGCTCCAGCACATGTTGCCAAGGGCGCACTGCGTAAGGATTGCGGATACGGATTACTTCGCGCGCCAGAACGGAGCGAATGATATCAGGAACCAGGCGGTCCGTCGCCCAATCGCCGCCGCCGATTACATTACCAGCCCGTGCGGTCGCGACGGCTACCCCGTGTTGCAGGTATTCCCCTGGGTTGAAGTAGGATGATCGATAAGCAGCGGTAACAAGTTCAGAGCAGGCCTTGCTGTTGGAATAGGGATCAAAACCGCCAAAGGGCTCATTCTCGCGATAGCCCCAGGGCCATTCGCGATTTTCATAGCATTTGTCGGTGGTGACATTTACTACTGCCCTGACGGATGGGCACCCGCGGACAGCTTCCAAAAGATTTACCGTTCCCATCACGTTGGTTGAATAGGTCTCGACGGGCAACTTGTAGGAATCTCGCACCAGAGGCTGGGCAGCCAGATGAAAGACAATATCCGGCTTTGCTTCACGCATTGCCGCAACAAGACATTCGACATCACGGATATCGCCGATATGCGATAAAATCAAGTCATCGACACGGGCAAGCTCGAACAGACTGGGATTGGTTGGAGGTGAAAGGGCATAACCGGTTACATTGGCCCCTAGATGGGTGAGCCATAGACATAGCCAGCTCCCCTTGAATCCGGTATGGCCGGTGACGAATACCCGTTTGCCGCAGAAAAAATCCGTCATTTCCAGATCTTCCACTCCGCCTTGCCAGATTCCCACAAAGATTCAAGCTCACCTTTATCACGCATTGCATCCATGCATTTCCAAAAACCGTGATGCTTGTACGCCAGGAGTTGTGAATCGTGTGCCAGGGTTTCCAGTGGATACCCCTCCCACATTTGATGATCGGCATCATCCAGCAGATAGGAGAAGACTTCCGGTTTTAGAACGAAAAAGCCGCCATTAATCCAGCCACCATCACCCAGTGGTTTTTCTTTGAAATTTGCTACGAGGTCATTGTCCTCCAGGCCAAGCAAACCAAAACGCCCGGCTGGTTGGACTGCTGTTACCGTGGCAATTTTGCCGTGTGAGCGATGAAAAGAGATCAAATCTGCAAGATTCACATTGGCGAGACCATCTCCATAGGTGAGTATGAATTCCTCTTTGCCGATATAATGCTCAACTCTCTTTAGGCGCCCGGCTGTACAGGTATTCAACCCCGTGTCGACCAAGGTTACGCGAAATTTTTCTGAATTTGTCCGGTGCACCTCGAAGCTGTTGGTTTGGAGATTGATGGTAACATCGGAATTATAGACATAATAATTTAGGAAATATTCCTTAATCATGTGGCTCTTGTATCCTAAACAGATAATAAAATCGTTAAAACCTTGAGCCTCAAATATCTTCATCAGATGCCAGAGAATCGGCTTCTCACCAATCTCGATCATCGGTTTAGGCTTAAGAAATGACTCCTCGGATATTCTGGTGCCAAGACCCCCTGCAAAGATGACCACTTTCATGTGCAATTCTCCCAAGGAAATTAGGGCATTTCCCGTATTGTTCTTTTCGTTTTTCCTGCAAAAGTCGCAGATTCTTTCTGAATTATTGGAAGAACGAGACTGATTTAAAAAGGAAATTAGGGACGCTTCCCATATTTATACAGTGCCCATCAATTTAAGAAATGGTGTGTATCAACTGATAATGCGGAAAACGCGAAACGTTTGGTCTCACCATATGATGACAGCTCACATTTCCCTGATTTTCAGAGCGCCAATAAAGCGAAAATCCTTAAGGGAAATTAGTGACGTTTCCCGTATTTACGGCATTTTTGGCAAAAGTCAACATCCCCTTGGCACATCTTGAAACTATTTTATTGCCAGTGCCACATCTGCTGTGAAGTTTACACACTTTTTTCAATCCGACCGGGATTTATTGGTGGCACGGCTTCCAATCAGAACTGCAAGCTCTGGTTCGGGTATAGCTGTAAATAGGTTTTGAGTGATGCTTGGTTGCATGAGTTGGCCCTGTGCAGCACGGTACGGCATGCAAAGGGGGCAGCCATGAGCTATGTGCTGCTGCCCCTCAAAAGTTCGTTCGCCAGACGGACAGCCCGGTGTGCATCATCTGCATCTGGCTCCCCTTCCGGTAACAACCCTGCTTCGGCAGGGTATCTGCCTCGATAGATGCTGTCAATAAAGACCACATCTTCATCGGTCAGGTGATACCGCAGGCCGTGGTCTTCCGATAGCGCCAGAAGGCGTCTGATGCTGTGTGTTTTTTCGAGATCCCAGCCTTTTGCTATTAATTGAGCTTTAAGAAACTTCTCTATTGCCTGCTCTGCATGGTAACAGGCGCTCCGGTAAAACCCGCCCTCTGCGAGATATGTAGCGGTCCTCTGTTCCTCTTCGGCCTGCCGCAGCCATTCATTGACATGATTCTGCATATACAGCACCCTTCCTTCTTTCAGCACGGCATTCAAGAACGGAGCGCCGCTCCGTATCTGCTGATTATAGCGTGACAAGGGGATAACAAACGGCTCTATGTCGAATGCGCGATAATAAGGTGCAAGGGAGCGTTGCAGCAGCAGGTCTGTCTGTCTTCCCTGGTAGGCATCATCGTTGACGACGATCAGCAGATCCAGATCATTACCGATGTTGTCGCGCGCCACCGATCCGAATAGCGTGACCAACCGGGGGTTGATATGCTGAACGATCGTGTCTGCAACGTCCTTGGCATTTTGAAGGGTGACCATTTTTCTTCCCTGCCCAACCGGTTGTCTTGATACTTCAGCTCTTCTTTGCCACTTCTTCGGCGACCTTGCGGCCCAGGTCGAGGCACTGCCCCAGCACATCCGTCGTAGGGGTGAACATGGTCCGGACCGGATCGGCCACCAGTTTGAAGCCCATCCCTTTCAGCCGCTCTTCCGCCATCTTGCAGGCTTCGCCGCTCCAGCCGTAACTGCCGAACACAGCGGCAACGGTGGTCTTCAGCTTGACCGTGCTCAAGGCGGACAGCACATCCCACATCGGTTTGGGAATGTCGCGGGCAATGGTGGGGATGCCGAACACCAAAGCGTCGGCCTCTTCCATCAGTGTGCGCACCTCGTTATCAGCCATGCCGACTATGTGGTGGCAGGCCACTTCGATGCCGTTATTTGAGGCTCCGTCGACCACTGCTTTTGCCATCTTCTCTGTGTTACCGTGGGGAGAGATATACAGGAGCACAATCTTCTTGCCAAAAGAGGTTGGTTTGCTCCAGTTTTCAAACTGCTGGATTACCTTCCAGGGGTCCTTGCGGATGATCGGACCGTGGCTGGGCAGCAGCATGTCGATCTGGTCGTGCCGGATTTTTTCCACAGCGGAGAGTACTTTGTCCTTAAAGGGACGGAAGATGCAGTCAAAGTAAAAGTGACGGGCCGAGGTGAAATCATCGGTTTCGTCATTGAAGATATGCTTGGTGTCGCAGTAATGGGCGCCGAAGGCATCGCAGGTAAACAGCATCTTCTCTTCCTCGAGCCGGGTGAAGATGGTGTCGGGCCAGTGCAGGAAAGGGGCCATGATGAAGCGCAAGGTGCGTCCGCCCAGGTCAATGGTGTCCCCTTCTTTGACAACCTGAGAGTTGAATGGTTTATGGATCATGTTGGTGATGAAGTTCTTGGCGGCCTGACTGGATACCACCACCGCCTTGGGGCACTGCTCCAGCATGTAAGCCAGAGAGCCTGAATGGTCCGGTTCAGCGTGGTTGACGATGATGTAGTCAATGGCTGTAGGATCTACCAGGGACCTGACCTTGTCCATGAACTGGTCGGTGAACTTGCCCTTGACCGTGTCAATCAGCGCGATTTTTTCGCTGCCCTTAATCAGGTAGCTGTTGTAGGTGGTGCCATGTTCCGTGGGAAAGAGGTCGTCGAAGACCCGCAGTTCGGGGTGCAATGCCCCAATCCAGTGGATGCCTTCAGCTATCTGAATGGTGCTGTTCATTGTGTTATGTCTCCTTTGTTGCGATGCTGCTGATGCGAAATTAATTTGAAAAACTATAGCAAACGCTGCCGGTTCCGACAAGACAATTGGCCGTAACTATAGTGGACAGTTGCCGATTGACCGGCCCTCTGGTACATTTCATGCCGTGCTGCAAATGGCTTTTGAAGGGAGCAGGTGTGCGTCAAAAAACGGTGTTTAGTTGTAGCCAGTGTGGTTGTCAATCTCCCAAGTGGCTGGGAAGGTGTCCAGACTGCGGGGCCTGGAACAGTATGGCTGAGGAACGGCAGGAGTCTGCGGCAGCTTCACGCGCCACTCGCTTGACCGGTAGCCGTTCTGTTCCATTGCCGATCAGTGAGGTGCCGCCTCAGGCCGAAGTTCGTCTGCCCTGTGGTATTGGTGAGCTTGACCGGGTGCTGGGGGGAGGGCTGGTGCCCGGTTCTCTGGTGCTGATTGGCGGTGATCCGGGTATCGGTAAGTCAACCCTGTTGTTGCAGGCCATGCACCATCTGGCCGAAGCCGCCGATGTGCTGTATGTCTCCGGAGAGGAATCGGCGGCCCAGACCCGCTTGCGTGGTGAGCGGCTTGGTCTTTCGGGTAGACGGTTACTGGTGCTGGCGGAAAACGGCCTTGAGGAGATCGTTGCCCAGATTGAGCATCTGAAGCCGCGGGCGGTGGTGGTGGATTCCATTCAGACGGTCTGGACCCGCTCCCTGGAATCTGCCCCCGGCAGCGTCAGCCAGGTGCGGGAATCTGCTGGTCGTCTGATGGTGCTGGCCAAGGGCAGCGGCGTGCCGATCTTTATTGTGGGGCATGTCACCAAGGATGGCGCCATTGCCGGTCCCCGGGTGCTGGAGCATATGGTGGATACGGTGCTCTACTTTGAGGGGGACCGCGGACATCCCTACCGTATTCTGCGGGCAGTGAAAAACCGTTTTGGTTCCACCAACGAGATCGGTGTTTTTGAGATGAAGTCAGGCGGCCTGGAAGAGGTGGCCAACCCGTCCGAGCTGTTTTTGTCGGAACGTCCGCTGAATGCTCCCGGCTCGGTGGTGACAGCATCGCTTGAGGGAAGTCGACCGTTGCTGGTGGAAATCCAGGCGCTGGTGACCCCAAGCTCGTACGGTACGCCGCGCCGCACCACCATCGGGGTGGATAGTAACCGGCTGGCTCTGCTGGTGGCGGTGCTGGAGAAAAAAGCGGGGCTGCATCTGGGGGGGCAGGATATATTTTTGAATGTGGCAGGCGGTGCACGGCTTGCTGAGCCTGCTGCCGATCTGGCCATTATGCTGGCAGTGGCTTCAAGTCATCTTGATCGCCCCGTTCCCCATCAGACCATCGTATTTGGCGAAGTGGGTCTGGCTGGTGAGGTGCGGGCCATCACCCAGCCGGAACTCAGGATTGCCGAAGCTGCCAAACTGGGCTTTACAGACTGTGTTCTGCCTGCTGGTAACCTGCGTCGGCTGCAATCCGGCGCCATGCAGTTCACCGCGGTGCACACGGTGCAGGAGGCGCTTGCATCACTGCTGTAACATACTTTTTACTGGACTTGCGCAGCCAAACTCACTAATATCAGCAAATTATCACCCATGCCGCAGATACTCCAACTGATTCGAGGAGAGTCATGGACGCTGAGAAACTTGAACAATTCCGGCAGTTGCTGCTGGATGAGATGAAAGCGCTGCTTTCCGAGGCCGGTAAAACCGTCCACGAGATGGCTGATGATGCATCTCATTTCCCTGATCCCACCGACCGTGCCACGCAGGAATCCGACCGTACCTTTGAACTGCGGATACGGGATCGTGAACGTAAACTGCTGGGCAAGATCAAAGAAGCGCTGGGTCGGATTGAGGGTGGCAGTTACGGGGTTTGTGAGGATTGCGGAGCCGAGATCAGTGAAGCCCGTTTGAAAGCACGGCCGGTTACTACCCAGTGTATTGATTGCAAGATCGAGGAAGAACAGAAGGAAAAGCGCACCTGACGTTTCCCGTTTACTGTTCAACAGTTCATGATTGAAGCCCTGAGACTGGTCATGACCGACGCTACGGCCCCCATATCCCAGATGTTACCTTCACAGGCTCTTCCGCGAACCAAGGATATGGCCACCTCTTTTCTGTTCAGCTCGACGCTCCTTTCCACCATTCATCTCAACAAGCTGGTTCACCTGATCCTTTCCGCGCTCGTGCATGAACAGAATCAACTGTTCGGCAGGGCCATGCTCTATCTGCATAATCCTAAAACCTGCACCCTGCAGGGGATGCTGGGCATCTGCCGGGAGGATGCGTCGGCTTTGCACATTGTCGATACGACAGAGGGTAATCCGCTCACCGGTCATTGGGATCTTGACGACCGGACAATGGAACAGCAGCGGCAGTCGGAGTTTTGCCGCAATGTCCGTGCTTCCAGAATTGATCTTGATGATGGTTGCCGTATTGTTTCGCGGGTTGTAAAGGAGCGTATTCCGTGCCGGATCAGCCACATTGATTGTCTGGAATGCCGGGATTGCGGATTTGTCCGGCGTTTTGACATGAAAACTTTTGCTGTTGCGCCGCTTGCCACCCGTGATCGCCTGGTGGGGATCATCATTGTTGACAATCCCTTGTCTGACGGTCCCATTGAGGATGAACAGCTGCAACTGCTGCAGCTGTTTGCCAACCAGTCCGGTATGGCGCTGGAAAACAGCCGTCTCTACCGCAATCTTGAGGAGACCCATGCAGAGCTGCGGGATGCCCGACAGCGTCTTATGCATGGCGCGCATCTGGCGGCGTTGGGCGAGATGGCGGCCTCCCTGTCCCATGAACTGAAAACGCCACTGGTCACCATCGGTGGGTTTGCCGCCCGTCTGGGAAGGTTGCTGGAACCTGATGCCACCCAGCGCCAATATCTGGATACCATCATCGGCGAAGTGCAGCGTCTTGAGCACTTGCTGGGTGATGTGCTGGCCTACTCCAAAAAGCCGACCATCTGCTACAACCGCTTTGACCTGCGCGCGGTGATCAGAGAAAGCATTGAAGATTACTTTATTGTCTTTGAAGAGCAGGGGATCAGTTGCCATTTGCTGTTGCCGGAAGGCTACTGGGAAGTGCTTGGAGATGCCCATCAATTGAAACAGGTATTCATAAACCTGTTGGTGAATGCCCAAGAGGCAATGCCCGATGGCGGGGAGTTGCGTTTGACGTTAAGTCGGGGCGATACGGAAAAGCCTTCGGTGGTGGTCACGCTGGCGGATACCGGGGGAGGGATTCCTGAGGAATCACTGTCGAGCATTTTCACCCCTTTCTTTACGACCAAGCGGCGGGGCACTGGCTTGGGACTGCCAATCGTCAGCCGCATTGTGCAAAACCATGGCGGCATGATAAGCGCTGGCAATAGTGATTTGGGGGCGGAATTCAGGGTCATGTTGCCGTTGGCCGGAATGCCGGACTAAAACTAACCGGTATCGGGAAGCGTCTACCTTATTTGAGGTATTAAGAGATCCGTGTTGTAATCATGCTTAGGATTAAATTTCATATCATCTTGAATTTAAACGATTAAAATTAGTTTTGCGTTTTTGGCATGGTCCCTGCTTTCTCACTAGTCATTAAATCTCTAGGAGGATGTACCCATGAAAAAGATTATTGCTATGATCATCACCACTGTTGCTTTCGCTGGTTTCGCTTTCGCTGCTGAGAAGCCCGCTGCTGCTCCTGCTGCTGACGCTGCAGCTCCTGCTGCTGCTGAGAAGGCTCCTGCAAAGAAGGCCAAGAAAGCCAAAAAAGCCAAGAAAGAAGCAGCTCCTGCTGCTGACGCCGCGGCTCCTGCTGCTCCTGCTGCTCCCGCAAAGAAGTAATTCTTTGACAAAAGGTAGTGTTGAAAGGCCGTATCGGCAACGATACGGCCTTTTTGTATTGTGCGCCGACCTGCGCTTGTCGGCTGAAGTGGTTCAATCGTCTTGCGCCATGTTGCTACACAATGCTATACACAGCACTTAAGAAACACAATCTGTACAGGGGGGCATGATGGCCAGTCTGAATAAAGTCATGTTGATCGGCAATCTGGGAAAAGACCCGGAGGTGCGTTACACCACATCGGGACAGGCGGTTGCATCGTTCAACCTTGCCACAAGCGAAAAGTACAAGAACAAGCAGAGCGGCGACTGGGAAGAAAAGACCGAATGGCACCGGGTAACCCTGTGGGGCAAGCTGGCTGAGATCGCCGGAGAATATCTGGCCAAGGGCAAGACCGTCTATATCGAAGGCCGCTTGCAGACCCGCAAATGGACGGACCGTGACGGCAATGATCGTTATACCACTGAAATTGTCGGTGACCGGATGCAGATGCTGGGCGGCAGAAGCGATGGCGCGGCAGGTGGCGGGCGACGTCCGGAAGCAGGCGGTGTTGCCGACACCACGGTCAGTTACGATGAACCGCCGTTCCAGGATGATGACATCCCGTTCTGACAGATGTGAGTCTGTTGCAGCAGGTTCCCCGGGGACTGTTTTCGTGCGACGCAGCGCCGGTCGAGTGGTAGCGACTGTGTGCTGCGTCGTCGGCTTTTTTGCAGGTGCCTCAGCGTTGGCAACAGAGCCTGCACTACTACCCTATGCTGCGGCGCGGCAGGCGGCGCCGGTGTATCACAGTGCTGCTGCTGCGCGTACCACTCCTGAAACTGATAGCTGTGGTCAGGCGCGTGAACTGGAATTTATCGCCTTGCCCGGCACTCCGTTCACGGTAGTGCGGCGGATGCAGCAGGTTGTGGAAGTGACCACTCCTGATTACCGGGCGCCGGACTCTGTCCGTCTGTTTGTAAATCAGTCATTCCTCAAATTTCGAACAACTCCCTCTCCCTCAAGAACTGTACCGCATCCGGAAAAGAGTGCCGTACTGGCGTTCTTGCGCAGTGCTGTGGGGCTGCCCTATGTCTGGGGAGGCAACCTGCGGCAGGGGGTTGCTGGAAACTATGCGGGACTGGACTGCTCCGGCCTGTTGTATGAGGCCACTAATGGTTTCACGCTGCGTAATACCGCTGATCTGGTTTCTTTCGGCGTGGCAGTGCCGGTTGCCGGGCTGAGCGCTGACCAGATAGTTTCCGGCCTGCGTCCCCTTGATCTGCTTGTCTGGAAGGGGCACGTTATTATCGTGCTAGACCGGGAAACTGCCATTGAAAGCATTCTGCGTTGTGGACAGCCGGGACATGGCGGTGTCGTGACCACACCGCTCAAGAAACGTTTGCTGGACCTGATGAAGACACGTACTCCGGCAGATAAATGGCCAAATGGTGAAGGAAAAGCGGCGCTTTTTGTCGTGCGCCGCTGGATCTGAATTACCCTTGACCCTGTTTTTCCGGCCCCTGGCCCTTGGCCCCTGGCCCCTGTTTCTCCGGTACCGGTAGCCCAAGCTTCTGCAGTACCTGCACCATATCTTCCCATACCTCCCAGTAACGCTGTTTATCCGCCTTGTTACGCAGTAAAAATGACGGGTGAAAGGTCGGCATCAGCGGAATTCCGTGGTAATCATGGAATTTACCGCGCATGCGGGAGATCGGTTCCTTACTGCCCAGCAGGGTCTGGGCTGCAAAGGTGCCCAGAGCAACAATGGCCTTTGGTCTGATGGCCTGAACCTGTCCCAGCAGAAATGGCGAGCACCGTTCAATCTCATCCTTGTGGGGGTTCCGGTTGCCCGGTGGACGGCATTTCAGCACGTTGCAGATGTACACCTCCTGACGGCTCAATCCCATTGCCGTGATGATCCGGGTCAGTATCTGTCCGGCTTCTCCCACAAAGGGCACTCCCTGCCGGTCCTCGTCGGCACCGGGCGCTTCGCCTACAAACAGCAGATCAGCCTGGGGATTGCCGCTGCCGAACACCAGATTAGTGCGGGTGGCGGCAAGGGCGCAGCGCTGGCAATCACCTAGCTCGTGCCGGACTGCTTCAAGGGACTGAGAGGCAGGGTCCAGGGGCCGGGGTCCAGGGTCCGGGGTCCAGGTGGTAGCTACACTACCCTTAGTCCCTTTGCTCGCCATGCCTGACTTTTCTGGCCCCTGGCCCCTGGCCCCTGGCCCCTGTAGTACTTGACCCTGATCTTCCGGTATTCCGTCCACGCCACTTTCGGCCAGTTCCTGCAGGTATTCCCGTGCTGAAGCATAGAGAGAGGGCAAAGAGCATCTGTCTGTGGTGCTGGTTGTCATGTTGTCACCTCCGGTGCTCGTATGGTATGTACATCAAATTCCGGCTGTCAAGTCATCAAGACAGTATTATTCCGATTCCATTTCAAGGCCCTATCTTCGTTGGCTCGTCTTCGTCTCCTCGACGTACTTCCGTGTACGCCTGCGTCGCCGAATTCCTCGCCGCCTTGATATCATCCTTGAACTGGAA
>DIUT01000027.1:20406-209675 GCA_002423105.1 Geobacter sp. UBA6151 | reverse complement strand
ACTTGAATTTCAACAGCCTGTTAGAGCATTTCTTTAACTCATTCTCTGCAAAGGCGATCTGTACCGGAACAAGTGTATCATCAGAAAATTTTGGCTGCGGTGGTGTCCAGTCGGTTTTTTTAACTATAATTTCAACGTTTTTTATTCGTGTACGGCTTGCTTCATCGTAGCGGTAGCGGACGCAGACCAGCGTGTCGCCGTAGATATCAACCAGGGCTTTGGTCCCTTTTTGCCCAGGGTTCAGTTTTTACCTGGTTTTCATGGATATACTCCAGTAATTGGGCACGGTTTCAATTTTTATAGCATGAATTTGTTGCTTGTAAAGCCACCAATGCAGCCGCCGGTTATTGCCAAAAGCTTCTTCCTGAATGATGCTGGAGTATCATCCATTACTGCCAGATTTGGAGGAATACCGATTATGCTTGCAGTTCCAGAAACGCTCCTTGAACAGTACAAACAGCTTCTTGGCACGAAGGGCGTTTCTGAGAGTTGCTACGACGACTATGCGAAGTGGTTGCGGCGTTTTCTTGAGCTTAAAACCACCATGATCTATACCCACTGCGTTCCGGTACGAACGGTGAAAGAGCCGAAGAGTCCACTGGATTTATGGTTGAAATGAGTATATAGATATCTCTATGTTTAATGACAGCGGACGGACCACCCATTCATGATTGCCGACTTCCTCAAACATCTCTTTCCCCGCGTTGTGCTGGAGAAAAACCTGCGCATCAGCTACACCTTCTGCCTGGGAGGGCTGGCGTTCACGGCCTTTCTGCTGCTGGCGCTCACCGGTCTGCTGCTGGTGGTCTACTACCAGCCGGTTCCGGAACGGGCCTTCAGTTCCATCCTGTTTCTGGAAAGTTCGGTCTGGGGCGGAAAATACCTGCGCAGCCTGCACCGCATGGCTTCCCACGCCCTGCTGGTCTTGATGTTCCTGCATACACTGCGGGTCATCCTGACCGGTGCCTACCAACGGCCACGGCAGCTGAACTGGGTGATCGGTTTCCTGTTGCTCTGCCTTGCCGTGTTTGCCGCCTATACCGGGTATCTGCTGCCCATGGATCAGCTTGCTTACTGGGCCACCCAGACCGGCATGGAACTGCTGGCAACAGTGCCCTTCGGCACTGTTCTGCGCAGCTTGCTGGTTCCTGACGATGTCGGGCAGAGTCTGTCGCTGTTGCGCTTCTATGCGCTGCATATCGTGATCCTGCCGCTCTCCATGCTGCTGCTCTGCATGCTGCACTTTTACCGGGTTAGAAGGCAGAAAGGGGTGCTTCCGTATCTATGAAAACCGGCTATGTCAAAAGCAACCCGCACTTTTTCCGGCTGATCGGTCGTTCAATGTTCCTGCTGACCTTGCTGTTGCTGGTGCTGGCGGCCATTATTCCGGCTCCGCTGGAGCAGGCGGCAAATCCGGCCCAAACCCCCAATCCGGCCAAATCCGCCTGGTTTCTGCTCTGGACCCAGGAGCTGGTCAGTTATTCGAGCCTGATGATTTATCCCATGCTGGCGCTGGGCCTGTTGTTCCTTTTTCTGCCCTGGCTGCCGGGCAGTGCTCATGTCTATCCGGCACGCTGGTTTCCTGCGGGGCAACGTCCGGTTAATCTGCTGGCGCTGCTGACCTTTCTTGCCATTGTGGCACTGACAATCATCGCCCTGTTCTTCAGGGGGGCCAATTGGTCGTTTACCATACCATCCTGATACTGGCGATCCTGCTTGCAACGGTGTGTGCCGAAGCCGGGCCACCGCGCAGCCTGTGCCTTGACTGCCACACGCCCCATTACCGGCAGCAGGGGACATGCACCGCTTGTCATCGGGGAAACCAGACATCAGGCAGAAAAAACATCGCCCATGCCGGGCTGATAGCGGGAAAGTTCGCCGGATTCACGTTGCCCGGCTCTCCGGAACTGCGGGAAGGCAATCGCCTGCTGGAGCAGTTTGCCTGCCGCCGTTGCCATGTCAGCAATGGGCGCGGCAACCGGCTGGCCGCCTCCCTTGACAGCGTTACGAAGCTGCGGCCGCCGGAGGAGATTGTCACGGCAATTAGTTCGCCTGCCTTGGGAATGCCGGTGTTCAGGACCGGGGAACAGCAGATGGTTGCGTTGGTGAATGCACTCTATGGGGCAGGGGTGACCGCTAAGCGCGGAGTGGAGCGACCGCAGGTGGTGTTTTTTCAGGACCGGGACAAGAAGGCGTCCGACCTGTTTACGAAAAAATGCGGTGTCTGTCACCGTATTCTGTCTGAGCGGCTTGGCCTGTTGGGCAGCAGCGACAGCGGACCGAATCTCTCCGGTCTGTTTACCCCGTTCTACCCGAAAACCGCTCGTAATCAGGAGGGGTGGAACGAAAAACAGCTGAAACAGTGGCTGGACAATCCGCGCAGTATCAGAACCTGGACAACCATGCAACCGGTACGTCTTACCTCCGAAGAATTGCGGGAGCTGTTCTCCATTCTGAAGGTTGAAGCGCTGGAGGGAGAGCCGACCTCAAACCGCTGAAAATACAGACTGTCGGGTGGGCCGGGCTAGAACAGAGTGTCCCGGTTCATCAACCGCTCAACCACCCCTTTACCTTGCGGACCTTTATAGTCAACACAGGTAGCCCACACAACCACGGCCTGATCAATATCCTTTTTCTGCTCAACGCTCAGTTTGTCATAGCCGAATTCGGCCGCCGGGGTCAGCAGAATCTGCACGAACTGCCGGTAATCAACCATGGCGGGCAGTGCTTCCGTAACGCAGACACAGTACGATTCCACTCCCACCACCTTCATACATTGATCCTTTTTGACCGGTAACGTCTGCTTCTTCAGCTTCAGGCTGTTCAGTTCAATGATCTGTTTTTCCAGTTCCTCGATCTTTTTTAATAATTGCTGCTGTTTCTGGGGGTCGGGTTCCGCGGCTTCAGCGAAGGTGGCGCAGAGGGACAGGCATAACAGGCTGATAATAACGATAGGGCGTTTCACGTCAAACCTCCAGGGTGTGTTTTGATTATTTGAAATAGGTTCCTATGCATTCCTCTAGCTTTTTGTGCAGTAAGGCTTCATTTTCATGACAAATTTCTCCATGAAGCGCCTTGATCTGTTCCAGAAACAGGTCGGTAACCATCGGATCGAAGTGGGTGCCGCGGGACTGCCGGATTATATCCAGTGAAACCTCCAGGCTGAACGGCTCCTTGTATGGCCGCCGGGATGTCAGAGCGTCAAACACGTCGGCAATGGCAAATATGCGGGCATTGAGAGGAATAGCAGCACCTGCCGCAGCATCGGGATAGCCGGTGCCGTCAAATTTTTCGTGGTGGCAACGCACAACTTCCGTCGCATCCACCAGCCAGGCATAGCCACCGATGATCTCTTCGCCATGCCTGACATGGGTTTTCATGATCTCGAACTCTTCAGCGGTCAGTTTTCCTGCTTTGAGAAGGATCGAATCGGTTATGGCAATTTTGCCGACGTCATGCAGAAACGCTCCCTTGATCAACCCCTGCATGGCGGTATTTGACAACCCCATCTTCTCGCCGATACGCACCGAATAGAGGGTTACCCGGTAGTTGTGAATGTTGGTGTCGCTGTCCCGTTTGGCGATAGCGCTGCCCAGTACCTTCAGCATGCCGACATTGGTCAGGGCCAGGATGTGGGAGTAATCCAGCAGTTTACTGTTGAGGCGGATAATCAGAGGATACAGAGCCAGGCTGGTAACAAGAACCACCAGCACAACCAGTAGCAGTGACCAGAACGTCTGCTGTTTTATCTGGTGGATGATTTCAGCGGGTGCGTGGTAAATCCCCTCCATGTAGCCTATCTTGGCATCTGCTTGAGTGAAAATGGGGATAAACACCCGCAGGTAGGTGTCATTATTCAGAGACACCTTTTGCGTGAAAATAGTGTCTTTGTTTGAAAAGTCGCTGCCATGTTTGGGAAGTTCAGCCTCTACCTGCAGGGCAGAAGGTTTGATCACCTCGGTGATCTTGTTGGAAGTGGCGTCATAGAACTCCACCACAATCAGGTGGTCGTTTTCAATGAGGCGGTGAATCCTTTTGTTGAAAAGTGCCAGGTTTGAGGCTGATGGCGATTGCAGGTACGTTGCGAATTCGCCGGAGTAATTTGCGGTTTCCGATTTGGCCATGTTGACGATATGGCTGTCCAGCCGGGTGTTGCCGAGATACTGGACCATGCAACCGATTATCAGCGAAAGCACAAGCCAGACCAGCGCCAGTCTGATGATCAGCCATCTGTGGAGATTATCGAACATGCAGAACTCCCTATCCTTGAAACCGGCATGACGATAGCACAGAGCATGAAGCAAAACCAGAGAGCAAAAACAGACACTTCAGCATACCGGATGGGGACTTTCGAAAGGGTCACCCCTGTTTCCTCTGCTTATCAACCAGCAACAGCAGTGCCGGCAGAAATATCAGAAACGCCAGAACAATGGCAATCATCCCCAGGGACATCACCGCACCGATGGAGAATACTCCCTGGTGGCTGGCCACCATCAGAGCGCCGAAGCTGAACAGGATGGTCAGGGCGTTGAGAAAGACCCCCACCCCTGCGGAGCTGCGCACTGCTGCCACCGGTGAGCCGCCGTCATTGCGGTAGCGGGCAATGATGTAGATGGCCGAATCTATCCCCACCCCCAGAAGCAACGGCATGACAATGATGTTGGCAACGTTGAAGGTCAGGCCGAACAGCCACATTCCGCCAACCATGATCAGCAATCCCGCTGCCAGCGGGGCAATTCCCAGCAGCGTGGCTTTTATGCTGCGGAAAGCCAGCAGCAAAATGACGACGACGCCGCAGAAGGCGTAAAGAAATGCCATCAGATAGGAGTTTTGCAGAATCATCATTGATTCGTACACGCTGACCGGTTCGCCGGTGGCATTGGGTACCACACTTTTTATCTGGCCGACAAACTCTGCCAGCGGTTTCTTGTCGAAAATTTCCTGCTTCGGCACTATTTGCAGCAGCAGCCTGCCGTCCTTGCCGATAAAGCGATTTTTCAGGGATTGGGGCACGTCCTGCTCAGCCACTGGCCGGGCTTTCAGGCTCTCCTTCAACAGGAGCAGCTTTTCCGGCAATGGCGCAAACATGGCCTGTTGCAGGTCACGCAGCATGACCACTGCGTTGCCGTCCTTTTCCTTCTCCAGCTCCTTGAAAAAACGGTTCAGGGTGTCTGAAAAATGGGTAGCCGCTTGTGCCTGCGCAGATTTTTCTGCCTCCAGCCGCGCTTTCAGCTTTTCAACCTGCTCGTGGAACGCTTCAAATACTGCCGGTAACTCCATCGGACTTAAGTTTTCCTCGTAGCTGCCGGGTGTAATGTCGGTCATGACCCGCTGCATCCGGGCCAGTTCCGCCAGTTTCTCCGGTTGCCGATCCGGTACCAGGGAGAGCAGGCTGACCACATGGCTTACCGCAGGCAGTTTTTCCAGCCTGGCGGTCAGAGATGCAGCCTCATTCCGGTCCTTTGCCATGGCTACGCCAAAGTATCCGGCATTTTCCTTGCTGCGCATCAGCTTGTAGGCATAGCGCACCGGTTCAAGTCCCTTGGCCTGCAGGTTCATCATATTGAAGTCAAAGGGCACCCTGAACAAAGCCACTGTTCCAAGCAGCGCCAGCAGGGCTGTGGCACCTACGATCAATCCCGGCCTCTGAAACAGAATTTCCAACTTGCTAGCCATTTGGTTCTGTTTTTCAGCTTTTACTGGTTCCTGGCCCCTGGCCCCTGGCCCCCGATTCATCAGCACCAGCATGGCAGGCAAGACGGTGAAGGTTGCCAGCACACAGGCGCAGATGCCGCCAGCCGCAATGATGCCCAGCTCCGCTATGCCTTTGAAGTCAGTGAGCACGAAGGTAAGAAAGGCCAGGGCAGTGGTCAGGGCTGCCAGCAGTATCGGTCTGACGTTGGCCACCATTCCCGTTTCCAGCGCCTCGGTCATGCTGTGATTGCCCCGGAGCTCTTCCTGGTAGCGCAGAACCACCTGAATGCCGTACTCCACCCCCAGGCCGACCAGCATGATGGCAAAGGCCATGGAGAGGATATTCAGGTGTCCCACAACCAGGGTGGCGAAGCCGAAGGCCAGGCAGATGCCCGCCAGCAGGGTGACCATGGCGGCAATGGTGTTGCGCAGGCCACGGAAGGCAAACAGCAGCAGAATAACGGTCAGGACCAGTGAAAGAGCTGCGGCGATTTCCATATCCTTCATGCTGGAGCGCATTTCCTCAAACTCCAGTACCGGTACACCGGTCAAGCCTGCGGTGACCCCCTTGAATTCAGGTTTACGCAGCAGTTCCCCTAATTCCGCACGCACTTTGAGGATCGCCCGTTCCGACGGCACAAAGCTGCCCTGTTCCTTGACGGGGCGTATGGCGATGACCTGTTGACGGCCTGCATTTTCCAGCATTGATGGCGTATCACTGCTGCCTTTCAGGAAGGAGTCCATTGAAAGGGCTGACTGTTTGCCGTCAAAGCCGGCAAAGCCCTTGTCCAGTGTGGAGAGCATAAAGGTGAGGCGTTCCAGTTTTTCGGCGGAGGGGCGTTGGAGATAGTCGTCAATCTGTCCGGTCAGCGAACTGAAGAGCGTCTTTATGGATGGTGATGTGGCAAGCTCTTTCAGCATTGGCTTAGCCATTTCCAGAGTGCGGCGCATGCCGTGCAATTCTTCCAGCGGCATGAACAACAGACCGTTCTGGCGGAAGTAGGGTAGGCCACCGGGATAGAGCAGTTCCTTGAAAAGACCGCTGTCGTTTGTCAGGCGCTGGTGAAGTGCGTCGCTGAAGCGGGAGGCAAGCAGCGGGTCGTCGGCTTCAATAACCACCACGATCTCATCCTGGTCACCAAAGTTTTTGCTGAATTCGCGGTACTCCACTTGAAACGGCGCATTGCGTGGCATCAGATCGTCGCGGCCGGTCAGGAATTCAAGTTTATTGGCTGTGTAGAAGACGCACAAAGCGGACAGCATCAGCGACAATACTACGACAATCTTTGGAAAACGGATGATAAGGGAGGTCAAACGATTGGATTGTTTAATGGGGGACACAGCAGAGATCTCCTTAAAATGATTACGTCGTTTTTATCAGATAAATGCAGAGTAATTGCAATTGAAAAGAATGCCGCCTGGCCTTTACAGATAAGGGTGGCTATACTACTATGTCCAAAAACTAACAGGGATTATGGTGCATCGGCTTGGAAAATCATGAAAGAAAGTCGGCAGAGTACCATCTGCCTATCGTTGATACACGTGGTACGCTGAGTATGGTGCTTGATGAAGGTGGTCCTGGTTTCAGCGTCTTGTCCATAACGCCGATCTGCAATGCCGGTTGCGGTTTTTGCGGGTTTTCTCGGGATATCTACGACCGTGAAGCAGGCGGTCATATGCCGGTGGAGCGGGCGTTTGAGGCTATAGACGTTTTGTACCGGCACGGTGTCCGCTATCTGGTGCTTTCCGGCGGTGAACCGCTGATGCATCCCGAACTGCTACCGATCATAATGCGAGCCAGGTCGCTTGACATGAACGTCATGCTGGTCACCAACGGCGGCCTGCTGTCGGAGAAGAGGATCACTGACCTTGCCGGGGTGGGGTTGTCCGGTCTGGTCATCTCCATAGATGCGGCCGATGCCACAGTTCATGAGGATAATCGCGGTCTGCCCGGCGTCTGTAACAAGATTAAGGAGGCCAATGTTGTTGCAGCCAGTTGCGGGATTTCAGCAACAGCGTCGGTGACCATGAGCCGCTTGGTTGATTATGAGCTACTGCCGGATTTTCTGAAGTCCTTGGGTTTCAAATGGGTGACCTTTTCCTATCCCTGCCGCCAGCTTGGCTCCAGCAATCTGGCACAGACCGATAGTGAGCTGATGAACTTCAGCGATGATGAACTGGTTGCCGAATTCGACAAGATCAAGAAGATAAAGCGCCGGATACGAGTGTTGAACCCGACCCGCTCTCTTGAGGAGATGCAGCGTTTTCTCAGAAAAGAACCGCAGCGTTACCCCTGCTATGGTGGGTTCAGGTATTTTTATGTTGACTGGAATTCGGACCTGTGGCGCTGCCAGTACTGGCATGAGCCGATCTGCAAGGTCGCGGAGTTTGATGTCTCGAAGACGGTTCGGGACGATTGCACCATCTGCATGATCGACTGTTACCGGGATTCAAGCTTGCTGCACCATGTGGGTGTTTCCCTGCATGATGCCTGGCAGGAGTTTAAAAGAGGGAAACCGGTTGCTGCCGTGGGGAAGCTGGCCACGAAAGCCACCAGGGATTCATTGCTGTCGGTGCTTGAGGATGCGGCCTGGATTGTTAAGGTCTGATCACCGTTTCCAGGGTTTGACAAACAGATAGGCGATCACCAGAAATGGCAGCGAGGAGAATGCGGCTTCAAGATTACCGTTGAACATCTGCCAGGTGGAATAGCCGATAATGGCCAGAACATAGACGATGAGAAGTAGTGCGGTCGGTTTGGACATGGCCGGATTGTACCGGTATTGCCCGGAATTGCAACAGGAAGGATTATGGTGTCGTTGATGAACCGTACTGACTGGCATCTACTGGAAACAGGGGAGACGTTATCAATTCTGGGGACTGACGCGGCTGCCGGTCTGTCAGCGGCAGAGGCCAAAAAACGTCTGGCTGAGTATGGCGCCAACGAACTGCTGGAAGAGGAGGGACGTTCTCCCTGGAGAATTTTGTGGGAACAGTTTACTTCCACCATGGCGCTTATCCTGGTCGCCGCCGCCCTGCTTTCAGGTCTGGTTGGTTCATTTCGGGACGCGGCAGCTATCTTTGCCATTGTTATTTTATTTGCCCTGCTGGGGTTCGTGCAGGATTACCGGGCTGAACGGGCCATTGCGGCCCTGCGCCGCATGGCGGTGCCGCTGGTACGGGTGCGCCGGGACGGTATGACGCAGGAGATACCTGCTCCTGACCTGGTGCCTGGTGATATTCTGCTGCTGGAGGCCGGAACTGTTACGCCGGCGGATGCCCGGCTGTTGGAGGCCCACGCTTTGCGGGTGCAGGAGTCGCTCTTGACTGGTGAATCGGAGGCGGTTGAAAAACTGACCGAAGTCCTGACAGACCCGGAGGCGGTGTTAGGGGACCGCCGTAACCTGCTGTTCATGGGGACCCAGGTTGCGGCTGGGCGCGCGGTCGCGGTGGTGACCGCCACCGGCATGACCACGGAACTTGGCAAAATCGCTGTCATGCTGCAAAAGGTGGGGCAGTCCTGGACCCCTCTGCAGAAGCGTCTTGACCGGTTGGGCAAAGTTCTGGCCGTGGTTTCCATTGCCATTGCGGCTCTGATTTTTGCAGTTGGGCTGCTGAGGGGTGAAAACCTGAAAGAGATGCTGATGATGGCGGTCAGTGTGGCTGTTGCAGCCATTCCTGAAGGGCTTCCGGCGGTGGTTACCATTACCCTTGCCCTGGGCGCGCAACGGATGCTGCGCCGTCATGCCCTGATCCGGCGGCTGCCTGCCGTGGAAACCCTGGGATCGGTTTCGGTGATCTGTACCGACAAGACAGGAACCCTGACGGAAAATCGGATGACCCTGAGCGGGCTGGAGGTTTTGCAGGCTCCGCAAGAGCAGGGTGAGAGGTTACTGCTTCTTGCAGGTGTGCTTTGTAACGATGCACAGTTGCGGGTTGAGCAAGGTGAAACAATTGTTGTCGGTGATCCAACTGAAGGTGCGCTGTTGGCAGCGGCAGCTGCCCGTGGAATTATTCGAGAAGAGATAGAGAAACAGTTCCCCCGAATATCCGAGATTCCCTTTGATTCTACAAGCAAACGAATGATTACCGTACACTCCCTGGCTGCTGGCCCCTGGCCCCTGGAGCATTTGCCGCAGAGCGGCACGCTCCTTGTTGCCAAGGGAGCGCTGGACGCTGTGCTGGAGCTCTGTTCCGGCGCCATCGGCGATGCAGACCGCCAGACCCTTGAAGCGGCTGCCGAGCAACGTTCGGGGCAGGGAGAGCGGGTGCTGGCCCTGGCTATCCGCTCTATGCCGCCTGATGCTGACCTGTCTCTTGATGTCATTGGCAGCGGCTTCCGCTGTATCGGCCTGGCAGCGCTTGCCGATCCGCCACGGGCAGAAGCCCGGGCTGCGGTGTTGCGTTGTCTGTCTGCCGGTATCAGGCCGGTGATGATTACCGGCGATCATCCTCTGACCGCCCGGGCCATTGCTCGTGAAGTGGGAATTCCTGGTGAAACTGGGGTGCTTACCGGGGTAGAGTTGGAGCGTATGACACAGGAACAGTTTGACGAAGCAACGGCACAGGTATCCGTCTATGCCAGGGTGACGCCGGAACACAAGCTTAAGATTGTGGAGTCGCTGCAGAAACAGGGACTGGTGGTCTCCATGACCGGTGATGGCGTCAATGACGCTCCTGCCCTGAAAAAGGCCGATGTGGGGGTGGCCATGGGCAGGGCGGGGACCGATGTGGCCCGCGAGGCGTCGGACATGGTGCTTCTGGATGATAATTTCGCCACGATTGTTGCGGCTGTTGAAGAAGGGCGGACGATCTACGACAACATACGCAAGTTTGTGGTTTTCTCCGTGGCCGGAAATGTTGGCAAAATCATGGCGGTGTTGCTGCTGCCGTTCCTGGGGCTGCCGATGCCGCTTACGCCGTTGCAGTTGCTTTGGCTGAATCTGCTGACTGACGGTTTGCTTGGCTTGGGGATGGGGGTGGAGCGTCCTGAACCGGATGTTATGAAAAGACCGCCCATTGTCAGCGGCAGCCAGATATTTGATGCTTCGACGATCCGCTATGTTGTGCTGACCGGCAGCCTGATCGGCGCTTCCTGCATGGCCCTTACCTGGATGGTTTGGCAGGCGAACGGTCCCTGGCAGACGGTGCTGTTTGTCTCTCTGGCTTTGGCGCAGGTGGCACAGGCCATGGCGTTACGTTCCTTCAGCTGTTCATTTTATTCAATGGGCATGTTCACCAATCCGTTGCTGCTTGCCATGGCTATGGCAGTTGTACTGTTACAGGTTGTTGCAGTATATCTGCCTGCGGTGCAGGGATTTTTCCGGACGGTGGCTCTTGACGGCACACTGCTACTGCTGACGGTGGCGCCTGCACTGGCGGTGTTTGTGCTGCTGGAGATTGAGAAGTGGGCGGCGCGGTTGCGGCAAAAGGCCCAATAGTCTGTTTTGTAAGCAAAAAATGCCAAGCGCAGTAACACAAAGGAGAGATTTATGTCCCGAAATCGGCGTGCAGGGGTATTACTGCATCCCACGTCACTTCCCGGAGTCTGCGGCATCGGCACCTTGGGCAGACATCTGCGTGCATTTCTAGAGTTTCTCTCCCACAGCGGTTTTTCGCTCTGGCAGGTGCTACCACTCACCCCGCCTGCTGCCGGGAATTCTCCCTATTCCGCTTACTCCGCTTTTGCCGGAAACCATCTGCTGATTGATCTTGAACAACTGGTGGCTGATGGGGATCTTCCGGCTGACCGGTTGCATGGGGTTGATTTTCCCAAGGACCGGGTTGATTTCGAACGCTTGATCCCATGGAAGGAAGCGCTGCTGCGTGAGGCTGCCGAAAGTTTTTTTGCCAATGCAGCACAGGAGCGGCAGGCTGAATTCCGGCAGTTCTGCGACAGGACGTATTGGCTGCATGACTATGCGCTGTTTCGTGCCTTGAAACGGCACTATCGGGAACGGCCCTGGACCCGCTGGCCCGTTGATATCGCACGCCGGAAACCGGAGGCGCTGGAGTGCGCCTTCCAGCGACTGGGACCGGAAATCAACAGTGAGAAATACCGGCAATGGCAGTTTTTCAGGCAGTGGGAGCAAGTGCGGGGCTGGGCTAGTGAGCTTAACATTAAAATTGTTGGTGACCTGCCGATTTTTGTTGCCCATGATTCGGCGGATGTCTGGTGCAACCGGGAACAGTTCTTGCTGGATGGGCGAGGGAAACCGCTGGTGGTGGCCGGCGTGCCTCCGGATTATTTCAGCGATACCGGGCAATTGTGGGGTAACCCGCTATATGATTGGCAGGTTATGGAAGAACGGGGATTTGACTGGTGGATTGCCAGAATCCGCCAGATGATCGCCTTGTTTGATCTGGTGCGCATCGACCATTTTCGCGGTTTTGCCGCTGCCTGGCAGGTGCAGGCAAAAGAATGCACAGCGAAAAACGGCTGCTGGGCACCAGGGCCCGGTTCCCGGTTTTTTGAGGCGGTACAGAATGCCATTGGCGGTTTGCCGTTCATTGCCGAGGATCTGGGCGTTATCACGCCTGATGTTGAGGCGTTGCGGGAACAGTTCAAGCTGCCAGGTATGAAAATTCTGCAGTTTGCCTTTGATTCCGATGCCCAAAATCCGTATTTGCCCCACAACCACGATCAGGATGCCGTTGTGTATACCGGCACCCATGATAATGATACCACCAGTGGCTGGCTGGCAAGCGTGAGCAGCGATGTCCGGCAAAGGATCGGTACGTACCTTGGCAAGGAAGGGGCTGCAACCACTGAGGATCTGATCAGGATGGCCCTGATGTCGGTGGCGGATACGGCCATTATTCCTCTTCAGGATCTGTTTGCTCTTTCAACAGAAGCAAGGATGAATCGTCCGGGCGTGGCGCTCGGTAACTGGGAATGGCGTTTCGGGTCAGAACTCCCAGCCAGTGGCGGCTTGAGCGCCATTACCGCACAGCTCGGACTCTACGGTAGACTGAATAATTCTTGACAAACCTGCAATTTTCAGGCTATTACCTCATTTCTTTACCAACCAATTCAGGAAACCACCGCATGAAAGTCAGAACCGAACATATCAAGGAAACGGTTCGGCAGTTTGTCTTTTGTGAAGCTGCTGATTCCTTTCCGGTGCTGGCCTCAATGGCGCAGGCCGGTGAATGCCGCTTTAACGGTCCGGTTTCCGTGGAGTTAAATGCTGGCAGGGAGATGGATCACTACAGGGTTGAAGGGGCACTTTCAGCGCCGGTTTCCTTGCTCTGCTCCCGCTGTCTGGCTGACTTTGACCGGGTGGTCTCGTCGCAGTTTACCATTTTCTTTCGTGAAGGAGCTGGTCTCGGCGCCGATGATGAGGACGAAGTCGAGCTTGATGAGCGCGACCTGATTTCAGCCGTGTTTGAGGGGGATGAGATTGACTTGCTGCCGGAAATTGGTGAGCAGGTTGCTTTGACTATCCCGCTGAAACCGCTTTGCAGCGAAACCTGTAAGGGATTGTGTCCTTTCTGTGGTGTGGATCTCAATACCACGGTATGCGGATGCGCCCAGGAACAGGCTTATTCGAAGTTTTCCGCCTTGAAAAATTTCAAGGTCAGAAGTTAATACCGGCCAAAAACGGCCACAAAGGAGCATAGTGCCATGGCAGTACCCAAGAAAAAGACATCCAAATCCCGCAAGAACATGCGGCGTGCCCATGATTTCATGACGGTCCCGAACCTGTCTGTCTGTCCGCAGTGCAACGAAGCCAAGATGCCGCACCGCGTCTGCCCGTCCTGCGGTACCTACAAGGGCAAGCAGGTTGTCAGCGGCGAAACGAAAGCTTGATGATTCCCAGTTTCGCTCAATGAGAGTCGCTGTTGATGCAATGGGAGGAGACAATGCCCCGGCCATAGAGGTTGAAGGGGCTATTGCTGCTTCCCGCGAATTCGGCATTGCCGTCACCCTGGTTGGAGATGAGTTGCGCCTCCGCCAGGAACTGGCCAAGCATCCTACCGGGGATGTGGATATTACCATTCACCATGCCAGTGAAGTGGTGGGGATGCACGATTCCGCCTCCGATGCGGTGCGCAGAAAGCGTAACTCATCGGTGCGCCTTGCTTTTGATCTGGTGAGCGAAGGCAAGGCCTGCGCCGCTGTGAGCGCCGGAAACTCCGGAGCCACCATGGCTGCGGGAATGTTTGTGCTGAAGCGGATCAGCGGCATTGAGCGTCCTGCCATTGCACAGGTTTTCCCCACCTTGAAAGGTAAGACCCTGGTACTGGATGTGGGGGGCAATGTGGATTGCAAGCCAACCCATCTGGCACAGTTCGCCATCATGGGCCAGGTGTACGCCAAGTATGCCATGGGGATTGAGAATCCCAGCATCGGCCTGCTTTCAAACGGAGAAGAGGATTCCAAGGGCAATGATCTGACCAGGGAAACCAACGCCATTCTGCGTAACACATCTTTGAACTATGCCGGATATGTTGAAGGCAGGGATATCTTCAAGGGGACGGTGGAGGTGGTGGTCTGCGACGGTTTTGTGGGCAATGTGGTGCTCAAGCTGTCCGAGGGCTTGGCAGAGGCCACCGGTACCATGCTCAAGCGGGAAATCATGGGGGATATGGTGGCCAAGATGGGCTACCTGTTCATGCGTGGCGCCTTCAACCGTTTCAAGAAGACGGTCGATTATGCTGAATATGGAGGAGCGCCCCTGATCGGCATTAACGGCGTGGGCATGATCTGCCACGGAGGTTCAAACGCCAAGGCCATCAAAAATGCCATCCGTTTTGCCCACGAATATGCCACCAGCGGTGTGACCCAGCGCATTGCCGAAACACTTTCCGAAAATTACGGTGCGCTTTTCAACCGTTCCGGCAACGGAGCCCAAGCAGCTTCATCGTAACCCTGTCAAAATTCCCTTTCTCAGTAATTGTTTGCATACATATATGTGCATGGTATGGCTACTAATCAGGGAGTCGAAACTATGAGTAAAACCGCTTTTCTGTTTCCAGGTCAGGGGTCCCAGTATGCCGGTATGGGCAAGGAACTTGCGGCAGCCTTTGCCGTGGCCCGGCAGACCTTTGAAGAGGCTGACGACGCTCTGGGGTTCAAGCTGTCCGACTTGTGTTTTAATGGCCCGGAAGCTGATTTGAAGCTGACCTTCAATACCCAACCTGCCATATTGACCGCCAGTATTGCCGTGCTGCGGGTGCTTAAGGAAGAAACTGACCTTGCGGCAGATTATCTGGCAGGGCATTCCCTGGGTGAATATTCCGCCCTTGTCTGCGGTGGCGCTTTGTCTCTGGCGGATGCCGTGCGTACGGTCCGCGCCCGCGGTACCTTCATGCAGGAGGCGGTGCCGGTGGGGGTTGGGGCGATGGCTGCCATGCTTTCCATAGAGGCTGACGAACTTGTTGCCATCTGTAGAGAAGCGGCCCAGGGTGAGGTTGTTGCCCCGGCCAACTTCAACTCTCCTGGCCAAATCGTTATTGCCGGCCATGCAAGCGCCGTGAACCGTGCCATTGAGATTGCCAAAGGCAAAGGTTACCGTAAGTCGATGCTGTTGCCGGTCAGCGCGCCATTCCATTGCTCTCTGATGCAGCCCGCCGCTGACCGTCTGGCATCGGTACTGGATGGTGTTGCTGTACAGCAGTTGTCCGTTCCGGTGATAACCAATGTTGAGGCGGTTGCCAATCAGGATGCCGGACGGGTGCGCGGTTTGCTGGTTGCCCAGGTCTGCGCTCCGGTACGCTGGGAGCAGTCGATGCAGGAGATGGTCCGTCTGGAGGTCTCCCGCTGTGTGGAAATCGGTCCCGGCAAGGTGCTTTCCGGTCTGATGAAACGTATTTCGAAAGAAGTTTCCACCGTTTCGGTGGAAGATGCAGCCACCTTGCAGGCGGTTACGGCAGGTTAGTTGAGGACGTTTATCTCTGCGCACCAACAAAGGAGTTGCTCATGCTTGACATCAATCAGATCATGAAGATTCTTCCCCATCGTCATCCGTTTCTGCTGGTTGACCGCATTCTTGAGATCGAAACGGGGAAGCGTATTGTGGGGCTGAAGAACGTCAGCGTCAACGAACCGTTTTTTCCGGGGCATTTTCCAGGTCACCCGGTCATGCCGGGGGTACTGATTATCGAAGCCATGGCGCAAGTAGCCGGTATCCTGGCTTATCAGTCTGATGAGAGTGTGCGTGACAAGGTGACCTACTTTGTCGGCATCGACAACGCAAAATTCAGAAAACCGGTGGTGCCGGGTGATCAAATACGCTTTGAAATAGAGGCAACCGGTTGCAAACGGGGAATCTGGGTTTTTAGCGCCAAAGCGTTTGTGGATGGAAAACTGGTGACGGAAGCGGAGTTGAAAGCGACCTTTGCCGAACGAAATAATTGATGATCAGAAAGGAATGACCATGCCCAAGGAAAAAGTCGCCGTCATTACCGGCGCATCGAGGGGGATTGGCAGAAGTATCGCACTGGCGCTGGCTGCCCAGGGTTCCATTATTGTTGCCGTTGATATGGATCAGGCCGCAACCGAAGCCGTTGTTGCAGAGCTTCAGGCTAGCGGTGCCAAAGCATTGGCTGTGGTTGGCAACGTAACCGTTCCGGCGGATACGGAGCGGATGATTGACGCTGCGATGGAAGCTTTTGGCCGCGTGGATATCCTGGTCAATAACGCCGGGATTACTCGTGACGGTCTTTTGATGCGGATGAAGGACGAGGATTGGGATGCCGTGTTGAATGTCAATCTTAAAGGAGCTTTCCTCTGCACCCGCGCTGCTTTCAAGGTGATGAGCAAGCAACGCTATGGCCGGATCATCAATATCGCTTCCATAGTCGGTCAGATGGGCAATGCCGGACAGGCCAACTATTGTGCCAGCAAGGCCGGTCTGATCGGTCTGACCAAGTCAAACGCCCGGGAACTGGCAAAGCGCAATATTACGGTGAATGCCGTTGCCCCCGGATTTATTGCCACGGCCATGACTGACGCCCTGTCGGAGAAGGTCCGCGAAGAGTTGACTTCCCAGATACCGCTGGAGCGGCTTGGTTCTGCGGATGATATTGCCAATGCCGTAGTGTTTCTGGCTTCCGAGGCATCGGGGTATATCACCGGCCATGTGCTGGCGGTCAATGGCGGCATGTATATGTAGTCCGTTTTTAACTGGTGCGTTTTCTGCTTCCGTGCTCGAAAATTTGCTTTGACAATTGTCGCCGCGGTTTGCTAAGAAGCAGAAACGCTTTGCGAACACAAAACCTGTAACGGTTTATAACACACGGAGGTGTAAGATGTCCGATGTAGCAAAAAAGGTAAAAGAGATTGTTGCCGAGCAGCTGGGTGTCGATGAGGATAAGGTCAACAACGAATCTTCGTTCATGGATGACCTTGGCGCCGACTCCTTGGATACCGTCGAGTTGGTCATGGCTCTGGAAGAAGAGTTCGACATTGAAATTCCCGATGAAGATGCCGAGAAAATCCAGACCGTACAGGATGCCGTTGATTACATCACTGAGCATACCTAAGAGCGATGATGATTATCGGATGATGTGAAAAGGGGGGAGAGGTCCCCTCTTTTCCTTTTCCCGGCATTCACCTGAAATGGAGTGCGAGCATGAGAAGAGTTGTCGTTACCGGAGTAGGGGTTGTTTCTCCGCTTGGTACAGGAAACAGTAAGAACTGGGATGCGCTGGTCAGCGGCCGTTCCGGTATTGGTCTGATCAGCAGGTTTGACGCCAGCGGCATGCCGGTCAAAATAGCCGGAGAAGTTCTGGATTTTGACCCGGAGCAGTTTATTGACAAAAAAGAGATCAAGAAAATGGATCTCTTTATTCAGTATTCATTGGCGGCAGCCCAGTTTGCCATGGAAGATTCCGGATTCAAAATCACCGAAGAAAATGCCGAGCGGGTCGGTGTTCTGGTGGGAGCCGGTCTTGGCGGTTTGCCGACCATTGAGAAATATCATTCGGCTTTGATGGAAGGAGGCTACAAGAAGATTACCCCTTTCTTCATACCGATGCTGATCATCAACCTCGCCCCCGGCCATATCTCCATCAAATATGGCGCCAAAGGTCCCAATATTTCCTCCGTATCAGCCTGTGCAACCGGTACCCACTCCATTGGTGACGCCTATCACATCATCGCTCGTGGTGATGCGGACGCCATGATTGCAGGCGGCACCGAGTCGACAATCACGCCTCTGGGAGTTGGCGGTTTTTCGGTGATGAAGGCGCTGTCCGATAGCAGAAATGATGAGCCGCAACGTGCTTCCCGTCCCTTTGATAAAAACCGTGACGGTTTTGTCATGGGTGAAGGTGCCGGCATCGTGATTTTGGAAGAATATGAGGCTGCCAAAGCCCGTGGCGCAAAGATTTATGCTGAAATTGCAGGGTATGGACTTACCGGCGATGCCTACCATATGACCGCCCCTGCGGCGGGAGGCGAGGGGGCTGCCCGGTGCATGAAGATGGCATTGAACAATGCCGGAGTGGATCCGGAGCAGGTGGACTATATTAATGCCCATGGTACCTCGACGCCATTTAATGACCTGAATGAGTCCCTGGCAATCAAGTCGGTGTTTGGGGACCATGCCTATAAACTGATGGTTTCCTCCACCAAATCCATGACCGGCCACCTGCTTGGCGCTGCCGGCGGAATTGAAGCAGTGTACTGCTGCATGGCCATGGATCAGGGAGTTGTGCCGCCCACCATCAACTATGAGGAGCCGGATCCTGAGTGTGATCTGGACTACGTTCCGAATACTGCCCGTACGGCAGAAATCCGTTACGCCATGAGCAACTCGCTGGGATTTGGCGGTACGAACGCGACGCTGTTGTTCAGGAAGATCTGACCATGAAGATAACAATAGGAAGTGATCATGGCGGTTTCAGCCTCAAGCAAGCTCTGATCCCGTTTCTGCAAAAACGGGGTGTGGAGGTAGCTGATATGGGTGCCTCTTCCGAAGAATCGGTGGACTACCCTGACTTCGGCGAGAAAGTTGCCAAGTCAGTGACTTGTGGTGAAGCAGATGCCGGGATCGTACTGTGTGGCACCGGTATCGGTATCTCCATTGCCGCCAACAAGATTCCGGGAATCAGGGCCGCCCTGGTAACGTCGCCTGAGATGGCCAGGCTGGCAAAAGAACACAACAATGCCAACATTCTGGCCCTTGGTGGGCGTATTCTGAATACTGCGACAGCCATGGCCTGTGTTGAAGCCTGGCTGGACGCTTCCTTTGAAGGGGATCGCCATCAGCGTCGCCTGGACAAGATAACCGCACTGGAAAAAACGAGCTGTCAATAATCGTCAGCTGCATTTGTATGATAAAGCGGGACTTTGCGATGAGTCCCGCTTTGTGTTTTACTGGAAGTTTACGCGAAGCCAGTTTATCTTTTGCAACAAAAGGAGTGTGTGATGTCGGTACTTACCACATTTGATCCGGAAATAGCCGAAGCGATCCGTCATGAAACCGAGCGTCAGGAATACAGCCTTGAGCTGATTGCCTCCGAGAACTTTGTTTCCGAGGCGGTACTGGAGGCCCAGGGTTCCGTAATGACCAACAAGTATGCCGAAGGGTATCCGGGCAAGCGATACTATGGTGGCTGCCACCATGTGGATGTGGCTGAACAACTGGCCATTGACCGGGCAAAACAGCTCTTCGGGGCTGATCACGCCAATGTGCAGCCCCATTCCGGCTCCCAGGCCAATATGGCGGTTTACAACGCGGTCTGCCAGCCCGGCGACACGATTCTGGGCATGAACCTTTCCCATGGCGGGCATCTTACCCATGGTAGTCCCGTTAACTTTTCCGGGCGTTTTTACAAAGTCGTGCCCTATGGTGTTACACCCGATACCGAGACGATTGATTATGCTGAAGTGGAGCGTCTGGCTGAGGAACATCGGCCAAAGATGATTGTGGTCGGCGCCAGCGCCTATCCCCGCACCATCGACTTTCCGGCGTTCCGGGCCATTGCCGACAAGGTGGGGGCAGTGGTGATGGTGGATATGGCCCATATTGCCGGCCTGGTGGCTGCCGGGGTGCATCCCAGCCCGGTTCCCTATGCCGAGTTTGTGACAACAACGACGCACAAGACATTGCGTGGCCCACGGGGCGGGATGATCCTCTGCCGGGAAGAGTTTGCCAAGACTGTTAACTCCCAGATATTCCCCGGTATTCAGGGGGGGCCATTGATGCATGTGATCGCTGCAAAAGCAGTTGCTTTCAAAGAAGCGCTGCAACCGCAGTTCAAGACCTACCAACAGCAAATTGTGAAAAACGCCAAGGTGCTTTCGGAGGCCCTGATGGCGAGAGGATTCAAGCTGACCTCCGGTGGAACGGACAATCACCTGATGCTGATCAACTTCACCGGTACCGAGATTACCGGCAAGGCTGCGGAAGAGGCGCTGGACAAGGCTGGTATTACGGTCAATAAAAACACCGTGCCGTTTGAAACCCGTTCTCCTTTTGTGACTTCAGGTATCCGGATCGGTACCCCTGCCTGTACAACCCATGGACTGAAGGAAGCGGAAATGGAACTGGTTGCGGGATTTGTGGCCGATGCCATTGCCAACATCGGCAATGATGAAGCGCTTGCTGCAATAAAACTGCGGGTGCATGAAATGATGCAACGGTTTCCGTTGTATGCCGGGTGTTTGAAATAGCAGACTGATGCCTGCTGCGTAAAGAAAATGAACGTCAGCGGTTGGGCAGCGGTCCGGTTGATTCCTGCTGCCCAGCCGCTTCGGTTGAATGATTGTTAATCCTCTGTAATTCCTCGTTTTTGATTTCAGCCATTTCGGGTAACCGCTCAAAGGCAAGCATCGCCTTCGGTGGCAACTGGCCGGTTTCAACCCTTGCATGTACCTGTAACTCCTTCAACCCCCGTAAAATAAGCTGCTCATTTTTTGGAAATTCGTGAGGGTTCATTTCCAAAGTAATGCAGCCATGGTAGTCAGTCTGTTGCAGATGATTCAGAAAACGGGTGATTGGCAGATATCCCTGTCCCGGGACCAGATGCTCCTTGCCATAGCCGTAGTCGGAGAAATGTATGTTGCGTATTCTTCCTGAGTTGTAAAACTGGTAGAAATCATCAATGAAATTGGCTTTTCCGGATCCCATATGAGTGGTATCGAAGGTTAGGTACAGATTGTGATCATTGATGAAGCGGATCATATCCTGGGTTGAGGACAGGATATTGGGGTTCATGCCGAATGGTCCCACCCAGGGCATGTTTTCAATGGTTACCAGCACCTGACTATCCAGACCAACCTCCTTCTGAAAATCCTGGACCTTATAGAGCCAGCGCCAGAAGCCGATCTCAAGCCCCATCCACGAGGGAGGATGGAAGTTTACCAACGGAATGCCGGTTTCAGCAGCCAAGTTGATGCTTAACTGGAGCGACTCCATGGGACCACCCCAGCCATCCAGCGGCATGAACGGTGCGTGGATGGAGTTTATCGGTGCTATTTCCTGGAGCGAACGAACTACTTTTACCGGATTGACCCGTTGAAAATCCTGGTTGATGATCAACTCAACACCGTCAAACCCTGATGCAACAGCCAATTCAAAGGCACGCTGGAGCGGCAGGGTGAAGAGTGACCCGCTTGACAGTGAAATCTTCGGCCAGACTTTCACGCCGTGGATTCCTTGCTGTATTGAGTCGTTGTGAACTGGAAGGTCACGACGCGTCCCCTGCGTCATGGACGTCACGTATCAGGAAGTTGACGATCTCTTCCGATGGCGGGGAGGTGAATCGCGACACGATGATCATGGTTATGATAACCAGCGGGGCTCCCAGAAAAGCTGATGAGGTAAGTGGAAACAGGGACTTGAGCAACGGAATCAGATCTCCCAGCAACAGGGAGCTGAACGTGATAAATACCCCCAGTACCATGCCGATGATAACGCCGGTGGCATTGGTACGGCTCCACCAGATACCCAACAGGAACGCCGGAAAAATAGTGTTGCCGGCCAGGGCGAAAGCCACGGCGGCAATTTCCGCGATCATGCCCACTTCGTTTAGGGAGAGTAACAGCACGATTCCTGCTAGTATGAGGAAAAAGCCTTTGGCCACCATCAGCTTGTCGTTTTCCGTTGCAGAAGGGTGCAGCAGACGGGGATAGATGTCGTAAGCAAAGGCGGCAGACCCGCTCTGCAAAAGCCCGGAGACGGCATAAAATGCAGCAGCCATACCACCCGCAACCAGCAGACCCACCACCCATTCCGGAAGTCCGCCCTGCAGAGCGGCGTTGAGGATCACCAGATCAGCGGTTGCCGGATCAGCCGCTTTGTACGGGTTGCCGGACAGTGCGTCAAAAAGCCGGATCAGTACACCATATGCCGGGGCAGACCAGTAGATGAGCGAAATGAAAAAGAGCCCCCAAACGACTCCCCAGCGGGCATCACGCATGCGTGGGGCAAGATAGAAGCGGGAAAGAACGTGAGGCAGGCCGCAGGTGCCGAACATCAGCGTGAAGCAGAGCGCAAACCAGTGGTACAGCGAGACCGTGGCAAATGGTTCCGCCCAGAAGTAACCAAACCGGCTCTGCAGATCGGTTACCGCCTCGCCGTAGCCGAACTGCGGTAGCAGCCAGAAATAGCCCTGGTCTTTATTCAAATACATAAGCGGCAGAATGAAAGCTATGATCAAGACAAAATATTGTAGTTTCTGATTCCGGACCACGCCCAGAGCCCCGGAAATGATGATCAGCCCCACAACCATGATAGCTCCCATAACCAGGGCTGACCGGTAGTCAATACCGAAAATCCAGGAAACCAGCAGGGCTATACCTCGATATTGCGCCACACAGTAGATGAGCGAGATGACAATCGAAATCAGTGCGGCGATGGTGCGGGCGGTTTCTGATTCATACCTGAAACCGACAAAATCAGGCGCCGTAAACTTGCCGAAACGCCGTATTTGATTGGCCATGAGTAATAGCAGCAGGATATAACCGCCGGTCCAGCCGATAACGAAGGCCAGTGCGAAATATCCCTTCAGATAAAAGATGCCGGCAAGCCCCAGGATACTTGCTGCGCTCATCCAGTTGCTTGCTATCGCAGCACCGTTACCCACCCAACCGGTATAGCTACCCGAAATTCCGTATTCCTGGGTCTTGTTCAGTTTGCCTGCCAAACCTGCCAGGATAAACAGGGAAAACATGCCGATGACAATGAGCAGAGGAACTGTCTGGATACCGGTTGATAGCATCATTCCATCTCCCCTTTGCTGCGTCCTTTGGCCCGGTAACGGATCGCTTCCATATGACGGTTTTCATTGTGATCCATCCAGAGGTTGAAGGCGATACCCACCAGAATGAACCAGAGTGGCATGAACTGTCCCGAAAACCAGTAATGGATCGGCAGGTTGAAAAAAATGAATTCAGCCAGCAGTATCCCTTGATCCGATTTTGCAAGCAGTAGTATGCCGATCTGGGAGACGAATACCGCCAGTAGACACGGCGTCAGTAGAATTGCTATCAGCCGCACTTCTTTCGCCATTACCCCTTTCAGCGGTTTGAAGATATTGACAGTACGGGGAGTATCCTGTTCACTCACGCGCATCCTCCCTTTCTACCGGTCAAAGTCCGGTAATGGACGAAATAGATAGCTTTTCCTTCAGCCATGAACTTGAGCATGTATTTGCTTCGTGGATACCCTTCAAGGTCGTGTCGCCAGAGGTCAGGCGTTAGTACATTGGCAAATCCGGGCTGTGTTGCCATTACCTGAGCCACATCAATCCCGTAATCGTCAAAATCGGTGGCAAAATAGAAATCTGCTCCCGGGTTCATATAGGTTGCAATGAAGGAGATGAACTCCTGATTGACCAGGCGTCGTTTCCTCTGATAGCGTTTGGGCCACGGGTCGGGACAATTTATGTACAGGGCGCGTAGCGAATGCGGCGCAATACAGCGCCGGACAAAGGAACGTGCTTCATCCCTTACAACGCGTATATTGGTCAGTCCATATCGTTCTGCCCGGCTACAGCTTTTCAGGCAGCCTTTATTGTAAAAGTCCAGGGCGATGAAGTTCCACTCAGGGTGTTGTTGTGCCATTTGTACTGCAAAATCGCCGACACCACAGCCGATTTCCAATACCAAGGGGTTGTCGTTCCCAAACACTGACTGCCAGGATGGCAGTTCATCCAATTGGGGGCCGGACAGAAAAAGGGGGGAGTTAATTGCTATCAGCCGTTGCATAGGTGAAATCATATAGCATATTTTTATCCCTGTTTCACAGACTTTTGGTTGTTTGCCATTTGAGAGCAGGTATGGTATAGGCACAGCAATTCAACGTGGCACGGGGAGATTGCATTGGAGCTTGCCGGTGGACTCATGATTATGGCTATTCCGTTGGGACTGCTATTGGCTGCGGTTTGGCTGAGTCTACCGATTCTTCTGTTTTCCATGCGCAACCGTCTGGTTGCATCACAGAAGGCGCTGGAGGAGTTGACTCTTCGTATGACTTCTCTGGAAAAACGTCTGGAGAAGGTGGTACCCCCTTCTTCGGTTTACCCTGCGCATACCCTGCTGAAACTGGATGAGGAGGGATCAGATGGGACTGCTTGACGGAAAAAAGGTTGTCGTACTGGGAGTGGCAAACGAAAAAAGCATAGCTTGGGCCATTGCCCGGTTATTTCATGCTGAAGGAGCAGATCTGCTGCTGACTTACGCTGGAGAAGCTATAGAAAAGCGTGTGCGCCCCTTGGCGGATTCGATCCAGGCGGCAGTTATGCCCTGCAACGTCACCCATGATGAAGATATTGCAGGCTTGATGTCTGATATTCGCAAGCGGTGGGGCGGCCTTGATATTCTGATACACTCCGTGGCCTTTGCCGACAAGGAAGAGCTGAAGGGAAGCATTCTTTCCACCACCCGTCACGGTTTTTCCACGGCCCTTGATGTCAGTGCTTATTCATTCATCGCGCTGTTGAAAGAGGCTCAGCCATTGATGACAGGACGTAATGCAGCGGCATTGGCCATGAGTTATTATGGTGCAGAAAAGGTTTTTCCCAACTACAATGTCATGGGGGTGGCAAAGGCCGCTCTTGAGGCTTCGGTGCGTTACCTGGCTGCTGGTATGGGCGCTGACGGAGTACGGGTCAATGCTGTTTCAGCCGGCCCGATCAAAACACTGGCTGCCGCCGGAGTGGCGGGTTTTAACCAGATTCTTTCCACTGTCGAAGAGCGGGCGCCGTTGCATCGCAATATCAGCCAGGAAGATGTGGCAAAGTCAGCCCTGTATCTCTGCAGTGATCTGGCTTCAGGTGTAACCGGCGAAATTCATTATGTTGATGCAGGATACAATATTACCGGAATATAGAATTTTTCTCGTTTTTTCTTGACGAATCACGTCGATTTCACTAATTTTAACAATTCGTTTTTCATTTGCGAGAGTGGCGGAATTGGCAGACGCACCAGACTTAGGATCTGGCACCGCAAGGTATAGGAGTTCAAGTCTCCTCTCTCGCACCATTCATGCGTAAAATTCCATTCCAAGTGAGGAACAGTGATGCAGGTTCAGGTAGAAGAGATCAGCGCGGTCAAGCGCAAGGTGCATGTGGAAGTACCTGCTGAGCGGGTTGTTGCAGAGATTGACCGGACTTTTGCGGGAATTCAGAAGAAGGCGACTCTTTCGGGATTTCGCAAAGGCAAGGCACCGCTGGCCATGATCAAGAAGTTTTATCGTGCTGCCATGCAGGATGAAGTTATGCGCCGTCTGTACGAACAGACGCTCTTTCCGGCTCTTGATGACCATAAAATAGAGCCGGTTGACGCCCCGCTGATTGAGGAGATGTCACCGGTCGAAGAGGGCGTTCCGTTCAAATATTCTGCTCTCATTGAGATCATGCCCAAAATTTTGTTGAAAGATTATATGGGGCTTGCAGTAAAAAAAGAGCGCTATGTTGCCGAGGAAACTGCGGTTGATGCTGAAGTCGAGCGGATGCGTGAGAATATGGCGCAATTGGTGCCGGTGGAAGATGGCGTTGCTGAAACCGGTATGGTGCTGACTGTTGATTACACATTTGCAGTGCCGGAGCATCCGGAAGAAGATTCCAATGGCCAAGACGCTCAGATCGAGCTGGGCAAGGGTGGACTGCTGGCCGGTCTTGAAGAAGGTCTGACCGGCATGGCTGTTGGTCAGACTAAGGAAATTCAGGTTACTTTGCCGGAAAGCCATCCCAACAAGGAACTGACCGGTAAAACCGGTACCTTTACGGTAACACTGAAGGAAATGAAGAAAAAGGAGCTGCCGGAACTTGATGATGATTTCGCTCAACAGTTTGGCGAGTTTGAGACATTGGCTGAGATGCGTACCAAGCTGGCTGAGATCAGGGAACAGCAGATGCAGGAACGGATCAACACTGATCTCAAGGTGCGGATAATTGATTCCCTGGTTGAGAAAAATCCGTTGGAAGTGCCTGATTCAATGGTCCGCCGTCAGACAGATTTCATGCTGGAAAACCTCAAAAAACGCATGAAGAGTCAGAACCTTTCGCTGGAAATGATGGGTCTGGATGAAAACGGTTTCCGTGAGCGTTTCTGGCCTGAGGCTACCCAGAAAGTAAAGGGCGGACTGCTGGTAATGGCTCTGGTCGAGCAGGAAAATATTGTGGTAGTCGACGAAGACTTGGAAAAGCGCTATAACAAGATAGCCGACGGCAATGAAGCGTTGCTTGCCCGGGTGCGCGAATTCTATGCTGGGCAACAAAATGCCCACAACTCGCTGATCGCCGAGATCAAAGAAGACAAGGCGATTGAGTTTTTGTTGGAACATGCGGTAATTTCCGAAGTTGATGCTGCCGATTTGAATGCAGTTGTTGAAGAGTAACAGGAGTCTGTAACCCATGTATGTACCGATGGTTGTTGAACAAAGCGGACGCGGTGAGCGGGCCTATGACATATACTCCCGGCTCCTGAAGGAACGGATAGTATTTCTGGGCGGTGAAATCAATGATCCGGTGGCTGATCTGGTAATAGCCCAACTGTTATTTCTGGAGGCGGAAGATCCTGACAAGGATATCCATCTTTATATCAATTCTCCCGGTGGTGTCGTGACTGCCGGCATGGCGATCTTTGATACCATGAATTATATCAAGGCAGCGGTTTCAACGATCTGTATCGGTCAGGCTGCATCCATGGGAGCTGTTTTGCTGGCCGCCGGTCAGAAGGGGAAGCGTTTTGCCCTGCCCCATGCTCGTATCATGATTCATCAACCCTCAGGTGGTTCCCGTGGCCAGGCAACGGATATCATGATCCAGGCCGAAGAAATTCTGCGTATGAAGCGGGAATTAAACCGTATTCTGGCAGGTTTTTCCGGGCAACCGGTGGAGCGAATTGAACGTGATACTGAACGGGATTTTTTCATGTCCTCGGAGGAAGCCAGGGAGTATGGATTGATCGATGCCGTGATGGTCAGGCGTCCTGACAGGGGAGGTGACGAATGAGCCGTCGTGATGCCGGTCGTGATCATCTGACTTGTTCCTTCTGCGGTAAAAGCCAGGATGAAGTTAGAAAACTGATTGCCGGGCCCGCAGTCTATATCTGCGATGAATGCATTGAACTGTGCAACGATATCATAGCTGAAGAAAACCGGATGGATGATGCCTTGGGGCTTGATGTGGCAAAACTGCCGAAACCCCATGAGATCAAGGAATTCCTTGACGAATATGTGATTGGCCAGGATATGGCTAAGAAAGTGCTGTCAGTTGCGGTTTACAACCACTATAAGCGAATTGAACATCCAGCCAAGCCCGGCGATGTGGAGATGCAGAAAAGCAATATCCTGATTCTGGGTCCCACAGGTTCCGGTAAAACGCTTCTGGCTCAGACCCTTGCCAGGATGCTGAAAGTTCCCTTTGCCATGGCCGATGCCACCAACCTGACCGAAGCTGGCTATGTGGGCGAGGATGTGGAGAATATCATCCTCAGTCTTTTACAGGCAGCGGATTATGACGTGGAGCGCGCTCAGAAAGGAATCGTCTACATTGACGAGATAGATAAGATTGCCCGCAAGGCCGAATCTCCTTCCCTGACCCGTGACGTCTCTGGTGAAGGGGTGCAGCAGGCGTTGCTGAAGATCATTGAGGGCACTATAGCCAGCATTCCACCGAAAGGTGGCCGGAAACATCCTCAACAGGAGTTTCTGAAGGTGGATACCACCAATATCCTGTTTATTTGCGGTGGTGCGTTTGCCGGGCTTGAGGCGGTTATCCAGCAACGTATCGGCAAAAAGACGCTTGGTTTTGGCGCAGACGTTAAGAAAAAGGCCGAGAAGAAAGCCGGAGAACTGTTGTTGCAGGTGACCCCGGAAGATTTACTCAAGTACGGCTATATACCAGAGTTTATTGGACGGTTGCCAATGCTGGCCAGTCTCACTGAACTAGACGAGGATGCCTTGGTTCAGATATTGACAGAACCCAAGAACGCACTGGTCAAACAATATCAGAAACTCCTGGATATGGAAGGAGTGCGTCTGCGCTTCAGTGATGGCGCACTGGTTACCATTGCCAGAGAAGCATTGAAACGCAACACTGGTGCACGCGGTCTACGGGCTATTCTGGAGAGCGCAATGCTGGATGTCATGTATGACATCCCTTCGCAGAATACGGTGCGTGAAGTGGTGATTAACGAGGAAGTCATTACCAGTAAAGAACGTCCGTTACTGGTGTATGAACCGCATTCTGTTCCTGCTGCCGCATAAACACTGAATTATTAGCTTGACATGGTTAAACTTCATCTGGTAAAGACGAGTTCGCTTTTGAACAATCCAACGAATCATCAATAACAAAAATTCAGGAGGTGTAATGTGACAAAGGCAGAGTTGATTACAGCTGTCGCCGAAAAGGCCGGGCTGAAGAAGGTAGAAGCTGAAAAAGCGGTTGCGGGTTTTATTGCTGCTGTTACCGGCGCTCTGAAAAAGGGCGACAAGCTCAGTCTGGTTGGCTTTGGTACATTCAGCACCAGCAAGCGTGCTGCTCGCAAGGGCCAGAATCCCCAGACCGGTCAAAAAATTACTATTCCCGCAGCAAATGTGCCCAAGTTCAAGCCGGGTAAGGCTTTGAAGGATGCCGTAAACAGCAAGTAAGTCAGGCATGCAAGTTTTGCGCAATTTTAGGGGTTGTAGCTCAGTCGGTTAGAGTGCTGGCCTGTCACGCCAGAGGTCGCGGGTTCGAGCCCCGTCAACCCCGCCATAATTTCTGAAATAATCGGGTGAATAGCTCAGCTGGGAGAGCGCCAGCCTTACAAGCTGGATGTCGGGGGTTCGATCCCCTCTTCACCCACCAATAGTACAAACGGGAAACTACTTCCCTTTATTGCTGGAAGTAGTTCTCTTTTTCAACATAGGTAGTTTAGTAATGGGGTTGTAGCTCAGTCGGTTAGAGTGCCGGCCTGTCACGCCGGAGGTCGCGGGTTCGAGCCCCGTCAACCCCGCCATTTGATTCCGAGAGGGCGCTACCAAGGCGCCCTTTATTCGTTATTGCAGAGATCGGGCATGTCATGCAGAGCGCCTATGTCATTATCCCCACCTACAATGAGCAGGACAATCTACGTTGTCTGATTGATCAGATACTTGCGCAACATCCAGCTTTGCGGGTGCTGGTTGTTGACGACAATTCGCCTGATGGCACCGGAAAACTGGCGGATGAACTTTCAAAATCCGACGACCGTATCGCTGTTTTGCACCGCCCGGCAAAAATGGGGCTTGGCTCTGCCTATCGTGATGGATTCAGGAGGGCCATCTCACTAGGCGCTGACCTTCTGATTGAGATGGATGCCGATTTTTCCCACGATCCTGCTATTCTTCCCCTGTTTATTGAAAAAAGCAAAGAGTATGATTTGATTATCGGTTCACGCTATTTGCATGGTATCAGTGTTGTCAATTGGCCTTTGAGGCGCCTCATGCTGAGCTATGGCGCCAATGTCTACACCAGGCTGATAACCGGTTTGAAGGTTATGGACTGCACTAGTGGTTTCAAATGCTTCAGACGTTCGCTGATAGAGCGCATTGACCTTGACAGTGTGCGGTCCGACGGTTATTCATTTCAAATTGAGATGAATTTTCATGCCAATCAGCTCGGAGTACGCATCTGTGAGGTGCCGATCATTTTTATTGACCGCCGAGCCGGGCATTCCAAAATGTCAAAGAAGATTGTACGTGAGGCGATTTTCATGGTTTGGAAGCTGAAGCTGGGCAGCCTGTTTGGTAAAGGAGTGTCGTATGGGCGCTGATGTATGGGCTGTTATTGCTGTGTTGTTCTTTTGGGTATGGGTAGTCTCATTCCTTTTAGGAATATTTCGGTCATGTCCTGCCAGGGGTGAGTTCAAGTCTGTTCCTGCCATGACCTGGGGAGTTGCTGCGCTGATGAGTGGCGGGCTTTGGGTGGTGGGCCTGTTGAAATCAACCTGACGCTACGTAGTGTGACATGTTTGGCTTTGTTTTCCAGCCGGGTCTGTGGTGGTACTGTTTGACCCTTCCTGCATAATGTGGTGACTTACATGATCCAGTTTCATAATGTTTCGCTGGCCTACCAAAAAGATGCGACAGCGCTTGAGAATATCAGTTTCAAGGTAGCCAAGGGTGAGTTTGTTTTTCTTACGGGGCCGTCAGGCGCCGGTAAGACGACGCTATTGAAACTGGTATATGGCGCTTTGTGTCCCAGTCGTGGACAGGTGTTGGTGAATGGTCAGAATATCAGCCGCCTTAGTGCTGCCGAGATTCCTTTTCTGCGGCGCAACGTCGGGGTCGTGTTTCAGGATTTTAAACTATTGCAGCACCGGACCGTTTTCGAAAATGTCGCTATAACCCTTGAAGTGGCCGGATGCAGTACTGTCGATATTGGAAAAAGAGTCATACATATTTTGCGTCAGATGGGAATGGAGAGTAAGATTAATTTGACTCCCCCCAGATTATCCGGCGGTGAACAACAACGAGTGGCTCTGGCCCGTGCCTTGGTAAATGAACCAAGAATCCTGTTGGCAGACGAGCCGACCGGTAACCTTGATGAAGCAAATAAGACGCAGATTCTTAATATTTTCAAAGAAGCAAATGTAAAGGGAACCACGGTGATTGTAGCAACCCATGATCGTCGGCTGATTGAACAGACCCATCAGCGGATCATCACCCTACGTAGCGGTAATCTGTTCGAAACTGGAGAGGCTGGTCATGCAGAAGTTTGCCCATAAACGTCCGGCAATGACCACAACAGGAGCCGGGGGACGATTGTCGTATTTTCTGGCGCGTGTGATTGCAAACATGCGTCAGAACCCATTTGTCAATCTGGTGACCATCGGTACCATTACCTTGGCCCTGCTGATCGTCTCGCTGTTTCTGCTGGTGTTTGTCAATCTTGAAAATGCTGCTGAAAGCTGGAGTGAAAAAGTTCAGGTAACTATTTATTTTGACCGCGAATTGACCCAGCAACAACAGACGGATTTGAAAAACCGGATTGTGGCGATTCCGGAGACGTCGCGGGTTAATTGGGTTGGTCGTGAAGAGGCGCTCAAACGTTTCAAGGGCCGTCTGCGGGGACAGGAAACGCTGTTGGATGGCATAAGGGCTGAAATCCTGCCGGCTTCATTTGAGATAACTCTTAAAAAGAAGAGCCGCAGCAGCGAAGCAGTTGATGCATATGTTACCAGACTCCGCTCAATTTCAGGCATGGGTGAGATTCAGTATGGTGAGGAGTGGGTTCGCCGTTTCAACACATTTCTGGCGTTTATGCGAGTTGTGGGAGCATTGTTGGGGGGATTTCTGGTGTTGGCGGTTGTCTTCATTGTTGCCAATACGATCCGGCTTACTATCTATGCCCGGCGTGATGAACTGGAAGTCATGTCCCTGGTGGGGGCAACCAGGCTGTTTATCAAGATGCCGTTTCTTTTGGAGGGCTTAATCCAGGGCCTGGCCGGTGGACTGCTTTCCCTGTTGTTGTTGTTTGCCACCTACGAGCTGTTTTTGCACAATAGCGGTAACTTTCTCACCTTTAATCCTGCTGCGGCCGGGCTTGCGTTTCTGCCGTTTGAATACTGTGCGGCGCTGCTTGTTTCCGGAGTCGTGCTGGGGGTGCTGGGTAGTCTGACGGCACTGCGGCGTTTTATGAGCGACAGTTCCGGATGATGTTCAAATTCCATCTGCTTATAGTCGTAGTGTTCGTAGTGTCACCAATGATGGTGCTGATGGTCAACGCCAGTACCCCCCATGAAGAACTGCGTAGCGTAAAACAAGAGATTCGCAAGAAACAATCTCTGGTCCATAAGACGCGCAAAGTTGAAGCTGCCGTTTCCAGCGAACTTCAGGAAATCAGCCGTTCCCTGGCAGTCAAGGAAACGGAACTGAAACAGCTTGATCGTGAACTTTCAGACGTTGAAAGCGGTATCTCGCGCATCGGGCAGGAGATTAGCCGGGCTACAGAAGAGGCGCAGTCCCGACAACGTCAGATTGAGCGTCGGCTCGTGTCTTTGTACAAGGCTGGTGAACTGGGAGCTTTGCGAATGTTTTTCTCTGCCGACAGTTTTCCCCAGATGGCTGAGAATGTTCGATACATGGGAGCGATCCTTGAGCATGACAAGCGTATCTTTAGCGAATACCGCAAAAAAATAGAAGAACTCAGCCTGCTTAAAAAACGCTTCGAGGCTGAAGCCGCCCGCAAGGAACGTCTAAAGGGAAATATTGCCTCTAAAAAGAAGGAAATTGAAGCGGAAAAAACAAAAAAGGCCAGTCATTTGACTGAGGTGCGGCAAGATCGCCAAAGTCACGAGGCATCCCTTCGTGTTTTGCAGGCCAATGCGTCGAGACTCCAGTCCATGCTGAACCGGCTTGAAGCCCAAAGTCGGAAAAGGGCTGCACAAAAGCAGGATCGTACCGGTGTCCAGAAAGGCAAGCCGTTACCGGAATTGCCGCCGGTACCTGATCGAGGGTTTGCCTCGCAAAAAGGGCGTATGCGGATGCCGGTCAAAGGTGAAGTGCTCGAAACGTTCGGCAAGCACAAACATCCGGAGTTCAATTCCTATACGTTCACCAAGGGGTTGGTCATTGCTGCCCCGATTGGTAGTGACATCAGGTCAATATATGATGGTACCGTTATTTTTGCCGAATATTTCAAGGGTTTTGGCAATATGGTTATTGTTGATCACGGTGGCGGTTACTTCAGTCTGTATGCCCATGCATCAAGGATTTCCCGCAAGGTGGGTGCTGAGGTGAAGCGTGGTGATGTGGTGGGTTCTGTTGGAGATGTTGATTCAGCCAGGGGACCGGTGCTGTATTTTGAAATTCGTCATCAGGGCAAACCGGTAGATCCATCCGGCTGGGTACGTTGACGGTATGAAAAAACAGTTCGTGTCTGAATCGTTTTCAAGGTAAGATCAGTCTCAATTACACTGGAGGATACTTCACAATGCTGAAGTCAGGCAAAACACGTAAAATTGTAACCGGGTTATTGATCACGGTAGTGGTATTGGTTTCTTTTATAGTTATTAGCACCCAACGCCGCTGTGACGCCCAGGGAGGCAAGGAGTATGAATACATCGGTCTTCTGACCGATGTGATGATGATCGTCAAGAAAAGCTACGTTGAGGAGGTGGATTCTAAGAAGCTGATCTACGGAGCCATCAACGGTATGCTTTCGGCGCTTGATCCCCACAGCTCCTTCATGAGCCCCGAGACCTTCAAGGAGATGAAAATCGACACTAAAGGGGCTTTTGGCGGTCTTGGTATTGAGATCAGCATCAAGGACGGGATACTTACGGTTATTTCTCCCATTGAAGATACGCCGGCCCAGCGTGTCGGTATCAAGGCCGGTGACCAGATTCTGCGGATTGATGAGCGATTCACCAAAGATCTGACCATTACCGAAGCGGTCAAGCGGATGCGCGGCCCCAAGGGGACGCCGGTTGTCCTGACCATCATGCGCGAAGGCTTTGACAAACCGAAGGAGTTTAAAATTGTCAGGGATATCATCCAGGTCAAGAGTGTCAAATCCCGGATGCTGGAAAGCGGGTATGGCTATGTACGGATTGCCCAGTTCCAGGAGCGTACCGATGAGGATCTGACCAAAGCGCTGAAGAGTCTGGTGGAGGAAAACAAGGCAAAACAGCTTGCCGGTCTCGTGCTGGACCTGCGTAACGATCCGGGGGGGTTGCTGGACCAGGCGGTTCGGGTGTCCGACCATTTTGTGGAGAGCGGCAAGATGATCGTCTATACCGAAGGGCGTGACAAGGAATCCCGCATGCAGTTTACCTCCAGTAATCGTACCAAGGAACCCGGCTATCCTATCGTGGTACTCATCAACGGCGGCAGCGCCAGTGCCTCTGAAATTGTGGCTGGAGCATTACAGGACCACAAGCGGGCTATTGTCATGGGAACCCAGAGCTTCGGTAAAGGTTCAGTTCAGACCATTATTCCGTTGTCTGACGAATCCGGTCTTCGTCTGACCACGGCCCGCTACTATACCCCTGCCGGACGCTCCATTCAGGCTAAAGGTATCACTCCTGATATCGTGGTTGAGCAGCTTGAGCTGCCCAAGACTGCTCCCCGCCGCGAGTCAATGATCATTCGTGAAAAAGACCTTGAAAACCATTTTGAAGTTGGTGCCACTCCTGAAAAGCCAGCTGAAAAGAAGGTTGATCCGAAGGATGCAAACGGAGACAAAAAAACAACTGATCAGCTGAAGTCTGATTACCAGGTGACGCGTGCCCTTGACCTGCTCAAGAGCTGGGAGATCATGAAGAAAATGGGGCCGGGTAAGCCATAGATGTCTGTTAAGCAGCAACCGCGTATCAATCGGTACAAAAACAAGAGCGGCAGGGGCGGTTTCGTCCTTGCCGCTTTTATTCTATTCATGGTTCTGCTGGTTGTGGGTGGCTATTTTCTGCAACGTTTTCTTGCTGCCGATACCCGGCTTCAGACACAGTCGTTGCCGGAGCCGGTTGTGGTGCAGCAACCAAAGGTTGTGCCCCAGCAGCCGCACTCCTCAACAGCGCAGCAAACCAAAGTTGATGTTGTTTTGCCCAATGAGCCGGTCAAGCATTACTTTGATGAAGACACCAGGCTGGAGCCTGTCGAGCGTCAGTCTCCATCAGGAAAAGCTCTGCTGGCTATCATTGTCGATGATATGGGCAGTTCCATTCAGGAGGCCCGTTCCCTTGCCGGGATCGGTGTGCCATTGACCTTCTCTGTTATTCCCGGTTTACGGCACGACCGGGAGGTGGCTGCATTTGCTGCTGCCGAAGGTGTTGAAGTTATGCTGCACATGCCGATGCAGTCCAAGGAATATCCCCGGCGGCGCATGGAATCCAATGGACTGCTCCTGGCGTATGACGTTGAGGAGTTAAAACAACGGGTGGAGGGATATCTGGAGTTGTTGCCCCAGGCTGTTGGTGCCAATAACCATATGGGATCGGCATTTACCGAGGATGCAGTGAAGATGCGTGTTGTGCTGGGGGCTCTGAAACAACGGGGTCTTTTCTTTGTCGACAGCGTGACTACTCCAGCCACGACTGGTTTCAGTGTGTCACGGGAACTTGGAATGCGGAGCGGTCGTCGAGATGTTTTTCTGGATAACGAGCAAAACGAAGCATATATCAGTGGACAGCTTGCCATGGCTATTGCTCGCGCCCGCAAGGGAGGTCAAGCCATTGCCATCTGTCATCCCCATCCAGCCACTATTGCAACACTGTCAAAAACTCTGCCGAAGTTGAAGCAACAAGGGATAACCTTGGTGTCTGCGTCACGTTTGGTCAGATAGTCCCGTTCACGGCGGTATCTGCCACAAGTCGGTGAAATTCCTGAACGCGGCGGTAAGGAACTTCCTGGAGTATCAGCTCTGGTTGTTCCTCATTCACAGGATGGATGGCCAGCCAGCCGTTACGCAGGCGGCTGTCATACCCCAGCAGCGTTTCGTTCAACAGAAGAAAAAGCCCGTCCCTGATTCCGTCCAGCTGCCCCTCCGTAAAACCGTCAAGGGATATGAAGCGCTCCAGCAGCAAACCGCCACTGGGATCAAGCTGTATAAACCGCAAGCTTTGCCGGTCATCTTCTGCTGCATGGGGGAGCAGTACTGCCACAGATACACGGGCATTTTCGCGGATGACCTTCAGTGACAACTCAAAGGTTTCGCTTTCCGGTGAAACGTCATAGAGTGCGCAACACAGCATTCTCGCCAAGCAGTCACTATGTAAGAATCCCCTTGCAACCCGGTCAGAGGATTCAAAATAGAAACCTTTGGCTGTCGTTCCTTCATGCCCTTCATGCCGTGCGCCGCAGATGACACAGTGGGGCAGTATCCCCTCCAGACGCGCCAGAAATGCCCCCTTCTTTTTATCTTCCTGCTCCGTCAGCCACTGATGATACAGAAAAGCCCGTGGTTCAGCGGTCTGGTGGTATCCGGTCAGCACATCCCGGGCCAACTCCACAAACTGGTTGTGAACTTCAGTGCCTCTGGCGTGGGTCAAGATCGGGTATATTTTCCCTTCCGGGTTGGTATTCAGGCTTTCCACCTTTGGGCTTTTGGAAATAAAAATATCCATACAGCGGTAACCGCGATTGATGGCAAAGGCCCGTAGTAAGGTGCGCTGGTCCTTGAACAAGCCGTCATATTTGATGCGTGAATCAATCAGGCAGGGGATCAGGGAGAGCGATTTTTTATCGATTCCCCGTTGGTCAAACAGGGCAAAAATATGCTTGCAGTTTTCAAGGCTGGGCATGTCTTTGACCGGTATCAGCACCCGGTCGGCGGCATAGAGGGCGTTCTGGGTCAGTATGTTCAGGTCGGGGCGGGTGTCCAGCACCACAATGCCCGAGATGCCGGATTCGGCCATCATTCTGCAGAGGGCCATCGGGCCTTTGAACTGTTGGTACAACTCGGCAAGACTATTGGAAGAAGGGATGTAATTGATACCATATTGTCCGGAATGCAGCAGTTCAGATCCGGGGGTGCCGGTTAACATGTCCTGAACAGTACCGCGTATCGACTGGCCTTTCAGTTCAAACATCCGGTCGACAGTGAAATGGTTGTCGAAGGACATAACGGTAACCGGCAGGTTTTCGTGCATTGCCTTCAGGTAGATAGCCAGGTTCGTTGCCAGGGTGGTTTTTCCGACACCACCTTTTTCTGATGAAATGGTCAGGATATAGGGAAAGTTTTTCATGGGTCGGATGATACGTAAACTGTCGGCTCTGGTCAATGTTGAACTGGCTGTACTTGAGATGCCGCAGTAGCATAACTATTGTTGAGAATCAGTGTATGGTATGGTAACGCTGTTTTAATGTTTGCTGATGTTACTTGCAGGAAGCCGATTGCTATGGTAAATGAATTTGACAATAGTCAAATTTGAAATGATGCAGCTAACTACCATGTTTCAATGGAGGTGCTCATGGACAGTAAAAAGGCAATCAGTGAAGAAGCAGGCGGTTTTTCCGTAGCTCGGCTGCTGCAGGAACGGGGGGTTTCCCGGCGGGACTTTGTCAAATTCTGTTCTACGGTCACTGCTGCCATGGCCCTTCCGGCAACCATGGTGCCTAAGGTTGTTCACGCTTTGGACAAGGTTCAACGTCCCACATTGGTTTGGCTTAACTTCCAGGATTGTACCGGCGATACCGAAGCGTTGCTCAGGTCGGCAAACCCCACGGTGGGTGAGTTGGTGCTGGATATCCTCTCTGTTGATTATCACGAAACTATCATGGCTGCCGCCGGTCACCAGGCCGAGGCTGCCCTGGAAAAAACCGTCAAGGAGTTCAAGGGTAAATACCTCTGTGTGGTGGAAGGCTCGATTCCGCTGAAGGATGGCGGAGTTTACGGCTGTATCGGTGGTAAGACCTTCGAGCAGATTGCCAAACATGTCTGCGGCAATGCGGCGGCAACCATTGCGGTGGGTACCTGTGCGGCATATGGCGGCATTGCGGCGGCTGTGCCCAATCCGTCCGGTGCCGTGGGGGTCAGGGAAGCGGTTTCCGGCGCCACGGTGCTGAACCTTCCCGGCTGTCCCTGCAACGCCGACAACCTGACCGCTGTTGTGGTCCATTTTCTCACCTTTGGTAAGCTGCCTGCCATGGACAGCCACGGCAGGCCGCTCTTTGCCCACGGCAAGCGGATTCATGACAACTGCGAGCGCAGACCGCACTTTGATGCGGGCCAGTACGTTGAAAAATGGGGTGATGACGCCCACCGCAAGGGTTTCTGCCTCTACAAGATGGGCTGCAAAGGGCCCGCAACCTTCCATAATTGCCCTACCCAGCGGTTCAACGAAAGGATCAGCTGGCCGGTGGCAGCCGGTCATGGCTGTGTTGGCTGCTCTGAACCGCAGTTCTGGGACACCTCGCCCGTTTACCGTCGTCTGCCCAACGTACCGGGCTTCGGCATTGAGAAGAACGCCGATACCATCGGTCTGGCCTTTGCCGCCGGTGTGGGCGGTGCCTTTGCTATCCACGGTGCCATGAGCGCCCTGCGCAAGGATAAGCCTGCTGCTGAAGAGACCAAGAAGGAAGGGGAGGAGTAGACCATGGCCAAGATTGTCGTTGACCCGATTACCCGCATAGAGGGGCACTTGAGGATCGAAGCCGAGGTTGAAGGTGGTGTCATCAAGGATGCCTGGAGTTCCAGCACCATGTACCGCGGCATTGAGAAGATCCTCAAAGGCCGCGACCCCCGCGACGCCTGGTACTGGACCCAGCGTTTCTGCGGCGTCTGCACCACGGTGCACTCAATCGCCTCGATCCGTGCCGTTGAGAATGCCCTGAAGATCAAGATTCCGCCCAATGCCGAGCTGATCCGCAATATCATCATCGGTATCCAGAACGTGCAGGATCATGTGATTCACTTTTACCACCTCCATGCACTGGACTGGGTGGACATTACTTCGGCTCTTAAAGCGGACCCGGTGAAAACCGCCTCTCTGGCAGCCTCGATTTCCGAATGGCCCAACAACTCTCCCACCCATTTCAAGGCGGTGCAGGAGAAACTGAAAGCCTTTGTCAGCACCGGCCGTCTTGGACCGTTTGCCAATGCCTACTGGGGGCATCCCGCCTACCGTCTGCCCCCTGAAGCCAATCTGATGGCCACTGCTCACTATCTTGAGGCCCTGGAGTGGCAGAAGGAAGTCATCAAGATCCATGCCATACTGGGCAGCAAGAACCCGCATCCGCAGACGTTCCTGGTGGGTGGCATGTCCATACCGATTGATCCCGACTCCCAGAACGCTCTGAACGCCGACAAACTGATCACGGTCAAGCGCTTGCTGGCCAAGGCGCAGGATTTTGTGGAGAAGGTCTACATACCGGACCTTTTGGCCATTGCCTCCTTCTACAAGGACTGGGCCGCAATCGGCGGCGGAGTGGGCAACTACCTGAGCTACGGTGATTTTCCCGATCCGGTGAGTGGCAACCTCTGGTTTCCCGCCGGAATCATCAGAAACAGGGACATATCAAAACTGTTGCCGGTTGATCAGCAGAAGGTTGCCGAATTTGTCGATCACTCCTGGTATGAGTATCAGGGAGGAAAGGGTAAGGGGTTGCACCCTTGGGAAGGGGAGACGGAAGCCAAATATTCCGGACCCAAACCACCCTACGAACACCTTGATACCACTGCCAAGTATTCCTGGGTCAAGGCTCCCCGCTACGAGGAAATGCCAATGGAGGTCGGACCATTGGCACGGGTGCTGGTGGCCTATGTGTCCGGTCACAAGGAAACCAAGGCGATTGTGGACATGGTGCTGGCCAAGCTGGGGGTTGGTCCGGCAGCGCTCTTCTCCACCTTGGGACGGACAGCGGCCCGTGGCATTGATTGTCTGTTGAACGCCCGCCAGACGCCGGTCTATCTGGACATGTTGATCAACAACATCGGCAAGGGCGATTACCGTATTCATGCCAACGAGAAGTGGGAACCTGCTGAGTGGCCCGCCGAAGCCAGCGGCTATGGCTGGCATGAGGCTCCCCGTGGGGCGCTGGGGCACTGGATCAGGATCAAGGACCAGAAAATATTTAACTATCAGGCAGTGGTTCCCAGTACCTGGAACGCTTCACCCCGTGATGCCAAGGGGCAGCGCGGACCGTACGAAGCAGCCCTGGTGGGTACGCCGGTGGCAAAGCCGGATCAACCGCTGGAGATCCTGCGCACCATCCATTCCTTCGATCCATGCCTGGCCTGTGCGGTCCACGTTACTGATACCACCGGTAACGAACTGGTGCAGGTCAAGGTCTCCTGACGAAAGGGGGCGGATATGAGTGAAAGCAAATACAAACAGTATATCTGGGAGTTGCCGGTGCGCATATCGCATTGGGTCAATGTCCTCAGTATCGTCATCCTGAGTCTTACCGGCATACTGATCGGCAATCCGGCCTTCATCGACAGCTCTCCAACGGCCTACCTGATGGGTTGGATCCGGTTTATCCATTTTGTCTGTGCCTACGCCTTTGCCGTCAGTGTTATCGCCCGTATGATCTGGAGTGTGCGCGGAAACTGCTATGCGGGCTGGAGAGAGTATTTTCCGTTTTTCAGCAAAGAAGGACGCAAGGATATGAAAGATGTTTTTGACTACTACACCTTCAGGAGCAGTCGCGTTCCTGAGACGGTCGGGCACAATCCGGTGGCGGCAACCGCCTACTTCGGTCTGTTTCTGCTCTACTGGTTCATGATTCTGACCGGGTTTGCCATGTATGCCGAACACGCGCCGGGCGGTGTGATGCACAGTCTGCTGAAGCCGGTTTATCTCATGTTTACCACCCAGCAGATGCATCTCTACCACCATCTGGTCATGTATCTGATCATCGGTTTCGTGATCAACCATATCTATAGCGCCTGGTTTATGGATATCAAGGAAAAGGGTGGGGAAATATCCAGTATGTTCAGTGGATATAAATTCACCACCAGCCGCTATGCGGTATGCAAAAGCAAACAATGGGAGTTTTTCCCCTGGAGTGGCAAGAAAAACTAGAAATAGTACAGTGGAAGTCTGGAGTTAGTACCGGCGGGGTGGGAAACCACCCCGTTTTTTCTGGGGAGGATCGATGACAACATTAATCATGGGGCTTGGCAATACAATCATGTCTGACGACGGTATTGGTCCAAAAGTGATCGGGCTGTTGCAGCAAGATGGTGGTTTGCCCGAAGAGGTGCAGCTGCTGGATGGCGGCACGTTAGGTCTTGATCTGCTGCCCCACCTTGAAGGAATTGAGCGCCTGATCATTGTTGATGCAGTTGAAACCGGCAAGGGGCCTGGAACCCTGGTGCGGCTTGCCGGTGAAGAAGTGCCGCTGGCGATTGAGACCAAACTTTCACCGCATCAGATGGGCTTGAAGGATCTGCTGGCTGTGGCACGCTTGATGGACTGCCTGCCGCAGGAGATTGTTCTGATTGGCATGCAACCCCATTGCCTGGAGATGGATACAGAGTTGACCCCTGTTGTGGCGGAACGTTTGCCGGAGCTTCTGGAAATGGTGCGCGGTGAGCTCAGAAATCCCCATGCTTCCACATATCCGGGGTAAAGCGCACCACCCGGTTGCGCCCGCTGTCCTTGGCCTGATACAGGGCGACATCAGCGTACTTGATCGCCTGCCAGAAGCCGTCGGTGTCCAGCGGAAACTCGCTGACCCCGATGGAGATGCTTTTCTGGAGTACGGTGTCACCCACCCGCAGCCGGAACTGATCCATCTTGACCCTGATTTTCTCTGCCACGAGCAACGCCGCCTCTGGTTCAAGGTCCAGGAGCAGTACTAAAAACTCTTCGCCGCCGAAACGAATCACCAAATCTGCATCGCGCACCGAACTTTTCAGGATGGCGGAGGTTTCTTTCAGCATCAGATCGCCGATGTCATGGCCGTGGGTGTCATTTACCTGCTTAAAGTAGTCCAGGTCGCAGACCAGCAGGCCTATCTGCTTGCCGCGGCGCAGAACTCCGGTGATAATCTGCTTGGTGTGCTCCTGAAGGAAGCGGCGGTTGTAAAGTCCGGTCAGCGGATCAATCAGCGCTGAATCCTGCAGGGTCTGCATCAACCGTTTCGCCTCAATCACCGACAGCGATTGATTGATGTAGGTTTCGGCCTTGAACAGCTGTGCCGCAGCATTGCTGGAAAGGGATGATGAATGGGTACTGAGTTGAAAACGGAACTGCACCACCCCGCCGGTGTTGCCTCCCAGCATCATCGGTACGCAGACATGGCCGATTCCTTCTTCCGGCAGAAAATAGCGGCAGATGCCGCTGAAGGCGAAGGAGGAGATGTTGTGACCGGTTTTTACCGCGCGGCACAGGTTGCAGTCGGTGAGAATGTCGTCATGGCAGTGCAGGCGGACGTCGCCCACCAGCGGAGGATAGGCGGCATGCATCTCTTTTATCTGGGTATTTACTTCATAAATGGTGTACTGCTCGATCTCCAGATCATTGCTAAAGACCTCGCCCAGACGGTGGTAGACCTCTTCAAGGGATGTGTCCTCCTCGATTACCTTCTTGTAAATGGTCATGCTGTGGACAGACTCCATCAGGCAGTTGAATTTACGTGAAAGGGTCCCGATTTCATCCCTGGCTGAGATGGAGACTTTTTTGGCCAGATCGATGTCGCCGGTGCTTAGTGATTCAATCTGGTTTGTGATCTTTTTGATCGGTTTGTAGAAGGCGACGATGATCCAGTGGGTAAAAAGAGCCAGCAAAAGCGATGCAAAAATCAACAGTAGAAGTATTGTATGCACAGAATTTCTGATGGTTTCGTAGAGTTCTTCCTTTGTGGTTTTATACGTTGTAGATATACGTTCAGCATGTTTGGTGGACAGGGCAATCGCTTCGGCAACCTGACCGCGGATGGCAAGGAACGAAGCCGCCTGGGATTCACGGGTTACCCCTGAATTGGAGAGCAACTGGCGTTTTTTCTGCAAGAAGACGTCCAGGGTCTGATCAATTCTGTCGGTGAGCGCCAGCATGTTCTGCAGATACTGCAACCCTTCCGGGTTTGCCTTTGACATATTTTGCAGAATCTGCTCCACAATGGTGCCTTTGGCGGGCAGGCTGGTCTGGCGCAGACTCAATTCGGTGATGGTGGCGCGGATCGCCTCTACTTGTTTGCGCGCCCCGCCGAAGCCTGGAGAATCTTGGGATACCTGGGTCTCCTGTATCTGTCGCAGGGTGCGGTCGAGATCGTTGAGCGTTGCAAGTGCGGAGTCAATGGCCTGACGGTAGGGGACAATATGCTCTGATACTTGATAGTATTTGTAGTGAATTGACGTCATGGACACGACCGTAACTGTGGCCATCAGGCAGAACCAGAGCAGGGTGCTGCCAGCAAAAAGCAGGAACTTCTTTTTGATCGGCAGATCCACGAACATCAGCAAGCCGCGAATGCGTTGTATCAGGGAGGGACGCTCCGCTGCGGTATCGTAGGTCTTCTCATGGCGCTGCTCCGGCATAGGTAAAACTCCTGGTGATTGTGTTTAAAAAAGCATTATATCTTTACAGCAGGGCATCTTGTTTAACACACCCTGACCAAAATTGAAATATTGATGAGGCATAGATTACGGTGAATTTGAATTTTAAACTGCGTTTGTTGAAGATGCTGGATGCAACCATGGGCCGGTTACTTGCCTTGCTGTTGCCATCTCCTTCAGCTCCAGCTCCAGACTCTGATTTGCGCTCAATTCTGATCATCAGGCCTGGCGGCATCGGTGACGCGCTGCTGCTGTTGCCGGTGCTTGCCCGTCTGTCGAACTGCTATCCCTGTGCTGTGATTGATGTTCTTGCAGAACAGAGAAATGCCGGGGTGTTTCGCTTGTCTCCTGCGGTGGCAACCGTCTGGAGGTATGATCTGCCAGGGGAGTTGGTGCGTCTGTTTCGCCGCCGTTTTGATCTGATTATCGACACGGAACAATGGTATTGCCTCTCTGCCGTGGTGGCGCGTCTGCTCTGCCCGTCCCGGCATATAGGTTTTTCAGGCAATGGCCGGGACCGGCTTCTGACCGATGTCGTGACCTATGATACCGGCCGGTACGAGCTGCTGATGTTTCAGGCATTGCTGGAGCCGTTGGGGTGTGGCAATACTCCGATTGGGGATGGCGAGTATCTGCAGTTGCCGGAGGCCGCACGGGAGCAGGCTGCCGGACTGCTTGCGCCAATGGCCGGAAAGCAACTGGTGGCTATTTTTCCCGGCGCGTCTGTTCCTGAAAAACGCTGGCCTGCTGAGCGGTTCATGACCATAGCCAAAGCTGCCGCAGATTGCGGCTATCCGCCGGTTGTTGTTGGCGGCCCGGGGGAAGTGACGCTAGGCGAGCAAATTATTGCAGGGGCAGGGGCAGGAATCAATTGTGCCGGGCGTACTTCGCTTGCGGTGACCATGGCCGTTCTTGCGCGAAGCTCACTGCTCATAACCGGGGACAGTGGTCTGTTGCATGCTGCTGCCTTGCTGAAGATATCGGTGGTTGCACTGTTCGGGCCAAGCAATCCTCAAAAATGGGCTCCCCGTGGAAGTGGTCGGATTGTTGTCAGGCATGATCCGGGCTGTGCGCCCTGCTCGCACTTTGGAACAATTCCGCCATGTCCGGATAACGCTTGCTGCATGGGGGAGATTTCTGTGGATGAAGTTCTTGCGGCAGTCATGCAATGCTTACGGCCAGACGGCCAGGAGGATCAGCAGCGGAAACAGATTGAGGCTGGTGAAGAGTAGCTTGTCTGAACGCAGCGCCAGCATCAGAATCATGGAGAGCAGCACAACTGCGTACCAGGCGGCCCGTTGGGGGGCGATAATGCCGAAGACCGGCAAGAGCATGGCTGCCGCCACCAGAGCGATAATCCAGAGTGTGAGCAGCGGCGTGGGGTTACTTCCGCTGCCGATAGGGCACAGCGGGATACCGGCGCTCTGGTAATCGCTGCAATGTCGCCGCTGGAGCAACCAGAAGTGCGGAATCTGCCAGAGGTACATGACCCCGGCCAGCAGCATGATCCGGTGATCGCCCGGCAATCCTCCGGCAATGCTCCAGCCCATCAGTGGTGGAACGGCGCCGCAGACGGCGCCGATGGGAAGCGCAAGAGAGGTCCGGCGTTTGAGTGGTGTGTACACTACCAGATACCATAGCAGTGCTGCAATGCCCAGCAGCGCCGCACCGGGACTGCCAAGGACGCCAAGCCAGAGCAGGCCGAGAACGGCGAGCAGGCCTCCTGTGGCAAGCGCCATTTCCGGGGTCAGGCTTCCCCGGGCAACGGGGCGCCTGCGGGTCCGCTCCATCAGGCGGTCGATATCCCGTTCCAGTGCCTGGTTAGCTGCTGACCCGGCGGCAGCCAGCAAGGCTGTTCCACCGAAAGCCGCCAGCAATTGCGCTGCGTCAGCTTTGGCAGGATAGAGCAGATACCCGCCAAGGGCGGCAAACCCGTTCATGAGTGTCAGCCGCCAGCGCAGCAGTTGTAGCAGTCTGCCGGTCACTTCAGTTCTTCCAGCCATTTCAGCACTGCATTCATTTCAGCGTCCGAGAGATCAGGGTAGGGGGGCATGGTGGGCTGGTATCCTTCCACAACGGTCGCACCGGGTTCCTTGATCGATTCCTTCAGAAAAGCGGCATCCGCCGTAATCGACAGCAGTTTTCCGCCTTTTGTCACCTTGACCTGTGAGCCGTACAGCCCTTTCAGAGTCGGGCCGACTCCTTTGCTGCCATCCAGGGAATGACAGGCAAGACATCCTTTTTCCTGTGCCAGCGTTTTTCCGTCGATTTTTGGTGCTACTGCCACCGTGTCGCCACGCAGATACCCGATCATGGCGTTCAATTCGTCTTGCTTCAACTGGTAGGGAGGCATGGCAGGAGCGAAGCCTTTAACCACATCAGCGTTCGGCTCCATGATGGCCCGCTTCAGGTAGGCCTCATCCACGGTAATGGTCCGATCGGCAGCGCCGCTCTGCACGATGGTTTTTCTGCCCCAGATATTCTTGAAGCTGGGGCCGATTTTGAGTGATCCATCGGTTGAATGGCAGCCCAGGCAGCCGTGCTGTTCCAGCAGCGCCAGGCCGGGATGAGCAGCACCTTCCCCTGCTGCTCCTTCCTTCAACCAGGCGGCAAACTCGGCTTCAGGCAGCGCTTCTACGGTGGTGATCATGGCTGAGTGACCGGTGCCGCAGTATGAAGAGCAGAAAATGTCGTAGGAGCCGGGTTTGGTGGCGGTGAACCAGACATGGTTGGTCATTCCCGGTACGATATCCCGCTTGACCCGGAACGCCGGAATATAAAAGCCATGCAGGACATCAACGGAGGTCAGGTTTACCTTGATCGGTTTGCCTGCCGGTACATACAGTTTCGTACCGCTGCGGCCACCGGGATAGGCAAAGTTCCAGGACCACATGCGGGCTGTGGCGTTTACTTCCATTGCCCCTTCCGGAACATTACGCAGTGCCAGATAACCGGCCCAGCCGTAATAGAACATGGCCAGCACCAGCAGCGTTGGAAGCACGGTCCAGACAATCTCCAGCCACAGGTTGCCGTCCGCTGTTGAGGTCGGCTCCGGCGAACGGGAACGGCGGTAGCGGATCACAAAATAGACCATGACCGCTGTTATACCCAGCAACAGGACCAGACTGGCGCCGAAAATAAAGATGAAGACCGGATCGATCGCCTCGTTGGTTGTCAAATAGGTTGTCTTCACGGCGACTCCTTAACGGTAGAGCACATCAAAGAAGGTGAATCCGATAAAGATTGCCAGTGTAACCACGGCCACGAACAGCAGAATCTGTAAAAGCCGGTTTTCATACTTCATATGCATGAAAAAGGCGATTACCAGCCCGGCTTTGATACAGGCAATGGTCAGTGCGCCTGCCACCTTGAACCCGCCCAGGTCGATGCGGGTGATGGCAACCGTCAGAGCGGTAAGAACCAGCAATATCAGCCAGATGCCGGTCAGCTTCCGGTAGCTTATGATGTGATGTTCATCTGAATGCGTGGTCACGGCACACTCCTTACAGCATGAGATAATACAGCGGGAAGATGAAGATCCAGATCAGGTCTACCAGATGCCAGTACAGTGCTCCATTTTCCAGGATGACAAAATCAGTACGGGTAATGCTGCCGTTCCTTACCTTCCAGGCAATCCAGGCCAGCAGCGTGGCGCCGATCAGGACATGCAGACCGTGGATGCCGGTGCTCATGTAGTAGAGGCTGAAGAAGATCGACTCTCCCGGCGGCCCTTCCACAAGCCTGGCGGAACCGGGATAGATGCCATGGTGAATCTTGGCGCTCCACTCAACATACTTGATCACCATGAAACCGGCTGCGCAGAGAATGGTTCCGCCGAGCAGGCGCAGGGTCAGCTGCCGGTTGTCCTGCTGGATTGCCGTCACCGCCATGGCGGCACACAGGCTGCTGGTCAGCAGGATCAGGGTGTTGATGCAGCCCAGGACGACATTCAGTTGATGTCCTCCGCTGGCGAACTCCTGAGGATAGCGGGCGAGATACACGGCATACAGCACGAACAGGCCGCCGAACAGCAACAGTTCGGTAAAGAGAAACAGCCACATGCCGAGCTTGGCCCCGCTGTAATCCTTGTGGGGTGCGTGGGTCATGGCGTCACTCCGGAATCCGCTTCCCGGACGTCATGTTTGAGGGCCGTGTAGTCGTAGGGTCCGTGGGTGACGACCGGTTCGGTGATGAAGTTCAGGGTGGGCGGCGGGGTAGGGGTGCTCCATTCCAGGGTGGCGCCGCCCCAGGGGTTGCCGGTGAAGGGCGCTCCCTTGAACAGTCCCTTGAAAAGGTTGACCAGCATCAGTACCAGGCCGATGGCCAGTATCCAGCTGCCGACGGTTGCCACCATGTTCAGGTTGGCGAATTCCGGCAGATAGTCGTAATAGCGGCGGGGCATACCCTGCATGCCCAGCACCTTCATCGAAAAATAGAGCAGGTTGAAGCCGACGAACATCAGTCCCCAGGCGATGACCGCCGGTCGTGTTTTGTAGGTACGGCCGTAAAATTTGGGCAACCAGTAATGCATGGCGGCAAAAAAGGCGAAACCGGTGCCGCCGAACATGACGTAATGGAAATGTCCCACCACGAAATAGGTGTCGTGTACATGTACGTCGGTGGCGGCAGCGCCGAGGATCAGGCCGGTCAGTCCGCCGATGGAGAAAAGCAGGATGAAGGTCAGGGCAAAGAGCATCGGCGGGTCAAGGCTGATGGAGCCGCGATAGAGAGTGGAGACCCAGTTGAAGACCTTGATGGCCGACGGGATGGCCACGATGAAGGTCAGGAAGGAGAAAACCAGCACGGCGGTGTCGCTCATGCCGCTGGTGAACATGTGGTGGCCCCAGACCAGTGAACCGGCTGCGGCAATTGCCAGGCTGGAGAAGGCGATCATTTTGTAGCCGAAAATCGGTTTGCGGGAGAAGACCGGGATGATTTCGGAGATGATCCCCATGGCTGGCAGGATCATGATGTAGACCGCCGGATGGGAGTATATCCAGAAGAGATGCTGGAACATGATCGGGTCCCCGCCGCGGGCGGCATCGAACAGGCCGGTACCCAGCATCCGTTCGGCGATGACCAGCACCAGGGTGATACCCAGGATCGGCGTTGCCAGGATCTGTACCCAGGCCGTGGCGTACAGCGACCAGGTGAAGAGCGGGATGCGGCTCCAGGTCATCCCCTCGGCCCGCAGACGGTGGATGGTGGTAACGAAGTTGAGTCCGGTCAGGATGGAAGAAAAACCTAAGATGAAGACGCCGAACAGGGCCAGGGAAACGTTGGTGCCGGTCCGGGCGCTGAAGGGGACGTAAAAAGTCCAGCCGGTGTCCGGCGCGCCGCCCCCGGTGAAAAGTGAAAGCAGCACCAGGACGGTGCCGATGACATACAGCCACCAGGAAAAGAGGTTCAGCCGAGGAAACGAGACATCCGCAGCGCCGATCTGGATCGGCATGACCATGTTGCCAAAGGCTCCCGGTATGCCGGGGATGATGAAGAGGAAGATCATCACCACGCCATGGACGGTAAAGAGGGCATTATAGGTCTGGGCCGACATGAGATCTCGTCCGGGGGCCATCAGTTCCAGACGCAGTAGCAGCCCCAACACCACACCCACCAGGAAGAAGCCCAGCACAGAGTAGAAATACAACAGCCCGATCCGTTTATGGTCGGTGGAGAAAATCCAGGAGCCGATGCCGGTTTTGCCGGTATCGTTCCAGAATCCCCGATCCGTCGTGGGTTGTTCCTGCAGAGTGATACTCATACATCCTCCGATTTTGGTGCAGGTTTCCGTCGCTTGCTGCTCAGCATCAGAAACAGCAGAAATCCTCCGGCGCTCAGAATAACAACCGTTGCGCTGACTCTCAGAATGTTGAACACGTAGGTCTTTCCTTCGGGATCAAAGGTGAAGCAGAAGTCCACAACCTTGCGGATGGTGGTGCCCACCTTGCCTTCGCGGGCTTCCAGCAGCGCCAGACTTAAATCCTTGGCCAGAAAGGTGGTGCCGTACAGATAGCGCACAATGGTGCCGTCACCGGCAACGATCAGGCTGGCCACCGGATGAATAAAATCCCGTCCCTGCTGTTTGTAACGGTAGCCGATGGAGTCGGTGAAACGGCGGATATTCTCAGGGGCGCCGGTCAGAAAGCGCCAGCCCTCTTCAGGGAACGGGGCGTTTATGGCGGTGTGGTACATCTTTCTGGTGCGGGCGGCCTGCTCCTGGGATTCAGCGGGATCAAAGCTGATGGAGATGACCCGGTAGTCCGTACCCGGTTTGTTCTTCAGGGCCGGCAGTATTCTGGCCAGACCGCCCTGCATGTAGTTGCAGACATTGGTGCAGGTATAATAGACCGGCAGGATGATGGTGGGGCCATTGATCAGGTCGCCCAGACGCACTGTTTTACCATTTTCATCACGGAAGACCGCGTCCGAATCGATCTTGGAGCCAAGACGCTCATCCAGGCCGATCTCACCGCTTGGCTCCTGTTGAGTGGGTGCGGCATGGTGCTGATGGTCGGCAGGTTTTTCGGCGGCCTTGGCAAACGTTGGGGATAACAGCAGGCAGCATGCCGCCAGAAAAAAACGGAGATAACGCATTGTTATTTTCCTTGAAAACGCGTGATATTTTAAACGTAGGGGCAAAGCAGGTGAAACCCTGCTTCGCCCTTACACGTCTTTTTCGTGTTTGAATGTCTTACCCAGCAAATGGAAAAGCAGGGCGGCCAAAAGTGCCACCGCCACGGTTACGACTCCGGCTATCTTGCGCCGTTGCTGAGTCCGGTCCATTTTTGCCAGGGTCTCTTCCAGTTTTTTCAGATCGGACTGTATCTGGCTGGCTTCTTTCTTGACCTTTTCCACATCAACGTTGTGGAAAAGCGAATGGAAATGGTTGCGAACTGCGAACAGTCCCTTTTCCAGACGGTCGATATCAGCGCCGATCTTCTTGTAAGCAGCGATCCTGCCCTCGATGTCAACAATCAGTTTTTCCGTATCCTGCATGGCCGTTTTGATCACCTTTGCCCGGTCATAGCTGTGACAACGGGAGCAGGATTTTTCGTTAATCAATTCCAGTGAGGCCTTGAGTACGTGATGATTGCCGTGGCAGCTGACACAGGTGGGCCCGCCTTTGCCCAGTGCCCGACCATGGGCGCTGGCCTTGAAGTCTTTCAGTACCCCCACATGGCAGCGGCCGCAGAACGCCGGAATATCCTTTTCCTTTGGCACGCCCAGAAAACCTCGGTCCCGGCTCATGGCATTGGCCATATCCTTGGAATCGCCACCATGACAGGAGTGGCAGCTTATGCCGTTTTCTGCATGGATACTGCTGCGCCAGAGTTTGACCGGTTCACCCAACGTGCCCGGCATGTTGCCGTGGCATTCATAACAGACAGTATCCGTGGTTTCAGCCGAAACAGCAGGAATTGGCTGGAACAGAACTACTCCTATCAGAAACGCTCCGCTGAAAAACCATGCGAGCATTGTCAACCCCCTTGAAATATTTCCGTTTCTCATGAGTAGTGCCCCCAGACGGTCAGCGCCAGCCAGACCAGTAGCCCTATAACGGTGCAGGCCAGGAAGAGCGGTCGTTTCAGGGGATGTTTTTCCTTGCCGCGGTCAATGAACGGCAGAAGCGCCAGGAAGGTCATGGCTGCTCCCTGCACGGCAAGGCCGATAAGTTCATTGGGGAAAATCTTCAGAATCTGGTAGTTGGCCAGAAAATACCACTCCGGCTTGATGTGGGCAGGAGTTACGTAAGGGTTGGCCGGAACAAAGGCGGATGAAGGGAAAAACAGATACGGATTGAAGAAGACAACCGCAAAAAACAGTGCCAGATAGATTGAGATCGACCTGAGATCCTCCAGCATGAAGTTGGGGAAGAAAGGAATACCGCCCGGATGGTCTTCGTGCCGGTAGCTGTCACCCTGCCATTGGTTGCCGGTTTCTTTTTGGCCAAAGGGGGGCGTTGAAACACCGGTCCGCTTCAGGAAAAACAGATGGGCGCCGATCAGACCGGCGATGGCCACCGGTATGACCGCCACGTGCAGGGCGAAGAAACGCCCCAGGGTATGCGCTCCCACCAGCTTGCCCCCCCGCAGGAATTCAACCAGGTGTGGGCCAATGACCGGAATGGCGTTGGCGCTGTTGGTGGCCACGGTGGTAGCCCAGAAGGAAAGCTGACTCCAGGGGAGCAGATACCCGGTCAATGATATCCCCTGTACCAGGGTCAGCAGCATAAAACCGGTGAGCCAGTTAAGTTCCCGAGGCTTCTTGTAGCTGCCCATGAACAGCACTGAAATCATATGCAGCAACAGTACCAGCACCATCATGTTTGAGCCAACGGCATGGAACATGCGGATCATCCAGCCATACGGGACGTTGTTCATGATATGTGACACGCTACTGTAAGCTTTTTCAGCATCTGGTACGTAGTAGATCAGAAGCAGAATGCCGGTTACGACCTGCAGCACAAATATGAATAACAGTACACTGCCCAGGGAATACCAGGCGTTAATGTTGCGGGGCAGCAGATAGCCGGTCAATTGTTTTTCCACCAATTCACTGGCGCCGACGCGGACCTCGATCCAATCGAACAGTTTTTTGAGCAGATTCATGCAGCCTCCTCGGAGCGATGAATGTATAAGCGGATGCGTTCTGGGTCAGCCTATGGTTATTGAACCATCAGCCACACTTACCGGAAGCTTGGGCAGTGGCCTGGGCGGTGGTCCGGAAATCACCGTACCTTCGGCGGTATAGTATCCGGCATGGCACGGACAGAGGAAACTCTGCTTGTCTTTTTCCCATTGTACAATACAGCCCAGGTGGGTGCAGACGGCGGAAAGCGCTATCAGTTCTCCCTTTGTTGTTCGCACCAGCACGGCGGCTGCTCCGGCGAATTCAAAGAACTTTGCTTCTCCCAAGGGGACATCCTTTTCCGGGATCACCACTTTTCCGGCGTTTGTATCAGCTTGCCGTGGCGCAAGGTAGCGATACAACGGATAGGTTGCCGAGGCTGCCGCACCGACCGCCAGTCCCCCCAGGCACAGTCCGAGAAATGTTCTCCTGCTGTTGTTCTCCATGGTTCCTCCCTGGTGCATGTTGTCAGTGGCGCTTCTTACCACCATTGTAGGTATGATGTCGTATCGTTGTGGGCCATCTGCCGTTGATTGCTGATGGTCACAGGAAAATATTCCGGACATCGTGGGAATGCTAAACAAATATAGGTGACAGTGCGATAGTCAAAAGGAAGGGAACAGCGGTGGAGGTGGTTCAAGGGTAAGCTCCTGTTCCTGGTAAATCCGGATGATACAGCGGAACCATTCAGGGCATTTTGCCCCTATTTTATACGGCATCTTGCTTGTTATTGCCACGGAAATATTTTTTAGTCCGGCGCACCGTGTCGGAATTTCCTTGACCGGAAAAAGAAAACTGTGTACTTGATAACCAATATCATTTTGGTGAGGTTGCCATGATTCTGGAAAAAAAGAAAGCGTTCAATGCGTATGCGGCAAAGCAGGGGTTGCGTTCCACCCGCCAGCGGGATGTTATTCTGGATGTCTTTCTGGCGACCCGTCAGCACTTGAGTGTTGAGGAACTGTACTTGAAAGTGAAATCCTCCCATCCGGGTATCGGTTTCGCCACCGTGTACCGTACCATGAAGTTGTTGGCTGAGGCCGGCATTGCCCGTGAGTTGACCCTGAAAAACGGTCAGGCCAGATACGAACACCAGCTGGCCGGTGAGCACCATGATCACCTGATCTGTACCGGTTGCGGTGCCATTGTCGAGTTTGAGGATGAAACTATTGAAAAGTTGCAGCAGGAGATTGCCGGACGGCATGGTTTCAGCATAACCAGTCATCGCATGGACCTGTTTGGTCTGTGCCCCATCTGTCGGGGAGGCACTGCCGGGTAGGTTGTTTTTTTGTCGGATGCATGAGAATGAATATCAAGAACAGGGAACAGGTTGAAATGAATTCAGATACTGACGTCATACAGCAGCAATCACCGTTGAAACGGGTCGCCCTGGTGGGTAATCCCAATGTTGGTAAAAGTGTGCTGTTTAACGCTCTTACCGGAAGTTACGTAACGGTTTCCAATTATCCCGGCACCTCGGTGGAAGTGTCGCGGGGCAGGGCGCTGATCCGGGAACAGGAGTGGGAAGTAATCGATACGCCGGGCATGTACACGCTGCATACCATCACCGAAGAAGAGCGGGTGGCGCGGGAGATACTGCTGAAAGAACGACCGGACCTGGTTTTGCATGTACTGGATGCCCGCAACCTGGAGCGGATGCTGACCATGACGGTGCAGTTGATCGAGGCGGGCCTGCCGGTGGTGCTGGTGGTCAACATCATGGATGAGGCCGAGCGGATGGGGCTCTCCTTTGACCTGGCCCTGTTGCAGCAGCGTTTGGGAATTCCGGTGATTTCTGCAGCCACGGCCCGCAAGCGGGGCCTTGAGGAGATCAGAACGGCCATTGCCGGGGTTGGCCGAAGTTGCGGAATGCCGGTTGTTTACAGCCGTCTCCTGGAGAACGATATTGCACAACTGGTGGGGCTTTTGCGCGGGGAATATGTGCTGACCCGCCGTGCCCTGGCTCTGTTGATGTTGCAGGGTGACGAGGAAGTGATGGAGATGGTGTTGTCCCGGGAAGGGGAACAAGCAGAACAGATCCGGCAGAAGGTGCGGGAGATCGCCTTTGAACGCCGCGAGTCATTTCACCTGGACCTTTCCATGGAACGCAAGGAGGTGGTCAAGCGTCTGGTACAGGGAGTGATCACCCTGCCGCTCACTGAACGCAAAACCTGGGGCGAACGCTTGTCCACCTTGGCGGTCCGCCCGATGACCGGAGTCCCGCTGCTGTTGATGACCCTCTATTTTGGTCTCTACAAATTTGTGGGTGATTTCGGCGCGGGCACGCTGGTGGATTTTCTGGAAGGAACGTTGTTCGAGGAGTTCTTTAACCCCTGGATTACCGGCGTTGTCAATGGCCTGATCCCCTGGTGGGCTATTCAGGAACTGCTGGTTGGTGAATACGGGGTGATCACCCTGGGGCTGCGTTATGCCGTGGGCATCATCCTGCCGATTGTGGCCACCTTTTTCCTGTTCTTCTCCCTGCTGGAGGATACCGGCTATTTCCCGCGCCTGGCGCTTTTAGTGGACCGGATATTCAAGCTGTTCGGCCTGAGCGGGCGCGCCGTGATTCCGATGGTGCTGGGCTTTGGTTGCAGCACCATGGCCACCATGGTTACGAGAACCCTGGAAACGGTGCGGGAACGGATACTGGCCACCTTGCTGCTGGCCCTGGCGATTCCCTGTTCGGCACAGTTGGGAGTGATCATTGCCCTGCTTTCCAAGACGCCTGGCGCTCTCCTGGTGTGGGCAGGCATGATGACCCTGCTTTTCCTGGTGGTGGGAGTGATTGCGGCGCGCCTGATGCCGGGCGAGACCCCCATGTTTTACATGGAACTGCCGCCGATGCGTATGCCGCAGCTCTCCAATGTATTGACCAAAACCTATACCCGCATGCAGTGGTACTTTCTGGAAATTTTGCCGCTTTTTGTCGTGGCTTCGGTGGTGCTCTGGCTGGGCAAGATCACCCATACCTTTGAGAAGCTGGTGGCTGCCATGACTCCCCTGATGAACGCCCTGGGCTTGCCGGGAGATGCGGCGGTGGCCTTTATCTTCGGTTTCTTCCGCCGGGACTACGGCGCTGCCGGGTTGTATGATCTGCAAACCAAAGGCCTGCTGGATGGCCGCCAGTTGACGGTTGCCGCGGTGACGCTTACCCTGTTTATCCCCTGTGTGGCTCAGTTTCTAATGATGCAGAAGGAGCGGGGCTGGAAGGTTTCGCTTGCCATTTTTGCCTTTGTCAGCTTGCTGGCCTTCGGGACCGGCTATCTGTTGAACAAAACTTTGCTTACTACCGGTATTCTGGCATGATTTCTCTGGACCCCGGCCCCTGGCCCCTGGACCCTGATGCATGAAATGCACATTCTGCGGACATGAATTTGAAGAATCGGAAGGAACGCAGCCGGGATGCGGTGCCTGCGGTGGCGGTTGCCGTGGTATCCATTGTCCCCGTTGCGGCTACAAGAACCTGCCGGAACCTGACTTTGTCAAACGCCTGAAAAATATGCTATCGAAAAATAAGTCTCAAAAGGAGCAGTGACCATGAAACTGTCTGAAAAAGCGGAAGAGATCCTTGAGGCGATGTGGATTTCCGTGGAGGAGGAAGGGGGCGCGTTTTACGATCCCGAAAAGATGGGCGTATCTGCCGATGATCCTGCCTGCCGGGAGTTGACCGCCAACACCCTGGTGGAGATTCGTCAGGGAATGCTTTATTTCAGGCCGGAAGGCCGGGAACAGGGGCGCATAACCATCCGCCGTCACCGTCTGGCGGAGCGCCTCATGATGGATGTCTTCAACATCAAGGGGGAAGAGGGGGACAACAAGGCCTGCGAATTTGAACACCTGTTGAACGCGGGGGTTGACGTCAAGCTCTGCACCATGCTGAACCACCCTGAAACCTGTCCCCATGGCAAGCCGATTCCTGCGGGGGAATGCTGTTCTGCAGCCCGCCATGCCGGGGACCGCGGGGTGGTGCCGCTGACCGAGTGCCGCTCCGGTCAGGAGGGGGAGATCGCCTACATCCAGACCGGCGACAGCACTAAAATGCAGAAGCTGATGGCCATGGGGGTATTGCCGGGCAACAAGATCAAGCTGGTGCAGTCCTTCCCGTCATACATCTTCCGGGTTGGTTTCTCTGAATTTGCCATAGATGCAGCATTGGCACGGGAGATCTTTGTACGCCCGGTTTCCTGATAAACGAAAAACAGAGTGTTATGAAAAAACAGGGCCACCCCTTTACAGCGGTGGCCCTGTTGCATGATGCGTGAGTGTTGCTGCTAGCCCAGCGTATTTACCAGCTTTGTCAGGCGGGAAACGTTGCGGGACGCCGTTGATTTATGGATGACCCCTTTGGTGGCGGTCTTGTCGATAACCGGAATGACTGCCTTGAGTGCCTCAAGGGCTGCTGCCTTGTCCTTGTTTTCCACTGCTTCACGAACCCGCTTGATGTAGGTTTTGAGCGTTGATTTGCGATGACGGTTGCGGGCATTACGCTTTTCGTTCTGCTTGATCCGCTTGATTGCCGACTTGTGATGGGCCACGTGCTACCTCCGTATGATTACAGCAAGGGATGCTGATACATGATGAAATTGAAGCGAAATTCTTAGCATGCCGGTATCAGGGCTGTCAAGCAGAAAGTGCCGGTTTGATCAGTACCCTGCGGCCAACTACCTGAAGGCTGCCGCTGCAGAAGAGGTTTACCGCCTCGGAATAGATGCGGTGCTCTTCGCCATGGATACGTTGCGAAAGGGTTTCTGCCGTATCATCCGCCAGTACCGGCACGACAGCCTGAAGGATGACCGGACCGGTATCGGTGCCGCAGTCCACGAAATGCACGGTGCAGCCGCTGTAGCGCACGCCATAGTCCAGGGCCTGCTGCTGGGCATCCAGTCCTGGAAATGACGGTAGCAGCGCAGGGTGGATATTCATGATGGCATTGGGAAACGCCTCCACCATGACCGGGGACAGAATTCTCATGAAACCGGCCAGCACCACCAGATGCACGCCATGTTCACGCAGCAGAGCCACCAATGCCGTGTCATAGGCCTGCCGGTTGGCAAAACCGTTGTGCTGCAGGATGAGTGCGGGGATATTGTGCCGCTTTGCCCGTTCCAGGGCAAAAGCGTCCGGGCGGTTACTGACCAGACAGGCGATGCGACCGTTTGCGATGCGTCCTGCTTCGATTGCGTCGATAATGGCCTGAAAGTTGGTGCCATTTCCAGATACCAGAACTGCGATGTTTACCGGCGTTTCGGTCATCAGACCAGCTCCACACAGGGCTCGGCGTCGCCCGTGCTTTTGATTTCACCGATCAGCCAGGCTTTCTCACCCAGGCCATGCAGACGGGATATAATGTCCTCCACATCCTTTGGTTGCACCACCAGTACCATGCCGATGCCCATGTTGAAGGTGCGATACATTTCAGTCTGCTCCACATTTCCGGCTTCCTGCAAAAGCTTGAAAATGGGGGGGGCTTCCCAGGAATCACGGAGAATTCTGGCAATACAACCCCTGGGCAGTACGCGGGGGACATTTTCCAGTAACCCGCCGCCGGTAATATGGGCGATACCATTAATCTTGAAATCCTTGAGCAGGTTCATGATCGACCTGACATAGATCCGGGTGGGGGTAAGCAGGGTTTCGGCAACGGTGGCATCCAATCCGGGCAGGGGGTCGTTGATGGAGCAGCGCATCCGGTCAAAGATGATCCTGCGGGCCAGTGAGTAGCCGTTGCTGTGCAGTCCGCTGGAGCTGATACCGATCAGCAGGTTGTTTTCCTTGATGGAGGTTCCGTCAATAATCTGGTCCTTTTCCACGACACCAACGGTAAAACCGGCAATATCATATTCGCCGTCAGCGTAAAAACCCGGCATCTCGGCGGTTTCGCCGCCGATCAGCGCGCAGCCTGCCTGACGGCAGCCATCGGCAATGCCGGATACCACCTGGGCAGCCTTTTCCGGATCGAGACGTCCGGTGGCCAGATAGTCGAGGAAAAAGAGCGGTTCGGCCCCCTGGACGATGATGTCGTTAACACACATGGCCACCAGGTCAATTCCCACCGTGTCATGGCGATCAGCGAGAAAGGCCAGTTTGAGCTTGGTGCCCACACCATCGGTCCCGGATACCAGAACCGGGTTCTTGTATTTGCTGGTGTTCAGGGAAAACAGCCCGCCAAATCCGCCGATGTCGGTCATGACTTCCGGGCGGAAGGTTGATTTTACCAGCGGCTTGATTTTCCGGACAAAGCTGTTGCCGGCTTCTATGTCGACACCGGCTTCCTTGTATGTTGCGCGGGACTCTGTCACGGTTATCGGCTCCTTGTCATGCACGTGTTTGCGTGCCTGAAATTATAATCGATTTCGTACTGCTGCAGAATCATCTTTCTAACGAATCACCGCAGAAATGTCAATCTGCACGTCTTCCTGACGGTTGTCCGGATACTGTAATAACGCCACTTTATTCTTGACATTTTCGGGGTTTTTGAGCTTATTGAACTATGTTTTTCTGGAGATGCACCCCATACTTTGCCGGTTTTCCGGTGTTGGTGATATTTTTACTGACGCTGTTTACCGGCTTGTTCGTGTCGGATAGTGTCTGTGCCGACATCTACCGTTATGAAGACGCAGATGGTGTGGTGCATTTTACCGATTCTCCAACAGACAAGAAGTTTAAGATTTTTCTCAAGGATCTGCGCAAGGACCGTCAGTTGCGAACCCGTTTCAAAACAGCCGCCAGTGTTAATCCGCAGGAGTTTGAGCACCTGATCAAGGCCAGCGCTACAAAATACGGGGTCAGTCCCGCCTTGGTCAGGGCAGTGATACAGGCGGAATCCGGCTACAATCCCCACGCTGTTTCCCGTGCCGGGGCAAGCGGTCTGATGCAGTTGATGCCCGGCACCGCAAAAAGCCTCAACGTGTCAAATACCTTTGATCCGAAACAGAATGTTGACGGCGGCGTGCGCTATCTCAAATTTTTGCTGGATACGTTCAAGGGGGATGTCTCTCTGGCCTTGGCCGCCTATAATGCCGGATTATCAAAGGTGGCCCGTTATGGCGGCATTCCTCCCTATCAGGAAACCCGAACCTACGTGAACCGTGTGCTTGCCAACATGCAAACCAACTAACTGCCAATGTCGACCCATTCTCCCATACTTAATCCACCCAATATCGTAACCCTGTTCAGAATAGCCTGTATTCCGCTGATGGTGGTTATCCAACTGTCTCCCACCCGCGAGGCCGGTTTCTGGGCTGCCGCAGTCTTTGCCCTGGCCTCGGCCAGTGACTGGCTTGATGGGTATCTGGCCCGCAGGATGGAAATTGTCACGGTCTTCGGCAAGTTTCTGGACCCCATAGCCGATAAACTGCTGGTAACCGCTGCACTGGTGATGATGCTGCCATTCAATCGCGTGCCTGCCTGGATCGTGCTGGTGATACTGGCCCGGGAGATTGTCATTACCGGCTTACGCAGTATCGCTTCAAGCGAAGGGATTGTGATCCAGGCCTCCGATCTGGGCAAGTACAAGACCATCTTCCAGATCACGGCCATTATCGGACTGTTGTTGCACTACGAGTACCGCTGGTTCTTCGGTATTGAGCATCCGCTGCTGGTGGTATCCATGCATAACGCCGGCATGTTTTTTCTCTGGATTGCCCTTGCTCTGACGGTCTGGTCCGGGGTTGACTATCTGGTCAAGTTTATCAAGGTTATTGTGCGCTGAGCTGTGTCGAGTCCCTGCCATGAAACTGTCTCACTTGATGAGCTCTCTTCTGTCTTCCGCATTGATCTGCATGATCGCAGGCAGGTCGCAGCCCGTTTTCCATTTCGCCTTTCCCGTTACTATGCCGATCTGATAACCGCTCCCGATGACCCGGTCTGGCGTCAGGCGGTTCCTGCTGTGCAGGAGCTTTTTGATGTTGCGCAATCTCCGGACCCGCTGCATGAAGAACGGCTGAGCGCTGTGCCGGGACTGATTCACCGCTATCCTGACCGTGCGGTGTTGCTGGTCGGCACGCAGTGTGCCGTCTACTGCCGCTTCTGCTTGCGCAAGCGTTCAATCGGCTGTGGAATCGATAGCATTGATGCGGACCAGGCCCTGGACTACATCGCGGCGACACCGGCGCTGCGGGATATCGTGATTTCCGGCGGCGATCCCCTGCTGTTGCCCCATGATACGTTGCATGCCCTGCTCACACGGCTGCGCAAAATTCCCCATGTGGAAATCATCAGAATCGGCAGCCGTCTGCCGGTAACCGACCCGGGCCGGATTACACCGCAGTTGTGCAGGATGCTGGCGGAACATCATCCGCTGTACCTGAATACCCATTTCAATCATCCCGTTGAACTGACTCCGCAGGCGGCGCAGGCATGCAAACTGCTGGCAGATGTCGGCATCGTTCTGGGAAACCAGACTGTACTGTTGCGGGGTGTCAATGATGACGGAACGGTCTTGCAGGAGCTGTTCAGCGGGTTATTGCGTTTCAGGGTGCGCCCCTATTATCTGCATCAGATGGATCTGGTACAGGGAACGGCGCACTTCCGGACGCCGCTGCACCGGGGAATGGAGTTGGTGGCAGGACTGCGCGGTCAGGTCTCCGGCATGGCTATTCCCCACTTTATGGTGGACCTGCCGGAAGGCAAGGGCAAGGTGCCGCTGCTGGAGGAAACTGCCCGGCAGGAAGGGGAAGGGGAATGGCGGATACGCACGTCAAGCGGACAGCTGGTGACGTATCGTGATCCGCCATAGATGTTATAACTTCTTGCGCATTTTCAGTACATTCCCCCCGTCAACCTTGCGGTACTCCACCGAATCCATCAATGAGCGCATGATAAACAGTCCCCGGCCATGTTCTTCTATCAGCTCCGTGTCTGGACAGGCAGGCTCCGCAATGGAGCCGATATCGAAACCCTGTCCATGGTCAAACACCAGCATCACCAGTTCCTTGTCGGAAATGGTGATTCTGATGACCACCTCTTCCTGCGGGTCATTGGCATTGGCGTGACGGATGGCGTTGACCATCGCTTCTGTCAGAACCAGATTAAGATGATATGCCAGCGCCTCCCGGTCGCCTTCATACTCCTGCAGGTGGGAGGCAAGGTCTTCGCCAATGTTGCCGATCAGGCTCAAATAGCGGGTCTGGTTGGGAACCTTGATCTGTATGTCGATCTGATTGTTCATGGGTATGCCTCAAAAGGATTCCAGAGCCTCGTCGGCATTGGCGTAAATGTCGAACACCCGATGCAGTCTGGTCAGTTCAAACATGGACTTTACCTGGCTCTGCAGACCGGAGAGTTTGAGCACTCCCTGGCGTGACGATGCGTTCTTGAAGCCTGAAACCAGGGCTCCAAGTCCGGAACTGTCGATGAAGCGGACATCCTTCAGATCCACAACTATTCTTTTTTTACCCTCCTCAAACAGCCGGGACAGTTCCTGCTTCAGCAGTTCAGCATTGTTCGCGTCCAGACGCTCTTCACGAACCTGTACCAGTGTGTTGCCATTGTTTTCCTCAAGCTTGAGATTCATACGGATACTCCTTTCTCCTTCAGGTTGTTACCTTCAGTACCACCATGGAAACGTCATCCTGTAAAGTGCTGCTTTTGGTGTAGTCCTGCACCATCTCATAAAAGGAGCTGACAATACCGTTTGACGACAGTTCGCTGACAGCCGCCAAATGCTGGTAGATACGCTCCAGTCCCATCAATTCTCCATCCGGCTCTGCTGCTTCGGAGATGCCGTCGGTGTAAAGCAGGAGGGTGTCGCCGGATTGCAGTGATATGAATTTCTCTTCAAAAACAACGGACGGCAGGACACCCAGCACCAGACCATCGGCGTCAAGTTCTATGCACTTCGCTTCACTGTCGCGGTACAGTATGGGCAGGTTATGTCCGGCATTGGCGTAGGACAGCCGTCCGGTGGCAGTGTTGTAGCGGGCATAAAACATGGTGATAAATAGTTCGGCCCTGGTCAGATCGTCGTACAATTGGCTGTTCAGATCTCCCAGGATGGCGCTGGGACTTGCAATTCTGCCGGTCTTGGCCCGCAGCAGGGTACGGACCTCGGCCATGATCAGGGCGGCTCCCACACTGTGGCCTGAGACATCGGCTATCAGCAGGTCGAGGGTGTGATCATCCCGTTTGAAGAAATCGTAGTAGTCACCGCCGACATGGGCTGCCGGTGCGCATCGTCCGGCCAGATCAATGCCGAACAGTTCCGGCGGAGCTGCGGGCAGCAGAGAAATCTGAATCTGCTCGGCGATCTCCATGTCACGCATGACACGGGCGTTGGTGAGCTGAGCCTGTTCCTTTTCGCGGCGCTCCTTTTCTTTGGCTTCCATTTCGCTCACCAGACGTGCGGTCTGGGCCAACTGGCCGGACAGGCTGGTGAGCAGGCTGATGAATTCTTCGGTGAACAGGCCGACGATGCTCTTTGAGTAGACCGACAGAACCCCCAGGCTTTCTTCTCCTTCGCGGTATATCGGTATGTGGGCGAATGAAACAAACCCTTCCGCCCTGGTGCGTTCAACCGGTATTATTTCATTTAACAGGCTCAAGTCATTGGAAAAATGTGCTTTTTGATCAACCATGGCCATTCTGACATAGGCGTCACTTTCCAGATACCAGTGTTCTGGACTGATGGGGCGGCGGTTTGCTCCCTGATAGCTCTGGACCTGTAAGGGATGGTCGCTGTTCTTGCGCAGCTGGATCAGCGCACAGTCAAGCCTGAACTCTTTCAACAGCAGTTGCAGCAGTTCATCCATAATGGTCTGCAGGTCAAGGGTACGGTTGATAATCTCCGATGCCTTCAGGCGGACATAGAGCGCCTCCCGGCTCTGGCTTAAGGAAGCACGGACTGTGCTGAAAATGTCGTACACCGATTCCATCCGGCTGCCCATGTCCGACAGATAGCTGTCCATAATGGCCCCTGCTGCGGCAGCCCCCACTGAACCGGCAAGGGTGCGTTCAACGAAGCGTTTCATGGTGGGCAACTCAAACTCCGGAACGCTTTCCGTCTCGTCAATCATCCGTCCTTTCAGGTAGGCTGTCATTGCCTTCTGCGCTTCGTGCTGGCCGATGAATTTACCCATCAACGCCACAAACTGCTGTACCGACACCGGTTTGGAGAGTCGTTTAATATCGGTGTGCACTTCCAGTTGTTCTATTTCGAAGCGGTTTATGAAACGTCTGACCTGATCCTTTTCAACTTCGCTCTGGCTGAAGGTCAGCGAACAGACCAGATAGCCGCCGATATTGAACAGCATGCTCCAGAACAGGGAATGGCTCCACATATCCATGCCGGTCAGACCGAAAAGAGCCGTGGGACGCAGCAGGGGAAAGTCCCATGGACCTTTCAACAGAAGCGTCAGGTCGCCGCTTGCCGTGACAAAGGAAGGAAACAGCAAGGTGTATCCCCAGACCAGAAATCCCAGAAACATGCCAAAGATCGCGCCGGTTTTGTTGCCGCGTCGCCAGTAGACTCCTCCCAAAAGCGCAGGAAGAAACTGCATGGCAGCGGAAAATGAAATTAATCCCATATTGACCAGCATGAAGGAGTCACCCACCACGCGGTAGTAAAAATATCCAAGAAAAACAACCAGAAAGATGGAAACGCGTTTAAGGTTGATCAACAGCAGAGGGAACCAGGGTTTGGGCTTCACCCTGATGATCAGCGGCATGAACAGGTGATTCAGCAGCATGGTTGAGATTGCTACGGATTCAACCATCACCATGCCTGCTGCCGCTGATAATCCCCCAAGGAAAGCCAGGAGGGCAACCGGTTCGTTCCCCGCTGCCAAGGGCAGACTAATGACAAAATAATCTGCTCCTTGGGTGCCGCCGGTCAGCAGCACCCCGCCCAGGGCGATCGGCATGATGAAGATGTTGATCAGGAACAGGTACGTCGGAAACATCCACATCGCTTTTTTTACATGGGAAATATCGGCATTTTCCACCACCATGACATGAAACTGGCGGGGCAGGAGCATGATGGCCCCCATGGAAAGCATCAGCATGGTGGCGGATGGAATGCTGGGTGTCCCCACGCTGGTGTCCAGGGTGAAAAGGCGGTAGAAATGGTCTGGATCCTGTAAACGGAAACGGTTGAAGATGTCTTCAAAACCGTCAAACAGAACATAGGTGACAAATATCCCCACCCCCATCAGGCTAATCAGTTTTACCACCGATTCAAAGGCCACCGCAGCTATCAGCCCTTCATGGCGTTCCGTGGACGAGAGGGTGCGGGTGCCAAAGATGACGCCGAAAATTGAGAGGATCAGAGCCAGAATCAATCCGGTGGGCAGGGAGACCGGCGACTCGGCGCCGGGAATGGCTATGGTGCGGGCCGTTACCCCGCTGACCAGGGCAAAGGAGGTGGAAACCGCTTTTATCTGCAAGGCGATGTACGGCATGATGCCCAACATGGCGATCAGGGTTACCAGCGATCCCAGCAGTTGGGATTTTCCGTAGCGCAGGCTTATGAAATCGGCAATGGAGGAGACGTTTGATTCCTTGCTGATCCTGATGATCCGGCGCAGCAGAAAGAACCATGAGAAGGCAACCAATGTCGGCCCCAGATAGATCAGCACAAAGTCAATACCGGTTGTGGCAGCCTTGCCGACACTGCCGTAGAAGGTCCAGGAGGTACAGTATACTGCTATGGAAAGGGAGTAGATCAGCGGGGTGTTGATGATACTGCGTCCCTGGTCGCACCGGCGGCGTGCATACCAGGCAACCAGAAACAGCAGGCCGGTATAGGCGATGGCGATGGTGGCGACATGGAAGATATTCAAGGTCACGGTTTCAGGCCTGTTCTTCCTGTTGTTCAGCTGCTTCCGGCTCGTCCAAAGTCAGGGTGAAAAGATAGACGACAAAGATGGAAATGGCCCAACCGGCCATGAAATAGATAAATAGTACCGGATACCCGATGACGCTGACCGGCTGGTTGAAAATCCGCAGAAAGGGAAAATTGATCATCACATTCCCCAGCACAAAGAAGATCACCCAGGCTTCACGCAGTTGCAGACGATTGAGTATCTTTTGGGCGAACTGTTGCCACATGAGTTGCACCTTTCCGCAGGATGGAGCACGTTTTGAACGGTTATTAAACAGTACCATTGACCGCGCTGCCATGCAAGGTGTGCATTGTGTAATCGTTTGACGCTTTTCATGAATCTATGGTAGCGTTTCGACGGATAATATCCGATCACAGGGTCATGGATGGTGCGTAATGTTGAACTATTGTTATCTTTTTCTGTGCGCGTGTCTTCTGGCAGCCTGTGCGTCTCAGACTCCCACCGTTTCCGGCGTTGCTGATTTTACCGATGCCCATACGGCATTAGGCCTCTATGCCCAGGCCCGTATCGCCTGGGGCGAAGGAAAGGCTGACCGCGCCATCCTGCTCAGCCGGGAGGCACACGCCGCTGATCCGTCAACTCCCTATCCACTCACCCTTGAAGCTGACATTCTGCTGAAGACCGGCAAGGTGCAGGAAGCGCTCGCCGTTCTTGAGCGGGCCGCAAAGATTGCCCCGACATTTCGCGAACCCCATCTGCTGGCCGGTACCATCATGGCTTCCATGAACAGGGACCGTGAGGCCGCCGCTTATCTGCGTACTGCGGTCAAGCTTGATCCCGCCAGGGAAGATGCTGTTCTGCATCTTTCCACCATCCTGATCCGTCTCTTTGAATATGAAGAAGCGGTTGCCGTGTTGAAAAATCTGATCAAGCAGCAGCCTGAATCAGCGCTTGGCAACTATTATCTGGGTAAAGCCTATGCCCAGATGAAACTATTCAAGGATTCCGCCGGATATTACAAAAAAGCCCTTGAACTGCGTCCTGACCTGACCCAGGCAGAAATTGACCTGGCCATTACCTATGAAGCTCTGGGAGAACTTGATCTGGCCATTGTCACCTACCGGGATGCGCTGGAGAGCGCGGAAAATCGCGCGCCACTGTTGCACCGGCTGGTGCAGCTCACCATTCAGAACCGGCGCTATGAGGAAGCGCTGACCTACCTTCAGCGCCTGAATGAGATGGGGCTTGGCACTGCTGAAAATAATCGTAAGATTGGGCTGTTGTATTTGGAACTTGAGCGCTTCGATGACGCGATCAAACTGTTTAGCGAGATGCTTGCCAAAGAGCCTGCTGCCCACCAGTTGCGTGTCTATCTGGGGTCGGCTTTTGAGGAAAAGGATCAGTTGGATCTGGCCATGGAGCAGTTTGCAAAAATTCCTGTTGACAGTGATTCGTACCCTGAGGCTGTCGGTCGGATGGCGTTTATTTACAAGGAACAGGATAAGCCGGATCAGGCCGTGGAGTTACTGCAACGGGCCATTGCAGCAAATGCCGCCTCTCTTGAGCTGCACCTCTCGCTGGCAACCCTCTATGATGCTATCAACCAGAGCCAGAAGGGGCTGAGCCATCTGCTGGGAGTTGAGGGGCGCTTTGCCAATGAACCCCGCTTTCAGTTCAGGCTGGGGGTGCTGTATGACAAGGTGGGGAAAAAGTCCGAATCCATCCAGCGCATGAAAAAAGTGATCGAACTGAATCCCAATGATGCGCAGGCCCTCAATTACCTGGGGTACACCTTTGCTGAAATGGGCATCTATCTTGAGGAAGCGCTGGGATACACCAACCGCGCGCTTGCCATCAGGCCTGATGACGGTTTTTTCATGGATACCCTGGGCTGGGTGTACTACCAGATGAAGAAGTACGACGAAGCGCTGCGCTATCTTGAAAAAGCGTTTGAACTGGTGCCGGATGATCCAACTATTGCAGAACACCTCGGTGATGTGCATGTTGCGCGCAAAGAAGCAAAAAAAGCGCTGAAATACTATAAAAAGGCCAAATCCATTGATCCGACCAAAAAAGAACTGGACGGCAAGATCCGACGTCTGTTGCGGGGCGAATCGGGGGCTCCATGAGCTTGGTTTTCCATCGCCGCTTGCTGTCAGGACTGTGGCTGCTGCTGATTGTTACGGCAGGCATGACAACGGCATGTTCAGAGAGAACATCCGCTCCGGTGGCGCCTGCCGTTCAGGCGCTGCCTGCCGCTCCTCCGGTTTACGGCGATACCCTGGTTGAAGGAAGCATTGGCGAAGCATCCACGCTGATCCCGGTGCTGGCTTCCGACAGTGCTTCCCACAGCGTGGCGGGACAGATTTACAACGGGCTGGTCAAGTATGACAAAAACCTGGTGCTGGTGGGGGATCTGGCGGAATCATTTCAGGTTGCCCGCGATGGGTTGACCATTACCTTCAAGCTGCGGCCCAAGGTCACCTGGCATGACGGCGCCCCCTTCACCGCCCGTGATGTGCTCTACACCTACCGGGTCATCATCGACCCCAAAACACCCACCGCCTACTCCGAAGACTTCAAACAGGTTGCATCGGTCACCGCGCCTGATCCCCACACGGTTGTTGTCCGCTACCACAAGCCCTTTGCTCCGGCTCTGGCTTCCTGGGGCACCGGTATTCTGCCGGCCCATCTGCTTGAGGGACAGGATATCACCCGTAGCCCTCTTGCCCGGAAACCGGTGGGCACCGGACCATTCAAGTTCAAGGAATGGGTGCCGGGACAGAAAGTGGTGTTGGAGGCCAATCCTGAGTATTTTGAAGGCAGGCCCTATTTCGACCGCTATGTCTACCGACTGATACCGGACACCTCCACCATGTACATGGAGCTGAAGGCGGGGGGGGTCGACATGATGGGGCTTACTCCCGTGCAGTACGCCCGACAGACTGATAACGAGCGCTTCAGGAGGCAGTTCAACAAATACCGCTATCCGTCCAACAGCTATCTCTATCTTGGCTACAATCTGCGGCATCCCCTGTTTAAGGATCAGCGGGTACGCCGGGCCATGACCGCCGCCATCAACAAGGACGAACTGATTCAGGGGGTGCTGTTCGGCATGGGCCAGAAAGCCAACGGGCCGATGATTCCCGGCCGCTGGGCCCATAATCCCAACGTGAAGGACATTCCCTTTGATCCTGACTACGCCAGGCGCCTGCTGGCCGAAGCCGGATGGCAGCCCGGCTCCGATGGCATCCTGCACAGGGACGGCAAACCACTGCGTTTTACCATTCTCACCAACCAGGGCAACCAGCAGCGGCTGATGACCGCCCAGATTATCCAGCAACGTCTGCGGCAGGTGGGGGTTGACGTGCGGATCAGGATCGTGGAGTGGTCGGCATTCCTGAAAGAGTTCATTGACAAGGGGAATTTCGAGGTGGTGCTGCTGGCCTGGCAGACCTCCCAGGATCCGGACATTTACGACATCTGGCATTCCAGCAAGACCAAACCGGGTGAACTGAACTTCATCGGCTACAACAACCCCGAAGTGGACCGCCTGCTGGGAGAGGGGAGGGGCACCTTTGACATCGAACAGCGTAAAAAGGCCTACTTCCGCATTCAGGAGATACTGGCTGAAGAACAGCCGTACACATTCCTCTATGTCCCCGATGCCCTGCCCGTGGTTTCATCCCGCATCCGCGGCATCGAACCGGCTCCCTCCGGTATCGGCCATAACCTGATCAAATGGCATGTCACCAAACAGGAACAGCGATATTAATGATCCTCCCGTACCTGACCATGCTGCGGCCTGCCCAATGGTTGAAGAACCTGATGCTGTTCTTTCCGCCCTTTCTGGCTGGCCAGGCGATGCTACCCGGCATAGTTGCCAAGGGAGTGCCGCTCTTCTTTGCCTTTTGTCTGGTTTCCAGCGCCGGGTACCTCTTCAACGACCTGCTTGACCGTGAGCGGGACCGCCACCATCCAAAAAAACGCTTGCGCTCTCTTACCTCCGGCACGGTCACACCGCGTGCTGCGGCTGTAGTTGCGGCCCTGCTTCTGACTGCGGGGCTGGCGCTGGCAGCTCAGCTCTCCGTGCGGATGGTGCTGTTTGTGGCGGGCTATGCCGTTCTTTCGCTCAGCTACTCCCTGGTTTTGAAACGGGTGCCGGTTGTTGATCTTTTCTGCATTGCCGGCGGTTTTCTGATCCGTCTTCAGGCCGGCGGCGACCTGTTTCTGGTGCCCATATCCCATTGGCTGTTTCTGACGGTCTTTCTGCTGGCTGTGTTTCTCAGCACCGGCAAACGTCTGGGTGAAGTCCGCGCGCTGGGGGGAGCTGTCGCCGAAGAGCACCGTAGCAGCCTGGCCCGCTATCCTGACGGTTTCCTTGCCGGAACCATGTACCTGACCGGTGCGGCGGTGCTGGTAACCTACGTCATGTACACCTTGCAGAAACCGAACCTGGTCATATCGGTTCCCCTGTGTCTGTTTGGTCTGTTGCGCTACCTGCTGCGGGTCAGCACCGGCAAGGGGGGAGACCCCACCGAGTCGCTGCTGCATGACTGGATGCTGTTTGCCATAGGGGTGATCTGGGTAGGGATGGTGGTCTGGAGTATCTACCGGTGAGCCGGGTTGCCATTGTTCTGGTGAACTGGAATGGCTGGCGTGACACCATAGAATGCCTGGAGAGCCTGCTGTCCCTGCGCTATCCGGATTACCGGATTGTGGTCTGTGATAACGGTTCAAGCGATGATTCGCTGTGCCGTATCAGTGCATGGGCACAAGAGCGGGGCATCCGTGCTCCGGAATACAACCGTAGCGAGGCCGAAGCCGGAGGTTCGTCAGATGACGCCGTTCCCCCGATAACTCTGATCCGCAACGGCAGCAACCTGGGTTTTGCCGGGGGAAATAATGTGGGGTTGCGGTATGGTTTGGCCTCGGGCGATTTTGAATATTTCTGGCTCCTGAACAACGATACAGTGCTTGAGCCGGACGCTCTGACCCGGCTTGTGGCCCGGATGCGGGAGGAACCGTCAATCGGCATCTGCGGTTCAACCATACTCAACTACAAAAAGCGCGAAAACATTCTGGTTCTTGGTGGTGGGCGTTATATTTCATGGCTTGGCCTTCCCTGGCACCATGGCAGATTTTACCAGTATGCGCCTGATATTGACCGGGAGCTGGCTGAAAAACGGATGAACTATGTTGAAGGGGCTTCAATGCTGCTGTCGCGCCGGTTTCTGGAACAGGTTGGGCTGATGAATGAGGAGTATTTCCTCTATTTTGAAGAGCTTGACTGGGCCATGCGGGCCAGGGGCAGATTTTGGCTGGGCTTTGCCCCTGCCAGTATCGTGTACCACAAGGTGGGGGCCAGCATCGGCACCAGCAGTAATCCGGTCCGGAAAAGCCTGATTTGCGATTACTACAACATCCGTAACCGCATCCTCTTTACCCGGCGGTTTTACCCACTGGCGCTGCCCACGGTGTACCTGGTGCTTGTGGCCGAACTCCTGCTGCGCCTGCTCTGCGGCAGATGGAAACGTGCCGTCATGGTTCTGGGGCTGATGCTGCGGGGAGGTAGTGATCTGGAGAGCAGGCCATGAGTGCAGCGCCGCGGATAACGGCCATCACGGTTGTCAAGAACGGCGTCGGCTGGCTTGAAGAAACCATCCAGAGCGTTATCAGGCAAAAACCCGTGGCAAATATTGAGCATCTTATTGTGGACGGCGGATCAACGGATGGCACGGTGGCGCTGATTGAGCGCTATGCAGAGCATATTAGCTGGTGGATCAGCGAACCTGATGGCGGCGTGTACGATGCAATGAACAAGGGGTGGGCCGCTACGCCTGCTGACAATTTTGTTTTGTTTCTGGGGGCTGGTGACCGGATCGTGTCACTGCCGGATATGAATCGTTTCCAACACCTTGACGTGCTCTGCGGTTCGGTCCGGATGGGCGAAAACGGGCTCTTCATACCCAGGAGCGACTTTCACCTGAAACTGTATAATTCGCTCCATCATCAGGCGCTTCTGATCAACAAGCGCCTTCATCCGGCACCGCCGTTCAATGTCCGCTACACACTCTATGCTGATTTTGATTTCAACCAGCGGCTGAAGAAAAGCGGAGTTGCTTTTGTCCGGGCGGTTGATTTTGTTGCCTATGCCCGTCCAGGCGGTATGAGCGATCAGCCTTGTTTTCCCGAGTCATTGCGGATCATTGTTACCAATTATGGTTTTATCTGGGCAGTCCTCGCCCTTGCAGGGTATTGTGCAATGAAACTATTTCCCGTGCTGCGCCGTTTGCGGCCGGTTCAGAAGGTGCGCTGAAAAGGGAAATTGCGGATGTTATTATGAACGCTCAAGTGTAGTCATGAGGAGTTTATAATGGGTTTAACGCCTCTCCAGAAATTAGCAGTTACATTACGTAAGATGTATCTATTGGATTGTGCTGATTATTTTTGGTTTCTTAGAATGTATTGTTTACACTACAGATCCAACAAGAAGTTCAGAAATGAACATAAAACGATACCAATCCCACCCGCAAAGATTATCTATGACATTCAAGGTGACTGTGATTTGTATGGATTTTATGCGGCTGGCCAGATTTATGCGAATGAAATTTCAAATATTATTACTGCAGAGCGACCGAAACAAACGTTAAAAATTCTGGATTGGGGATGTGGCCCGGCTCGTATCCTTAGGCACCTGAAATCTTCTGATGGCAGCAGTTGGGAACTTTGGGGGTCTGATTACAACTCTCAATCAATTGCTTGGTGCCAGAAGCATTTTTCAAATATCCACTTTATTGTTAATGGGCTTTCTCCCCCTATACCCATTGAAGACAGTTGTTTCGATGTAATTTATTGCAACTCGGTGTTTACTCACCTTTCAGCAGCACATCATCAACAATGGATTGATGAAATTTTTCGCCTACTTAAGCCAGGTGGGTTTTTTATAAGTACTTTTCATGGCGAAGCGTATCGTATTGAATTAACTGGTGATGAACAGCGTAGATTTGACTCTGGTGAATTAGTAATTCGTGATAAAACATGTGAAGGAAAGAAAAACTATACCGCTTATCATTGCGATAGAGTTGTACATGCACTTCTCTCTTCCTTCAGCTTAGTAAAAAAATTAGGTGCTTTTAATAGTTCTCGTCAAGCTGTATGGACTGCTGTCAAAAAATACTAAAGCGGGACAGATTTCATTTTGCTGTCAAGTTCGTCGCGGGATGCTATCAGTATGAAATGAAGTTGCCAAACTGGCACCAGTTGTCTTAAGGTAAAAGCAGAACTGATTCTGGAGGTGTCTATGCAAGCTGTGGTAGCAAAAAACAAAGTGTCTGATGACCGGATTGTTTCACGTATTCCTCGCTCAAATCGTATAATAATCGAGAAGGCGGCTGCTGTGTACGGAGCGAGTGTCAACCAGTTTATCGTTCAGACAGCCCTTGACAGAGCTACAGAAATTCTGCAGCGGGAAGAGGTGCTGAAGCTTTCAGAAAAGGATGCACGAATTTTCCTTGATGCTTTGGATAACCCGCCACCGCCCAATCAGAAACTGGTGGAAGCCATGCGTCGGCATGGCAGGCTGGTCAAGTGCTGATATTTCAGCCGCTCACGGAAATCCATGACCGCAGGTCTTTTGACTGCGGTGTGCTGGCGCTGAACGAGTTTCTTCAAAAAACGGCCAGACAACATCGTGATAAAGGTCTCTCAAATACTTATGTTCTGCTTGATGAAGAAAACAAGCCGAAAATATTGGGATATTTTACGTTGACGTTTCTTGAGGTTGAATCAGACGCCCTGCCAGCAACACATACCAGAAAACTGCCTAATACATCACGATTACCAGCGGCCAAACTGGCACGTCTTGCTGTGTCGTCAAACTGCCAGGGCAGAGGCTATGGAGCGCTTATGCTGGCGGAAGCGATACGGCGCGTGGTGCTTACCTCCCAGGAATCCGGGGCTATTACTGGGTTTTTCGTAGATGCTAAAGACAAGCAGGCTCAAAGTTTCTATCTGCAGTATGGTTTTCTGTCGCTTAATGACAATCACTTTAAACTTTTTCTGCCTCTTGCATCTTTGCGCATGTTGTCAGGAACGCTGAGCAGGTCATGAAAGAAACGGTCAGCTCGTGCCCGGAACTGATCATCGAGCCCAACCGCCCGGTGCTGCACTACTGGCGGGATGTCTGGCGTTACCGGGAGCTGTTCTGGTTTCTGGTCTGGCGGGATATTCTGGTGCGTTACAAGCAGACGGTTATCGGTGTTGCCTGGAGCGTCATCCGGCCTCTGGTAACCATGATTGTTTTTACCGTCGTCTTTGGCATGCTGGCAAAACTGCCTTCCGGTCAAATCCCTTATCCCCTGCTTGTGTTTGCCGCCATGCTTCCCTGGAACTTCTTTGCCAACGCCCTGTCTGAAGGCTCCGGTTCGCTGGTGGGCAACGCCAATCTGCTGACCAAGGTCTACTTTCCTCGTATCATCATTCCGGTCAGCAGCGTTATTGTAGCCCTGGTTGATTTTGCTATTTCTGTGGTGATCATGGCTGGCATCATGCTCTGGTACGGCTATTGGCCCGACTGGCGGATTTTCACACTGCCCCTGTTTCTGCTGCTTTCATGCCTGCCTGTTGCCGGGGCCGGTCTCTGGTTTGCGGCCCTTAATGTCCGGTATCGGGATTTTCGTTATGTGGTGCCGTTCATACTGCAACTTGGGCTGTATGTTTCACCGGTCGGTTTTGCAAGCAGCATCGTGCCGGAACAGTGGCGTTTGCTTTATGCTTTAAATCCGATGGTCGGGGTGATCGATGGTTTCAGATGGGCGCTTCTGCGTGGTGGAGCAGAGCTGCACTGGCCGGGTATTCTGCTTTCAACGGTTTTGTCTTTATTGCTCTTGTTCTCCGGTCTGTGGTATTTCCGGAAAACCGAGCGGGTACTGGCGGATGTGATATAGTTGTGGTCTAGGAGGGTTTGATAATGATATCAACTGATATAAAAAATGAGATAATTCAAAAGGTTGTTACTTCAATGAACCCATTGAAAATTATTCTTTTCGGATCATATGCCTATGGTGTTCCGCAGCAGGATAGCGACCTTGATCTGGCTATCATAATGCAAGAGGTGCCTTCCAAGCACAAAGAAGCAGTGAAGGCATACAGACTCCTTCGAAATGTGAAAATGCCGAAAGACATTATTGTCTCTTCCGTGGAAGAATACGACTTCTACAAAAATGAAGCCGGATCAGTGTATAAGACTATCCATGAAAAGGGAGTTGTGCTTTATGCCCGCTAGCTTTCCACGACAATTTGAGATTTTCAAAAGGAAGGCTGATGCTGATCTGGACTTGGTGAATCTTGCACTTTGCCTGGAAGAGCAAGGTATTGACCTTGACATCATTTTTTTTCATCTTCAGCAAGCTGCAGAAAAATATCTGAAGACGCTGCTTTCATTCAATGCTGTGCATTTTGAGAAAGTACATGACATTCAGAAGCTTATTACAACGTGTTCTGATAATGCCGTGGTATTACCAGAGTTTATAGATATATTTGTTGAATTGAACCCCTATGCAGTTGAGGGAAGGTACGCAGTTGTAGCCGATGATATGGATGATGCGGCACGATATGCAGGCCTATTGAAGCAGTTAAAGCTGCATGTAGAAACCGTAATTGGCCAACCCTGATCAAGTTATGTCCACCGTCATCAGCGTAGAAAACCTGGGCAAAAAGTACACCATTTCCCACCAGCAGCGAGGAGACAACAGTTCTCTGCGTGAAGTCATCACCAACGGCATTGCTTCCTTCGGAAAAAAGATTCTTTCACCATTCACCATTCACCATTCACCAGCCTCCCCTCACCCTTCACACGCCTCTGAAGATTTCTGGGCCTTAAAAGACGTTTCCTTTGACGTCAAGCAAGGTGAGCGCATCGGTATCATCGGCAGAAATGGCGCGGGTAAATCAACCCTGTTGAAGATACTTTCACGGATAACCGAGCCGACCACCGGCCGGGTGAAGATTAAGGGCAGGGTGGCTAGTCTGCTTGAAGTAGGCACCGGTTTTCATCCTGAACTGACCGGCCGGGAAAATATCTACTTGAATGGCGCTATTCTGGGCATGGGCAGGCAGGAAATCAGCAGGAAATTTGACGAGATTGTTGCCTTCTCTGAGATAGAGAAATTTCTGGATACGCCGGTCAAACGCTATTCATCCGGCATGTATGTGCGGCTTGCTTTTGCTGTGGCAGCCCATCTTGAACCGGAAATATTGATTGTTGATGAAGTGCTGGCGGTTGGGGATGCCCAGTTTCAGAAGAAATGTCTGGGTAAGATGGAAGAAGTGGGCAGGGAAGGGCGGACGGTACTATTTGTGAGTCATAATATGGGGGCGATTAAGGCTCTCTGTGACCAAGCAATCTATTTAAAGTCCGGGAAAAACTGTCCGTTGGCACCTTCTTCACAAGTGTTAAATAATTATATGCAGGATAATAAAATATCAGCTAATGTACCTGTCTGTGAAAGAAAAGACCGAGCTGGCAAGGGAAATATTATTTTGAAAAGTATTGAAGCGACTGGTACAGACAGCCTGAATAATTATACATTGTGTGACGATGTCAGTTTTAAGTTGACAATAGAAAATAACTATAATGAGGATACGTTTGTTAGATTGTCGTTAAGTATAAGAGATAATAACGATTATGGGCTGATATCGTGTGATACAGCTATGCTTGAGAAAGAGTTTAGACTCCTTCGTAATTCTTTGAATACATTTACGTGTAAGGTGCTTTCGCCTCCGCTAAATCTGGGAGAATATTTCATTAATACTTCTATATTAAGAAATGATTGTATTGAAGATTGGGTCCCATCTGTTATCAGAATAAATTTCATTTCTGGTAAAGTTGACAGTCATCTAAAACAGTCTGATTTTCCTGTTACGTCAAAATTTAAATGGAATTATTACCCAAACGAATGATTACGAAACACCGATACGATTATTTAATTATTTGGGGACATGGACTCCAATATTACAAACAAATTCTGAGTATTATAAGAAGCTGTAGTTCATTGCGGATTATAAAAATATTACGTCATACTCCTGAAACCATGGAACAACTTATTCATTTGGTTTATTCATTTGACTATGCACCATTTGAACACTTAAAAGCAAAAACAGAGTATTTATTAACAAAACCATGCGAAGTTATGTTTGTTTTTGTAGAAAATATTTTTCCAGATGAAGATTACTTTGGAGATGGAGCGTATAGACACATTGAATCAGTAACGATAAAAAAGCTTAAAGAAGAAATACGTAATATTTACAACCCAAGAATTAATGGGAAGCGTACTGAATATCATGTTGTTCACGCTTCTGATAACCAAGTTCAAACAGATTACATGCTTAGGTGTTTGGGATATAATGGACTTGATTTGTTTAATAATGAACATTTAGCACTTAAAGCACCATACCATGTAAAAAATATTATTTGTTATGATATTGAAAAAATACCAATATCTAACATAAAATGCCGTATGGTTGTGTCTAATCAGGAAAATGATTTTATTAAGCTTGTAAATATAGATGAAACACCACATTACAAGGCTTTGTTAGGTGATTATGATTCTTATAGAACATATATTAGCCGCTTCTTGGGAAAATACCTGACTGATGATCATACATTGGAGAATCTACTTATCTTGAAAGAATTTTTTCAATATCTTTCACCACCATTTGAACTTAATTATATAATTGTAGAAAAGATTTCAGGTTCTTGTTACTCAATTGTAGACGGTTTGCATAGAGTGGCAATTCTGAAATATCAAAAAAATACTGATGTTATTGTGTCAATTATAAAAGTAGGTTAGTTATGATAAACATTCTAAATATATTTTCCAAAATAGAAAATTGTAAATATTGTATAGTAAAGTTATCTGATACTTTTCCGTCATATAGAAAAGGAGATGATATTGACATTTTTTGTTATTCTGTTGATGATATTGTAAGTAGTTTATTAATTATTGGTAATAATTATATTAACAGTGGTTATAATATTAAGATAAAAAGCATTATAAAAAAAGAACATGTACACGTAGATTTTATTATTTATAACGAAATAGATATTAGATTTGATATTTATGGCACATTGCCAGAATATAATAAAATAATGATTAAACCAGCTTTATTTGAAAGTATTATTGAAAATTCAATACAGGTAGCATATACAACTGAATATGGTCCAGTAATAGTAAAGATACCATCTGTTATTGATGATATGTTAATCAGATATTTTGAGTTTGTACAATGGTATGATGTGAGGCCAGATAAAATTAAACACCTAAGCTACATAGTTGACTCTCTAAGTGAATCAAACAGGCGACAGTTTTTTGAAAAACTACACCATTATACGAAGCTACCTAATACATATTATCAAGAAAAAAACAAAATTAGTATTTTATGCAGTCTGTCAAACTTTATAAAGAAAATATTTAAATGAAATATACACCCTTTATCAGCGTAATACTTCCAGTTTTTAATGGGGCACCCTACCTCCGCGCATCGATTGAAAGTATATTAAGTCAGACGTATGGAAACTTTGAATTAATAATTATTAACGATGGATCAACAGATAATTCTGATAAAATAATTGAGTCTTTTGATGATTCTAGAATTAGGTACTACTACCATAAGAATCAAGGACTGCCTGCAACACTGAATTTTGGAATCGAACGTGCTGGAGGAGAGATTATTGCACGTCATGACCAAGATGATATTTCTCTTCCTTTACGATTTGAACGTCAAGTCGAATTTCTGTTAGATAATGCCAATTGCGGAATGGTTGGTACTTGGGCGGAAATACGCACAGATGACAAAAGTTCCAATAGGATACATCAACATCCTTCTGATAACGCATCATTACAATTCTTTCTTTTGTTTGATAATCCGTTTGTTCACAGTTCAGTGATGATTCGCAGGGAAGTGTTTGATAAAGTCGGCTTTTACAGTATTGATTGTTTGCGTCAGCCGCCGGAGGATTACGAATTCTGGTCCCGTGTTGCAAGGAATTTCGAGGTGGCTAATCTTCCGGAAGTTCACCTGATATATCGTGAAATTCCAACAAGTATGTCCCGGACGGGCGTGAATCCATTTTTAGAAAAAGTTGTCAACATAAGTGCCGAGAATCTAGTATGGGAGAGTAGAAGAGGCGATGAATACAAATTGGCGCGGGACTTGGCCGCACTCGTGCATGGCGCTTTCTACCAGGTCTCTCCTGAAGCACGTTTTAAAATAATTTCCCATCTGTTTTTTGTTGTCATAGAAAATGTCCGACAGCGTTTGAATCTGGATACTTCTTTTGCACAGGAACTAGTTGATCTTCGGCTAAGAACTATTCGTTATAATTATTTGATCTGCCGTTTTGGTGGGCCACTTGGCAAGCTGATTGCGGTGTTTGATTCAATACGTTCATTAAAGAGATAACTAATGGCTTGTTGTTGCATCATAGGCGGTGCCGGGTTTATCGGTCCCCATGTTGTGGCTCTCCTCCTGGAGCAAGGCAGGGACGTGACTGTGATCGGCAGAAGTCAAAGCCCTGTCCATCCTCTGCCGGACGGAGTGCGCTATCTGTCTGGAGATTATGGTGACCGTACTTTTCTGAAAGATGCCCTGCGAACTACGGATGAGATCATTACTCTTGCCCATACCACCGTACCCAAGACCAGTTTCGACGATCCGGTCAGCGATATTCTGGGCAACCTTCCGGCTTCTGTCACGCTTTTTGAAACAGCCATGTCTCAAGGAATAGAGAAGATGGTGGTTGTCTCCTCCGGGGGTACCGTGTATGGCAGCACACGCTATCTGCCGATCAACGAGGGATTTCCTACAGCCCCTATTTCTCCTTACGGTATTACCAAACTGGCCATTGAGAAATACGCCTTCATGTACCATGCTGTGCGCGGTCTGCCGGTGCTCTGCGTCCGCCCCGGCAATGCCTACGGCCCCGGTCAAAAGCCGTTTTTGGGGCAGGGGCTGGTTGCAACCGTGGCCGCGTCCATTCTGACAGGCCGGGAAATTCTTTCCTATGGATCAGAAAAGGTAGTCCGGGATTATCTGCATGTCCGGGATATGGCTGCCGGTATCGTTGCGGCTCTGGAACGGGGCAGGATTGGTGAGTGTTACAACATCGGCAGCGGTATCGGACGTACCACTGCCGACGTGATCCGGGCTGTTGCGGCGTGCGGCCGTGGTGATGGTTATGAGGCCTCCATCAACGAGCAGCCGCCACGCAGTTTTGATGTACCGGCCAATATTCTTGATTCCGGCAAGCTGATGCAAGAAACAGGCTGGAAACCTGAAGTCGGTTTTGAACAGGGGGTCCTGGAAACCTGGCGTTGGTATGCCGCTGAACCGGGAAAGAACGTCCTGTGTCCCTGAAAATCCTCCATACCGTGCAGAGCTACCCTCCGGCGGCGGGGGGAATGGCCGAAGTGGTCCGGCAACTGTCCGAGCGTCTGGCAGGGCTGGGACACTCGGTAACCGTGGCCACGGAACAGCATCCTGACAGGTCTGAAGCCAGCCTGAACGGCGTGCGGGTGATTCCGTTCGAAGTCAGCGGCAATGCCGTCAACGGGCTTGCAGGTAATGTGGCCGGGTATGAACGGTTCCTGCTTGACTCCTCCTTTGATGTTGTCGTGAACTTTGCGGCCCAGCAGTGGGCCACAGACATCGCCTTGCCGCTATTGCCACGGATTGCCGGCCGCAAGGTGTTGGTGCCCACCGGTTTTTCTGGGCTTTATTCCCGCCGTTACCGGGATTACTTCAGGCAACTGCCGGACTACATGCGGCAGTACGATATGAATGTTTTCCTGTCGGACAGCTACCGTGACAGACAGTTTGCCCGCAAACACGGCATCAATAAGACAATTTTAATTCCCAATGGCGCTGCCGCCGACGAGTTTCTGGCGCCGTACCCGGATATTCGAGCCGGTCTGGGAATTCCGGCCGACCATTTTCTGGTGCTGCATGTCGGCTCCCATACCGGCTTGAAGGGCCATGAAGAGGCGATGGATATCTTCAGTGGGGCCGCTGTTGAGAATGCAACGCTGTTGATCGTGGGCAATGAGCCGCAAAACGGCTGTGGCGCGCTTTGCCGGACAAAGGCTGAACAGATGAACAGGAGCCCGCAGTTTGGGGCTGCTGCAAAACGGATCATGGTCACCTCCCTGTCCCGCGCTGAGACTGTTGCGGCCTATCAGACGGCAGACCTGTTTCTGTTTCCGTCAAATATCGAGTGTTCTCCGATTGTGCTGTTTGAAAGCATGGCGTCACAAACCCCGTTTTTGGTGACTGATGTGGGCAACAGCGCCGAGATCATCGGCTGGTCAGACGGTGCGGGACTTCTGCTTCCCTCGGCACCTCCGGCATTCTTGCCACGCTATGGCTCCTTGTCCTCCAGAATCATTGAAAAGCTGCGGATCATGCTGGGCCGTGCCGATGATTTCAGCGCCGTTCGTGCAGATATAAGGGCTTCGGTGGCTGTACTCACTGCTTTGCAACAGGATGCAGACCGGCGTGCAACGATGGCGCAGGCCGGTTTTAACGCCTGGCACGAGCGCTTTACCTGGGAAAAAATTGCATCTGCATACGAAATGCTCTATCGCCAGCTTGTCGAGGGCAACCAATGAACCTTCGCTCCATCATCGAACACTTTGTCCCTGCCAAACCGTTTACCGACCCGGTTCGCAACGAAAGTCGCGCATTTGAGATCGATAACTGGCTGGTTTCGCGGTTTGTGATGGAACGTCTGCTGCCCCATGTGGGGGTTCACCCTTTTCCGCTGAACGAGCAGATGTTGATGACCGCCGCTGTCTGCCGCATTAAGCCGACCCACATACTGGAATGGGGCACCAACATCGGCGCATCGGCGCGGATATTCCACGAAATCTGCCGGGCCTTTTCCCTGCCGACAGAAATTCATTCCATTGATCTTCCCGATCATACAACACATGAGGAGCATCCCGGTCAGCAACGGGGCAGGCTGGTGCGCGGCATTCCCCAAGTGCGGCTGCACCAGGGGGACGGCTGTACCGTGGCCCTGTCGATTCTGGATAGCGCTGCCACGCCGGTCAGGCCGCTGTTTTTTCTGGATGGCGACCACAGCTATGCATCGGTGCGGCGGGAACTGCAGCTGATTGTTGAGGCGGTTCCGCAGGCAAGCATCCTGGTGCACGACACCTTGTACCAGCCGGAAGCCTCCGGCTATAATACCGGTCCGTGGCGGGCTATCAGGGATATGCTGCGGGAAACCGGCGCTTGCTATGAGCTGCATGAACAGAATCTAGGTCTGCCCGGCATGACCCTGCTGTGGAAGCCAGCTTGAGGCTTTTGTCATGATCATGGTCAAACTAATGGGAGGGCTGGGCAACCAGATGTTCCAGTATGCGGCAGCCAGATGCCTCGCGCTGCGGCACAATACCCCCTTGAAGCTTGATCTGTCGTTTCTGGAGGGAGACCAGACCGGTAATACCCCCCGCCGGTTTGCCCTGGACTGCTTTGCCATCTCCGCCGCAAAAGCCTCACCCCTTGAGACTGCCCTGATGAGCGGCAGGGGGGGCAGCCGTTGTGGGAGCATTGTCTGCTCCGTGTTGCAAAAGCTCCTCGGCAACGTGATGTACCATGAACGATTCTTTCAGTTTGACCCCGAGGTGCTGCGGCTCCCCGGCAAGGTCTATCTGGAAGGCTACTGGCAGTCGGAACACTACTTTGCGGAATGCGCCGGAACAATCCGGCAGGAGTTCACAGTGCAGCAGCCGTTACGTGGCAGAAACCGCGAGCTTGCCGATGAAATTCGCTCCGTCAATGCGGTCTCGGTACATGTCCGCCGTGGTGATTATGTGCGTGATGCAACGACCAATGCCGCCCACGGCGTCTGTGGCGCTGAGTATTACACTAAAGCTATAGAAATAGTGACGCAATATGCTAATGATACGGTATTTTTTGTGTTTTCTGATGAGCCGGAGTGGGTTGCGGAGCACCTCAAGGTGGATTTTCCCGTGCGCTATATCAGCCACAACGGAGACACTCCACATGAGGATCTGCGCCTGATGAGCCTGTGCAGACACCATATCATTGCCAATAGTTCGTTCAGCTGGTGGGGGGCTTGGTTGTCCGACAATCCGGACAAGATCGTCATTGCGCCGAAGCGCTGGTTTAACGATCCCTCCATCAATACCAGTGATCTGACGCCAACGGTATGGCAGCGGATATGACTGCGTCAGTTTCGCCCAAGGTGACGGTGCTGATGCCGGTCTATAACGCTGCGCCGTTCATGGCGGAAGCGATGCGGAGTATTCTGAGCCAGACCTTTCGGGATTTTGAATTTCTGATCATTGATGATGGCTCCACTGATGACAGCGTCGCCATAATCGAAGCATGCAAGGATTCCCGTATCCGCTTGGTCGGTAATGGCAGGAACCTGGGATTGGTGGCCTCACTCAACCGCGGGCTTGAACTGGCCCGTGGCGAGTACATCGCCCGCATGGATGCCGATGACATCAGTCTTCCGGAACGGCTGGAGCGTCAGGTCCGCTTCATGGATGCCCATCCGCAGGTGGGGGTCTGCGGCAGCTGGGTCCGTTTTTTCCCGGAAGAGCATGCAAGGATATGGAAACTTCCTGAAGTATTCGAGGATATCCGTTGCTGGCAGTTCCATACGGTCGGGGTTGCCCATCCGTCAGTGATGCTGCGCCGTGAATTCTTCCGGGAGCATGCCCTGCAATACGATCCGCAGTTCCGGCACATCGAGGATTTTGAACTGTGGGGGAGGGCCATGCGCTCTATGCAGTTCGCCAATATCCCGCAGGTGCTGCTGGAGTACCGGGTAAGCGCCGGGCAGATTTGCGCGGTGCATGCACGGGAGCAACAGGCAGCGGCAGCGCCGTTGCGCTTGCAGCGCGTGCGTGAGCTTGGCATAGAACCAACGGCGGAGGAACAGGCGCTGCATGAGCTGATCATGAACGGTGATCTGCCGCCTGAACGGAACTACCTGGACAGAGCCGAAGCATGGCTGCTCCGTCTGGAACGTGCCAACAGGAGTTGTGCTTTGTACGCGCCGACCTGTTTTTCCCGCAGGCTCCAGCAAATCTGGTTTTCAATCTGTGACCGTTTTGCCGGGGCATCTTCATGTTCCTTGGGGAGGTGCCTGGGGTCGCCGTTGTGGTCAACGGTTCAACCTTCCGCGTGGCATCGGTTGCGGGCGCTTGGCGCCTGGGTGATGCGGAAATGATGTGGGTAACTCCATGAATAACTGTGCTACCGATCAGATCGACCTCAACAGTGCTGTTCATGACCGTATTGCTCCGCTCTACGAATCCCGTCACGGAGAAATCTTCAATCAGGTTGAGCAAGGCAGGATTCGAGATGTCCTGACCCACGTTGCGGAGCAGATCAGAACAGGAGCGAATATTCCGAAGGTCCTGGACTTCGGTGCCGGTACCGGCAACCTGACCCGCCATCTGCTGCAGATGAATCTTTCTGTTGTTGCCTCAGATGTTTCCGTCGGTTGTCTGCGGGAGTTGGAATCTTCGGTCGCCGCCTCGGAGAGATTACAGTGCGTTGTGCTGAATGGCCGCGATCTGTCGCAGTTTGACGATGCGTCCTTTGATATGGTGGCGACCTATTCGGTGCTGCACCATGTGCCTGACTATCTGGCCATTGTCGACGAGTTTATCCGGGTGCTGAAACCGGGGGGTGTGATGTACCTCGATCACGAGGTCTGTCCTGCTTACTGGGAGGAACGGCCGGATTATCGCGAATATTGCCGGGAACTTGCTGAGCGTCAGAAGGTGGAACAGGAGTCGCCATGGCAGTATCTGTCCGGTCTTTTGCAACGAAAAAACTGCTGGCGCTCCCTGGCACCCATGCTGTGGCTGCGTTGTAACAAGCTCGCCGATGAAGGTGATATTCATGTGTATCCGGAAGATCATATTGAATGGGAGCAGATACGCTCACGGCTGGTGAGTGGCTGTGAGATTCTGCTTGAAAAGGACTATCTGGTGTGTCGGGAGAAGACCTTCCCGCCGCCTGTCTGGAGCAGTTGGCATACTCGCTGCGCTGATATGCGTCTGATGATTGCCGGAAAGAAGGCGGAAGCCCTATGAGAGTGCTGGTTGTTGTCCCGGAACCGGCTTGTCATGGAGGGGCGACCCGCTTTCTTGATCAGCTTCTGGCGCTGCATCTGCGGAACGGAATGGTGACAACATTGCTGACGCCTGCGGCTCCGTGTCATGCTGTACTATCCTCCCTTGCGCAACGCTACCATGTGGAGCTTGCCATCGCTCCGAACCGCACCGCACCCGAAACACCTCCGTTCCTGACTCCCGTGTATGATCTTCTGTTTTCCTGGCGGACGGTGCGGGCATCACGTCCTGACCTGATTGTCGTCTCAACCGCTGACCCGGGAAGGATGTCGGTTGCGCTCTACTATCCAGTCCCCGTGCTGTACATTCTGCACAGCATTCCTGAACAGCGTTTTTGCTGGCTTCCGAGACTCTATCTAAGGGTTGGTGCCATGCTGCACAACCGGATTATGACGGTTTCCCGGGCTGCTGCTGATGCTGTTACAGAAACCATGGGAATACCCCGTGCCCGCATCAAGGTTGTCCACAACAGTTGCCCTGTTGGCGTGTGCGGCACGGAGCGTGGCAACACGCCGGTCATCCTGACTGTGGGCCATCTGGTTGATTACAAGAATCCCTGGTTCTGGCTGGAGATTGCCGATCAGGTGGTGTCAGCATATCCGGACGCCTTGTTCGTCTGGCTGGGGGACGGTGAACTGCTGGAATCCCTGCGCCACAGGGTGCGGGAGCTGTCCCTGGAAGAGCGGATTCTGATGCCGGGGTATGTGGAAGCCCCGTCATCGTGGTACCAAAAGGCTTCAGTGTATCTGCAGCCCAGCCGCCGGGAAAGTCATGGCATTGCCGTGCTTGAGGCCATGGCGCACGGCCTGCCCTGTGTCGTTGCCGATAGTGGCGGGATGCCGGAGTCGGTGATTGACGGAGAAACCGGTTATGTGTGTCCCCTTGCTGATCCAGCCTGCTTTGCTGATCATATCAAAACGCTTTTGAGTGATTCCCCGTTGCGCAGCACAATGGGAGCTGCTGGCCGACAGCGGGTGGAAACCTGTTTTTCTGAAACGTCGCAGGAACAGAAGCTGCTTTTGTTATATGAACAACTTGTAAGGCAGGCGGGAAGATGATGAGCGATTTTGTCCTGACCACACCTGTCGCCTTGCTGGTGTTCAATCGTCCTGAACTGACGGCACGGGTCTTTGCCGCAATTCGTGAAGCGCGTCCGCCGCGATTGCTGGTGGTGGCGGACGGGCCACGCCGTGGCCACCCGGATGATCCGGAGCGATGCGCCGAAGTGCGCCGGATTGTGGGGCAGGTGGACTGGCCCTGCGAACTGCTCTGCAACTACTCGGAAGAAAATCTGGGGTGCAGGATGCGGGTTTCTGGCGGTCTTGATTGGGTGTTCGAGCAGGTTGAAGAGGCCATTATCCTTGAAGACGACTGTCTGCCCGATCCCACATTCTTCCGTTTTTGTCAGGAACTGCTGCACCACTACAGAGATGATGAACGGGTAATGACCATATGTGGGACAAATCTGCTGGGCAGATGGAAGGACGACCGGCAAAGCTACCATTTTGCCCAGTATGATTTTGTCTGGGGATGGGCTTCGTGGCGTCGCGCCTGGCGGCATTACGATCTGGAGATGCGCCTCTGGAATGATCCGGACTGCCGTCAGAGAATCCGTAGGACCTTGCAGAATGACCGGTTCTGGCGCCTGCGGGAAAAAACATTTCAGCAGGCCTTTGACAATAGAATTGACACCTGGGACTATCAATGGGCTTTTGCCCGTACTGCCCAGGGAGGGCTGGCGGTTGTTCCCAGCATCAATTTGATTGCAAATATAGGGTTTGGGATTGATGCGACTCACACCATTGTTGATGAAAAGGAATTTACCGCTATTCCTGTTGGTACTATGGCATTTTCACTGGCGCATAATGACTCTTTTACGCCCGATATGGAGTATGACCTGAGCGTTGTTAGTATGCTTGCCAGGAAAAACAGCGTGCTGGAGCGTGTAGTAAGGTTATTCCGGCTGATCATGATGCGTTTGCATGGTTCTTGACACACAAGAGACACTTGCCGTAACTTACTTCACGCAAGCTACCAGCCAATGTTAAGCGAAGATCCTGATTTTACTGGCGGCAAAAAATAGTAGTCGCGAGCGCCGGAAGGAGAAAAACTGATGGGTTACGCTTTAGACAAGACAGAGCAGAAATGGACATATGCCGATTATCTGACATGGCCGGAAGGAGAGCGATGGGAATTGATAGATGGTGTTGCCTACGCCATGAGCCCAGCGCCGGGGATTTCTCACCAAAGAATTTCACGAATACTGACGCGCACAATTGATACCTACCTTATTGGAAAAAAATGTGAGTTGTTTGCCGCCCCTTTTGATGTGCGCTTGTCTGAACAAGGGCACATCAGCGACAATTATGTCGATACTGTTGTTCAGCCGGACATTGTCGTTGTCTGCGACAAGGAAAAGCTTGATGACCGTGGCTGCAACGGCGCGCCGGATCTGATTATAGAGATTACTTCTCCATCAACCGGTAAGATGGATCTGACTGTCAAGTTTGATCTGTATGAACGATCTGGTGTGAAGGAATACTGGATTGTGCATCCGGAAGAGAAGACAGTAATGCTGTTTAAGCTGCTGGATGGCCGCTACGGCGCGCCGGAACGGTATGCTGATGGTGACCGTATTCCAGTAGCCATTTTAGGGGAGTTGGTGATTGATCTTAACGAGGTTTTTGCCGGGTAACCCTGAAAACCGGAGATGGGGAGTGCCATGGGATACGCGCTTGAAAAGTCGGAACAAAAATGGAGTTATGCCGATTATCTTACCTGGGCCGAAGGAGAACGGTGGGAATTGATCGATGGCGTGGCCTACGCCATGAGCCCGGCACCGGGGAGACTTCACCAGGAAGTATCAGGTGCGCTGTTTTATCTGCTCTATGCGCATTTGAAGGGGAAACCATGTAATGTGTATGATGCTCCCTTTGATGTGCGCCTTGCCGAACAGAGCGGTGCCAGTGACAATTATGTTGATACCGTTGTGCAGCCGGACATTCTGGTGGTCTGCGACAAGGAAAAGCTTGATGACCGTGGCTGCAACGGCGCGCCGGATCTGATTATAGAGATTACTTCTCCATCAACCGGTAAGATGGATCTGACCGTCAAGTTTGATCTGTATGAGCGATCTGGTGTGAAGGAATACTGGATTGTGCATCCGGAAGAGAAGACAGTAATGGTGTTTAAGCTGCACCAGAGAAAGTATGGCGTGCCTGAAAGGTATGCCGATACTGATAAGATAGCAGTACCGCTTCTGGGAGAGCTTGTTGTTGATCTGGCTGAAGTCTTCGGGGAATAGCCCTGGAAAAATCAGTTGAAACAGGGAGCAGCAGTGTCTGACAAAAAATGTCACCGGCCCTGACAAACCATGGACCTCTGCAATAATGAACCACCATAGCAGCGTGCAATAAAACCTGATTTCGTATGGTTATCTCTCAGTTGTGTTTTGGCGTTAGTTTTGCATTGTCTGGATCACTATCAAAAAACCACCGGCCACCCATGCCGCACATACCCCGCCTGAATACAGGCATAATCGAAAGGAGAAGAATCTATGTTAAACAAGATTCGGAACAGAAAAGGCTTCACACTGATCGAGCTGTTGATCGTCGTGGCGATCATCGGTATCCTGGCAGCTATTGCCATCCCGCAGTTCTCGGCCTATCGTGAGAAGGCGTACCACAGTGCGGCGTCCAGTGATTTGAAAAACATCAAAACCGGGATGGAAGCTTACACGGCTGACAATCAGGTGTATCCAGCACTTTTATCTACGCAATAATTGATAATTAATCTAGTAGTATTACTACCTAAATTTAAAGGAGAAAATTATGAGAAAAGTTATTGTTGCACTTTTATTAGTTGCATTTTCAGTAACAACATCTTTTGCAGCAGACCTTGCGGCTAGTTCAACTGGTGTATTTGCCGATGCTGGGAAAACAATATTTCCTAATGCTCTTGGAGTAGCCACAGCAAGCCCTACGGCTGTTGGTAAGTTGTCAACTGGTGTTTATTTTTCGTGGAATACAACTACAACTGCTTACGCGATTAAGACGCAACATAATAGTGGTACTAGAGCTTTTGGAACCTCAAGCGATAGTACAGCTATAACTTGGAAAACTGTAGGTAAAGGTGCTGACCTAGCAGCTCCTGCCGGTACTAGTATTTCCGAACTCATGGCTGAAGGTAGTTGGTCTATAATGTAGTTTGTTTGAATAAACACAAAAAAGCGGGGCGCTTTGGCGCCCCGCTTTTTTTTAGGAGGCTTCAGTATTGAAGCAAGTTTGTATTCCGTGAATTGTTGCGCCATCCGCTTGTATCCCGCATTCTGGCTGTACCGCATCGAACCCCTGGGTTAGAAAAACTGTTCAGGCTTAAGTTGCAGAAACTCCTCTACAGGAATCCCTTGCTGACCAACCAGAAAAATCCTCTTTACTGCATAGTGTCTGGCAAAGGCAGTCATACCGGGGCATAGAGTCCCGCAGGCGTCCGCTCTTTACTTCAATTGCAACCAGTTCATCTCACTTGATCATGGCTGGGTGCATCACAAGCTCAGGGACTCGTGATTTTTTGAATGTTTTGGCAGTTGCAATGAATAATTATAATTGCTAATGTGTCTAATCAAATATAGACATTAAGGGGTTTATATGCAGGCATCAGTTGTGGATCTTCGTTATAAATCAAATGACATTCTGGCTGCGCTGGATCATGGTGAAGAAGTTGTTTTACTGTATCGCGGAAAACCCAAAGGCACTATTATGCCGTTGGCCGGTAAGTCGACGGGGGCTGTTGCTGACCATCCTTTTTTTGGTATGAATCGTCAGGCTGATAAGCCAGTTGAAGCTGTGATGGAGGAATTGAGGGGCGGGCGGTATGATTTTTGACACGGATGTGCTTATTTGGGTACAGCGGGGTAATGTGAAGGCGGCTCGATTAATTGATGCTGCTTCTGAACGTTATCTTTCAATACAGACATCAATGGAACTGTTACAGTGCGCTCGAGACAAGTCGCAACAACGAATAATCAAACGTTTCTTGAGTGATTTCAGATTTATGGTTTTGCCTTTTACTGAAAATATTGGGCATAGAGCCTTAGTCTATGTTGAAGAATATGGCTTGTCATCTGGAATGAGGGCTGGTGACGCAATAATTGCTGCAACTGCAACTGAAAACGGACTGCCGCTGTGCAGTGGGAATGTTAAGCATTTTAAAGCGGTAAAAGATCTTGAGCTCAAGATATTCAAACATGAGTAAATTTAGACCACGCAGCTTAGAGTGATGGGGCCTGTCAATAATTTTGTGTAAATGGTTTTTCGTGACAGGAATACCTTGCTGACCAACCAGAAAAATCCTCTTCACTGCATAGTGTCTGGCAAAGGCAGCCATACCGGGCATAGAGTCCCGCAGGCGTCCACTCTCTAACTGAAAGTTGGGTTTTTATCGAAAAAACGCCCCCCTCAATTTACCTGTACTGAACAGGATTGAGGAGGGCGTCGTATTTATTGTGCAGTAGTGTTTGTACTGCTCTTAACCGTGCGTGATTTATTTTTTTGAGGCCTTGGGCGCCGTAGTTTTACGGGGTTTTGCAGGTGTTGCCTTTGGTTTGGCTGTCTTTGCCGCAGGAGCTTTCTTTGCGGCGGGAGCCTTTGCTGCGGGTGCTGCTTTCTCGGCTGCCAGGCGCTCCAGGCGTGCAACCCTGCCTTTGGCAAGGTTCTCACCCAGGTTGTTGTTTAAGGCTGCCTGACGACGGGCTTCGGAATAGTTTTTTGCTGCCAGAGGAGTACCGGCAGGAAGTTTGAACTGCTTGCGATATGCCCCCGGCTTCAGGTCATGGGCCTGCTTCAGGTGGCGTGAAAGGGTTTTGAAGCCGCCCTTGCCGCAGATCAGGCAGATAATTTGATCCTTCTGAATCGACTTTTTGGGATTGATGGCTACCGGCGGCGCTTCCTGGGGGACAGCAAGGGCATCCTGGGCTGTTTCGTTATCCAGATTTTTGAGGGTCTGATAGACCTTCTGGATTTCAAGCAACAGTTCGTCAGAGGACATTTCAACTGATGCTGCGTGCGAGGATACGATGCTTGCCGTAAGTTCTACAAGAATGGATGACATGGTTACTCCTTAAAGATTCTGTTAATATAACGTCGTATAGTAAGCGTCGTTTATCAGTATCCTTGTCATAACGCAACATTTTTTTGCTTTGTGATTGTGTCAATGCACTTTCTCGTGAAAAAATTGTGGTTGAATAATGGAACAACTGTTTCTGAACGGGTAAGGCAGTATGATTTTAACTTGAAGAGATTGTTGTAAGCACCGTACGTGTGTATTATCATGCTTTCAACAGGATCGTACAGCGTACTTGAAACCTGGCCAGACTGTCGTACAATGATGACAACCTGTACACAAGGAGTTATACCATGGATCGTCGCAGCTTTCTTAAATCCGCCGGAGCGGCAGCATTTCTTGCCCCGGCCATGGTCAACCATCTGATGGCAGCACCGGAGCCGCCGCTGGTTGCGGTTGCGGAAGGAAAAGATTACCAGGCAATCACCCGCAAGGTACTACATGCCATGGGGGGGATGAAGCGCTTTGTCAAAAGCGGTGACGTGGTGGTGGTGAAGCCCAACATCGGCTGGGATCGCCCGGTTGAGTTGGCTGCCAACACCCATCCCCTGGTGGTGAAGGCGGTGGTGGAGGAGTGCCTTGCTGCCGGAGCCAAACGGGTCAAGGTCTTTGACTACACCTGTAACGATCCCCGCCGTTGCTATGTCAATAGTGGCATTGAAGCGGCCTTGAAAGGGATGAAGCAGGTGGAAATGAAGCAGATCGAGCCGGAGCGGTTCAAGATGATCCAGCTTAACGGACAGTTTTTGAAGGAGTGGGAGTTGTACGGGGAGGCGCTTTCCGCCAATGTGTTCATCAACCTGCCCATTGCCAAGCATCATGGCTTGTCAAAGTTGACTCTGGGGTTGAAGAATATCATGGGAATCATGGGCGGAAACCGGGGTTACACCCACCGTAACCTGGATACTGCGCTGGCCGATGTGAACGCCTACTTCAAGAGCCATCTGACCATTATCGATGCCACCCGCATCCTGACCGCCCATGGGCCGCAGGGGGGAAATCTCGCTGATGTCAAGGTGCTGAACACGGTGATCGCCTCGCGTGACATTGTGGCTGCCGATGCCTTTGCCACCACGCTTTTCGGCCTGAAACCCGCCGATATTCCGGTAACGGTGGCAGCCTACAAGCGGGGGCTGGGGGAAATGAACCTGAACAGGATCAAAGTGGTACGGGTCTGATTGATGAAACATACGCCGGCCCGCATAGCGCAACTCCTGTTTCTTGCTCTGTTTATCGTTCTTTTTCTGCATACGGAATACCGGGGCAGAGATGAGATAAATGCAGCGGTCAACTCCTTCTTCCGGGCCGATCCGCTGGTGCTGGTAAGTTACTGGCTTGCCACCTGGTCCTTCAGCTGGCTGCTGTTTCCGGCGCTATTGATGATAGTGGCCACCATGCTGCTGGGCCGTTTTTTCTGTGGCTGGATCTGTCCGCTGGGTACCATCCTTGATCTGCTCTCTCCCAAAAAGCGACAGGCGGGACGGCTTGCCTTTCTGGGGGGACGGCTTAAATATTGGCTGCTGCTGCCCTTGCTGTCTGCATCACTGTTCAACCTCAATCTGTCCGGTCTACTGGACCCTATCGCCATTCTGCTGCGCGGACTTACCTTTTTTATCCATCCCCTGATGGGAGTGACTGCCCGTGAAGGCTGGGTGGGGCTGTACCGCACCATCGGTGAACACCGTGACAGCCTTGCCCCGGTCTATGAGCTTCTGCGTAGCTTTCTGCTGCCGTTCCGCGAGACCGTCTATCCGCTGGCCCTGTTCTCCATGGTGTTGCTGCTGGCGATTATCTTGTTGGAACGTCTGGAGACACGGGCCTGGTGTCGCTATCTCTGCCCCCTGGGCACGCTGCTGGGCTGGTTGGGCCGCTTTTCTCCCTTCAAGCGGGTCCCCGCCGGGCTGTGTGCCGATTGCGGGCAATGCCGCGAGCTTTGCAACATGACCTTTAATCAGGGTGTTCTGGACAAGGAACAGTGTACACACTGCCTGGACTGTGAAAAAGGGTGCCCCCACAGCCGGATAATTTTCAAGCCGGTACTTGATGGCTGGCAGACGACTAAACCTATGTTGCCTGAGCGGCGGCTTTTGCTTGGCGGCATGGCCTCCGGACTGTTGCTGGCGTTACCGGTCCGTTTCCGTTCCCCGGATCAAGCCTCCACACTATTGCGCCCTCCGGGTGTGCGCGACGAAAAAGAGTTTTTGGAAAAATGCGTTCGTTGCGGCGAGTGCATGAAAGTCTGCCTGAAGAACGCACTCTATCCTGCTGCCTGGCAGTCCGGCTACATCGGCCTGTACACGCCGCTGGTCATCCCGCGCCTGGGCTATTGCGAGTACAACTGTACGCTCTGCGGTCAGGTCTGTCCGACTGCTGCCATCCCCAATCTGCCGGTTGCGGCGAAACGGCGCGAAGTAATCGGCAAGGCGGTCTTTATCAAAGACCACTGTCTGCCTTTTGCAAAGAAGATGGAGTGTATTGTCTGTGAGGAACATTGTCCGATCCCTGCCAAGGCGATCCGTTCGCGGGAAGTGACGGTACGAAATGACGCTGGCAAGATGGTGGTGGTGAAGGAACCCTACGTGGTGGAGGAGATCTGCAACGGTTGCGGTATCTGCGAGTATGTCTGCCCGGTGGAAACCAGGGCAGGGATTCAGGTCTTTGCCGTTAAAAGCAGGTCGCCGATCAGCAGTGATATGCAGAGTTTCGAAACGCCATTGCCGTACTGAACAGATGTGATCAAGTTAAATATCGCCGTCAAAAACATTCGGGCATTGAAACGGTTCCCCGTCCAATGCCCGATGTTGTCTGTGAAGTACCCTTCTTTAAAGACTACTTCAAATCTTTAATAGCCTGCTCGATCCGGTCCATCCCCTTGGTGATGTTTTCCAGGCTGATGGCGTAGGAAAGACGGGCGTAGCGATCATCACCAAAAGCGACACCCGGCACCAGAGCTACTTTGGCGTCTTCCAGCAGATAGGCGGCAAAGTCACCGGAATTCTCAATCTTCTTGCCGTTTGGTGTGGTCTTGCCGTACACGCCGGAGAAGTTGGGGAAAACATAGAAAGCGCCGTTTGACTTGAAGCAGGAAACCCCCGGCATGGCGTTCAGACGGTCAACGATGTAGGTGCGGCGCTTTTCGAACTCGACGCACATGGCGGCAACGGCGTCCTGCGAACCGTTCAACGCTTCCACCGAAGCCTTCTGGGCCATGGAAGCGGCGTTGCTGGTGGATTGGGACTGCATCTTGGTCATGGCACCCATCAGCTCTTTGGGGCCGCAGGCATACCCAATGCGCCAGCCGGTCATGGCGTAGGTCTTGGAAACGCCGTTGACAACAATGGTGCGGGGCTTCAGTTCGGGAACTACCTGGGCGATGGTGTAGAAGGTCAGCCCGTCGTAAATCAGCCGCTCGTAAATGTCGTCAGCCACGATCAGCACATGCTCGTTCTTCAGCAGAACCTGACCCAGGGCGGTCAGCTCTTCCTTGCTGTAGGTGGAACCGGTGGGGTTGCAGGGTGAATTGAGGATGAGGTATCTTGTCTTGGGGGTGATGGCCTTCTCCAACTGCTCCGGGGTGATCTTGAAACCGGTGGACTCGTCGGTCATGATGAAAACAGGGGTGCCGCCCGCCAGTACGATCTGGTCAGGGTAAGAAACCCAGTAAGGACCGGGGATGATGACTTCATCACCTTCCTGAATCAAGGCCTGGGAGATGTTGTAGAGGGTGTGCTTGGCACCGCAGGCTACGGAGATTTCGTCGCGGGTATATTCCAAACCGTGGTCACGCTTCATCTTGGCGATAATTGCGTCTTTCAGGTCGTCTGCGCCGCCCACCGGCATGTAACGGGTAAAACCGCCGTCAATGGCTTTTTTCCCGGCTTCGCGAATATTGACGGGGGTGTCGAAATCAGGCTCACCGGCACCAAAGCCGATGACATCTACCCCTTGTGCTTTCAGTGCTTTGGCCTTGGCATCAATGGCAAGGGTGGGAGAAGGTTGAATCTTGTTGACGCGATCTGCGAGTTTCATACTGCCTCCTTGAGTGTAGTCAATCAGATTGAATCAATAACCTGCCTGTTGGAAATTCCGTACTTTTTCTGCATGGCTGTCTTGACTGCGGCCGGAACAAAGCCGTCCACATTTCCCCCCAGAGAGCAAACCTCCCTGACAATTGAGGAGGAAAGGTAGCCGTATTGCACCGACGTCATCATGAACAGGGTTTCAATGTCATGGCCTATGCTGTTGTTCATCTGGGCTATCTGGAATTCATACTCGAAGTCAGATATGGCCCGCAGACCACGGACAACCACATGGGCATTTTTTGAGGCTACATAATCTATCAGAAGCCCGGTAAAGGTGTCAACTGAGACCCTCTTCTCATCCTTGAGCACCGAGCGGATCAGGCTGACCCGTTCATCAATGTCAAACAGGGCGTTTTTTTGGGAATTTTTGGCTACTGCCACGATGACACGATCAAAAATTCTCAGACTGCGCTGTATGATATCCAGATGACCGTAGGTTATCGGGTCAAAGGAACCGGGATACACGGCAATCCTGCTATGGGGCATCCGTTGCCTCCGTGACAAAGAAATCAATGGCGGTGTCGCCATACACGCGCCGGTCATGGCGCGTGCTACAGCCAATCTGTTCCGGCAGCGCTGAGCGTGAAGAGGTTTCAATGACAATCAGGCCGTCTGCTGCCATAAGCTGTCCGGCAACCTGTTCCAGCACCGTGCACTGGATACCTGAGGCATAGGGTGGATCAATCAGCGCCAAAGTAAACCTGGCGCCGGTCCCGCTCAATTTTTCGATGGCGCGCAGCGCATCCTGCGGCAGCACCGTTGCCCGCCGGCTGCAGCCGGTGCGGGAGAGGTTTGTCTGCAGGGCATCCAGGGCCTGCCGATTTTTTTCAACAAACGTACATGATGTAGCGCCCCGTGACAGGGCTTCAATGCCCAATGAGCCGCTTCCGGCAAAAAGATCCAGTACCCGCGCTTCCTCAAGGACGCCTGCATGTTCAAGGATGCTGAACAGCGCCTCCTTGACCCGGTCTGTGGTGGGGCGGGTGGTAACACCCCGGGGAGCTGTGAGTTTCAGACCGCCTGCCGTGCCGGAGATAACCCGCACTTTGGAAACCCCTTAGATTGTAACCTTCTACAACCATTTCAGATTTTGTGGCGAAAACCCTACCTGAGGGACCGGCAGCTGTCAAGTGGCAACGGGGTAGCAGGCCACTTAAGGAAAAGTATCTTTCCAGATTCATTCCGGCTTGCTATAGTCACCGCATTTTTGATGCTTTAGGGCCGGACAGGCCATTACCGGAGAGCGTTCCATGGAAACCGAAAGGTTGAATACAGCCAGCGCCATTATGAAGGGTTTTACGGTGTTGCCGACCGTGCCTGCCGCTGCCGCCAAGGCGATCAAGTTGTTGAATGAAGACGATGTTGACATGGGAGCTGTGGCTGATGTGATGCTTGCGGACCAAGTCCTGGCAGCACGGGTGATCCGTATCGTCAACTCTCCGTTGTATAAGGCGATGGGGCAAATTCATTCCGTCCGCCAGGCTTTGATGTATCTTGGGCCGCAAAAGGTATTCGAAATTATTCTTACTTCGTGTTTCCTTGAGGTGACAGATAGTAGCAGTACCAGCCCGTTACGGATTCAGGACTGCTGGAAACATGCATTCGGGGTAGGGCTTGTGGCGCGCCGTCTGGCGGAGTCAATCAATCACGCCCAACCGGAAAAAGCCTACGTTGCCGGAATTCTCCATGATGTTGGTGAGGTGATCCTGAGTCAGCACCGCCGCCAGGAGTATATGCGGGCACTGGTTCTGGCGCGGGCCGAGGGAATAGATCTTTACGACGCTGAATTGCGGGTTTTCAGTACCAGTCACGCAGAAGTGGGCAGGTTGCTTGGAGAACAGTGGAATTTTCCCACTGAATTCATAGAAGTGATTTTTCAACATCACAGCCACCATTTGAAGAGCGTTGCTCCCCTGGCGCTGCTCGTGGCGCTGGCTGACCGTTTCTGCATCGGTGTGGGCTTAAGCAGCATGGGCGAGCAAAATCCCAACAAAATTCTGGGCTGCGCCGAGGCGGTTGAGTTGATGCGGGAGCATCTGCCCCGTATCGGGACGTGCAATCTTGAAAAGTTCGTTACCTCATTAAACGGCCTGACCGATGAGGTGGCTGCTGCTGTTCAGTCGATCTACGCTTGAGATGTTTCACTCCGCCAGCATTCTGGCAAAAAAGTCGTTGCCCAGATCCGCGCCGGTTCCGGCGGTCTCAATTCCTGTCGTGCCTTCCATAAGCTGTTCCGGTATCTCAGCCAGAAAACGGCTTGGAAAACGCTCTTCTCTGGCGCCATATTTGCGGCGGGTCAGGCAGCGGGACAAGGTCAGCCGTTGCCGGGCGCGGGTGATACCCACGTAGCAGAGCCTGCGCTCTTCGGCAACGGTCGGGTCCTCGTCGGCAGAGCGATGGTGCGGCAACAACCCTTCTTCCATTCCCACCAGGAAAACATGGGGAAATTCCAGGCCCTTGCTGGCATGCAGCGACATCAGGGTTACGGTGTCCTGCGCATCTCCCTTACCGTCATCCGCTTCGCGCCGATTATCTTCAAGTAATGAAATCCTCTCCAGAAAACTGCCCAGGGTTGCTCCGGGATTCCGATCTTCAAAGGCAGACAGGGCGTTGATCACCTGTTCGATGTTTTCGATCCGTTTACGGGCCTGGGTGGCGTCTGTCTGGGTACGATGCATCTCCTCATTGATCCCCAGACGACGGAAGAGGGCAGTAATCTGGTTGCCCATCTCCATCGGTCTGAATGACTTGATTTCTGTTTGCAGCATGTCGCTGAATGCGGTGATGGCGCTCTTTGCCGCTTCTGTTATGCCACGTATCTCCTGTATCCGTGCCAGGGCCACGTGCAGCGGCGCATCATGTTCAAGGGACCACTGCTGCAGCCGCATCAGTGTGGTGTCGCCAATACCGCGCCGGGGAAAGTTGAGTATCCTTACCAGAGCGGCTTCGTCCCGTGGATTGTTCAGCACCGTCAGGTAAGAGAGGGCGTCTTTCACCTCCTTGCGCTCGAAGAAACGTTGTCCGCCCACGAGGACATAGGGGATTCCTTCAATTCGCAATGCCTCCTCAAAGGCCCGGCTCTGGGCGTTGGAACGGTACAGAATGGCAAAATCGCGCCAGGGCAGTTTGTGGCGGTACTGGGCCATTTGCAACTGCTCAATAACCATCCTGGCTTCGTCGTCTTCATCTGCCGCTATCAGCAGATTGATCGGATCACCGTTGCCGGACGCGGTCCAGAGCGCCTTGTCGCTACGCAGCTTGTTGTTGCCGATGACCGCATTGGCGGCGGCAAGGATGGTCCCGGTGGAACGATAGTTCTGCTCGAGCTTGACCAGGGCGCAGCCGGGCCGGGAACCGGCAAAGGAAAGAATGTTGGCCACATCGGCGCCGCGCCAGCCGTAGATGGCCTGATCGTCGTCTCCCACGACACACAGGTTGTTATGCCGCTCTGCCAAAAGTGAAATAAGCCGGTACTGGCAGGCGTTGGTGTCCTGGTATTCGTCCACCATGATCTGGGTGAAGCGTTGTTGCCAGTAATCAGCAGCTTCACGGTGTGATTCCAGCAGGCGGACCGCCATCATAATGATGTCGTCGAAATCAATGGCGTTATACGCTTGTAGCAACTGCTGGTAGCGGGGATAGACCACCTTGACCGCTGCCGCCAGCGTATCTCCTGAAGGTACAGGATACTCTTCCGGAGCAATGAGGCGGTTCTTTGCCATGGAGATGCTCCAGCGGATCAGGTCCGGATTGGTCTGCTTCGGGTCAAGGCCCAGGTCGCCCATGGCCTGGCGGATGACGCCGCTTTGATCGCTTTCACCATAGATGGAAAAGTTTTGGCGGTAGCCAAGATGCTTGATATCCCGTCGAAGAATGCGGACCCCCAGGGAGTGGAAGGTGCTGATGATCATCCCCTCGGCCAGTTTGCCTGCGGAGGCTTTAACCCGCTCCTGCATCTCTTTGGCCGCTTTGTTGGTAAAGGTGACGGCCAGGATCTGCTCTGCCGGAATTTTCTGCCGCTTGAGCAGGTTGACAATACGGCTGGTGATGACCTGGGTCTTGCCTGATCCTGCGCCGGCAAGCACCAGCATCGGGCCGTGCAGGTGGCGTGATGCTGCAAGTTGTTCTGGATTAAGTGCTGACATGGGAGTGCGTCTGTACCACAATCCGATGCATCAAGGCAACCATGGCTGATTGTTGCAGGATTGTTACAGCCTTGAATGGTGCTTGCGGATGGCTGAATTCTGGTTACAATACAAAAAATGTGTCAATGAAAGCAGTGGAGGAAATCTGATGGTAGACAGCAAACCCCAGGCGCAGGCAAAACCGAAAACCAAACGTCCGCAAAAAACAGGACGCGTCAAGCCTGCTGTTGAAACACCAGGATCGCCGCCAGCCATTGAGCTGTCTGACAGTCAATGGTACCTGAACCGCGAGTTAACCTGGCTTGCCTTTAATCGTCGGGTACTGCATGAAGCTGCTGACCCGCGCACACCGCTTCTGGAGCGGATCAAATTTCTGGCCATTGTTGGTTCAAATCTGGACGAGTTCTTTATGAAGCGGATCGGTGGCCTCAAGCAGCAACTTGCCGCCAACGTGCAGGAGTTGACCCCTGATGGCCGCACTCCCCGCCAGCAGTTAACTGAATGCCACGCACAGGTTCGTCAGCTTGTTCAGGAAAAGACGGCGTTATTCCGCCAGTTGATGAAAATGCTGGATGACAAGGGAATTCAAATAATAACCTGGAGGGCGCTGTCAGCAAAGGACAAGAAAAGTTTGCGGGAGATATACCTGCAGGATGTCTTTCCCTTGTTGACTCCCCAGTCGATGGATCCGGCACATCCTTTTCCGTTTGTTTCAAACCTGTCGCTCAACCTGCTGGTAACGGTGCGCTATCCGCGGGAAAAAGATGTCTCAATGGCCAGGATCAAGGTGCCGCTGGGGGGAGGCGTGCCTCGTTTCATCAAGCTGGGGCGCACTGACCGTTATGTGCCGCTGGAAGAGGTGATGGCTGCTAACCTGGATATGTTGTTCCCCGGCATGAAGATGGTTTCCTGCGAGTTTTTCCGGGTTACTCGCAATGCCAACACCGAGAAGGACGAGGAGAAGGCTGACGATCTGGTGGCCATGATTGAATCCGAGCTGCAGGAACGCCGGTTTGCGCCGATTGTCAGGCTTGAGGTGGCGGTGGGCATGGATCCGGTGCACCGGGGGCGTCTGGCTGCCGAATTGGACCTTGACGAAGCGAGCGATGTCTTCGAGGTGTCCGGGATGCTGGCGATTCGCGACCTGTTCGAGCTGGCCCGCCTGAACTATCCCAAACTACACGACCCGGCGCATCATCCGGTGGACCCACCCCAGTTGCCCACCGGCCGCAACATCTTTCATGTCATTCGCAATGCCGGTTCAGTGCTGGTGCATCATCCGTACGAATCCTTTGTCAGTTCGGTGGAGCGCTTCCTCAACGAAGCAGCCGATGATCCCAAGGTATGCGCCATCAAGATGACCCTTTACCGGACCTCCAAGGAGGGGCGGCTGATCAAGTCGTTGGTGCGGGCAGCGGAAAACGGCAAGCAGGTGGCGGTGGTGGTGGAACTGAAGGCCCGTTTTGACGAGGCTGCCAACCTACAGATAGCGGAGCGGATGGAAGAGGCGGGGATTCATGTCACCTATGGTGTGGTGGGACTCAAAACCCACTGCAAGGTAATCCTGGTGGTGCGGCGTGACTACAACGGCATCCGGCGTTACATCCACCTGGGCACCGGCAACTACCACAGTGACACCGCGCGTCTGTACAGCGATCTGGGGCTGTTTACCAATAATGAGCAAATCGGTCAGGATGTAACAGAGCTGTTCAACTATCTGACAACCGGTTTTTCTCCCAATCGCAACTACCGCAAACTGCTGCCTGCCCCCAAATTGCTGAAAAAGTCACTGCTTGAGAAGATCGAGCGTGAGATCAACCTGCACAGGGAAAAAGGGGGGGGGCATATTCAGTTCAAAATGAATGCTCTTGATGACGCGGATATCGTTCGCAAACTGTATGTTGCTTGCCAGGCCGGTGTGAAGGTGGATCTCTATATCCGTGATTCCTGCCGTTTCCGTCCCGGTGTACCGGGCGTGTCGGAAACCGGGCGGGTGGTCAGCATCGTTGGCAGATTTCTGGAACACAGCCGAATTTATTACTTCCGTAATGGCGGCACTGAGGAATATTATATCGGTTCGGCCGATGCCATGAAGCGCAACCTGGAGTCACGGGTGGAGATTCTGGCTCCGGTGGAGTTGCCGGAATTGCAAGCCCGTTTACGGATGCTGCTGGATGGCCATGACCGGGACCAGCGCCATGCCTGGGACATGCAGCCGGATGGCAGCTATGTGCAGCGGCAGCCTAAAGGGGATGGCGATCATGCCGGTTTGCATCAGCGCATGATCGATCATGTCGAGCATGAGGCCAGAGAGGCGCGGCGGCTGAAGCGGCGAGTGGCCAAGGTGTTGCACCGCTGAGTGTACGTCAGGATGCCAGCAGGTATTTTCAACAGGAGGGTTGAGCTATGGGGTTGTTTGCAAGTGCGGATAAAAGCACAGGGCCTTTGGGAACCAAGAAGTTTCATACTGAATATGGTCAGCTGCTGGTGGACGGCGAGATTATTGACGCCGGTTTTGTGGTTATGCGGGATACCTTCCTGTTTACCAACAAGCGGCTGATTATTATTGAGGTTCAGGGTATTTCCGGTAAGCAGCTTGAATATCTGTCCATACCGTACGGTAAGATTAAAAAATTCAGCATCCAGACTGGTGGGAGTTTTGACCTGAATGCTGAACTGAAAGTCTGGATCGGTAACGATACGATACCGTTTGAAAAGCATTTCAATCAGGAACAGAGCGTTTACGACGTGCATAAAATACTGGCAGCCCATGTTTTAAAGTAAGTTAAAGCAGTCTTGCTTCTTGTCCAGGCATCCGCCTTTGATTTCGGTGCTATTCCCGCGTTTTCAGCCGTTTTTCGAGACTATTCAATGTTCAAACATATTCCGGGCCTGCTGAAACTTGCAGGCCCCATGATTCTCTCTGCTTCTGCTATCACCATTATGCAGGTCATTGATGCCCTGGTGTTGTCGCGCTATTCCAGCGAAGCCATCGCGGCAATCGGACCTGCGGGCTTTGCGGTCATCCTGTTTCAGGGTTTCCTCTTCGGTATTTCCGGGTATGCGGGCACGTTTGTGGCGCATAGCTATGGACGAGGTGATGCCGGAGGTGTCCGCGCATCAGCATGGCTCGGCATTTACACATCCCTGATTTCCGGCATTATAGCCCTTGTGTGTGCCTGGCCGATTGCACAGTTGTTTTTTCTGGCAGGGCATGAGGCGCAAGTGGCCCGTGATGAAAGCACCTATTTCTGGATTTGTCTGACCGGATCGTTCTTCCCGGTTCTAAACGGCGCTTTGGCCGGCTGGCTGTCCGGTATCGGAAAACCTGCTATCGTTACAGTTGTTACGTTTGTTTCACTGACCGTAAATGCAGTGTTAACCTGGGGACTGGTGTTGGGAGAATGGGGACTTCCAAGGATGGGGGTTGCCGGGGCGGCGTTGGGCACTGTATCAGCACAGATGGTCGCTGCGTTCCTCTATGTTGTTATATTTGGCGTAGCGGGCGGGTTGACCGACTCGCTTGCGCGCAGGTTCCGCTGGGCGGAGTTCCGTCATTTTTTGACAATTGCAATGCCATTCGGGCTGCGGATTAGTGGCGAGCTGGTTGCCTGGACGCTGTTTTTGCTGGTGGTGGGCCGTTTGGGAACTGTAGAACTTGCCGCGTCAACTATTGCGTTCCGGATTAATGGTGTTGCATTCTTCCCGGCCTTAGGCCTGGGGCAGGCGGCAGGAGTTCTGGTGGGACACGCTCGTGGAGCCGGTAACGATAATGAAATACCGGCCATTGGCTGGCAGTCGCTTGCGATGTGCGAACTCTGGATGCTGCTGATGGCGGTGCTCTTTGCCACTGCATCGGCGCCACTGGTTGCGCTCTTTGCAGGAGATGGTCCTGAGAGTGCTCAAATCGTGAAAACAGGCTCCCTGCTCATGAAATTCGTGGCCTTCTATTGTGTGTTTGATGCCGCGAATATCATGATCGGCTGTGCCCTTGCTGCAGCAGGAGATACCCGCTGGGTCGCCCGTACCTTCCTGATCTGTTCCAGCATATTCCTGCTGCTGCTCTGGCTGATAGACCGGGTTGCTCCAAGTCTTGAGGCGGAATGGACCTTGGCGACCCTCTTTGTACTGGTAACCGCAGCGATATGGTCACTGCGCTTCCGGTCCGGCACGTGGAAAAAAATGCGGGTGCTTCAGGAGGAGACGATCATCGTGTGAGGTGCGCTATGAAAATGGCTTGACCAAAAAACCGGTGTCCACTATTGACAGTATGAGTTGTAAGGAAGCAGTTGTGCGGTAAATTGTTTGTACAAAGGAGAGCATGGAAAGGTGATACCGGCTGCAATGGCATGTCGAATCTGTGGCAGTTCAGCCGAGCTCTTCTACCGAGATCAGCGGGAGTTTTACCTGTGCAGTCAGTGCAGTTTTATTTTTACCCGGAAAGGAGTTCAGGTTGATCAGGAAAAAACGCACTATGAGACACAACATTCCAACGAGTATGATTGGCTTAAATTAGGCCGTATATGTCTGGATATTGCAGGTATATTTAAAGATCAATCACGTATTTACCGGATACTTGATTATGGTTCTGGAGCTGGAAACCTTACGAATAGTTTAAGATTGCATGGTTACCACGTGGACTCATATGAGCCGATGTATGATACATCTCCTCCGGCAAACAATGGATTGGGTTATGATGTTATCGTACTGCACGAAGTAATGGAGCATATAGAAGATATACCATGCGCCATGAAAACAATATACGATGTTGCCAATGACGAGGCTGTTGTTCTTGTCTTTACCCTGCTGACAGATGAACTGTTGTTGCATGCGGATGATTTTATCAGTGGATTTGGTTCATGGTGGTACAAAGACGATATGACCCATGTGTCGTTTTTTTCTTCTCTTGCGTTTAAGCATGTATGTCAGAATACGAAAGATTATAATTTTCAACTGTTAGCTGTTACTATGAGAGGGGTTTTTTTGAGAGTATGCAAACCGCTCTGCAGATACTGTACCGAGTCAGGAAATTAATACTGATATCTCATCGGAAATCTCTGATGGAACCCCATGATTCCCGTTCCCGCCTGTTGCAATTGAAGAGCGCTTCCGCTACTATCCGCAAACTATGAAACGACCAACCAGACAACTCCATGTCGGCCCGGTGGCAGTGGGGGGGGGCGCTCCCTGTGCCGTTCAGTCCATGTGTTCCACCGATACCCGTGATATCAATGCCACCCTTGACCAGATACGCGCCCTGACTGCGGCAGGTTGTGAAATCGTCCGTTGCGCGGTGCCCGACGCCGATGCGGCTGACGCGCTGGCTGCCATCAAGGCGCAAAGCCCCATTCCGGTCATTGCGGATATCCATTTTGATTACAAGCTTGCCTTGCGGGTGCTGGAAGGCGGTATAGACGGCCTGCGCCTGAACCCCGGCAATATCGGTGATCACTGGAAGGTGGTCGAGGTGGTGAAGTGCGCTTCCGAGCGCAAGGTGCCGATCCGCATCGGTGTCAATGCCGGTTCCCTTGAAAAACAGCTGCTGGAAAAATACGGCCATCCCACGGCGGAAGCGATGGTGGAATCAGCCCTGGGCCATATCCGCATTCTTGAAGACCTAGGCTACCGGGAAATCAAGATTTCACTGAAGGCTTCCGACGTGCCCAAGACGGTGGAGGCCTATCGTTTACTCTCACAGCAGGTTGATTACCCCCTGCATATTGGCATTACCGAGGCCGGCACCACCTTTTCCGGCACCATCAAGTCCTCAGTGGGGCTGGGCATTCTGCTGTATGACGGTATCGGCGACACCCTGCGGGTTTCCCTGACCGGTGATCCGGTGGATGAGGTACGGGTAGGGTATGAAATCCTCAAGTCCTTGGGGTTGCGCCAGCGGGGAGTCAATTTTGTCTCCTGTCCCACCTGCGGCCGTTGCCAGATCAACCTGATCGGGGTTGCGGAAGAGGTAGAACGACGCCTGCAATCGGTGGACAAGAGAATTACCGTGGCGGTGATGGGCTGTGCCGTCAATGGTCCCGGCGAGGCCCGCGAAGCTGATGTGGGGGTTGCCGGTGGCAAGGGCGAAGGGCTCATCTTCCGCAAGGGAGAAGTGGTTCGCAAGGTTCCGGAAGATCAGCTTGCCGATGCGCTGCTGGAAGAGATCAAATTACTGTAAGATTGTAAATTTAGATATATGTGGAGAGATATTAATGCGTTATAGCCAGTTTTTTATTCCGACACTTAAGGAAACCCCCGCTGATGCAGAAGTGATTTCCCACCAGTTGATGCTGCGGGCAGGCATGATCCGCAAGCTGGCTGCCGGTATCTACACCTACATGCCGATGGGGCTTAGATCCATCCGCAAGTTTGAGCAGATTGTGCGGGAGGAGATGAACCGGGCCGGGGCCATTGAGCTGTTGATGCCTGCGGTACAGCCTGCTGAGCTCTGGATTGAGTCCAAGCGCTGGGGCCAGTACGGCAAGGAACTGCTCCGTTTTCACGACCGCAAGGATGCCGAATTCTGCATGGGTCCGACCCATGAAGAGGTGATTACCGACATCGCCCGGCGTGAGGTAAAGAGCTACCGGCAGATGCCGGTGAACTTCTACCAGATCCAGACCAAGTTCCGGGACGAGATCCGTCCGCGCTTCGGCTTGATGCGTGGCCGTGAGTTCATCATGAAGGATGCCTACTCTTTTGACGTGGATTCTGCGGCAGCGGACCTCTCCTATGACAAGATGTATGGCGCCTACAACCGGATATTCGAGCGCTGTGGCCTCAATTTCCGGGCTGTTGAGGCCGACACGGGCTCCATCGGCGGTTCCGCCTCCCATGAGTTCATGGTGCTGGCCTCCTCCGGCGAGGATGCCATTGTCTCCTGTGACTCCTGCCGCTACGCCGCCAATGTGGAAAAGGCGGAAGGGCGTATAGTTGAAGCTGTAGCAACGGGTGATGCTGCTGTGGTCAAGGTGCATACCCCGGACCGGAAGACGATTGCCGAGGTTGCAGCGTTTCTGGGGTTGCCAGAATCAGGTACTACCAAGACCCTGGTGCTGTCCAATGGCGATGGGCAGTTTGTCATGGCGCTGGTACGGGGCGATCATGAACTGAATGAACTGAAGCTGAAGAACAGGCTGGGCTGGGATGAGATCCGCATGGCTACTGATGAGGAGATTCTGCGTTTCACCGGTTCACCTCCCGGTTTCCTGGGGCCCATCGGCCTGAAAGAGCCTTTGCAGGTGGTAGCAGACTATTCCCTGTTGCAGATGAACAATCTGGTGACCGGAGCCAATGAGGTGGATCAGCATCTGACCGGTGTCAATCAGGGACGTGATTTTACCCCTGACCAGTACGCCGATATCCGCCTGATCGGTGCAGCTGACCCCTGTCCCCGTTGCGACAACGGCACTCTGGAAGTCTGGCGTGGCATTGAAGTGGGCCATGTCTTCAAGCTGGGCACCAAGTATTCAGGTGCCTTGCAGGCCACCTACCTGGACAAGGACGGCAAGGAGCAGGTCATCTTCATGGGCTGCTACGGCATCGGCATCGGTCGTACCGTGGCAGCTGCCATCGAACAGAACCATGATGATAACGGCATCATCTTCCCGTTGCCCATTGCGCCGTTCCACTGTTCGGTGGTGGCGATCAATGCCCAGAAAGATGAGGCGGTGATGACCGCAGCCCAGGATATCCACGACCGTCTTGAGGCTGCCGGTGTGGAAGTGCTGCTGGATGACCGGGACGAGCGGCCCGGTGTCAAGTTCAAGGACCATGATCTGATCGGTATTCCGCTGCGGATCAACGTCGGCGGCAAGAACCTGGCTGAAGGCAAGGTTGAGTTCAAGCTGCGGGCCGGGGGAGAAATGCTGCTGCTCCCACCGCAGGAAGCGGTTGACAGGGTAATAGTTGAGGTCCGTGCAGCTCTCGGAGGTGGACGATGAGTAGCGCCATCTGGGATCCGCAGCACGAGTGCATGCCCCGTGAGGAACTGGAACAGCTCCAGCTGGAACGGCTGCAGGCTACCCTGAACCGGGTGTACAAGAACGTGCGCTGCTATCAGAACAAATTCAACGAACAGGGGATCGTGCCGGAGGATGTCAACTCCCTGGCTGATCTGTCCAAGCTTCCCTTCACAACCAAAGAAGATTTGCGGGTCAACTACCCCTACGGCATGTTTGCCGTGCCGCTGCGGGAAGTGGTGCGTATCCACTCCTCCTCCGGCACCACCGGCAAGCCCACGGTGGTGGGCTACACCAAAAATGACCTGAAACATTGGGCCGGTCTGGTGGCTCGCTTCATGACCGCAGCCGGGGTAACCCATGACGATGTGATCCAGATCACTTTCGGCTACGGTATGTTCACCGGTGCCTTTGGCCTGCATTACGGCTCGGAAGCCATCGGTGCCGCCGTTATCCCCATGGGTGGCGGCAACACCGAAAAGCAGCTGATGATCATGCAGGACTACAAATCCACCGTCCTGGTGGGTACGCCCAGCTATGCCCTGACCTTGGCGGAAAAAATGGAAAAGCTGGGTATTGATCCCAAGAGTCTGTCCTTGAAGGTGGGGCTTTTTGGTGGAGAACCGTGGTCAGAGGCGATGCGGACGGAGATTGAACAGCGGTTGGGCATCAGCGCCACCGACAACTACGGCCTTTCCGAGGTTATGGGACCCGGCGTGGCTGGTGAATGTCCCCACAAGTGCGGCATGCATATTTCGGAGGATGCCTTCATTGCCGAGATCATTGATCCGGAAACCTGTGAAGTGCTGCCGCCGGGCAGTGTGGGAGAACTGGTGCTCACCACCGTGGCCAAGGAAGCCTTTCCCATGATCCGTTACCGCACCCGCGATATCACCAGTCTGGTGTACGAGCCTTGCGCCTGCGGTCGCACCACGGCGCGGATGAAGAAAACCATGGGCCGCAGTGATGATATGCTGATAATCAAGGGGGTCAACGTCTTCCCGTCACAGATCGAAGAGGTGTTGTTTGCCATCGAAGGCTGCGAACCCCACTACCAGCTGGTGGTGGAACGGCGCGGCACCGCTGATGTGCTTGAAGTGGATATCGAGGTCACGGAAAATATCTTCTTCGACGAGATGAAGAAGCAGCGGGCCTTCCTTGAGTCCGTGGAAAAGCGGATCGAATCGCTGATCGGGGTCGGTGTCAGCGTCAAGCTGGTGGAGCCGGGCAGCATCCAGCGCTTTGAAGGCAAGGCGCAACGGGTGATTGACAAGAGGAAGTTGTGAGAGATTGCCACGTTTGAATGAACCTGAACCGCCCTTGGCTCTGCGCCGATGGGCGGTTTTTTGTAAATTGCTTATGATGCGTGAATATGACGTTATTGCACGGTAATGGCGGTGAAGAATTTAGCGTGCTGGCGCCGGATACATCACAACAAGTCTGGGGATTCATCCCCATATCCCGGCTATCGGCTTGCCGCAACTGCCGCAGGAGCCGTCCTGCAGGTTAAGCCCGGTGATCCGGTAGCCACTGCGGGCGATGACGGTTGCGCCGCAGGAGTGACAGCGGGTATTTTCCCTTCCTCCGTTGATGTTTCCCACGTAGATATATTTCAATCCTGCACGGTCGCCTGCCTCTAAGGCCCGCTCCAGGTTTGCTTCCGGTGTTGGCGGATGGTTCAGCATCCGGTGGCGGGGAAAGTAGCGTGAAACATGCCAGGGGGTGTCCGCTCCCAGTTCGTCGGCAATGAAGCGGGCGATGCCGTTCAGTTGCCCGGCGTCATCGTTTTCTCCCGGTATGACCAGGGTGGTTAGTTCGAGCCAGATGCCCCGGCGCCGGTAATCACGGATTCCATCAAGGGTTTCCGACAGCTTCGCTCCACAGACTCTGTGGTAGAATTCCTCGGTAAAGCCTTTCAGGTCGATGTTGGCGGCATGCAGTACCGGAGCCAGCAGATCCAGTGCTTGGGGCGTGATATACCCGTTGGTGACGAAGAAATTCCAAAGGCCCGCTTCAGCGGCCAGGCGGGCGGTATCCAGCGCATATTCCAGCCAGACCGTTGGTTCAGTATAGGTGTAGGAAATTGAACGGCAACCGTGGGTCTGCGCATGTTTCACTGTTTCGACCGGTTCCACCGGGTGTCCGGGGAAACGGTGGCTTCCCTGGTCATCAAACTTGGCGATATCGGCGTTCTGGCAATGCAGGCAGTGGAAATTACAGCCCACCGAGGCCACTGACCAAGTATGCGATCCCGGCAGCACATGGTAGAGCGGTTTTTTTTCCACCGGATCACTGCCCTGCGCCACCAGCAGGCTGTAAACCAGTGAGTAGATGACGCCATCACGGTTTTCCCGTACCTGACAGATGCCCCGTTTGCCATCGGCTATGATGCAACGATGGCGACAGATAGTGCATTGAGCGCTGCTGCCTGGCTGCGGTAAAAACGAGTCAGATCTTTTCATGGGCGCCTCCATCGGGCCATTGCGAAAAAATGACAGAGTGCTATACATATACCGTACTTTACCGGGTATTCAACATCAGCAAAAAAAGATAGGGAGCGAGTTATGGGCAGACGAAGCAGCCTTCAGATTTCCCTGGTTCTGATCGGCGGTATGCTGACCATTGGCGGCTGTGGCAAGGATGACCGACATGTCTACAAGAGCAAACAGGATTGTCTTGACGATTGGGGGGGCGACCCAAAAAATTGTGAAGAGGTCAAGAAGGAAGACCGCAATTACGCCAGAGGGGGCTTTTTTTATGGGCCACGCTTTACCTCAGGTAGAACCTACTCGGGCCAGGGAAGCCGCTCAATCCGTACGGTTTCGGTTTCCCGCGGCGGTTTCGGCAGCCTGTCCAGTTTTCATTCATCCTTCGGGGGTTGAGCCATGGAGCGCCAGGCTGGTCCGCCACGCATAAACTGGCAGCAGGCCGTTGAATCTCAGGGGATGCTGTATCACACCATTGATGATGAGCCGTACTGGGACGAAACAGCCTGCTATCGTTTTGAAAGCGCCGAGATCGATCTGTTGGAGACAGCCACCAACGAACTGCACGAGCGCTGTATTGAGGCGGCCCAGCAGGTGATCGACAAAGATCTTTTCGGCCGACTTGAAATACCGTCCCATGCGGTGCCCTTGATCGTTGACTCCTGGGACAAGGACGAACCCTCCTTGTATGGCCGTTTCGACCTGGCCTATGATGGCCGTAATCCTCCCAAGCTGCTGGAATATAACGCGGATACTCCCACATCTTTGCTGGAGGCCAGCGTCATCCAGTGGTACTGGATGAAAGACCGTCATCCAGATGCCGACCAGTTCAACTCCATCCATGAAAAACTGATCGCCTGCTGGAAGGAAATGGAGATTTCATCACCGCTCTATTTTGCCTGTGTGGCCGATGCACCCGAAGATTTCGGCAATCTGGAATACCTGCGCGACACGGCTATCCAGGCTGGTCTGGAAACCTCGCACCTGTTTATGCACGATATCGGTTTTGACGAGGTGTCCGGGCGGTATGTTGACCTGGATGATGCGCCGATGGACTGTCTGTTCAAGCTGTATCCCTGGGAATGGTTGGTCAACGAGTATTTTGGCAGAAAACTGGCCACCGCCCGGATGCGGGTGATTGAACCGGCCTGGAAAATGCTTTTTTCCAACAAAGGCTTGCTGGCGCTGTTGTGGGAGTTGTTCGAGGGGCATGAAAACCTGCTGCCTGCCGGGTTTGGGCAAGGGCCGTTCCGCGACAATTACGTCATCAAACCGCTGCTTTCCCGCGAAGGGGAAAATGTGACCGTTCATGCCAACGGCCAGGTGCATGCGGTGGAAGGCAGCTATGGCGGCAAAGGGGTGGTCTACCAGAAGCTGGCGCAGATCCCCTGCATTGATGGCAACTACCCGGTGATCGGTTCATGGGTTATCGGCGGTGAAGCGGCAGGCATTGGCATTCGGGAGGATCGTACGCTGGTGACCACTAATGCCAGCAGATTTATACCGCATTATTTCACTTGAACACTACCGAAATGAATACAGGAGGGGAACGGCATGAACGCAACACTGCTTGATTCGATGCAGGGTTTGATTGATTTCGGCACCTATTTTGTGGCAGCGCTGGCCTATTTGCTGCTGTTTTGCGTCATCTACTGCAAGGTGACACCCTATGATGAGTTGAAAATGGTGCGCGAAGGAAAGCTGGCTCCGGCCATCAGTTTCGGCGGTGCGTTGATCGGCTTTGTTTTGCCGTTGCAGAGCGCCATCAGTCATAGTGTTGGGTTTGTAGATATGTTGATCTGGGCGCTGATTGCCATGGTAGTGCAGATACTGGTGTTTGCACTGGTGCGGTTGTTTTTCAGGGATCTGGTACAACAGATTGAAGAGGATCAGGTGGCGGCTGCAACGCTTTTGGCGCTTTTTGCCATTGCCATCGGCGTGCTGAATGCGGCCAGCATGACCTATTAATCACAATAACCGACGTATAAAACCGGGGAAATGCGTTGTTCTGCATTTCCCCGGTTTTATAGCACTATTGTCTTGATAACCGCTATTTTGCCGCCTTCACCATCAGCTCACTGACCAGTTTGGTGAATTTGAGCGGATCCTTGATGGGGGAGCCTTCGGTGAGCAGGGCCTGATCGTAGAGCAGGTCGGCATAATCCAGGAGCCGTGCGTCGCTGGAGGTTTCCTTGTGCATGTCACCCATCACCCTGACGATGGGGTGGTCGGGGTTCAACTCCAGCACCCGCTTTGATTCCGGCACGGCCTGGTTCATGGCTTTCATGATCCGCTCCATATTGGCGTTCATGCCGTAGTCGTCGGCCACCAGGCAGCAGGCGCTGTCGGTGAGACGGTTACTGAAACGGACCTCCTTGACCTTGCTCTCCAGACGGTTTTTGATCAACTCCAGCAGGGTGCCAAACTCCTTTTTTGCCTCTTCCTGCTTCTTTTCCTTCTCTTTCTTCTCGTCTTCACTGTCCAGGTCAACGTCACCCCGGTCAACGGCCTTCAGTTTCTTCTCTTTGTACTCATGCAGGGACTGCACTACCCACTCGTCAACCGGGTCGGTAAGGAACAGTACTTCAAAACCCTTGGCGCGGAACGCTTCCAGCAGCGGTGACTGTTCCAGGGCTGCGCGGTCTTCGCCGGTGATGTAGTAAATCTCCTTCTGGGCTTCCGGCATCCGCTCCACGTAGTCCTTCAGGGAAACGTATTTTCCGGATTCGGTGTTGGTGCTCTGGAACAATAGCAGTTCCTGCAGCTTTTCCTTGTTGGCGTAGTCAAAGTGCAGCCCTTCCTTCAGCACCGGGCCAAACTCTGTCCAGAACTTCAGATAGTCCTCGTATTCCTTTTCTTTGAGGTCGGTGAGCGTGGAGAGCACCTTGCCCACCAGGCTCTTCTGGATGCGCTTGATCTGAACATCTTCCTGCAGGATTTCGCGGGAAACGTTCAACGGCAGGTCGGCGGAATCCACCACGCCGCGCACGAAACGCAGGTAGTCGGGCAACAGGGCATCGCACTTCTCGGTGATGAAGACCCGCTTCACATACAGTTGTACGCCGCGCTTGCGTTCGGCCATAAACAGGTCGAACGGCTTCTTGCCCGGCAGGTACAGCAGGGCTTTGAACTCGCTGACGCCTTCTGCGGCAAAGTGGATGGTCTTGAACGGATCCTCGAAGTCATGAGATACATGCTTATAGAATTCCTTGTATTCTTCTTCGGTAACGTCGCTCTTGGGACGGGCCCAGATCGCCTTCATGGAATTGAGGGTCTGCTCTTCAGTCTTCTCGATGGTGCCTGCCCCTTCGATCTCCTCGCCGTCCACTCCCTTGGGGGTCTCGGTACGGGTGATGTCCATGCAGACCGGGTATTGGATGAAGTCGGAATATTTTTTGACAATGGAACGGATCTTCCACTCGTCCAGATACTCCTTGAACTCCTCCTTCAGGTGCAGCACGATCTCGGTGCCGCGGGTCTCCTTGGTGCAGTCTTCAATGGTGTAGGAACCGTCACCGATGGATTCCCAGCAGGTGCCGTGGGTTGTGTCACCGGCCCGGCGGGTGGTGAGCACCACCTTGTCGGCAACCATGAAGGAGGCGTAGAAGCCGACGCCGAACTGGCCGATCAGTTCCGGTTGCTGGGTGGCAGCGGCATCTTTCATGGCCTGCACGAAGCTCTTGGTGCCGGATTTGGCGATGGTGCCGATGTTTTCCTCCACCTCGGCCATGGACATACCGATGCCGTTGTCGCGGATGGTGAGGGTACCGGCCTCCTTGTTGGAGATCAGCTTGATCTTCCAGTCGCTATTGCCTTCAAGAATCGATTCATTGGACTGGGCCTCGAAGCGGGCCTTGTCAATGGCGTCGGAGCTGTTGGAGATCAGCTCCCGCAGGAAGATGTCACGGTTGGAATAGAGCGAATGGATGACGAGATCAAGCAGTTGGGTAACTTCGGTCTGAAACTGTTTTGTTGCCTTGGACATCGGATGCCTCTCCTTCAGTGGAATATACTGTTTTTGTGAATGTAGAAATCAATGTGCAAAATTTCAAGGGGGTGGATCAAAGAAGTCCGTCAGTTATCTCCAATATCGCCTCAGCCCTGTTCAGGGTGTACAGATGAACCCCCGGCGCGCCTCCGGCCAGAAGTCCTTCCGCCTGTTGGCGGGCATGATCAATACCAACCTTCTGTACTGCTGCCGCGCCGCCCTGGTTGTCAGCTTCCTCCAGCTTTGCCATGAACTCAGCCGGAATGGTGGCGCCGCACAGGGAGACAATGCGCTTGATCACCTTCAGGCTGACTACCGGCAGGATACCGGGAATGATCGGCTTGGTGATACCTCTGGCCTTTGCCTTTGCCACAAAGTCGAAATAGAAGCGGTTATCGAAAAACAGTTGGGTGATGGCGAAGTCTCCCCCCAGATCAAGCTTGAGCTTCAGATAGCCCAGGTCAAATTCGGGGTTATGCGCTTCCGGATGCGCCTCCGGGTAGGCGGCGACGCCAACCCCCATGTCCGGGTGGGTTCTGCGGATAAAAGTCACCAGATCAGAGGCGTAGAGCAATGGAGATTCGGTGAGAGTTTCAGCAGGGGTGTCCTTGGGCAGGTCTCCACGCAGTGCCAGAACATTGGCTACCCCGGCGTTGCCCAACCCATCGAGAAAGGCGGTCAATCGTGCCGATTCGGCGCCCACGCAGGTCAGGTGTGCCATGGTTTCTAGACCATGCTCCTGTTGCATGCGGGTGACGATCTCCAGTGAATCGCTCTGGGTGCTGCCGCCAGCGCCGTAGGTGACTGAGGCAAAGAGCGGCTGCAATTGCGCCAGACGGTCAACCACCTGAAAAAATGCAGGCCACTCACTTTTCTCTTTTGGCGGAAAATATTCAAGGGAGATGAATTGACGATTGTCGGCAAGCTTTGTGGCTATTTTCATGCACAGTACCTCAATTGAAATAGTTTGGCACTTTAGCAGAGTCGCCCCGCAAGTGCTACAAAAACCGGATTGCGCCTGAGCTTTATGTTGACTGAAACTCTCAAAAACACTATATAAAACGATTCAATGCAAACAAAAAAACTGTACATAGCAACCTTTGGTTGCCAGATGAATGTCAATGATTCTGAACGGATTGTGACCATGCTGCGGGAACTGGGGTATGAAACCACCAGCCATCTGCGGGAGGGTGACCTGATTCTGTTTAACACCTGCACGGTGCGGGGGGGGGCTTCGGACAAGGTCCATCAGCATCTGGCCAATCTGAAGAGTATCAAGAAAAAGCGGCCCGGCACCCTGATCGGTATTGCCGGATGCGTGGCCCAGCAGGAGGGGGATCAACTGCTGGCCGATTATCCCTGGCTGGATATCGTGATCGGCACCCACAACCTGCATCTGTTACCGGATATGGTACGTGAAGCCTGGGCTGGCGGCAGATGCAGCGAGACCGATTTTCTGGAAAACAGCCAGCGTCTGGACCTGTTTCCGCCTATTGCTGGGCAGGACCGCTATTCAGCCTTTGTCACCGTCATGCAGGGATGTGATAATTACTGCTCCTACTGCATTGTCCCCTATGTCAGAGGCAGGGAGATCAGCCGCCGTTTTGGCGAGATCATACAGGAAGTGCGCGACCTGGCCGACAAAGGGGTCAAAGAGGTGGTGCTGCTGGGACAGAACGTCAACTCTTATGGCCTGAAAGGCGACGGAGAACCGCCGTTCTCCGAACTGATCCGGGCGGTGGCGGATATGGACGGCATTCACAGAATCCGTTTCATGACCTCACATCCCAAGGATATGTCCGAGAGTCTTATCGCCTGTTTCAGGGATGTCCCAAAGCTGTGCGGCGCTCTGCACCTGCCCGCCCAGTCCGGCAGTAACCGTATGTTGGCTGCCATGAACCGCGGATATACCCGTGAGCGCTATCTGGAAACCATACACAAGTTACGTTTGGCCCGTCCCGGTATTCAGATTACCGGCGACATGATCGTCGGTTTTCCCGGTGAGACCGAGGCCGAGTTTGCTGAAACCCTCTCTCTTATGGAGGAGGTGCGCTATTTCGATCTGTTTTCCTTTGTCTATTCGTCGCGTCCCGGTACGAAAGCGGCTGATCTGGCCGACGATCTGTCCAAAGAGGTAAAGCTTGAACGGTTGGACCGGCTCCAGAAATTACAAGCCATACACTCCCGCCTCCATAACGAGTCCTATACCGGCACTATCCAGCAGGTTCTGGTGGAAGGGCTGGCCAAGCGGGAGGGACAGGTTACGGGCCGGGCCGACAGTGGCCGGATTATCAACATGGTTGGCGGGCCGGAGCTGATCGGTCGTTGTGTTGATGTGAGGATTGTTGAAGGATATGCCAACTCCTTGTTGGGAGAGCTTGTATAACTGAGTGGTAAATTTTGCGAGGCACACATGAGTACTGAACCGACAACCACAACCCCCACAGCAAATTTCCTACGTACCATCGTAGCCGACGACCTTGCCAGCGGCAAACACCAGACCGTGGTGACTCGTTTTCCGCCGGAGCCCAATGGCTACCTGCATATCGGCCATGCCAAGTCGATCTGCCTTAACTTTGGTCTGGCGCGTGATTTTGGCGGCCAGTGCCATCTACGTTTTGATGATACCAACCCGGTGAAAGAAGATACCGAGTACATCGAGTCCATTAAGCAGAGTGTGCGCTGGCTGGGATTTGACTGGGGTGAGCACCTCTATCATGCATCTGAGTATTTTGATCAGCTCTTCCAATGGGCCGAATATCTGGTTGAACAGGGGAAAGCCTACGTGGATGACCTGACGCCGGAGCAGATGCGTGAATACCGGGGAACTCTGACGGAAGCGGGCAAGGTGTCGCCGTTCCGCAACCGCAGTGTTGAAGAAAACCTCGATCTTTTCCGCCGGATGCGGGCCGGAGAGTTTCCAGACGGCAGCCGGGTGCTGCGGGCTAAAATCGATATGGCTTCGCCTAACATGAACCTGCGCGACCCGGTGTTGTACCGCATCCTGCATACGATACATCCCCATGTGGGAGACAAATGGTGCATCTATCCGATGTATGACTTCACCCACGGCCAGTCCGATGCCATTGAAGGGATCAGCCACTCCATCTGCACCCTGGAGTTTGAATCGCACCGTCCCCTGTATGAGTGGTTTCTGGAAAACCTGCCGGTTCCTTCAAAGCCGCGCCAGTACGAGTTTGCCCGGCTGAATCTCTCCTACACCGTGATGAGCAAACGCAAGCTGCAGGAACTGGTGCAGACCGGCCTTGTCAAGGGCTGGGATGACCCCCGCATGCCCACCATCATGGGCTTGAAGCGCCGTGGTTACACACCGGCCTCTATCCGCACCTTCTGTGACCGGATCGGGGTTGGCCGCAGCGATGCCTGGATCGGCTATGAGCTGCTGGAAGAATGTGTCAGGAACGACCTGAACGAAACTGCACTCCGCGCCATGGCGGTGCTGCATCCCATCAGGCTGATCATTGACAACTATCCGGAAGGGCAGGTGGAGGAGTTTGATGTGGCAAACCATCCATCAAAGCCTGAGCTTGGCAGTCGCAAGCTACCGTTTTCTCGTGAAATTATTATTGACGCCGATGATTTTCTGGAAGAGCCGCCAAAAGGGTTCCACCGGCTGACTGTTGGCGGAGAAGTCAAGCTCAAGTATGCCTATGTGGTCAAGTGTACCGGCATAGTAAAAGACGAGCAGGGCAGGATCGTTGAGCTGCATGCCGACTACGATCCAGGCTCCACCAACGGTCCGGTTACCTCTGATGGCCGCAAGATCAAGGGGGTGATCCACTGGCTTTCCGCACCCCATGCTGCAACAGTGGAGGCTCGCCTGTTTGATCGTCTGTTCAGTGATGCCAACCCTGACCGGGGCGGGGCCGATTACAAGCAGTTCCTTAACCCCGAATCCCTTTCCGTGCTGCCCGAATGCCGGGTGGAACCGGCGCTTTTGAACGCCGCTCCGGGCCAGAGCTTCCAGTTCGAGCGGTTGGGCTATTTCTGTGCCGACGAGAAGGATTCACAACCAAGCCGACCGGTCTTCAACCGGGTGGTGACCCTGCGGGATACCTGGGGTGGAAAGAACTAAAATCATGACTGAAACACCGTATAAATCCGGCTTTGTCTCCATCATCGGACGCCCCAATGTGGGTAAATCCACGTTACTGAACCGTATCCTCGGTGAAAAGATCGTGGCGGTGTCGGACAAGCCCCAGACCACCCGCAATGTGATCCGCGGCATCCTTTCCGACGAGACCAGCCAGATTGTATTTGTGGACACCCCCGGCATCCACACTGCCCGTACCCGTATCAACCGGGCCATGGTGGATGCTGCCATGAGCGCCGTAACCGGCATTGACATCATGCTGCTGGTGGTGGATGCCACGCAGAAGATTGAAGAGCCGTTTATCAAGGACATCTGCAACAAGGCCGGTGCCCCGGTTTATCTGGTGATGAACAAGATTGACCAGATCGGCCCGAAGGAAAAGCTGTTCAGCGTGATTGATGGCTTCAGCCGTCTGCATGACTTCCCGGAAATCATTCCGATCTCGGCCCAGAGCGGCAGCAATGTGGAGCGGCTGGTGAGTCTGCTGCGAGAGCGCTTGCCGGAAGGGGCGCCGCTGTTTCCTGATGATATCCTGACCGACCTGCCGGAGAAATTTATCTGCGCTGAGCTGATCCGCGAAAAGGTATTCAGGTTGACCAACCGCGAGGTGCCCTATGGTACGGCGGTGGTGGTGGAGGCTTTTGCCGAGCGGGAAAACGGCTTGGTGGCCATCAACGCCGTCATCATGGTCGAACGGGACTCACACAAGGGGATCATCATCGGCAAGAAGGGGGCCATGCTCAAGAAGATCGGTGAGCAGGCCCGCCGTGATATTGAGCGGCTGTTGGCAACAAAGGTGTATCTGGAGTTGTTTGTGCAGGTGCAGGAGCGCTGGACAGAGCGCACCGCCATGCTGAGAGAGTTGGGATACGAATGAAATCAATAGTTGCCATAGTAGGACGTCCCAATGTGGGCAAATCAACCCTGTTCAACCGGATTGTGGGGCAGCGCAGGGCCATTGTGGACGATATGCCCGGCGTGACCCGTGACCGCAATTATGCGGTGGTGGAGCGCTACGACAAGCCGTTTATCCTGGTGGATACCGGCGGATTTGAGCCGGTTACCGAAGACCGCATGCTGCAGCAGATGCGGGAGCAGTCACTTCTGGCCATGGAAGAGGCAGACGTCATCATCTTCCTGATGGATGCCAAGCAGGGACTGACCCCGGCAGACCGGGAAGTGGCCTCCATGCTGCGCCGGGTGGACAAGCCGGTCTTTTACGTAATCAACAAGGTGGATGGCGACAAGATCGAGAATGAGGCGGCCGAGTTCTTTGCCCTGGGCATTGACAGCATGCATACCATCTCGGCGGCCCATAACCGCGGCATACGGGATATGCTGGACGAGATCCAGGCGCTGTTGCCGGACAGTCCGTTGGCAGGTGAGGATGAGGTGACCAGCATCGCCGTGGTGGGACGTCCCAATGTGGGTAAATCATCGCTGGTGAACAGCCTGCTGGGATTTGAGCGGATGGTGGCCAACCCCACGCCGGGTACGACGCGGGATTCGGTGGATACCTTCTTCTCCTGCAACAAAATGCGCTATTGCCTGATCGATACTGCCGGTATCCGGCGTAAGGGCAAGACCAGCCAGAAACTGGAAAAATACAGCGTGGTGGATGCCCTGAAGAGCATTGAGCGGGCCGATGTGGCCTTGATTGTGCTGAATGCCGAAGAGGGGATTACCGAGCAGGATAAGCATATTGCCGGCTATGTCTATGAAGCGGGCCGTTCCTGCATCTTTGTGGTCAACAAGTGGGATACGCTGGAGAAGGACAACAAGACGGTGGGCAAGTTTGTGGAGCAGATCCAGTACGAATTCAAGTTTCTGGCCTTTGCCCCCATCGTGTTTGTATCTGCCAAATCCGGCCAGCGGATTCACCGGATCATGGAAGAGGTTGCTGAGGTAGCGGTGCAGTATTCCCGCAGAGTTACCACATCAGAGTTAAACCGGGTGTTCAAGGAGGCGGTGGAGGCTCACCATGCCCCGCTCAATGCCGGGCGGCGGGTCAAGTTTTACTTTGCCACCCAGGTGGGGGTCAAACCGCCCACCTTTGCCATTTTTACCAATCAGCCGGAAGGAATTGGAACCCCCTACGAGCGCTTTCTGGGCAACCGTTTCAGGGCAGCCTTCGGCTTCAAGGGAACACCGTTTAAGATTCTGTTCCGAGGCCGGGAAAAGAGCCAGCAGAGACGGCGATAGGGCTTTACTTGCCGCCGTGCGTGGTTTATCATGACCAGCATTTTTGCAAAAGCGGCAACGGGAGATGACCATGCAGGACAGTCTGCGCGGAAAACTCGAAGAGCTTGGCCTGGACGAGATCCTGCAGATTGTGGGTTTGAGCCGCAGGACCGGTATTCTGACCCTGCGCTGCAATGGTGCTGAAGCTGCGTTGCATTTCAAAGATGGCCTGGTGGTCTGTGCATCGTCTTCGGAAATCCGGCAGACGCTGGGAGAACTGCTGGTCAAACACGGTATCGTCGAGCAGGAGATGGTCAGACAGGCCCTTGCGCTTCAGCAGCACGAGGGAAGCAGGGAGCGGATCGGCGTCATCCTGCGCGACCGTTTCCAGGTGGAACTCCAGCAGATCGAACGTGCCGTGCGGGAAAAGATGGCAACCGTTGTCATGACCCTCTTTCCCTGGACAGACGGGGAGTATGACTTTGTTTCCGTGTCCGAGGTGGCAACCGTTGATTCGGCGTATCTTGATCCATTGCAGTTGATGGCCGGGCATGGCGGCACACTGGACAAGCTGATTGCCGAAGGAATGCGGCATGCAGAGTACCTGAACGGCGTGCGCAAGGACAATGAGGTGCCGGTTGTCTCGGCGGCTGAATCGATACCCTCGATTCCTGCGGTGGTTGTGGCTGATGACGATGTAGAGATGGGCCGCTGCATCGCTCGCGGGCTTGCCGGGGAATTTTCTGTGTTTTCCGTGACCAGTACGGCAGATGCGCTAACCAGGGTGGACAGTCTCTGCCGGGAAGGGCAGCAACCGCTTGTCGTAGTGGATTTGATCATACCCAAAGCTGACGGCTCCGGCGTTTTGGGCGGACTTGATCTTGTTCGTCAGATACGGACCCGATTTCCTGCTGTGCAGCTGATCTCCATCTCCGATTTTCACCATGCCGAAGCCGTTCTGGAGCTTTCCACCATGGGATGTCCGTGCCTGGTGAAGCCGCGTCGAGGCGCCACACAGGGAGAGCCATTTACCAGGTTTATGGAAGAACTCCGGGCTGTTCTGCAAAAAGAGCGGCTCTATCATAGAAACATTTTTGTGGAGGGACAGGAGCATTGAAATCATTCACGATACTTGTTGTTGATGACTCGAACGCCATGCGTTCACTGCTGGTATCCACGTTGGAATCCCTGGGGCCGGTCACCATCCTGCAGGCTCCCAATGGTTTTGAAGCGCTGCGCATTATGCCCCGGCAAGAGATCAACCTGTTGCTGACTGACATCAACATGCCGGATATCAACGGCCTTGAACTGCTCAACTTTGTCCGTTCCAATCCGCTGTACAAAGAGTTACCGGTTGTTATCATTTCAACGGAAGGTAGCCGCAAGGATATCGAGAAGGGGCTCTCACTCGGTGCCAGCGAATATCTGGTCAAGCCGTTCCTGCCTGAACAACTGTTGGAGATCGTAAGAAGGTTCTTATGAGCGCCCAATCTCCTCCAGCTATGGATGCAGCCCGAGATTTCCTGGCCGAGGCGGAGGAAGTTGTCGAGGAGCTGAGCAGCCGTCTGGGCGAACTGTCCGATATGGCGGAACAGGGAGCCTGGGACCCTGACCTGCTGAACGCCATTTTCCGTGATGCACATTCCCTGAAAGGTTTGGCCGGCATGTTCGGCTTTGCCGTGGTGTCGGAAGTTGCCCATCACACCGAAAGTCTGCTGGACTGGCTGCGGATGGGCAAAATATCACTGACCAGACAGGTTCTGGAAATTCTGTTTAATTCTGCTGAATTGTTGGCCACCCTGATGCGTTCAACCCTGGACGGCACGCTGGAACAGCATCGGGAAGCGGTTGATGCCCATGCCGGGGCGATTGCCGCCTGTATGGCTCCCGCCGGATCATCCTCACCAGTCTCTCCCTTGCAGAAACTTGGTTTGTCCGCCCAGATAACCGGTTCCCTTACCGATTACGAAGAACACCGGCTCAAGGAAAACCTGGGCAAGGGGCGTTTCATTCATGTTGTCCACGCCTCATTTGAGCTGCTTACCTTTGATGAGGGGTTGAATGATCTTACGTCGCGGCTTAAAGGGTGCGGCGAGGTGATCAGCACTCTGCCCAGTGTGGGCGAGAACATGGAAACCCACATTGATTTTGACCTGCTGGCGGGCAGTGATCTGGACCGGGAGCAGTTGGCTGTTGTGCTTGACGGGATTGCCGTTGACATTACTTTCAGTGGTGGCGGCTCTGTGCCCGAAACGCCATCTGTGCCGGAGTCTGTCAAGGAGACACCGCCGACCGAGCTGCTGCCAGAGACGGTGGGGTCTGTTGCCGTTTTCCCCCTGTCTTCTGACCAGGAAGTTGCACCGGTTTTCAGTGGTTCCGATGAACCGCTGTCTGCCAAGAGCATGAGCCGTACCGTGCGGGTGGATATCGGCAAGTTGGACGAGTTGATGAACATTGTGGGTGAATTGGTGCTGGCCCATTCCTCCATTGCGGCACTGGCTAACCGGATGCGGGCCGAGGGCTTCTCGCGCATGGCCATCGATCTGGGCAAGGCAGCCAAGGGGCTGGACCGCCGCCTGGGTGACCTGCAGAAGGGGGTCATGGATATCCGCATGATCCCGGTCGGGCAGTTGTACGAGAAAATGTCCCGGATTGTGCGCAAGATTTCACGTGAACAGGGCAAGAAGATCGATCTGAAACTGTTCGGTGCCGAAACCGAGCTGGACAAACTGATTGTTGAAGATATTGCCGATCCCCTGATGCATATCATCCGCAACGCCATTGACCACGGCATCGAAGCTCCCGAACAGCGCCTGGCGGCAGGCAAGAACGAGCGGGGTGTTGTGCGGATCTCCTCCTACCAGAAGGGCAATCATGTTGTTATCGAGGTAGAGGATGACGGTGACGGCATCAATGTTGAAAAAATCAAGAAAATAGCGCTGGAAAAGAGGCTGGTGTCGGATATCTCCGGCCTGACCGACAAAGAAGCCCTGGAGTTGATCTTTCTCCCCGGTTTTTCCACCGCCGATACGATTACCGATGTGTCTGGCCGCGGGGTGGGCATGGATGTGGTGCGCAACAACATCGCTGCTGTCTCCGGTATGGTGGATATCGAAACCTGGCCCGGCCGTGGTTCCCGTTTTACCATTGTCCTGCCGATCACCCTGGCCATCATCAAGGCCCTGATCGTTTTTTGCGCCGGGCGCACCTATGCCGTGCCGATCACCTCGGTGATCGAGTCGTTGATCCTTTCCCCTGCGGACATCCGTACGGTGGAAGGGCGCGAGGTGATCAGCCTGCGTGAACATACCCTGCCGATTGTCCGTCTTGAAAACTTCTTCAGGATTGAGCGGACCGGCATCTGCCCCGGTGATCAGTATGTTGTGGTGGTTGGGGTGGCGGAGAAACGGCTGGGACTGGTGGTGGACGACCTGCTGGGACAGCAGGATATCGTTATCAAACCGCTGGGAGGAGCTTTCAAGGCGCTGCGGGGAATTTCCGGTGCGGCTGATCTTGGCGATCAGCGCACCATTTTAGTGCTTGACAGTGGCAGCATCATCAGTGAACTGATGCGCAGCGGTGGAGGGTAGCCGGTGTACAAACAGTATTTCGGGCTGCGTGAAAAACCGTTCGGCAAGACACCGGACCCCAGATTTCTGTTTCTTTCAGCAGGACATCAGGAGGCCCTTGCACGGCTTGAATACGCTGTTGAGGAGCGTGAAATCGCTCTGCTGACCGGCGATGTGGGCTGCGGTAAGACCACGCTTTCCAGGGCTTTAATGGATCGTTGTGGCGAAGCGTACCGTTTCGTGATGATCTTCAATCCGCGCATGGGGGCGCTGGAGTTTCTGCGGTCCATTGCTCATGGCCTGGAGATTGACCAGCCGGCCAGGAGCAAGGAAGACCTGCTGCGCCAGATTACCGGTATGCTCTACGATCTCTACCGCCAGAATATCTGTCCCGTGCTGGTGATTGATGAGGCGCAAACCATCGCCGAGCTTGCTGTATTTGACGAAATCAGGCTGCTGACCAACTACCAGATGGATGACCACAACCTGATCAGCGTGCTGATCATGGGACAGCCGGAGCTGCGTACCATCTTGCGTTATCAGCCAATGGAGCCGCTTCGTCAGCGGATTTCGCTGCATTTTCATCTGAATCCCTTAAGCCTTGAAGAAACAATGGATTATCTGGATTTCAGAATTGTTGCCGCCGGAGGAAGCGGAGGACTGTTTACCCCCGATGCGGTGCAGGCTATTCATGAACTTTCCGCCGGTGTGCCGCGCAGGATCAACACCCTTGCCACCAATGCGCTGCTGGTGGCTTACGGCAACGATGCCGCAGTCATTGATGCAGCAATCATCCAGGAAGTGCGTGACGAGGTGACACTCTGATGGAGTTGGCCAAGATCAGGAACAAAGCGCTTGCGGAAGAACGGGAAGTGGCAGCTTCGCCGGTTATCGGCCCGTCCGGTGGAATGCCTGATGAACTGTTGGCACTGCCGGTCCAGATACCGGAAATGCCGCAGACGGCAACGTCACAGCCTGACCTGCCGGAAACAGCGGTTGTTCGATTTCCGGAGTTGTCTCCGGTCCAGGATGCCGCGCCGCTCCGGAGATTTGATCCCCTGGCGGTGATCTTTGCCGGACGGGCCTTGGCTGAAGCTGCCGGTACAGTTGATCAGCAACAGGAAACCACTGCACTGACAGGGGAAATGGAGCAGAACTTTGAAGAATTTCTCTGTTTTACCCTTGCCGATGAAGAGTATGGCGTCAACCTGATGGAGATCAAGGAGATTATCAAACCCCGGGAACTGACCGAGGTGCCCCGGACCCCGGACTTTGTGGATGGCGTGCTTTCCTTGCGCGGGGTCATTGTCCCGGTGCTGGATATGCGTCGGCGTCTGGCCATGCTGCCGGGGCAGGAGCGTGGTTTGGAGCGGATTGTGATTGTCCGTCACGATGAGTGCCTGACCGGTCTGCGGGTTGATCGAATCACCGGCGTGCTGCGTATTACGGACGACAACCGGGAGTCAACGCCAGGGGTACTGGAGGGGACGGCCCGCGAGTTTGTGTCCGGCATCGGCAGATGCAGCGGACGGATGATCATCATTCTCGATGTGGGCCGTATCATTGATTTCAGCTTCGGAGAGGTACATGAACATGGCTTCCGCTCCAACTGAACTGCAACTGGCCGGGTTCCGGCTGGGGGACAATTTCTTTGCCGTTGATATCATGCGGATCAAGGAGATCGTGCTGCCACAGCGGCTTTCAGGCATGCCGCTTACGGCTTCCACCCTTGACGGCATGATCAATCTGCGCGGTGCCGTGATACCGGTACTCAACCTGCGGGCCAGATTCGGTATGCCGCCGCATCATGGCGGAGCAGGCAAGCTGATGATCGTTTCGCTGGCCGGGCGCCCGGTTGCCCTGGCGGTTGACGAGGTTGAAGATGTGATTACCGTGCCGGTCCGTGAGTTGACGCCGCCCCCTGACATGATCGATGGCGTTGGTGCCGAATATCTGGTAGCGGTTTGTCTCAATAATGGAGAACTGTATATGCTACTGAATATCGATGCCCTGTTCAGGCCTGCTGATCTGCACAGGCCGGGCGTTGTATCTGAGGAGAGCCACTAGCATGGGAGTATCGGAGGTCAACATGCCGGCCGGGGATACCATTGAAGAGGCGCGGCGCAAAATAGTCAGCGCCCTGAAGGGAAAACCGCTACCGGAGTGCCTGGACAGACTGTTTGCCGCATTGGGAGACGAAAGCTGGCGGGTCAGAAAAGAAGCGGTCGAAGTTCTTTTGGCAGCACGTCCCGGACAGGATGAGATCAATCAGTTGATACAGTTGATGCGGGATGAGGATAACGCCGGCTTGCGCAATTCCACGGCAGAGGTGCTGGCAGGGTTGGGGCAGCAGGTCGTTCCGTTTCTTCTGGCCTACCGGGAAGACCCGGATCACGATCTGCGCAAGCTGGTGGTGGATACCCTGGGTGTTGTGGGGGGGGATGCGGCGATACAGGGACTAACAGCCTCGCTCCATGACGCCGACATGAACGTTGCCGCCGCCGCCGCCGAGGGGCTGGGAGCGGTGGGTACGAGCGAGGTGGTGCCGGAACTGCTACGTATACTTGAGCTGGAATCCAACGATTTCCTCAACTTCAATATTCTTGCGGCGCTGGCCACCATTGGTGTCCCAGGCGCACTGCCGCCGGTCATCAAAAAACTTGCCGGTCACGATATGCTGCAACGGGCAGTGCTGGACTGTATCGGCCAGATCGGTGGCGATCTGGATGCCGCCGGAATAGCCATAAACGCCCTGGAATCTCCTATGCCCAGCGCTTTCAGGTCTGCCGTCATCTCCCTTGAGCGGGTTCTGCGTAACCTGAATGAACCCTCTCAGCGCCAGGTGATTGAAGGTCTGAAGAAGCTGCTGGACAAGGGGGTGTTTGACACCTGCCTGTCAGCTATGAATTACGATGACAACAAACTGAATAGAGCCTTGCTGGTCCTGTTTGACCGTCTGGCTGATCCGCGAACCGCACCGGCACTTATTCCGCTTCTGGCTGATGAACGGTTCAGTTCCGAAGCAGAGCACGCCTTGTGCGCTATCGGTCCTGCTGCCGTTACGGTAGCCCTTGAGCTGTTCTCCACCGCCGAAGACAGAATAAAAGCCGCCATCTGCGGATTTATTACGATTGCGCCGTCGGATGAACGGACCGATGTGGCCATCGCAGCGGGGATGAAGGATCAATCACCCCAGGTGCGTCGTGCTGCCGCCGCTGCGGCGGTACGTATCTGTAGACGTTCAAATCTGACCATGGATATTGCGGAACTGCTGAACGACCGCGACGCTTCGGTGCGGGAAGCAGCGCTCTATTCTTTAACTCAGTGTGTTTCCGGCAGCGAAGCGATGATCAGCGAACTGGCTGAAAAACTGAGCAGTTCCGATGACCCGGCCCACCGGCGTGATGCGGCCACCCTGTTTGCGTCACTGAATGCAGAAGAGCGGATCGCGGCCCTGCTGAAGGATGAAGATGCTTCGGTGCGCGAAGCGGCGGTCAAGGCGGTCGGATCGTTCAATCTCCAGGAGTCCTGCACCTATCTGGCAATGGCGTTGGTTGACGAAGATGCCGATGTCCGGATTGCGGCAGCCGAGGCGCTTGGAACGACGGTGAATAACTGTGCCGCCATCAGGTCGCTCAGACTGGCCCTTCGGGATCAGGATTCGTGGGTACAGGCTTCGGCCATCAAGAGTCTGGCCCGGCTGGCCAGCGAGCAGGTTATGGAAGATGTGCAGGAGTTGTGGCAGCGCGGGGATGAAGTTGCACAGCTTGCCTGTCTCGAAGTTTTAGGCCGCATTGCGACCCCTGAAGGTTTGCGGATGGTGGCGGATAATCTGGGAATGAGGAGCGGCGAAGTGCTGCGGGGCAGCATACAGCTGCTGTCCCGCCATGATTTTTCGTTACTTGAACCCTGGTTCAGTCACATCATCAGTCACCGTAGTTGGGATATTCGCCTTGAAGCGGTGCGGGCCGCCGGAAAAATGCCGCAGGCCGAACGTACGGCGATTCTGGAAGCTGCCCTGGAGCGGGAAGAACACGATCTGGTGAAACGGGAAATACAGTTAGTACTGGTACACGATGCCCATGCCTCCTGCTGAAACTGCCATAGTCATGACCGAGGAGGAGTTTCTCCTGCTGCGCGACCTGATTTACGGTTATTGTGGACTCTGGTTCGACAGCCACAACTCTTATCTTCTGGAGAAGCGCCTGTCGCGTCGTCTTTTGGTCCACAACATGACCTCATTCCTTGAGTATTATCAATTCCTGAAGCTAAGCCGCAAGAAAACCCAGGAACTTGATGAGATCATGGACATTCTTACCACCAATGAAACCTACTTCTTTCGCGAGGCATTCCAGCTTAAGGCTTTCACTGAAGAAATTGTGCCAGAGATACGGGCAATAAAGGAAAAATCCAGGGCAGGGCGTACCTTGCGCATCTGGAGCGCCGGTTGTTCCAGCGGTGAAGAACCGTATACCATCGCCATGCTGCTGCTTGAACTGCCCTTCATCAAAGACTGGAAGGTTGAAATCATCGGTACCGATATCAGCCAGCGCGTTTTACATCTGGCCCGCCGTGGTGTTTACAACCAGGGGGCTTTCAGGACCACGGATGAATATTATCTGCGCCAGTATTTCAACCGGCAGGATGACGGTTTGCGGGTGTCGGACCGGGTACGGGAACTGGTGACCATCAGCCATCTTAACCTGCTGGATCAAAACCGGGTTGATATGCTGGGGACATTCGACGTCGTTTTCTGCAGAAACGTCATTATTTATTTTGATCAGGCTGCCAAAAAACAGGTGGTGGAATCGTTTCACCACTCGCTGCACCACGGAGGGTATCTGTTGCTGGGTCACTCAGAGTCGCTGATGAATATTACCACCAAGTTTACCCTGCGCCATTTCAAAAATGACATGGTCTACCAGAAACCGCTGAACGGGGTGACACCATGAAACCGTTCCGGGTTCTTGTTGTTGATGATTCGGCCTACAGCCGCCGTACCATCAGTAAAATGCTCGAAAATATGGCGCAGATTGAAGTTGTGGGGTATGCCGGTGACGGCGAGGAGGGGATTCGTCAGGTTATCTCTTTAAAGCCGGATCTGGTGACCGTTGACCTGGAAATGCCGCGCATGGATGGCTTTACGCTGCTGCGGATTCTGACCACGCGCTTCAATATTCCGGTCATTGTGATCAGCGCCTCCAGCGAAGCTCAAAAAGTATTCAGGGCGCTTGAGATGGGAGCGCTGGATTTTGTGGCAAAGCCGCAACGGGGCAATACGCCGGAGTTGCGTTCCATTGAACAGGATCTGGCGCAGAAAGTGCGCAACGTTCTTGCCTCACGTAAGAAACCTGCCCCGGAAGATTCCGGCGAGGTTGAGCCAGCCATCATTGCGCCCCGTTTCTTGCGACAGGGACGCCGTAATGCCATAGAGCTGGTGGCCATTGCGGCCTCCACCGGCGGCCCACCGGCATTGCAAAGCATCTTCAGCGGCTACGATCAGAGCTACCCCTTCGGCATCGTGGTGGCGCAGCATATGCCTGCCGGTTTTACCAGGGCCTTTGCCGAGCGGTTGGACCGCATCTCTCCCTTTGAGGTGCGTGAGGCAGTGGACGGCGACCAGGTCAGGCCGGGATTGGTCCTGATCGCGCCGGGCGGCAGAAACATGGTGCTGGAAACCGTTGGCACCGAGGTCAGGGTACGGATCACTCTGCCAACTGCTGAAGACCGTTATCTCCCCTCGGCAGACCGGCTTTTTGCTTCCTGTGCGCCAATTTACGGCAAACGGATGATGGCGGTGGTATTGACCGGCATGGGCAATGACGGTAAGGAAGGGGTTATCAAGGTCAAGGAGCAGGGCGGTGTGATACTGGCTGAGTCAGAGTCCAGCGCTGTGGTCTACGGTATGCCCAGGGAAGCCGCTGCAACCGGCTGTGTTGACCGTATTGTGCCGCTTCCGGGAATTTCCCAGTCGATTCTTGACTGCGGGGGATATTAGAGGCCGCCTCTTATTTTTTCACAAGGAGATACAGATGTCAGTTGAGCAAAAATATACGCCGCTTGAGATTGAAGCCAAATGGCAGAAGAAGTGGGATACGGAGAAGACATTTAAAGCGCTTGAGTCATCCGACCGTCCCAAGTATTACCTGCTGGAAATGTTCCCCTATCCCTCGGGCCGTATCCACATGGGGCACGTGCGCAACTACTCCATCGGTGACGTCATAGCCCGTTACAAACGGATGCGTGGTTTCAATGTCCTGCATCCCATGGGTTGGGACGCCTTCGGCATGCCTGCCGAAAATGCCGCGATCAAAAACAATAGCCATCCGGCGGCGTGGACCTATGAAAACATCGCCTATATGCGGGATCAGCTGAAGCAGATGGGGCTTTCCTACGACTGGGAGCGGGAACTGGCGACCTGTGATGTTTCCTACTATCGCTGGGAGCAGAAGCTGTTTGTGGAGATGTTCAAAAAAGGGCTGGCGTACAAGAAGCGCTCCTTTGTCAACTGGTGCCCATCGTGCGAGACCGTGCTGGCCAATGAGCAGGTGGAAGACGGCGCCTGCTGGCGCTGTGACAATGAGGTGAACCAGAAAGAACTGGAGCAGTGGTTTTTCCGTATTACCGATTACGCCCAGGAACTTCTGGATTTTACGGAGAAAATGCCGGGCTGGCCGGAGCGGGTGCTGGTCATGCAGCGCAACTGGATCGGTCGCAGTGTCGGCTGTGAAATTTCGTTCCCCGTGGAAGGGGAGGGCGAGGCGATCAAGGTGTTTACCACCCGCCAGGACACGCTCTTTGGTGCCACCTTCATGTCTCTGGCCCCGGAATATCCTCGGGCGCTTGAACTGACATTGCCCGAGCATCGCGCTGAGGTTCTGGCGTTTATTGACAAGGTTAAAAAAACCGACCGTATACGGCGCACTGCCGACGATTTTGAAAAAGAAGGGGTCTTTACCGGCAGTTATTGTATCAACCCGGCCACCGGCCGCCGGATGCCGGTGTACCTGGCCAACTTTGTATTGGTTGAATACGGCACCGGAGCAGTCATGGCCGTGCCGACCCATGATCAGCGGGATTTCGAGTTTGCCGGAAAATACGATCTGCCGCTGGTGGTGGTGATCCAGCCGGAGGGAGAACCGCTTGATCCTGCCACCATGACCGCTGCCTATACCGAGCCGGGTGTCATGGTCAATTCAGCCCCCTTTGATGGCTCACCGAGCGAAGCGGCCAAGGAAGCCATTGCCGACTGGCTTGAACGGCAGGGTAAAGGTGCTAAAACCGTAAACTTCAGGCTGAGGGATTGGGGTATATCGCGGCAGAGATACTGGGGTTCTCCAATTCCTATTATTTATTGTGAACAGTGCGGGGCGGTGCCGGTGCCGGACAAGGACCTGCCGGTTGTACTGCCCCTTGATGTGGCCTTTACCGGTGAGGGGGGCAGTCCGCTGGCAAAGCTGGACAGTTTCATTCAGGTTGACTGCCCGGCCTGCGGCAAGCCTGCCCGCCGTGAAACCGACACCATGGATACGTTTGTGGAGTCTTCCTGGTATTTCCTGCGTTACTGCTGTCCTGATTTTACCGAAGGGATGCTGGACAAGGAACGGACCCGGCACTGGATGGCGGTGGACCAGTATATCGGGGGCATCGAACATGCGGTGCTGCATCTGCTCTACGCCCGTTTCTTTACCAAGGTCATGCGTGATCTGGGGTATGTAACGGTTGACGAGCCGTTTACCAACCTGTTGACCCAGGGGATGGTGATCAAGGATGGCGCAAAGATGAGCAAATCCAAGGGCAATGTGGTTGATCCGGATGCCCTGATTAAAAAGTACGGGGCCGATACGGCCCGCCTCTTCTCGCTGTTTGCCGCTCCGCCGGAAAAGGATCTGGATTGGAACGAGCAAGGGGTGGAGGGTTGTTTCCGTTTCATCAACCGGGTCTGGAAACTGGCGCATGAACATCTGGAACTGATACGGGGTGCCGCGGCGGTTGACCCGGCAACTCTCACTGATGAAGAACGCACCCTGCGCCGTACCGTGCACAAAACGCTCAGAAAGGTGACGGAGGATATCAACGAGCGTTTTCACTTCAATACCGCCATTGCTGCGGTCATGGAACTGATGAACAGTTTGCAGGGAGCCCGTCTTGCCTCCCCCCAGGCTGCTGCGGTTATGAAGGAAGCGCTGGAACTGACAGTTTTGATGCTTTCGCCGTTCATTCCCCACGTGACCGAAGAGTTGTGGCAGCGGATCGGCCATGGCGCTCCTTTGGCGGGAACCGTTTGGCCTGCCTGGGATCAGGATGCGGTGGTGGATGAAGAGGCGCTGATTGTCGTGCAGGTGAACGGCAAGCTCCGTTCCCGGATATCCGTGGCTGCCGGCACGGATGACGAGGCGGTGAAAGCCATGGCTCTGGCCGATGAAAAAGTGCGGGTCTTCACTGACGGCCAGCAGATTCGCAAAGTTATTCTGGTTCCTGGAAAGCTGGTGAACATTGTTGCGGGCTAGGGGCGGCGCATACCGGTTCCTGGCAGTGCTGTTGCTGCTCCTGGTCCTTGCGGGTTGCGGTTACCGCTTTACAGCAGAGCAGGGGACGCGGCTGGCCGCGGGACAGACCGTCTGGGTTCCTTTCGTTAAAAACAGCACGGTGTATCCCAATGCTTCCGTTGTGCTGAAACGGGCGCTGTTTGAGCAGTTTTCCGCATTGCGCGGCATCACCCCTGCCATTTCCCAACAGACCGGGGATCTGTGGCTCGAGGGTTCTGTGACCGGATACAGCACAGCGGTGGTCAGCTATTCTGCCGTGGATACTGCCAAGGAATACCGTCTGACCATCAGCGCCGACATTCGTGTCCGGCGCAGGGGAGATTCCAGTGACGCAGTTCCGGTCTGGAAAGGGTCACTGTCCGCCTGGCAGGATTATCCGGTTGCATCCACCATTGAACTGCAACGCAACAGCGAAGATGCCGCCCTTGCTGCCGCAGCCCGCAAACTGGCACAGCAGTTGATCTGGCAGATGGAACAGAACTACTGAATCATGCACAGGTTGACACTCAGAGCTAAATTTATTCTGATTATTTCAGCGATTTTTCTGATTTCAGCTGCTGCCGTACTCTTTGTGTTCTCCGGGGTGACCGGCAACATTATAAGAGAATTTGCCCTGCGGGTCGCCTCCCGCCAGGCGCTCCATGATAAAAACAAAATTCTGTCGATCATTGACCGGGAAGTGGTGCTTGCCCTTAAACTGGCTGACGATTCCGTGATCAGAAAATGGGTGGCTCCAGGGAGCGATCCGGCTTTGAAGAATGCCGCCCTGAAGCAACTGGAAAGCTACCGCCGTTTTTTTCGTGACCAGAGTTACTTCATTGCCCGCAGCGCTGATTCCAGCTACTTCAATGCCGACCGCAGCACACTGCCTGGACAGCCGCGGATGTCGATATTGAAACAGGAAAATCCACTGGACTCATGGTTTTTTCAGACATTGCGCAGAGTGGATACCTTTGAGCTGAATCTGAATTATGACGCGTTGATCCGCCAGACCAAGGTCTGGATTAACGTAATCATTCGTGATGAACAGGGTGAAAAAATCGGCATTGGCGGTACCGGCATCGATTTGACAGATTTTTTGAGCGGCATTGTTGATTCATCCGAACCGGGTATTTCTGCGATTCTGGTGGATCGCCGGGGTACCATTCAGGCGCACCGGGATCGAAAGCTGGTTGAGCGCAACGCGCTGGAACAGAATCCCGACAAAAAGACAACCATCTACAATCTGCTGGACAGTACAGAAGATGCGCAATATTTGAAAAACACCCTGGAGTCCCTGTCCAATGAGCGGCAGAAGGTTGTCGCTTTTCCGCTGCAGATTGATGGACGTCAGGTTTTTGCGGCCGTGACTTACATGCAGGAGATCGGCTGGTACAACATTGCTCTGGTGGATGTCTCCCATGCCCTGCGCCCCGGCGCTTTTTCTCCCATCCTGCTGGCCAGTGTGCTGTCGCTTTTGGCGGTGATCATCGTCATCGGATTCCTGATGAACCGCCTGGTGCTGTATCCACTGCGCCTGTTGACCGATGCGTCGGCAGCAGTGACGAAAGGAAATTACGAGGTATCACTGCCGGTGGTGCGGCGCGACGAAATCGGCGTCCTGACGGAAAGCTTTAACAGCATGGCTGCCACGGTGCGTGAGCATATGGCCCTTCTGGAAGAACGGGTACAACAGCGGACTGCGGAGCTGACCTGTGCCAACGAGCAGCTTGAAGCATCCCAGGCACGGATTACGGAAAGCCTGCTCTATGCCCGTGTCATCCAGGCCTCGATCCTTCCTGATTCACGGCGTCTGGACAGCATCTTTTCCGGCTGGTGCGTACTGTACCGTCCCTGTGATATTGTCGGCGGTGATCTGTACTGGCTGCGGGAGACGGCTCAAGGACGCGTATTGGTGGCGGTGCTGGATTGCACCGGTCACGGTGTTCCCGGCGCATTCATGACCATGACGGTCAACGCCGTATTGAACCATATTGTGGATACCCGCTGTGCCGATGATCCGGCCCGTATTCTGCTGGAGATGAATCGACTGTTGCAGGAAACGCTACGTCTGCGGCAGGATGGGGACAGCCTGGTGGATGCGGGGCTGGATATCGGTCTTTGTTGTATTGATGTTGCACAGCGTAGCCTGTTGTTTGCCGGAGCAGGAATTTCCCTCTATCGTGCCGAAGGTGATCAGGTGCATGAAATAAAGGGCAACCGGCAGAGGGTAGGGTACAGCGGCAGCGACCTGGGGTTTGTATACCAGAACCACCAGCAGCTGCTTGACAGCGACACCATCTGGTACATGACCACCGACGGTTTTCTTGATGAGGGGGGCGGTCCCCATGGATACGGTTTGGGCACAGCACGCTTCCGGGAGATGCTGATGAAGTATCGCTCAGTTCCTTTGCCGCGTCAGATGGAAGCGTTTGAACAGGTGATTGATGAGTGGCGTGGCACCGGAAAACAGCGAGACGATATTACGGTATTGGGTTTCCGCCTTTAATCTAGGGACTCGGAACTCACTAATATACCGTTTTACATCTCATCTTCAGGCCGTCTTTACCGCCCCTTCAATCACAAAATCCTCAACGTAGCCCTGCTACGTCTACGGTTTTGCTCAATCAGGTGCGGCAAATCCGACCTAAATCTGAGCGTAAAACTTGATACATCAGTAAGTTCCAAGTCCCTTGAAAGGAGTTGCCATGGATCTGTACAATCTGAGGGAACAGTTTGCCGAATCCGGGATGATGATGTGCTTTAACGGTCCCTTCTCACACAGCATCATTGAGGAGATCGGCACAGCGTTGCGCAACCATCTGGCGGCGGAGAACATTGGCAAGGCTGCGGTGCTGGACGTCTTTGCCGTTTATATCGAGCTGGCCCAGAACGTGCGCAACTACCTTTCCCTGCGTGAGCTTGGCCAGGGGGAGGCCTCCTCCTCCATTATCACTATCGCCCGCTGGGGGGACGGCTATGCCGTTTCATCGGGCAATACGATCCTGAAAGAGGATAGCGCGCTGATTTGCAGGCGGATTGCAGAGATCAATGCCTTGACCCCGGAAGAGCTGAAACGCCAGTACAAAGAGCAGATGCGGCGTGAAGTTCAGCCGGACGCTCTTGGAGCAGGGCTTGGCCTTCTGGAAATTGCAAAACGTTCTTCGTCAGCCATGGTCTGTTCAGTGCGTGATATTAATGATAAACATACTTTTTTCAGTCTGGCAGCATTCATTTAACCATTGGAGATAGCAGATGGAACAGCTTGAGATACAGCAGACCGCATCAACACCATTGGTGAGTTTTGACGACTCCGGAAAGACGTTACGGATCGTCGGCGAATCCTATCCGGAAAACTCCTTTGCCTTTTATACGCCGGTGCTTGCCTGGCTTGGCCGGTATTTGCAGCAGCATGCGCAACTAACCGTGGACATTACCGTTACCTATATGAACAGCAGCAGTATCAAGTGCATGCTGGATCTGCTGGATGCCCTGGAAGAAGCTTTCAAAAAAGGCAGCAACGTTGCAATTATCTGGCGTCATGATCTTGAAAACCCCCGTTCATTTGAGCTGGCTGAGGAGTTCTGTGAAGAGGTTACGTTTCCGTTTGACATTGTGGCGTTGAGTGCATGAAACAAAAAAAGAAAACACTACCTGTTGCAGCAGTTCAGGCAGATCCGATGCTGTTACGGACTGACCAGGTTCTGCTCACTCCCCCGGCAGACAGAACCGCACTGCTTGCAGAATATTTCGTGCTGGCCGAAAGCTTCAAGAAACTCCATCATCAATTGTACAAAACCCTTGCCATCAGTGACTCCTATCAGCAGGAACTGAAAGAACTGTCGATCAAGATGGAGCAGTCTACCATCAAGCTGCGCCGCTTAAGTGAAGTGGCGCTGCCGATCTGCATGTACTGCCACAAGGTGCGCACTGATGATGACTACTGGCAGCGGCTGGAAGCCTATTTCAGCAGCCATGTGGATATCATGTTCAGCCACGGCATCTGTCCCGATTGTGTCAAGACAACCTACAGCAGGCTGGGTGAGCGGGATCAGAACCCTGCGTTGGGCTTTCAATCTCACGCTGCCGATAAAAAAACATCTGTTCCCGATGATGAACCTCTGCGCGAGATGCGGGTACTGCTGCAACGGGTTTCCTGCGCCGGTGATCCACTAACCCCGGAACTGGAAAAGATTATCACCCGCTATGCCAAGCTTTTGCGGCGTTTCAACAAGATTGTAACTATCAGCGATTCCTACCAGTTTCAGTTGCGGGATCTGAACATGCGGCTTGAGTTGATGGTGCGCACCGACATCATGACCGGCCTGGCAAACCGGATGGAGATGTTAAATCAGCTTGAAATTGAACAGAAACGTTCGGAACGCCATCAAAAAACCTTCTCCTTGATTCTGGGTGACCTGGATTTTTTCAAACAGGTCAATGATACCTTCGGTCATCTGGCCGGAGACCGGGTATTGCGTCAGATTGCCGGCCAGTTGCGGGACAGTCTCCGGGCAGAAGATGTCTGTGCCCGTTGGGGAGGGGAAGAGTTCATGGTTTTGCTGCCTGAAACTCCCCTTGAACAGGCGGTAATTGTGGCGGAAAAGCTTGCAGCAGCGGTACGGGAAAAGGAAATTATCTGGGATAGCAAGGCGATACGTATGACCATGAGCTTCGGTGTGGGAGAATTCACTGTTGGCAACAGCATTGACGGGTTTATTCAACGGGTTGACAATGCCCTCTATGCGGCCAAGAACGCCGGGCGGGACCGGTTTGAGATCGCTCAATTGCAGGAAGTGTCAGCCGGATGACTGAACAGGAACTTGAAAAACAGCTGGTAAAGGAAGAGTTCAGCCCGATCTATTTTTTCTATGGTGAAGAACCGTTTCTGGCGGAGCGGGCAGGGCGGCGGGTGATGGAAACAGCTGTCGATCCTGCCATGAAGGACTTTAACCTGAATATTTATTACGGTGGAGACTGCAAGGGTACCGAGATACTCGATACCGCGCAGACGTTGCCGATGTTTGCCCAGCGCCGGGTAGTGGTTGTCAGGCAGGCGGATAAACTGCCCGCCGCCACACAGGAGGGGCTGCTTCCCTATCTTGCCAATCCCTGCCCGGAAACCTGCCTGCTTTTTGTTGCCGCCAAGCCGGATATGCGCCGCAAGTTCTTTGCGGAGCTGAAAAAACAGACCGGTAGCCTTGAATTCAAGAAACTGTACGAAAATAAACTGACGCCGTTCATCAACGCCGAGGCGGCTCTGCATGCTAAAAAGATTGACGGCGCAGGCGCAGAACTGCTGGCTTTCATGGTCGGCAACAACCTGCAGGAGCTGGTATCGCAGGTGGAAAAGGCCAGCCTGTATGTAGGCAGTCGGCCGGTCATTACCCTGGAAGATGTGCGGGCCATTGTCAGCCAGAGCAAGGCGTTCAGCGCCTTTGAACTGGCCCGCTATATGGGAGAAAAAAATCTGGTCAGGGCGCTTGCTACCTTGCATGCCATGCTGTTGAACGGAGAGGAAGCCCCGATGATTTTAGGTGCTCTGTCCAGCCATTTCAGGCGCATTTGGCGCATCCGGGAGCTGCTGGATCTGAAACTGCCTCCGGCGGAGATCGGCAAGCAATTGAAGATCAACAGTTTTTTTCTGGGGGAGCAGGTAAACCAGGCCAAGCGTTATACGGTGCGGGAACTGCGCGCCCTGTTTGAGCGGTTCTATCAGGGAGATTTGGCGGTTAAAACCGGAACCGCATCGGCAACCGTGTTGCAGGGACTGGTGTATGACGCGTGCAACGGAGTGAATTAATGGTTCTACTTGAAAAATTCATAGCATTTACCTCCACCACCTTGAAACGCTTTATCTTCACGGCCACCCTGATTGTCTCCTGTGTTACCTTTCTCTCTGTCATTGGCATTACCTCGCTGTTGTTTTTGCAGCAGGCACAGCAGGTGGCGGATCGCGATTCTGCCATTGTAGCCCGTCAGATCAGAACAACAATGTACCGGGCGATGGAGGCCGGACTTTCCCACGCAGATATGGAAAAATTACTTGAGGAGTATCGCCAGCAGCTACCAAAAGAGTTTTATGTAGCTCTGCATGTGCCTTCAACCATTCATGAAGGCAATGTACGCATCTCCACAGTATTTTCCAAAGGTGAGCCATTACACCACAGCACATTGAATTCCTTTGAACATCTGTTTCCCTTCAAGGCCGAAGTCCGTTGTCTGGAATGTCATGCTAAGGCCAAGCCTTCAGATGTGCTGGGCGCCCTGGAAATCCGCGAAGACATCAGCAGTATGCGTGATGCGGTGTTTCAGCGCGGCATCGTCAGTTTTTTCCTGCTGCTGCCGATTCCGCTGCTCATGGCCTTGCTTGTTTCCCGTTTCGTCAACCGTCATCTGGGGGATGCGGTCAGTCGCTTGAATAACAAGGTTCGGTCTGTTTCCAAGGTTTCTGATCTGACAAAAGTTGGAGAGGACCTTGAAGCTGAGAGCGAAACCCTCAAATTTGGTGAGTTGGAGGAGATTTTCAGCGGTTTTGGCGCCTTTGCCCTGCGCATAAAAGATGTTGCCGTGGGCAAGGAGATGCTGGAATTTGAGATCAAGGTGCTGGAGCGGTTCATCATCACCGGTGATTCCATCCGCGACTGGAAGGAACGGGTGAGTTTTCTGCTGGAAGAGATCAACAAGGTCATGCCTGCCTATGCCCTGTTCTGCATCTTTCAGATTGAGGATGAAAGCTTTGACATCGAAGTGTTCTGGTCAACTCCCCCGTCGGCCACGACCCGTAGTTTTATGGAGGAGATCATCCGTGAACAGGCAGGCCACGAGCATCTGCGATATCGTCCCGGTTCAACCATCCAGATCATTCATAATATCTCTGATGAATCAAAGCCGCTGCTGGATATTGGCCGTCATGAGATAGAGCTGGAAACCAAGTCGCTGTATCTGGAGCAGCCACAGATTGGCGGCGTGGTGGGCATCGGTGTCCAGTCCCAGATCATGATGGATCCGATCCGCTCGTTGGTGATCAACAGCATCCTGACCACCCTGCTGAATGTGGTGGGCTCCATCAAGGCCATTTACAAATACACCAGGGACCTGGAGTACTACGCCACCCGCGATCCGCTTACCAACCTGTATAACCAGCGTGTATTCTGGGAACTGCTGGGCTATGAACTTGGACGGGCACAGCGGCATAACTACAAATTCGGGTTGCTGGTAATTGACCTGGATAACTTCAAACATATCAATGACACCTATGGTCATCTGGTGGGCGACAAGTATCTGGCGCAGATTGCGGACACTATCCACAGCTGCCTGCGCCAGGGTGACATACTGGCCCGCTACGGCGGTGACGAATTTGCCATTGTGTTACCTGAGACCGATCATGAGCAGACCTATATGGTGGCCGACCGCATCAGGGCGGCGATGGAGGAGATGCTGCTGGTAACCATTGATGGCGCCAAAATTCGCGGTACGGCTTCCATCGGCTTTGCCATCTATCCGGACCATGCTGAAACAGCCAAGGATCTGTTCCTGTTTGCAGATAACATGACCTATAAGGCCAAAGGCCTGGGTAAAAACTGCATCATCGTGCCCACCAACGATGATGTGGTGGAGGTGTTCCAGAAAAGCAACGAAATGTCACGGGTGCTGATGCACGCCCTGGAAGAAAAACTGGTTATACCGTACTTCCAGCCGATTGTTGCCACCGATACTGGCCGGATCGTCTGCCATGAGGTGTTGTGCCGGATGGTGGTTGACGACAAGATCGTGGCCGCTTCTGAGTTCATTGAAGTGGCCGAACGGCTGGGGGTTGTCAGCCGCCTTGACCACATCCTGATGGACAAAGTGTTTGAAAAGGCCAGAGCGGTGGGCTATGAGGGACTGCTCTTTATCAATCTTTCGCCCAAGTCTCTGATTCTGCGAGAGTTTGTTCCGTCCGTCATCAAGCTGGCCAACCAGTACGGTATCCGGCATGACCGGGTGGTGTTCGAGATCACGGAGCGGGAAACCGTGAAGAACATGACCCTGCTTGAGCATTTTGTGCAGGATCTGCGTATGGAAGGGTTCAAGTTCGCCATTGACGACTTTGGCTCAGGATTCTCCTCATTTCAGTATATCCGCAGGTTGCCCATCGACTACGTCAAGATCGAAGGGATTTTTGTGCGCAACATGCTGGGCGACACAAAGGATATGGCCTTTGTTAAAACTTTGGCGGTGCTGGCCCAGGAGTTTGGCATCCAGACCATTGCCGAGTATATTGAAAGTGAAGAACTGCTGTATGCCGTCCGGGATCTGGGCATCAATCTGGCCCAAGGCTATTTTACCGGCTGTCCCGGCCCGGAGTTTGTGCTTGACAATCAAAAGGGGTAGCAAGACCTATGCGTGACCTGTACGGACGACGAATAAATTACCTGCGCCTTTCAGTGACTGACCGCTGCAACATGCGCTGTTTTTATTGCATGCCTGCCGAGGGGGTGGAAAAGATCGGCCATGATGCAGTGCTTTCCTTTGAGGAGCTGTACCTGATTGCCGAAACCGCCGTGGGGCTGGGTATTGAAAAGATCCGCATCACCGGTGGCGAGCCACTGGTGCGGGCCGGTATTACCCCGTTTCTGGCACAGCTTTTCGCCATACCTGGCTTGCGCCATCTGGCGCTGACCACCAACGGCTTGCTGCTGGAGCAGATGGCTGGTGAGCTGTTCAAGGCCGGCGTGCAGCGCCTGAATGTCAGTCTGGATTCCCTGAAACCGGCGGCATTTGCCGAGATTACCCGTGGTGGTGATCTTGCCCGTGTGCTGGCCGGACTGGATGCCGCCGAAGCAGCCGGGTTTCCGCCGCCAAAAATTAACGTGGTGATCATGCGCGGCATCAACGACAACGAAATTCTGGATTTTGTCGAAATGACTCGTACCCGCGGCAATTCGGTCAGGTTTATCGAGTATATGCCGGTGGTCAAGGAAGAAGGGTGGCAGCGGTACAGCATTTCCGGCGAAGAGATCATGGAGCGGATTGCCGCGCATTACCCCCTTGAAACTGTTGACAAAGGGTCCTATGCCGGACCATCGCGCGATTTCCGCATCCCGGAAGCACGGGGTAGTATCGGTATTATCACCGCTGTTTCCGGCCACTTTTGCAGCGAATGCAACCGGATCAGGGTAACTGCGCGCGGACAGGCCAAGGGCTGCCTTTTCTCCGATGAAAAGACCGATCTGGCGCCGTTTTTACGGCCGCCGGACCGTGACGGCCTGGCCCAGGTGCTGCGCAAAATAGTATCGGCAAAACCGGAAGGACACGGCATAACCTGTGAAGGTTATGCCCATGCAAACTTTACCATGGCGCAGGTGGGAGGATAATGGCGTAATATCAAAGTGTAAGCAATTTCTGGTAGTCAGTACTGGCTACCACGATCCAAATGGTGAGTCAGGCCGGGGTTGCGGTCGTTTGGCTTTCACTGCCTGAAAGAGCGCCTTGCCTACTAGTTCCCTGATCATACGCTCTCCCATGTAATACCGACGATCTCACCGCAGAAAAGGTCCTTTACTCCAGTCAGATACAGCATATTTCAGGGTTCCATAGGTCTCTTTGCGTGGATTTTTTAGCATAGCTGTTGTAAAGTCCATGCGCGAAAGTTTTTCCCGTGGCTATTCCATTAAGTGGATAGTTTGTATATGAATATTTGAATGTTGTGATGTGTGCTTGTGTTTGCAGAGGAGAAGATTATGGATATAGATGTTTTGAAAAGCCTTGTCGCGGTTGCGGACACCGGTTCGTTCTCGCGGGCAGCAACATCTCTCTGTATCAGCCAGTCTGCTGCTTCAAAAAGGATCAAGCTGCTTGAAGAACAGTTGGGAATGACACTGCTGGATCGTTCCGGGCCGGTCATGCAACTGACGCCTGCCGGTAAGATTGTGGTCAAAAATGCAAGAGCTGTTGTAGAGTTGTGTAATCGCTGTGTCGATGAGCTGAATGTTCTGCGGCAGAACAAAAAACTTACGTTTTGTTGTACGGCATCCTTCGGAATTTCTCATCTTCCGCTCATAGTTCGCAGGTTTATGGATCAGCACCCCGCTGTTAACAACTTTTCATTTTCACTCAAAAATCCGGAAAAGATCATCGAGGGCCTGCAAAACGATACGTTTCAGATTGCAGTCGTCGAGCATTGCGACAATCTGCCGATACACGGCAACGAGCTGGTCCGCTTGCCCAATGACGTGATGGTGCTGGTAGGCGCTCCTTCCCTGGGCATTCCGGTGTCAGAGGTGTCGCTGAACGACTTGTTGTCACGGAATATTTGTATTCGTGCTGCCGGTTGTTGCTCCCGCAGTATCCTGGAAAACAAGATGGGGGTGCTGGGCAGATCGGTGGATGAGTTCTGCAAGGTATTGACCTATGACGACCTTAACATGAAGTTGCAAGCTGTTCTTGCAGGTGACGGGTTGGGCTTTATTGTACGTAGCGTTGCTGCCGAATACCTTGCGGACGGCAGACTGCTGGCGTATAACGTGACGGGATTTGAGCAGCCCCTGTACCGTTCCATACTTGTTGGTCCAGGGTTTATCCCCTCTTCAGAGTCTGATGACTTGATCGGGATTATTATTGACGTTGCAAATCAGGTTCGCAGCACTATTCAGGAAAAATGAAAGGCCCTGTTGCCATGGCGCAGGTGGGAGGATACCAGTGATGGCGGAAGTGATAGCAGTCTGTATCAGTGAAAAAAAAGGGGAGCGCAAGAAACCGGTTGAAGCGGTTGTGTTGCGGGAAAACCACGGTATTGTGGGGGATGCCCATGCCGGTGACTGGCATCGTCAGGTGAGTCTGCTGGCCAAGGAAAGCATTGATAAAATGCGGGCGCTGGGCCTGGATGTGACCAACGGCGATTTTGCCGAAAACATAACCACCAGCGGCATCAATCTTCCGTCATTGCCGGTGGGAAGCCGCTTGCAGGTGGGGGAAACCCTGCTGGAGGTGACTCAGATTGGCAAGGAATGCCATACCCGTTGTGCCATTTACTATCAGGCCGGTGATTGTGTCATGCCCAAGGAAGGCATCTTTGCCAGGGTGCTCAAGCCGGGTACCATAAAGCCGGGTGATGCGGTTGTGCAGACAGATGATCAGCCCTGATCTGAGAATATTCGCTCTTCCGCAGCAGTCGCGGGTCAGCTCTGCGCTGCTCTGGCTTGCGGCTCTGGCCGGTTTCATCCTGTCCTTGATGGGCATTCTGGAAATTTGCACCGATGCCTGCGCTGAAACGGCGAAGTTTACCATCTTCGGACTGGATTTCAGCTGGTTCGGGCTGGTTTTTTTCGCGGTGCTGCTGGTGTTGGTTGCGCTTCGTCACCGATTTTCCTGGGCCTGGTTGCTGCTGATAGTGCTGCTGTTTTCTGCCGCCGGAGCGGAGTTGCATTTCATCTGGCTGCAAAAATATGTTATCGGAACCTGGTGTCCGATCTGTCTGTCAATAGCTGCTGCGGTCTATTTTGGCGCTTGTGTGTTGTTGTACGAACTATTCCGGAGGAAACCGATGAGAAACAACCTGAAGCATGCTACGGTCATGGTGGCAGCGTTTAGTATTGGTCTGATTTGCGCCATATTCGGTGTGACCAAAGAGAGCCAGGCAGCGCCTGATTTTTTTCTGGGTAACGCAAAAAGCCCGGTCACCATTTATTTTATCAGTGACTGGTTTTGTCCTGCCTGCCGTCAGCTGGAACCGCGCATCGAACAGATCCATGCCGCATTGGTCAAAGAGACGCGCATTGCCTACATTGATTTTCCCATTCATGCGGAAACCAACAATTTTACGCCGTACAATCTCCAGTTTCTGGCATTTGAGAAGCAAAAATACTTGGCTCTGCGCGCTGCCCTGACTGAGGTGTCCAAAAAAACCAAGACACCAACCCCGGAACAGATTCAGGCTGCCGTGGCGCCCCACGGTGTAAAGCTGCGGCAGATGAACTATGCCGATATACTCTACGGTCTTCAGGCTAACCTGACCACCTACCGGGGCTTTGATGTCACGGCCACCCCTTCGGTGGTGGTGGCAAATTCCAAGACCAGAAAACACAAGCTGTTTGTCGGTGACCGGCAGATCACCCTGCCTGCCATCCAGGCTGCAATGCTGGAAATCGGCAAGTAGGGAACCATTACTTACTAAATCGCCTCTAACAGGCTGTTTTTCAACAACCTGCTAAAAGAAAAGGAGCATAAAACATGTTTGGATTCGGAATGCCTGAATTGATTGTGATCGGTGTCGTTGTTTTGTTGATTTTCGGACCGGGGAAACTACCCCAGATCGGTTCTGCTCTTGGCGGTGCTATCAGAAGCTTCCGTTCTGCGGCAGATGATGATGGTAAAGTGGTAAAGGGCAGTGAACAGGAGCAAAAAAAGGAAGTATGATCCAAGGTGTAACCAGATGAAGCAACTTGCCCAGACATTCAAAGCCCTGTCCGATCCGATCCGGCTGGGTATTGTCGGACTCCTGCTGGAGCAGCAGGAGTTGTGTGTCTGCGACCTGATCGCTGCACTAAACCTCCCCCAATCCACCACATCACGACACCTTGCCTATCTGAAGCGGTCCGGCTGGCTGGTTTCCCGCCAGCAGGGGCTGTGGATCCATTACCGCCTTGCCGAGACGATGCAGGTTGACCATGCTGAGTTGCTGACAGCTGTTGCCGCAGAGCTTTCTAAATCAGCAGAACTATCTGAAATCAGAGAACGCCTTTCCTCTTTTCATAGCCGTCAGGCTACGAGCTGCTGATTTTCTGGTTGCCCCATATCCGTTTCTGCGGATATAGTCGCTCCTGAGTTGTTCGAACAACACAAGGAGGGACCACGGATATGAAGTATCGCGTACTATTTCTCTGCACCCATAATTCCTGTCGCTCACAGATGGCGGAAGGACTGCTCCGCCATGATCTGGGAGATCGCTATGAGGTGTTCTCCGCAGGCACCGAAGCTACCAGGGTGAACCCCCGTGCCATACAGAGCATGGCGGGAATCGGGATTGATATCTCCGGTCATCATTCCAAAACCCTGGATCACTTTGCCGATCAACCCTTTGACTGCGTGGTAACGCTGTGCGGCGACGCCAACGAGAAATGCCCGCTGTTTTTCGGCGGTGTGGAGCGGATGCATGTGGGGTTTGACGATCCGTCACGCACTACAGGCAGTGAAGAGGAGATCATGGCGGATTTTCGTCGGGTGCGGGATCAGATCAGGGCATGGTTACAAAAGCAGTTTGGAGGTGCAGTATGAGTGAACATCTTTCCAGTAAACTTTCCTTTCTTGACCGCTACCTGACCCTCTGGATCTTTGCCGCCATGGCCCTGGGGGTCGGGCTGGGGTATTTTGTGCCTGGCACCGAGGCATTTGTGAACAGCTTCCAGGTGGGGACCACCAATATCCCCATTGCCATCGGTCTGATCCTGATGATGTATCCTCCCTTTGCCAAGGTGAAGTATGAGGATATGCCGGAGGTGTTCCGCAACAAGAAGATTCTGGGTATTTCGCTGGTACAGAACTGGGTGATCGGCCCGGTGCTGATGTTTGCCCTGGCTGCGCTGCTGCTGCCGGACAAGCCGGACTACCTGGTGGGCCTGATCATGATTGGTCTGGCCCGTTGCATCGCCATGGTGATCGTCTGGAACGAGCTGGCCAAGGGCAATACCGAATACGCTGCCGGTCTGGTGGCTTTTAACTCTGTTTTTCAGGTGTTTTTCTACAGTGTTTATGCCTGGGTGTTTATCACCGTGTTGCCCCCGCTGGTCGGTCTGAAGGGGATGGTGGTGGATATCAGCATCGGCCAGATTGCTGAGAGTACTTTTATTTATCTCGGTATCCCCTGTATCGCCGGGGCGCTGACCCGCCTGATAGGGGTCAAGCTCTTGGGCAAGGAACGCTATCACCGGGAGGTTGTGCCCAAGATCAGCCCCCTTACCCTGATCGCCCTGCTGTTTACCATTGTGGCGATGTTCAGCCTGAAAGGGAACCTGATCGTGCAGTTGCCGCTGGATGTGGTACGCATCGCCATTCCACTGGGGATTTACTTTGTGGTGATGTTTCTGGTGTCGTTCTGGATGGGTAAAAAGCTGGGGGCTGACTACAGCAAAACCACTACCCTGGCCTTCACCGCAGCCAGCAACAATTTTGAACTGGCCATTGCCGTGGCCATCGCTGTGTTCGGCATCAACTCCGGCGCGGCTTTTGCCGCGGTGATCGGGCCGCTGGTGGAGGTGCCGGTGATGATCGGTCTGGTGCATGTGGCCTTCTGGTTTCAGCGGCGCTGGTTCAGGACAACGCTGTAAAAGGGAGTAGGCATGCTGCCGGACTATAATTGTGCATAAAAAAGCCGACGGAAGTTATCCGTCGGCACCACAAAAAGGGGGATGTTTGTACGAACAAACGAGGCGGAACCGGTTTTTTCAGTAAACGGTTCCGCCTCTTACTGTTTCAGCAGCCTTGCATACTGGCTACCTTATCGACTTTGACGGTATCTCCAACTTTTACGTCGCCAGCATTGGATGACTTGATGGTCAGTTTTGTTCCTTCTACTGCCGTAATCTTGCCGGTTTTTCCGTTCAGTTTGACCGAAGCGCCTTTTTTCAACTTCATGTCAGAGCCCATCTCAAGCATCGCCTGACCATCGGCAACAAGCAGAACTTTGCCTTCTGCGGCAAAGGCAGCGGTGGCGGCAAACAGGGACAGGGCAAGCATACTGATGATTTTCTTCATGGTGGAACTCTCCTTTAAAGTTAGGTTTTAATCTGGAATAGGTTTTGCGTTCCATTGAAAGCGAATATTTGATTTTTTGTCTGCCGGTTTTTCCACGGCCTTTTTATCTGTTACCTTTGGTGCTTCCTGAGGTGTTGGTTGTTGAACTACAGGTTGCTGCGGTGAAGCCGGGACTGCCGCGCTGCCTCCGACAAACTGCCAGGAATTAATGGTCGTGCTTGGCTCATCCAATACCACGGTCTGGGTCTTGCCGGAACGATAGGTGATCACCAGGGTATCGGCACAGCAGTGAGCAGCAGTAACGAGTGTAAGAAATGCAGCGAGAATAATACAACGGTTCATATAGTACCTCTCCTTCAGATGGGATATGTTGCCGGACCAAATCCGGCAGCCAAAACATCCCTAGAATACTACCTGCAGCATCATCCGGAAAGTATCAAAGTCTTTCACATTGGCAAGTCCGGCTGTTCCGGCTACCGGCAGGGTCGCAAGCTTGTCAAACGAGGTCTTCAGATATTCGCCGGTAATGCGCACCCGCTGGTCACCCAGCACATAGTAGTTGACACCGACGCCGTACTGCTGGACTTTCTGATCATTCAAGCCAAGCAGGTGGGCAAATTTCCAGTCTTCATACAGGCCGTAGGGCTGAATCGTACCGGCCTTGCCGATTTTGAACGGTAGAATATGGGCGGCCTTGACGTAGAAGCCTTCCTTCTGGCCATTCATGCCGCTGATGACTGCCAGGCGCTCTGCCGAGGCAAAGCTGGTCTTGTAGGCATCGTCAAAATCAACCTTCAGGTATTGGGCTGTTACCGTTGGTACGCCAAAAGCCGTGGGATACTCAAACATCATATCAGCCGCGAATGCCGTGTAATCAACGGTATCGCTGCCGGTGTTCCGGGAAGCAACTTTCGTAATGGTCGAGCCTGCCGGAATGACCGGTGCCGGTCCCTGACTTGTACTGCCGTTGGAGTAGCTGAAGACGTTTGTTGTGCTTTTATACGCAGCCTGCGGTTGATAGGCCATGCCCACGCCGATGTTGAAAATCTTTTTGTCGCCAAAATAGGTGCCCTGGTACCCTGAACCGCCTTCCGACTCAAGGAAGTCAAAGGTCATGCGGCCAACGTACTGCAAATTGGTTTTTGGCGCCGTAGTCGAGGTAGCAATATAGCCGGCGGCAGGGCCTAAGGGCACCTGGGCTGAGGAGGTACCTTCACGTCCCTGGAAAATACCGGCAAAGTAGGTCAGCCGCTCATTGAAGAAACGTCCCATTGCTACACCGCCCAGGTCACGGCTGAATTTTGCCGGAGAAGTGCCGTATGCAGAATAGACAAACATGGAGCGATCCTGGGAGAGGGGAGCAAAGCAGTCATCCAGGTTGGCCCGTGAGAGCGGAATCTTGGTCAGACCAACTTTAACATTAAGATGCTCGTTGAAGTTTCCAATCGCATATGCGTCTATGATTCTGACGTCGCGATCATTCCAGTCGTTATCTTGTGCAGAAAGACTGTACATCACCGGCATTTTGGTGGTGCCGGTATTGCCGCAGGTCTGAAACTTGTATCCCCAGGTGTCGTCAATCATCCCGGTCAGACCAAAGCGGTTACGCATGAAGTGGAAGTCGGTACGGCTCTCGTTCCCTGTTGTGCCGCCGCCGTAGCTGGTGTTTTCTACATAAAACTGTCCTTTCAGGTCAATCTGCACAAAGCCGCCATCATCGCCGAACTCGATCCGTGGTCCTGCCTGGGCAGCGCCCGCGCACAACATGGTTGCTGCCAGCGCAACAGCGCAATACTGAAGGTTCCGCTTGCTGCTTTTCTTGCTCATGAGCTCCTCCTTCTGAGAGTGTGTTGCCGCCGGACCGTTCCAGAGGCTTGTGTACAAGATTTTGATTGTCTATAGCTGAACATGCCGTTAGATTGAAAACGAATGATTCTCATGATCCCATGAGACATACGCATTTCTGAATGTTATTGGAGGGGCTGTGGAGCTGGTATATTTACGAACATTCGTAGTGTCCATTGATACGGGAAGCTTTTCAAAGGCCGCTGATCTGCTCTGTGTTACCCAATCAGCCATCTCAAGAAGGATCAAATTTCTGGAAGAGCAGTACGGTTATCTGCTGCTGGATCGTACGGGACCGTTATTGAAACCGACGGAAGCAGGAACAATTGTTTTGGAAAAAGCCCGAAAATTGTTAACCATTGAAGATGAGCTGTTAAAAGGGTTACGAGGGATTGGTCAGGAGGAAGGGCTTTTATTTTGCTGTACTCCAGCGTTTGGAACAGCCTACTTACCGCGTGTTCTCAGGGAACTGCTTCAGATCAGCAGTGAACTGCATAACATGCGGTTTTATATTCATATGCCGGATCAGGTGTTGGCTGGCATTCAGGATGGCCGCTACGATTTGGGGCTGCTGGAGCATTGCCAACAGTTGGATTTTGAAGGTCTTGATGTGATCTCCTTGCCTGATGACGAAGTGTTGTTTGTCAGCGCTCCCCGGCTTGGGATACCATCGGGCACTGTGCCGGTTGAAACCCTTGCAAAATCAACACTCTTTACCCGGCGTGAAGAATGTTGTTCGACCAAACTTCTCTCTTTTAATCTCAGGCAGATTGGCCATGCCGATGATCTTTTCCCGTCAAGGGTTGTGTATGATGACTTGCATCAGATCATTGCATCGGTTGTCGACGGTCTGGGGGTGGCGTTTACTTCCCGTTCACTGGTGAATGAACTGATTTCATCTGCAACATTAAACTTTCATCATGTATCCGGCTTTGTCCATACTCGCAGACGGACACTGGTGATGAAACGAGAACCGTGCAGGCATCATAAGACTGACATTTTTATCCGGGAGATACGGCGTTGTTTTGAATAGTTACAGGTGGTTTTCGATTATACGCAGTGATCCGGCGCAAGAAAATGTTTCTTGCGCTCTTTTTTGTAAGGATGTATGAGTGGATAATCATATAGTGGAGGGAAGCATGGAACCGTCTTATTTATGCGCCGATATTCTCAAGGCTCTGGCCCAGCCGATCCGTCTGAAGATTGTGGAGTTGCTTGCAGACGGTGAACACTGCGTCTGTGAGATATTTCCGGCCATTGCCCAGGAACAGTCCAACACCTCGCGTCACCTGCAGATGATGCTGAAGAGCGGCATCCTCAGCCAGCGCAAGGAGGGTCTGAAGATCTACTATTCGTTGCGGCATCCTGAGGTGCTGGAGATTGTCCATCTGGCGGAAACCATGGTGGACCATGAGACCATGCGGCGCTCGGCGCTGGTTAAGGCGAAGCGCTCCCTGCCGTTGTCGCGGTAGGGTATATGTTCAATACGATTCTGTCAGAAAAGGAGAACGGTCATGGAAAATAAAGGTTTGTATTGTGTGTCTGTCGGGGTACCTGCCCAGCTTTCCTATCCGGCTGTCACAGATTAACCCTTGACGTTGGAGCCTGATGAGCATATGAGTAAATAGTCATAGAGCTCTCAGAGCCACGTCAAAGGTGTTTACCTATGCTGAAAAATTTTGCAGATTACGTAACCTTTTCCCTCCTGGGCCTACAGCCTGGCCAGCAACTGGGCGAAGCCCTTAATTTCTTCATCTACGACACCCTCAAGATTTTTTTCCTGTTAATTGTGATGATTTATCTGATTGGCTTGGTGCGGGTTTCCTTGCCGGTTGAGCGGGTTCGTAGTTATTTGGCCGGTAAACATCGGCTGATCGGCTATTTTCTGGGATCTGTGTTCGGGGCGATCACCCCCTTTTGTTCTTGTTCGAGCATCCCGGTGTTTCTTGGTTTCATTTCTGCTGGCATCCCGGTCGGTATGACAATGGCGTTTTTGCTGACTTCGCCGCTGATCAATGAGATTGCGGTAATTCTGCTTATCAGCCTCGTCGGCTGGAAGATCACGTTGATGTATGTTCTGATCGGCCTTGGGGTGGGAATTTTCGGAGGCATGTTCCTTGATTGGATCAAGGCTGAGAGGCTGCTGCAGGGCTTTGCCCGCAAGATTTATGAGGATGGACAGCATACGCAGCTGGAGGCTGTAGAAGCGAAGCGACTTACCTTTAAGGATCGCCACAAGTTTGCCAAGCAGGAACTGTCGGAGGTATTCGGTCGAATCTGGGTTTGGGTGATTGTAGGCGTGGGAATTGGTGCGGCCCTGCATGGTTTTGTGCCCGATAACTGGTTTGAGGCTCACCTAAGCGCCGGACAGTGGTGGTCGGTGCCGGTGGCTACCCTTATTGGCATACCGCTGTATTCGAATGCCACAGCAGTTATACCGGTGATGGAAAGTCTTATAATGAAGGGTTTGCCCCTCGGCACGACCATGGCCTTCTGTATGAGTACTGTTGCCGCAAGCTTTCCAGAGTTTGTGATGCTTAAGCAGGTCATGCAATGGCGGTTGCTGGCGATTGTGTTTTTGATGCTGCTGTTTGCATTTACCATTATAGGCTGGCTGCTGAATGCCCTCTATTGAGGAGCAAGCTTCCGTAATCCATCAACTACAGTCTGATGAAGCAGGAATAAAACCATAAAGGAGTTTGACCAATGATGAAACTGGAAATTCTGGGCACTGGTTGTGCCAAATGCAAAACCCTCTATGACAACGTGTTGCAGGCAGTTCACTGTGCTGGAAAAGAGGCTGAAATCGTCAAAGTAGAGGATATCCCCACCATCATGAAATATGGGGTGATGAGTACCCCGGCTCTAGTCAGAAACGGTACGGTGCTGTTTTCCGGCAAAGTGGTCTCAGCCAGTGAGATTGCGGGGATGCTCTGATGCGGGCGCTGGTGGTGATAGTATGTCTGTTGTGGGCCACGGTTGTCCAAGCTGAACTGCCTTCCGGCAACGAAGCCTCCATCAAGGCGGCGCTGGCCTCAGGTCGCCCGACACTGGTTGATTTTGGCGCCAGAAGCTGCATTCCCTGCAAGAAGATGGCGCCGATTCTTGAGCAACTGGAAATGGAGTACCGGGGCCGGGCCAATGTGATCTTCATCGATGTCTGGCAGGATAACAAGGCGGGCAGACCTTACCGGGTACAGATGATTCCCACCCAGATTTTCTTTGATGCCACCGGCAAGGAAGCGAGCCGCCATATCGGTTTTCTGGATCGCCAGCCGATTGTGGACACCTTCAAAAAACTGGGCGTGAAATGAGTTTTCTGGATAACATCGAGCAGATCGTTACCCTCTATCCGATCCTGGCTTTTGGCGCTGTCTTTCTGGCCGGTGTGCTGTCGTCTGCTTCTCCCTGCGTGCTGGCCACCATACCGCTGGTGGTAGGTTTCGTCGGGGGCTATGCCGATGGCGATCGGATGAAGGCCTTTCGTTACTCTCTGGCTTTTATCCTGGGATTGTCGCTGACGTTTACCGCCTTTGGAGCGGCAGCCGGACTTTTGGGCACCATGTTCGGCGCACTGGGCGGCTGGTGGTACGTGGTGGCCGGTGTCGTGGCCCTGGTGATGGGAGGCCAGATGATCGGCCTGTACGAGATCCGGCTGCCGATTAAACGAGAGTTTAAGCCCAGGCAGGGCGGGATTGTCGGCTCCTTTATTCTGGGGCTGTTCTTCGGCGTGGTTTCCTCCCCCTGTGCCACGCCGGTGCTGGTGGTGATCCTGACCTATGTGGCCACCAAGGGGCAGATGCTGTACGGCATGGCGCTGCTCTTTACCTATGCAATTGGTCACTGTCTGCTGATGCTGCTGGCCGGAACCTTTACCGGGTTTATCGAGTCTTTTGTCAAGCAGAGGGGACTTGTCAACTTTTCCGCCAGAGTCAAGCAGTTAGGTGGATTGGTGGTGGCGGGGGTAGGGGTGTACCTGCTCTGGAATGCATGACATTTTTGTTGTAAAGGGGCATATCCATGAAGAGAAGCGTTGTTGCATCACTCCTGTTGCTGGCGATTTCCGTCATCCCTGCCGTTGCCGCCGAAGAGGCCTTTGACCGGATGCTGCTCAAGTTCGACTACGACACCCGCGCCGACATGAAGGCCAGCAGCAAGCAGTTGCTCAAGCTGCTGGTGGAAAAGAAGGCGGTGCTGGTGGATATCCGTTTTCCTGAAGAGACCAGGGCCTGGAAGATGGGTTTCGGCCTGTTCATTCCGCTGAACGAGTTGCCTAAACGGTATCACGAGTTGCCCAAGGACAAGATCATCGTCACCGCCTGCCCCCACAAGGACCGTTCCTCCATTGCCATGGCCTTTCTACGCAGCAAGGGGTACAACGCCCGCTATCTGACCGATGGGCTGGTGGGGTTGGCCGAGAATCTGCGCGGTGATAGTGCCAAGGAGTTTCTGGAGGATATTGGCCGACAGCACGAAAGCAGACAATAACCGTACAGAAGGTTACGTATGACCGTACTGGACCAAAACATATCCCGTCGTCTTATATTTGCCATTGTTTTAACCACCATTACCCTGGTGGCCGAAGTTGTGGGTGGCATCTGGTCCAACTCCCTGGCGCTGCTCTCCGATGCGGGCCATGTCTTTCTTGATCTGTTCGCCCTGCTACTTTCCCTGGGGGCGATCAAACTGGCGGCCCAGCCGCCCAATGTACGGCATTCATTCGGCTGGCACCGGGCCGAAGTGCTGGCGGCGCTGATAAACGGTCTGACCGTGCTGCTGATGGCGGTGTTAATCCTGTATGAAGGGAGCAAGCGCCTTGTGACGCCGGAAGAGGTGAAGACTCTGCCGATGCTGGTGATAGCGGTCCTTGGGCTTATTGCCAATCTGCTGGCGGCCAAAGGGTTACATGGCCATTCCCATGACGATTTGAACGTGCGTAGCGCCTTTCTGCATGTGCTGGGGGATGCCGCTGCATCGGTGGGAGTCATTGCCGGTGCGGCCATCATGTGGTTTACCGGTTGGTATCAGATGGATGCTCTGATCTCCATTGCCATCGGTCTGTTGATTCTGGTGGGAGCCGGACGGGTGCTGCGTGATGCGGTCCATATTCTGATGGAAGGGGTGCCACGTGGTATGTCGGTGGAGCAGGTGGCAGAGCGGATCAAGGAGGTGGAAGGGGTCCATGACGTGCACCATATTAACCTCTGGTCTGTTTGTTCGCATATTCTGGCACTGTCAGTGCATGTTGAAGTGGAGCGGGGCTACGAGATGGACCGGGGCAAGCTGCTGCACCGGATTGAACATCTGCTTGAACATCAGTTTCATATTACCCATACCACTATCCAGCTGGAATGCAGTGACTGCAACGGCGGGCCATTGATCAAGCCATTACAGCACACTGGGCGGCAGGATACCTGTTGTGGAGAAGATCATTAATCACCAACAGCTTGACGGAGGGATTGATTGAATATATATAAAGCAATATATTTTAAAAAAACTATATAGCGGCAGCTTTCCGGAGGTGGCTTGCACATGATACAGATTCCGGCACTGTTTTTGGCGGTTTTGCTTTTGATCTCACCGTACGCACAGGCGGCTGAGTTGCGCCGTATCAGCCTGAAAGAGGCGGTTGCCGAAGGGCTGGAACGGAATCATCAGGTCAGGGCCGCCACCTATGAAACCACAGCTGCCGAGGCCGGAGCGCGTGTGTCAGCCTCCCATTACTGGCCGCAGCTGTTTTTTGAAGAATCCGTAAGCGCTTCCAATACTCCCACCCGTACCTTCATGATGAAACTGGATCAGGGCCGTTTCACCCAGAATGATTTCCAGATCAACAATCTGAATAACCCCAAAACTGTCACAGACTTTCGTACATCAGTCACCTGGGAGCAACCGCTGTTTGTACCGGCAGCATTTGCTGAACGGAGGATAGCGGCACGGGACGCGGAGCAACAGCGGATAGCTCAAACCACCACCCGTGAGCAGACGGCCTTTCGTATATTTCAAACCTACCTTGATGTGCAAAAGAGCGCGGCCTATTTGCAGGCCTCCCGGCAATCCCTGGTGGAAGCACAGGAGAGCCGCAGGCTGGCCCAGGCCAGAACTGCCGCCGGGCTGGGGCTTAAGTCCGATGAACTGCGCGTCGGGACCCACCTGTCAGTTATTGAGCAACAGGTGGTTACTGCCACCAATAATCTGACGCTGGCGCGCCTCCAGCTTGCGTTGCTGACCGGGGGCAGACCTGATGAGGAGTTGGAGATCATCCCCTTGACAGAAGAGCTGACAGTGCCGACGTCGCTCGAAGAACTGGCGGAAAAAGCGCTGGCAGTTCGCAGCGATGTACGCCATGCGCAGGCAGCCCTTGAAAAGGCCGATGCTACGGTTCTGGCGGCACGCAGCGCCTACCTGCCCAGTCTGGCCGGTGTTGCCGGCTATCAGCTGAATGACCACCGCAATCCGTTTAATGCGGAACATGATGCCTGGATGGCTGGCTTAAATCTGCGCTGGAACCTGTTCGACGGCTTTCGTCGTGAAAATCGCCATGAAAAGGCTTCGGCATCACGTTCCGCAGCGGTCGAACTGCTGGAGCAGAGCCGCCGTACTGTTCAGTATCAGCTGCATGAAAACTGGCTGCGGCGCCACGAAGTGGAAAAGCAGTACATGGCTGCCCGATCCTCAGTTGTTTCCGCCCAGGAAACGGTACGTCTGCTGTCCCGCCGTTTTGAAAACGATCTGGCCACCATGCTGGAGCTACTGGATGCACAGTCTGCGCTCAACCAGACGCGGGCCATGCTGGTGGAAAGTGAGACCAACCGCTATCTGGCCACGGGACGGATCTGGTATGCAGCTGGCATCTTTTTGCAGGAGGTTCAAAAATGATCCGTTCAATGCGCTATCTGCCGCTGGTATTGCTTGTGGTTGCCGGATCGGAGCTATCGGGCTGTTCCACTGAAAAACCCGGGCCGCCACCTGTTGCGCCGCTTGTCAGGGGGGCGACCCTGGAAACGGTCAGAATGACCGCCGTTCCGGAGACACTGGAGGTGGTTGGCTCGGTGCGCGCCCGTACCGCTGCTGTGGTTGCGGCACGTATTCCGGGGAGCGTGAGTGTGCTGAAGGTACGGGAAGGGGAGCGGGTGCGCAAGGGGCAGCTGCTGGTTGTGCTGGAGGCAGGAGAATATCTGGCCGGTTCCTCCGGCGCCAAGGCTTCCATGGATGAGGCCGTGCAGGGGGTTGATGAAGCGCGTTCACGGCAACATCTGGCGGACGCCACCTTTGAGCGTTACAAAAAACTGTACGATGAACAGGCCCTGACCCGTCAGGAATTTGAGCAGAAACAGACAGAGCGCGACCTGGCGCGGCAAGGGGTATTGCGTGCCGAGGCCCGTGTGCGCCAGGCCCGTGAAGGAGGGCGATCAGCCGCTGTGCTGGCTGATTATTCCCGCATTACAGCGCCCATATCCGGCCTGATCACCTCCCGGCAGGTGGATCTGGGGGCCACGGTTTTTCCGGCTCAACCGCTTTTCAGTATTGAGGATGATGGAAGTTACCAGCTTGATCTTGCGGTGCCGGAATCCTTTGTCGGCGCAATACGCCCCGGAACTCCGGTCCGGATCGTGCTGGATGCGCTTCAGACCACGCTCACCACAAAAATCAGCGAGATTGTTCCGGCATCTGATCCCGCAACCCGTACCTTTACTGCAAAAGTGTTTCTGAACGGTCAACGGGGCCTCAGGTCCGGCATGTTCGCCAGGGCCAGCCTGTCGTCGGGCGTCACCGCCAATCGCCTGCTGCTGCCTGAAAAAGCACTCTTCGAACGGGGCGCCCTGCTTGCTGTCTGGGTTGTGGACAGTACCGGCATCGTCCGGATGCGGCTGGTGAAGAGTGGCAAAAAGCAGGATGGCCGGATTGAGATTTTATCCGGACTGGCTGATGGAGAGCGGGTGGTGGTTGCCGGTGGGGAAAAAATTGCTGACGGCGCACGGATAGAGCCTTAAAGGAAGCAATAAAGCTATGCAGATAGATAACCTTGGATTTGCGGGCACAATAGCCCGCGCCTTTATCAATTCAAAGCTGACGCCGCTGATTGTGGTGGCGGCCCTGCTGCTGGGTCTGTTTGCCATCAAGATGACCCCGCGCGAGGAAGAACCGCAGATATCGGTGCCGATGATCGATATCTATCTGCCGCTGCCCGGCTCTTCTCCCCGGGAGGTACAGGAACGACTGGTAAAGCCCTTTGAAGGCAAACTATGGGAAATCAGCGGTGTTGAATACCTCTACTCCATGAGTCGGCCCGGTATGGGGATCATCACGGTGCGCTACAAGGTTGGCGAAAACATGGAGGAGTCACTGGTCAAGCTGTACAACAAGGTGATGAGCAACCGGACCATGCTGCCGCCGGGGGCCGGAGAACCACTGGTACTACCCAAATCCATCGATGACGTGCCGATACTCACCCTGACCATCTGGTCCGAGCGGTACGACCACGCCTGGCTGCGCAAAGTGGCCCGCGAGCTCTGCGATGAACTGAAAAAATCCGAGAATGTGGCTGAAGCCGAGATAAAGGGAGGGCTTGCCCGGCAGGCACGGGTTATTCTGGATGCGCCCCGTCTGGCCGGATATGGTCTGTCGCTGCTGCAGGTGGCCGGAGCGCTGCAGAAAGGAAACACGACACTGCCTTCCGGTAGCTTCTCAAACGCCAACCGTGAGTTGTTGCTTGATACCGGTTCATTTCTGGACAGTGAACAGTCCCTCAAGCGGGTTGTGGTTGGCCTGCACAACAAAAAACCGGTGTATCTGGAAGATGTGGCCCAAGTGATGGATACGGTGATGGAGGCGCAGGATTATGTGTTTTTTAGTGTTGCGCGCTCCAGCGGCTCCGGTCTGTCGCACAAAGCTGGCGATTACCCGGCTGTTACCATTTCAATCGCCAAGCGCAAAGGGGCCAATGCCACCTGGATAGCTGACGACCTGTTGAAAAAAGTTGAATTCATGAAGGGGAGGGTGATTCCTTCCGACATCCAGGTCAGCGTTACCCGCAACTACGGTGAAAGCGCCCGGGAAAAGAATAACGAACTGCTGTTTCACATGTTTCTGGCCGCTTTGTCGGTCACCATACTGATCGCCCTGTTCATGGGCTGGCGGGCCGGAGCCGTGGCTGCCATTGCCATACCGGTTACCCTGGCGCTGACCATGCTGATTTTTTACCTGATTGGCTACACCCTGAATCGCATTACCCTGTTTGCTCTGATTTTCTCCATCGGCATTCTGGTGGATGACGCCATCGTGGTGGTGGAAAACATTCACCGTTTTTTCAGCAGCAAGGTTGCTGACCCGCTGGAATCGGCGGTACGGGCGGTTGATGAGATCGGCAATCCGACAGTGCTGGCCACCTTTGCCGTGATCGCTTCCATCCTGCCCATGGGCTTTGTGGGGGGGCTGATGGGACCGTACATGCGCCCCATTCCTGTCGGGGCCAGCATGGCCATGATCCTCTCCATGTTCATCGCCTTTATTGTCACCCCCTATTTTGCCTATCGATTGATGAAGGGTGAGGGGCAGGGAGCGGCTGAAGCGCCGGAGCACGACGGCTCAAAACTGACCGCTTTTTACCGGCGCTGGATGGGACGACTGCTGCACGAGAAAAAGCTGCGCAACGGCTTTCTGACGGTTGTAATGGCGCTGTTACTGCTCTCTTGTTCGCTGGTCGCCTTTAAGGCGGTGACGGTGAAGATGCTGCCCTTTGACAACAAGAACGAGCTGCAAGTGATCATCGATACCCCGGAAGGGACACCACTGGAGCAGACAGCCAGGATAACCCGCGAAATGGGAGAAGCGTTGCGTACGGTGCCGGAAGTTGCCGATTTCCAAATGTATATTGGCACCAGCGCACCCTTTAACTTCAACGGGCTGGTACGCCACTATTTTCTGCGCAAGGGGCCGAATCTTGCCGATATCCAGGTCAATCTCAGCCATAAGGCGGATCGCACGGCACAGTCCCATGATGTGGCCAAAAAAATCCGGCCCTTGTTGAAAAATATTGCCGACCGGCATGGAGCCCGCATCAAGGTTGCCGAGATTCCACCCGGTCCGCCGGTGCTCTCCACACTGGTTGCCGAGATTTATGGTCCAAGCGATGCGGCCAGGGCCGGGATTGCGGAAAAGGTGAAGGGGATATTTGCCGCGACTGCCGGGGTGGTGGATGTGGACTGGTACCGGGAAGCGGACCAGCCCAAGCTCACCTTTGTGGTTGACCGGGAAAAAGCGGCGCTTTCCGGCATCAGTGTTGATGATGTGGCGAAAACTCTGCAAATAGCGTTGGCCGGACAGGATGTCGGACTGCTGCACCAGCCACGGGAAAAGGAGCCGGTTACCATCAACCTGCGGCTGCCTGCCGGACAGCGCAGCTCTGCGGCTGATCTTGGATCAATCGTTGTGCCGGGCGCCGGAGGCAATGTACCGCTGTCCGAACTGGTCAAGGTTGTGGATGGCACTGAAGAAAAGACTCTCTATCGCAAGAATCTCAAGAATGTCATCTATGTGACCGGTGATGTGGCTGGAGAGATTGAAGCGCCGGTCTACGCCATTTTGAAGATGCAGGATCAGATCGCTGCCCTGCCGACAGCGGATGGATCAAAAATGGAGATACTGGCTTCTCGTCAACCCTGGTCGGAAGACAGGATGGGGATGAAATGGGATGGCGAGTGGCACATCACCTACGAGGTGTTTCGCGACCTTGGCATTGCTTTTGCCGCCGTCATGGTGCTGATCTACATACTGGTGGTGGCCTGGTTCAAGGATTTCACCACGCCGCTGGTAATCATGGCTCCCATCCCCCTGACCCTGATCGGCATACTGCCGGGTCATGCCCTGTTTGGCGCCTTCTTCACCGCCACCTCCATGATCGGTTTCATCGCTCTGGCTGGCATTATTGTCCGTAATTCCATTATTTTGATCGACTTTGCCGAAATGAAACGTGCTGAAGGTATGAAACTGGATGAAGCGATCATCGAGGCCGGTGCGGTCCGCTTCCGTCCCATGCTGCTGACCGGTGCTGCGGTGGTGGTGGGAAGCTTTGTCATCGTCTTTGACCCGATCTTTCAAGGCTTGGCCATTGCCATGATGTGCGGGGAGATCGCCTCAACCCTGTTGTCGCGGGTTACCATACCTATTTTGTACTATCTGGTTCAGGGGTGGAAAGAGCAGCATGCTGCCGTAGGTTCAACCGCCGTCCAGACCCATGAATAACGAGGAGGCTGTATGTATGTAGAACGTATCGTCCGTATCATAGCCGGAACATTTATCATGCTTTCCCTGTTGCTGGCCCATTTTCACCATCAAAACTGGCTTTGGTTCACCGGCTTTGTCGGTCTTAACTTGTTTCAGTCTGGATTTACCCAGTTCTGTCCGCTTTTCAACATATTAGAAAAGATGGGAGTTCCCCGTTTTCCTAAGGATGTTTGTTGCAAATGAACCTGCGTCACCACGATCATTTCAGCAACGGATAATCAGGCTTGACAAAACATACATAAAACCATATATATGATTTACTAATTGTATGGAGGATGTATGCGAGTTTTGGTTGATCCCGTTGCAGAGTCATTTTCATCAGTTGATAAGCCGCTGCATCGCTGGCTGCTGGGCCTGTTCATGGTGACCGTCATATTGGTTGGCTGGAAGTTCCCGCTGCTTGGTTTTGCCGTTCCTGCCGCAATGCTGACCGGCATGGTTGGCGGGTTCTTCCGTGGCCGTTACGTCTGCGGTAATGTCTGTCCGCGTGGCAGCTTCTACGATACGCTCTTCAGCTTTTTTTCCGGGAGCCGTCCTGTTCCGGCCTTCATGTATACCCCCTTCTTCCGCTGGGGGGTAATGGCGGTGCTGATGAGTTTCATGACCTGGCGCATCGCCCAGAACCCCGGAGACTGGCAGCACTGGGGCAGGGTTTTCTGGAGCATGTGTCTGATAACCACCGCCGTTGGCGTGCCGCTGGGGATGATCTACCGCGCCCGGACCTGGTGTTCCTTCTGCCCGGTGGGCACCTTTGCCAGTGCGGTGGGCGGTAGCAAGTATCAGCTTGCAATAGCTTCGGACTGCCGCCAGTGTGGCGCCTGTGAAAAACAATGTCCCATGGGTCTTTCAATTGCAGAACACCGGGATGAAGGTCAGTTGCCGCACCATGATTGCATCAAATGTTCTTCCTGTGCCACAACCTGCCCGCGTGGAGCGCTCACGTGGCCTGAAAAATAGCCTTGACAGCACCTTGATAAAATCAGTATAAATACGTCTTCACAATTTATGATGGCGACGTAGCCAAGTGGTAAGGCAGAGGTCTGCAAAACCTTTATTCAGCGGTTCAAATCCGCTCGTCGCCTCCAAATAATCAAGGGGTTAGCTCAAAAGGCTAGCCCCTTGATTTTTGTTTGTGGTACCTCTGGTGGTACCCGAATGTAAAAAGTCTCTGAAAATTCTTTGATTTGGCAGGATTACATCTTCATGCTGCCAATTTCAAAGTAGTCGGCAGTACAGAGAGTAAGGGATGGGTAAGGAAGATGGAAAACGCATGCCGTAGCGAAACTAAATGAGCGCTGCTCTCGGGATCGCCTTGGTTATTTTGCTGGCCGCCGTTCTGGTTGCTCTTGAGATGGCCATAGGTCATCGCGCAGTCAGTTCGTTACGTGATGTTGTCCCTGATGTCGATAAGATACTCCCGAAAGTCTCCATCATCGTGGCGGCCCGCAATGAGCAGCGCAACATCCGTGAGGCGCTCCAGTCACTTCTGAATCTGTCCTACCCCGATTATGAATTGATCGTGGTAAATGATCGCTCTGAAGATGACACCCAATCGATTCTTGAACAGATGTCAGCCCATGAGCAACGCTTAAAGCTGTTGCAGGTAAACGAGCTTCCTACTGGTTGGCTAGGTAAGAACCACGCCCTATGGGCTGGAAGTCAGCATGCCACTGGTGAAATCCTCTTGTTCACTGATGCTGATATAATAATGGAGCCAGGAGCTTAAAAAGAATCAGATATGAGATAGGCCAGTCTGTGCTTGGAAAAGGGTGAAGGCCAACAGCTGATATGCGCACCACAAAAGCCATCGTCACGCCAGTGCTGTTTTCTGTGTGCCTCCTGTTCACAGGCTGCGCAACCCAGCGCTATGCGGCTCCTGATACTGTGCCGCAGAAACCTTCAAAACCGTATGTAGTGCTCGGCAAGAGATACGAGCCACTGGCGACAGCAGAAGGTTTTGTACAGGAAGGGATTGCCAGTTCCTATGGGCGCGACTTTCACGGAAAAAAGACCAGCAGCGGTGAGCGTTTCGACATGCAAGCGATGACGGCGGCACACAAGACACTGCCGTTCGGCGTTTACGTTAAGGTGGAGCACAAAAGAACAGGAAAAGAAGTTATCGTGCGCATCAACGATCGCGGCCCCTTTGTTGGCAACCGGATCATTGACCTTTCAGAAGGAGCAGCCTCCAGGCTTGGTATGCTCCAGGAGGGTATCGCACCGGTCAGGGTTTCCGCATTGGGATATAAGTCCGGCGATAGTTACCGACACCCATCGGATTACGACCGGGGAAACTATACGATCCAGGTCGGCGCCTTTACAATCAAGGAGAACGCCTACCGTTACATGGAAGAACTCAAGAGAAAATACGGGGTAGCTGATGTCCAGGAGTCCTGGGTTAATAACACCAGGTATTACCGGGTCAGGCTTGGCCGTTTCGACTCGTTGCGACAAGCACAATCCAATAGAGAAACCTACGAGGGAAAGGGCTTTAAAGGTTGTTTTGTTGTGGCTCGGGATTAAGATCTCCGTACAATAATCCGTAGCCACCATGCAAGTTGTGGATTTCCGAGGGTAGCACCAGGTTTAAAGTGGAGCGAGTATGCAGACAGTCTACAGCGCACCTAATCTGTCACTTGTAAGCGTTATCCAAAACGTTCTGCATCAACACGGGATTAACTGCTGGATTAAAAACGAGTTCCTTTCTGCTGGCATCGGAGAACTTCCACCCATAGACTGCTGGCCTCAATTATGCGTTGAAGATGATGATTTTGCCAATGCTAAACGGGTTATCGAAGAAGATTTGGCAGAAACCGCGGCTACAGCATGGACATGCGGATCGTGCGGTGAGGAAATAGAGGGTCAGTTTTCAGAGTGTTGGAAGTGTGGGGCAAGCTGCCCTCCAGGGGAAATCTTATGATCAAAATTTTGAGGAATCGACGCAGCATACGCAGCTTTACAGCTGAAAAGGTAGCAATGTGTACCATCCAAATACTCATTGAAGCGGCACTCAGATCACCAACGTCAAGGGGCATAAATCCGTGGGAGTTCATCCTTGTAGACGATCCGGACATGCTCAGCAAGCTCTCACTGGCAAAGCAGCACGGCTCAGGTTTTCTCAAAAATGCACCACTCGCCATTATTGTTTGTGCGGATAGCACCACGTCAGATGTCTGGGTGGAGGACTGCTCCATCGCTGCCATCATTATTCAGCTCACCGCGCAATCTGAGGGTCTTGGCAGTTGCTGGGCGCAGATACACAACCGCCAGCATGATGACCAAAAGACTGCCGAAACCTATGTGCAGGAGTTGTTGGGACTACCTGAGCACGTCAAGGTGGAATGCATACTTGGTATCGGACATCCGGCAGAGTTGAAGAATCCTGTGCCAGAAGATAAACTTGAGCGCAACAAGATCAAATGGAACCGCTGGTCATAATGGGTCGGTCAGTCAGAATGTGGATTCGAGCAACACTTGGTAACTCCTCATGTTAAGAAAATTACGTAGCTGCTGTATCTGATACGATCAGGGAGTCTACATGTCACCATCCCCCAACAACATGCTTGGTCATTATTTTTCCGATGTTTCGCTGCTGGCCACTGCGCTTACCCATCCTTCCCATGTTAATGAGTTTCCTGATGGTTCAGATTACCAGCGCCTTGAGTTTCTAGGGGATGCGGTGCTTGGCCTGGTGCTGGCCGATCTTTTGTACAGCAGATTCAGTGATCTTCCAGAGGGAGATCTCTCACGGCTGCGCGCCTCGCTGGTCGATCAGTCCTGTCTTGCAGAGCTGGCCGGTAAGGCGGACATTGCGCCGTTCATCCTGCTGGGTAAAGGAGAACAGCAGGATAGTGGCCGACAGAAACCATCTATTCTGGCTGATGTGCTTGAGGCAATACTGGGGGCGATCTATCTGGATGCCGGATTCCCGGCAGCCAAGACAGCCATAGAACATCTGTATGATTCACTGCTTGATGATACGCTGCCGTTGTCATCCATCACTGACCCCAAAAGCCGCTTGCAGGAATGGTTGGCTGCAAACCGCTACGCTTCTCCGGTCTATGAACTGCTGGCAGAAGCGGGACCGCCCCATGACCGGAGTTTCAAAGTGGCGGTCACGGTTGATGGACGTGTATGGGGAACAGGGGAGGGACGCAGCAAGAAAGCTGCCCAGCAGGAGGCGGCACGGGCGGCGCTGGTACATACGGTGTCGTAGAAATAACCGCCCAAAAAGATGATACACCACGGCCCCATCCTGATATCAGGAAGGGGCCGTGGTGTTTGTAGTATGTCAGGGGCTGTTTCAGAATTCAGCTTCGCGGGAATCCTCGAGGAGCGACTCAAGTTCAGCGATCTGCATTTCCCCGAGATCAAGCACTTCTGCTTCAAGGGTGTTTTGCAGCGCAATGACCGGATTACGCTTCAATCCCAGACCGATCCTGCGGCAGGCCAGGTTTACAAAGCGCACAATGGCCAGCATCTTGTTGATCGGGTCCCACTTCTCGTCATGATGACGTAAAACCACATCGCAATACATTGCAGGGAAGTTCCAGTGCTGCATAAGGCGGTGTCCCTGTTCCACATGCATGACCTCAAAAATTTCCATGATCAGTTCATCGTCAAGCATGGAACTGATCACTCCGGCCTTGACCAGTCGTTCTACAGACTTCAGCAGGTATAACTTACCAACATCATGGAGTAGGGCTGCCAGATAGATTTCATCGGCAATGCCGCGCATGCCGCAGTTGTGCGCCAGCCATCTGGCACCCAGGGCAGCGCCGTGGCTGTGTTGCCAGAGTGCTTTCATATAGGTATTGAGCGCCAGGTTTTCTGAGGTATGGGCAGAGGCCTGGGAGGCGGCAATGGCGATATTGATGACCTGTTGCGCGCCCAAGCGGATGACCGCTTCCTTGATGGTGGCCACCTTGCTTCTGCCCATATACATGGGGGAGTTGGCCATTTTCAGCATCTGACTGGCCAGTGACTGGTCTTCGTTGGAAACCTGAGCTACTTCATCCACGGTAAAATCATAATCTGACAACATCCTTTGCAGCTTAATCGCCACCGGATGAAAAATCGGTAATTCAATGGGCTGTGAAGCCAGTAATTTTTTTACGGTATCCGGCAGTTCTACCTGGGACATCTAGGGACTCCTCTACGTTCATCTTCAAGCTTTTGATGATTGTTAAAACATTATTTCATTAAAGTCAACCGGATGCAGTAAGTCTTTAACAATCAGCAACCACAGCCGCAGTTGTGACAGACTTTTCTGAAAGCGGCATCCGGGGCAATGGTCTCTGGCGCAAAGGCGATCCTGCGTACCGCCCTGGTAATATCTTCAACAATGTCAAGATGTTCACTTTTGCCGATGATATGGCCGACACACTGGTTATGATGGTTGTCCAGGGGGGATGAAACCCTGACGCAGTTCAACAGATCGGCATAGCTGTTGACCGTGATGACAACCTCCCGGTTGCGTCTGATGTCGAGCGCGATCCCCAACACTGACAATTCCGCTGACAGCGTATTGATGGCAGCAGAGAATGCACTCCCGTCAAAATCATAGAACCAGTCCGTGCGCTGGTGTACCTGGTCAAGAATCGTGATCACCACCGGTTTCATGGGCATGTTACCTCTTCAATAAGGCTGCGGAATGAGCATCCCCGTTCCCACAGGTCGTAGCCATCTCCCTTCAGGTTCAGAAAAGCATCGGTACGGCAGCGGTACCAGTCGCGATCGGAACACTCCGCTTCAACCATGGACATCTCCTGTGCCGTAATCAGGCCGGATTCAAGCAGGTAGCCGTAATAGGACAGAATAGCGTCAAGATGCTGCTCCAGCAGCGCAATTTCCGGATCTATGGTGCGGGTGATATACCAGGTGCCGCCAAAACAGCGCACCAGACCGGTCTTGCAGCGCAGAACATTGCAGCGCAAAGCATCCATCAAGTAGTCCCGCAGATAGTAATCAACGCAATAGGCCAGTGTTGAGGCCCGTTCCGGCGAGTCTCCCCGCTCAAGCAGCCAGTCATAATACTCTTTGAGTAACAGGCGACAGTGCTGGTCAACCCGCAGTTCGTCCTCAAGGGTAATGAAATCAAAATCGTTGCAGTGAAATTTTGTCATGGGTCTCGGAGCCGTTTAGTCTGTCGTTCGCGGGTCAAGGGCGTCTCTGATCCCTTCACCCAGCAGGTTGTAGGCCAGCACGGTCAGCAGAATTGCCAGGCCGGGAAAGAGGGAAAGCCACCAGGCAAACTCGATGTAATCCTTGCCGGAGGTCAGGATATTACCCCAGCTGGGGGTTGGCGGCTGTACGCCGATGCCCAGGAAGGAGAGAGCAGATTCAGTCAGGATGGCGCCAGCCACCCCCAGGGTTGCAGCCACCAGCACCGGCGACAGGGCATTGGGCAAAATATGCCGCATGATGATCCGCCTGTCCGATGCGCCGCTACAGCGGGCGGCCATGATGTAGTCCATTTCGCGGATGGCCAGGGTTTCGGCCCGCACCAGTCGTGCCACCCCCATCCAGCCGGTCAGGCCGATCACCGCCATAATGTACCAGATGGAAGGCTCAAGAAAGGTGATGATGGCCAGGATCAGGAAAAAAGCCGGGAAGCAGAGCATGATATCCACCATCCGCATCAGCAACGTATCTACCCAGCCACCATAATAACCGGCTGTCAGACCAACCACCGAACCCAGGAACACGGCAATGCCGATGGCCACCAGGCCTACTTTAAGCGATATGCGTGCCCCGAACAATACCCGGCTGAAGACGTCCCTGCCCAGTTCATCGGTGCCGAACCAGTGGGACCAGGAGGGGGGGGACAATACCTGCCAGGCGTTGATATCATTGGGGTTGTAAGGGGTAAGCCAGGGTGAAAAAAGCGATACCAGAAACAGCAGCATAACCACGCAGCCGCCAGCCATGGCCAGGCGATTGCGGCGCAGACGGGGCCAGAATACGGCAGCAACATAGGAGTGTCTGAACGTGGTGGTCATGTGTCTCTTCCCCCGCTACCTTGCCTGATGCGCGGGTCTGCCAGGGCGTAACTCAGGTCGGCGATCAGGTTGCCGATCAGGGTCAGGCCCGCGCCGATCACCAGAATTCCCATGACCACCGGATAGTCGCGGGACATCACCCCCTGATAAAACAGCTGTCCCATGCCGGGAATGGCGAAGATGGTTTCAAAGATGACACTGCCACCGATCAGGCCGGGAATGGAGAAGCCCACCAGGGTAATCAGGGGAAGAAGGGCGTTGCGCAGGGCGTGTTTCCAGATCACCACCCGCTCGGAAAGCCCTTTGGCCCGCGCTGTGGTGATGTAATCCTGCCCAATGACCTGCAGCATGGCTGAGCGCATATAGCGCGAAACCCCGGCCAGGGAACCGAAGGAGGCTACCAGAACCGGCAGCACCAGGTGTTTTGCCAGATCCCAGACCCGTCCGAACCAGCCATAGGCCTCATACCCCAGGGTGTGCAGGCCGGAGATTGGCAACCAGTTGAGCTTGACGCCGAAAAAATACATCAGCAGCAGGGCCAACCAGAAGGTAGGCACGGCAAAACCCAGAAAAACGAAAACAGTCAGCCCTTTGTCCAGCAGGGTGTCCCGGTGCACCGCAGCCAGAATGCCGATGGGGATGGCCAGGCCGAATTCGATCAAAAGCGCGATGATGTTCAGGGAGAGGGTAACCGGCAGCCGTTCCTTGATCTTGTCCAGCACCGGACGGTTGTCGCTGGAAAAAGAGCGGCCGAAATCAAGCCGGGAGAGTTTTTTCAGCCAGGAGAGATACTGCACGTGCAGCGGTTGGTCCAGGCCATAGAATTTTGTGAGCCGCTCGCGGGCTTCCTTGCCCACCTTGGGATTCATGGCCATCTGCATGTCCACCGGCTCACCGGGAGCCAGATGGATAACTGTAAAGGTGATCAGGGTGATTCCCAGCAGCAGGGGAATCAGCAGGGCGACCCGCTTGAGCAGGTAGGCCGTCACCAGCCGGACTCCTGCAAAAATGCCCTGAAGCTGCACAGAGCCTGGCCACGGTGGCTGATCCGGTTTTTCTCCTCCACTGACAGCTCTGCCATGGTGGCATCATGGTCCTCAATCAGCAGTAGCGGATCATAGCCAAAGCCGCCATCACCGCGTGGAGCTTCCAGTATGCGGCCTTCGATCCGGCCTTCAAACAGCTTTTCGCAACCATTGGGATGTACAAATGCCAGGACGCAGACAAAAGCGGCAGAGCGTTTTTCCGGCGGAATACCGGCCAGTTCCCGCAACAGCTTGCTGTTGTTGGCAGCGTCGTTGCCCTGTTCACCGGCATAGCGGGCCGAGATCACCCCCGGCTGTCCACCAAGGATGTCAACGGTCAGGCCGGAATCGTCGGCAATCACCGGCAGGCCGGTGGCAACAGATGCCTCACGAGCTTTTTTCAGGGAGTTTTCGGCAAAGGTATCCCCGTCCTCCACCGTATCCGGCAGATCGGGCATATCGGCAAGACAGAGCAGTTCCTCCACACATCCACCAAGGTACGCGCCGATCTCTTTCATCTTGCCCCGGTTACGGGTTGCCACCAGCAACTGTTTCATGGCTTCATTGATTCCTGCTGGATTTCAAAAAGACGGCTGATGCCGGACATGGCCAGGGAGCGCATGGCATCCATCTGGGCAATGGTGAACGGCTCCGCCTCGGCAGTGCCCTGTACTTCCACGAAACGGCCCGATGAAGTCATGACGAAGTTCATATCTACTTCGGCACTGGAATCCTCCGGGTAGTCCAGATCAAGCAGCGCTTCGCCGTCCAGGATGCCGACACTGACGGCGGCAACCGCCTCTTTGAGAGGATTTTGGGCAATTCTGCCCTGCTTCAGCAGGGTATTTACCGCATCGGCCAGTGCCACCCAGGCGCCGGTTATGGAAGCGGTGCGGGTGCCGCCATCGGCCTGGATCACGTCACAGTCAATGTAGATGGTCCGCTCACCCAGTTTTGCCATATCAGTGACCGCCCGCAACGAACGACCGATCAGGCGCTGGATCTCCAGGGTGCGACCGGACTGCTTGCCCTTGGCCGCCTCCCGTGATGAGCGGGTGTGGGTAGCTCTGGGCAGCATGGAGTATTCGGCGGTGACCCAGCCGGTTCCCTTGCCTCGCAGAAAGGGAGGGACGCTTTCCTCCACCGAGGCGGTGCAGATTACCCGGGTATCGCCGAACTCCACCAGCACCGATCCTTCGGGATGCTTTATGAAATGCCGGGTAAGCACTACCTGGCGCAACTGGTCGTTCTGTCGTTCAGTTCTTGGCATGTAGTTTCCTTGGGTTACCGCCGTGCGGACGGCATGTTGATGGCCTTGATAAAGGTGGCGTCCGTTGCCTGGCGGATCTCCTCAAGCACTTCCGGAGGGGCGGCGGAATCAAGGGAAAGGATGACCATCGCTTCTCCCCGCTTCTCGTTGCGGCCCAGGTTCATGGAGGCAATATTGATCTCATGCTGGCCCATGATGGTGCCGATCTTGCCGATCATGCCCGGACGGTCGCCGTAGTGCATCAGCAGCATATGCTCTTCCGGGGTGAAGTCCATGGCGTAGTCACGTAAGCGCACGATTCTCGGCGCTCCCTCAAACAGGGTGCCGGCAATGGTGCGCTTCTTGCCGCCCTCGGCTTCGGCGGTAAGGGTGATCAGGTTGGAAAAGGCATCGGCGTGGGTGGATTTGGTTTCTTCAACCACAATTCCCATCTGCTCGGCGATCAGGGAGGCGTTCACCATATTGACATCCTGATCCACCACATGGCCCAGCAGGGCGGCCAGACCGCAGACCGTCAACGGTGAGCAGTCATAATGGGCAATGGCGCCGGCATAATTGAAGACCAGTTTCCCGGGGTGGCCATCCAGAAGCTGGACGCCGAAATCGCACATGACATTCACCAGATTGAGGAACGGACGCATCTGATCCATGAGCGCCAGATCGAAACGGGGGATGTTCACGGCGTTTTCCAGCGGCTTTTCATCCAGATAGTTGAGAATTTCCTTGGAGACATCCACGGCAACGTTGATCTGAGCTTCGGCAGTATTGGCGCCCAGGTGGGGTGTGACCGTCAATTTGGGGTGGCCAATCAGCCCTTGCAGCACCTCTGTTTTCGGTGGTTCTTCGCTCCAGACGTCAAAAGCCGCCAGCGACACCTTGCCGCTGTTCAGATTGTCCAGCATGGCCTGCTCATCAATAATGCCGCCACGGGCCACGTTCAGGACGATCACGCCGTCCTTCATCAACCCGAACTCACGGGCACCGATCATACCGTTGGTCTCATCGGTCAGCGGCGTGTGCACGGTGATAATGTCGCAGTTTTTGTAGATTTCATCATGGGAAACCAGCTTGACCCCCAGGTCGTGGGCGCGCTTGACCGCAATGTAGGGATCGCAGGCCAGCACGTCGCATTCAAAGGCCTTCAGGCGGGTAGCCACCCGGCCACCCACCTTGCCCAGGCCGATCACCCCGGCGATCTTGCCCTTCAGTTCCACCCCGGTAAAGGGGGCACGCTTCCATTCGCCGGACTTCAGCGACCCGTTGGCAACGGTCACATTGCGGCAGGCCGCCAGCAACAGCGCCATGGTATGTTCGGCGGCGCTGTTGGTATTGCCGAAGGGGGCGTTGACCACAATCACCCCTTTGGAACTGGCATAATCAACATCCACGTTGTCGATTCCCACGCCTGCCCGGGCTACCATCTTCAACTTCTTCGCCGCATCCAGCAGGGCACGGTCAACCGTGGTGCCGCTGCGGGTAATGATCACTTCATACTCACCGATCAGGGCAAGCAGTTCTTCCTTTTTCAGGCCCAAGCGGACATCCATCTTCACGCGTGGGTCCTGTTTCAGAAGTTCCAATCCTTCCGCAGCGACCTCATCGGTAACGATTATCTTCATGGCATCCTCTTTCGTTATAGGATTTTGAATTCGCCATACTAGCGGCCACGCTCAAAAAATGCAAGCCGACCGACGCTTGTTTGTGGTATACGCAAGCCATGAACCAGTTCCATATAGTGTTGATTGAACCTGAAATACCACCCAATACCGGCAACATAGCCAGGCTCTGCGCCGCCACCGGCGCGTCGTTACACCTGGTGGGCAAGCTGGGCTTTTCACTTGACGATCGCTATCTGAAGCGGGCCGGGCTCGATTACTGGGACAAGGTAGACCTGCATCGCTGGGAGAGCCTTGACGAACTGTATGTCGGCTATCCGCAGCGTCGTTTCTGGTACCTTACCACCAGGGCGGAAACAAGCTGTTATTGTGAGGAGCTCTATCAGCCGGGTGATTTTCTGGTGTTTGGTAAGGAGACCGCCGGTCTGCCCCGGGAACTGCTGGATGCCAACCCGGAGCGCTGCCTGACCGTGCCGATGCCCGGCAAGGTACGCAGTCTGAACCTGTCCAACGCCGTGGCCGTGGTGCTGTACGAGGCGCTGCGTCAGACCGGTGCTCTTGATACTGTTTGAAGCTATCACCAGCCTGTGGAGGGGCACGCCATGAAATCCCATCGTCACGAACTGTGGTTTGAAACATCACAGCGCCGCGAATTCATCAACATTACGTCCCATATCGCTTCCTGCCTGAAGGAAAGCGGTGTCCGGGAGGGGCTCTTGTTATGCAACGCCATGCATATCACGGCCAGCGTCTTCATCAACGATGACGAATCCGGCCTGCACCATGATTTTGAACAGTGGTTGGAGCAGCTTGCTCCGGAAAAGCCTCACTCCCGCTATCGCCACAACGGCTTTGAGGATAACGGTGATGCCCATCTGAAACGGACCATCATGGGGCGGGAGGTGGTGGTGGCGGTTACCGGCGGTAAGCTGGATCTGGGACCGTGGGAGCAGATTTTCTACGGTGAGTTTGACGGCAAGCGGAAAAAGCGGGTGCTGGTCAAGATTATTGGCGAGTAAGGGCGACCGTCTCGGCCGCCCTTGCAGTATTGCCGCTTATTGCTGCCGTTCCAGCAGCGCCACATTTTCCACATGGGGGGTCTGGGGAAACATATCCACCGGCTGCACCTGACGGCAGACGTATCCCATGCGGGAGAGGATATCAAGGTCACGGGCCAGGGTCTGGGGTGAGCAGGAAACGTAGATGATCCGCGCCGGAGTCAAGGCTGCCACCCGCTCCAGCACTTCCCGGTCACATCCTTTACGGGGCGGGTTTAGCACCACCAGGTCGAACCGCTCACCATCATCGGCAAGTTCTTCCAATGCCTCCAGGGCGTCGGCAGCCTCGAAGCGGCAGTTGCCTGCCCGGTTCAGGCGGGCGTTGCGCCCGGCATCGGCAACCGCCTCTTTACTGACTTCCACACCAACCACCCGCGCCGCCAGCGGGGCAAGGGTCAAGGCGATGCCGCCGATGCCGCAGTACAGATCAAGCACCGCGCCGTTTTTGAGCTCTCCGGCCCATTCCCGTACCTGTGCGTACAAAAGCCGGGCCCCGTCATGCTGGGCCTGCAGGAATGAACGGGGCGAGATCAGCATCTCCACACCGCCGATCTGTTCCTGTACCGTCTGCTGCTTGGTCAGAAAATGATCATGGGGGCCGAAAATGACGTTCCCCTCACTGCTGTTCACGTTCTGACAGACAACGGTTACCTGGGGCAGTTTTTCCTGCAGGTATTTTCCCAGGTGATGGATTTCGTTAAAGGAACGGCGGGCCGTGACAAAGGTGACCATCACCTGCTGCGTGCTTTCCGAAACCCGCACCACCAGATAGCGCAACAGGCCGGTTTCCCGTTCCGGGTGAAAGATCGGCACCCTGGATTTTCTGATCCCTTCCCGCACAATGGCGATAACCCGGTTGATCAGGGGGTGGTGCAGTGGGCAGTCCCCCAGATCAACCACGTCATGGCTGGCCCGGCGATAGATACCGATGAACGGGTCGCTATGGCCACCGGCCACCGCCAGCTTGGCGGTGGTGCGGTACTGCAGGCGGCGTTCAGGGGCGAGGGGAGGATGCACCACGACTGCAGCCAGCGAGGCGTACGCACCGATTTCCGAACGCACCAGATCGTGTTTCCAGCGCAACTGTTCCTCGTAACGCATGCCGATCAGCGGGCAGCCCAGACAGGCAACCGCATCTTTACAGGCGCGGCTTTTGCTGCGTAGTGCTGAAGGCTCCAGCAGTTTCAGCACCCGCAGGTGATCGGCGGTCTTACCGATATGATCGACCTTTGCCAGGCAACGGTCTCCCGGCAACGCTCCCGGTATCAGCAGCTTGCGCATGCCGGTGGTTGCCAGACCGATCCCTTCGCGGTCCAGCGTATCCACGGTCACTTCGAGGGTTTGGCCTTTGCGGATCTGGCCGACAGTTTCCGGCTTGCCCACCGGATGGCGTGGCGGTTTGGCTTTGGCAGCCAAGGGCTTGGTTGTTTGGGGCTTTTTCATGGTGTCCTGATAATCCTTCTGATCCGCTCTGCGGTATCGGGATGGGTGGAAAGATAGTTGCGTACGCCCTCTTTTTCCGGGGGGGCACCGCTTTTTACGGTCAACTGGGCCTGAAGTTTCGCCAGCAGTTCTGCGTAGGGTTTGGTTGGCAGGTGTTGTGAATGGAGCCATTGTATTGCGCCGTCGTCGGCCTCCCGTTCAAAATCGCGGGAGTAGCGCGCCTCGGCCAGCATGGCGGGCAGGGTGGCGGCAATGGCGGTAATGGAGGTGATATCACCGGTAACGGAAGCCAGAATTACCGCGCTGGCTGAGCTTTGCAGCAGGCCGCGCAGGGCATGGCGGTTGCGGATATGGGTCAGCTCGTGGGCCAGCACTGCCATCAACGCCTGGTCATTGTCAGCCAGTTCCACCAGTTCATCGGTCAGCATAATCGTGCCGCCGGGTAAGGCCAGGGCATTTGCCCCCAGTTTTGCGCCGTGGCGAAACTCCAGCCGGTAGGGAAAATCAGTGGGAAAACCACTCTGTACCTGTTTGAAGAGCCGCATAACCGCGTGCCGTTTTTCAGGGGGCAGGGTTGAAGGCTTCACCAGAAAACGATCCAGTAATTCAAGGCTTTCCCGGTCTAATCGTTCTTCCATTACTGGAGGGAGTGCAAAGGCAGCGCGCTTGGCAAGCCAGGGCACACCGTACTGGATGAAACCACCAACCAGCATGATGCAGAGCACAAGCGATGCAACCACTGAGGCGGGGCTTATTTCCAGGCGGTGCAGGCGTCCTGAAAGACTGCTGCCACCCGCTTTCTGCTCAAAACAGGCCGTAAAACCATTGTCATGCAGTTCACAGACGCCGCCGTCCGGAAAGTGCAAGCTGCGGGAAATGGAGCCCACCGCCTCACTCAGGCGGACCTGATCACGGTCATACTGCAACTCCTGGCCATCAAAGCAGATACGCACTTGATTGCCGTCAAGCGTGACGGTTGAGCTATGCCGGAGCGATGACCGGCCATCAAAATAGTCGGCACTGGTGGTTTTCACAGACCGATCTCCACGCCAACATCAAACAGATCCGCCAGCTCTTCACCGGCAGCCCCCACTTTTTTACCCTGCGCATCGGCCAGAAAATTGTCCAACGGCCCCTCATGGATAAAGACCAGGTGGGCGCAGCGGTAACGTGCCAAACGTACTGCTGCCCAGGGGATCATCAAGCCTAAGGTCAGGGCAATGGCCACCAGATTGCTGATGTAGAGCCAGAGCAGGTCCTGTATCCTCAAGCTGCTTGCAAAGCGGCCGGAACCCAGGCAGGTGCCGTTCCAGGTCAGGTTGGCCAGACGGACTTTCAGATAGACGGTGAATACCACAGATAGCATCAGCATGCCGATATAGAGCAGCACCAGCATCGGCCCCAGCAGCAGATGCAGATCACGAGGATTTTTAAGCCCCGGTGCTCCTTGCAGCAGCAGGGTTGCCGCCACCCCGATGATTCCCAGGATCAGTACAAACCAGAGACTGGCTCCCGCGTAAACCCGGTAGTAGTCCCGCGCTTTAGCATCAAAACGTAGTGGAGCGCTGCCGAAGGACGACTGTTCCACATGAAATTTACGCTGACGGTAGACGGTATAGGGATAGAGCAGTCCCAGCGACAGCAGGGAGAGAAGTGGCAGCCAGGCATAAACGGTGTAGGCCTCCCGGTAATTGGCGCGAAAGCCGAATCTGATGTTGCGGTGACTTGAGTTGCGGTTGTTGAACATCCGGGAGCGGACAATCACCCAGGGAATGGCCAGGAACAGGGCGAGACCTGCCGGAATGGCCAGCAGTGGATCGATTTTTCCGGCAGCGGAGTAGAGCATGAGTGCGCCGACGCCGATCAGCCAACCCTTGAACAGCGCCTTGGGATCAGCCAGATATTCGAACGCGTGCCCATCGAGCCAGGTGTTGCCGTAGAACCAGCGCCGCTTGCGTACCTTGGCCCAGGCTGAATAGATGCCGAAGGTGACAATCTTCAGCACGGTGTTGACGATCCAGATGCCGAAGTATTCCCGGGCAGCACCGCTGAAGTGGAAGTTCAGGGTATGGCGTCCTTCCTTGTGTCCGTGGTCTGCCGGGAGTGAGGGCGAGGGGGGAGGCGCCGGGGGGAGAGCCGGCTCTTCCAAGGCAAATGAAGTCCCGCATTGAGGGCAGGTGACGCTGGTTACCGCAGCGGGAATGGTGTCTGCGGGCACGGTTTTGGCAAAGCGGCACTGGGGGCAGGTGATGGTCCGGTACGTTGTCATACAGCTTACCCTTGGCGTTGGCGGGCTGCTTCGAACAAAGCCACGCCGCCTGCCACCGAGGCGTTTAAGGATGCAACCCCGCCGTAGTGGGGAATGGCCACCAGATGGTCGCATTGTTTACGCACCAGTGGCCGTATGCCATCTCCTTCTCCGCCGATGACCAGCACCAGGTTTCCTTTGAAATCAGCCTGATAGATACTGGTCCGGCTCTCTCCCGCCAGACCGAAGGCCCAGCATCCGGCCTGTTTGAGCCGCTCCAGGCAGTGGACAAGGTTGGTCACCTGCACCACCGGCACGGTTTCCACCGCACCGGCCGAGGCTTTTTCCACCACCGGGGTAACGCCGCAGGCGCGGTCCTTGGGGATAATCACCCCCTGCACCCCGGCGCAGGCGGCAGTGCGGATCAGCGCTCCCAGGTTCTGGGGGTCCTGAATGCCATCCAGCAGCAGAAAGAACAAGGTTTCTTCTGATATCTGTATGTTAGAGAGAAGTTCTTCAAGTTCTGTATAAACAAATGGAGCCACTGACAGCACCACTCCCTGGTGGTGACTGGTATTGGAAAGCCGTGCCAGATCTTCCCGTCCGCGGCGGCGCACCGCAATGCCCCGTTCCTCGGCCATGGCGATCATCTTGCCGATACGGTGGTCTGTGGCGCTCTCTTGCACAAAAAGCTCAAAGGCCTTGCGGTTACCTCGCAAGGCCTCTCGTACCGGGTTAATCCCGTAGATAATCTCTCCCTGCATCAGCAGCCTCCCAGTATTTCATCAACAATCAGATCAGCGGCGGCTGCGGGATCGTCCGCCTTGGCAATGGGACGACCGATCACCAGATAATCAGCACCTGCCTTCACCGCTTCAGCCGGGGTCATGATCCGCTTCTGATCGTCCACCGACGCAAAGGCCGGTCGCACACCAGGGGTGACAATCAGGAAACCGGGACCGCAGGCAGCCCTGATCGCCTCGATCTCCAGGGGCGAGGCCACCACGCCGTCCATGCCGCTTTCCTTGGCCAGCTTTGCCAGACGGACCACCATCTGCTCAAGAGGATGCTCGATGCCGACAGCTTGCAGTGTTTCCTGGGTGGAAGAGGTGAGAATGGTCACCGCCAGCAGCCGGGGCCGTTCGCTGTCACTGAAGTTCTTTCGCACTTCGTTCGCCGCCTGCTCCATCATCTGCGGCCCACCCAGGGCATGCAGGTTGGCCAGTTTTACCCCCATCCGTCCGGCGGCCAGCATCGCCTGGGCCACGGTATTGGGAATGTCGTGGTATTTCAGATCCAGAAAAACGTCGCCGCCCTGGCGTTTCACCGCTTCAACCGCCGCAGGGCCGGCGGTGGTGAACAGTTCCTTGCCCACCTTGAATATGCCCACCTTGCCGGACAGAAGTGCGGCAAAACGGTCGATCTCCTGGATATTGTTCACATCAAGGGCAAAGATGATTTTGTCTTTTGCTTCGTTACGGGTCATGAAAGGCTCCTGTACTATGATTCCAACCATTGTGAATTTGGCAATATTATACTATCCGTTTCAGCTCTGCAATCAGCCCGCCCAGGAAATCGTACCCCTTCTGCCAGAAGCCACTGTTTTCGATGTCAATACCCGCCAGTTTCGCCGTGTCGGCCGGGGAAAGCGCCCCGCCGGATTCGAGCAGCGCCCGGTAGCCCGGTTTGAAGCTGTCTCCCTGTTCGCGGTATTGCTGGTAGAGGGCCAGCACCAGCAGTTCGGCAAAGGTGTAGGAGTAGCAGTAGAAACGGCTGTGGATGAAGTGGCTGATGTAAGACCATCCCCATTTGTAGGCCGGGATCATCTCCACGCTGTCACCATAGAGTTTTGCGTTTTCCTCCAGCCACAGCTCCGCGATCCGCTCGTTGGACAGCAGGCCGCTTTGGCGCTCGCCATGCAGGCGCAGCTCAAAACGGGTCAGCACGGTCTGGCGGAAGGTGGTGGCGATGATATCCTCGATTTTGGCGCAGAGCAGGCTCTTGCGCACCTGCGGGTCCTGTTCCCGGTCCAGCAGCATGCGGGTCAGCAGCATTTCGCCGAAGACCGAGGCGGTTTCGGCCAGGGGCAGGGGAGCGTGGTAGTTGAGGGTGGTCTGTTTTTTGGAGAGCACGAAATGCAGGCCGTGGCCGGCTTCATGGGCTATTGTTGCGATGTCGCGCAGGTTTTCGGTGAAATTCAGCAACAAAAACGGCGGATCATTGGGGGAAATACCCATGGCAAAGGCGCCGCCCGATTTGCCGGGGCGGGGCAGCACATCCACCCGCCGCTCATCGAAAAAGGCCTGCACAATGGCGCCGAACTCCGGATCGTAGGTGCGGTAGGCAGCCACGGTCAGCTCTCGGGCTTCGTCAAACCGGTATTTTTTCTGCGTTTCCACCACCGGGGCATAAACGTCACAGTTACGTAAGTGGTCCATGCCCAGCATCCGTGCTTTCAGCCGGAAATACTCCTGGGCCAGCCCGTAGTTGGCCTCGGTGGTCTGCATCAGGTGCTCCACCGCCTCGTCGGAAAGCTCGTTGCCGATATTGGTGGGCTGGATGGCGTTGGCATAACCGCGCAGTTCCATCTCCTGCCCGTGGTCCAAGGCCATGGTGTTGAAGACCGTACCGAAGACCAATCCGTTGCCCCCTTCGGCATGTTTTTCCAGAAAGGTGGTCTGGGCGTTGTAGCGCACCTCCGGGGAGGGATGATGCAGGAGGGCCAGCAGTTCTTCACCGGTGAACTCCTGTCTCTCCCCCTCAAATTCCATGGTGTAGCGCAGCGAGGCGGACAGTTCATCAAACAGTTTGGTAAAGGCCCGGCTGCCGGTAAGGTCCTTGCGGGTTAAGAGCCGCTCCTCATTTTCCTTCATGCTGTAGGGCTTGAACTTACGGATGTTCTCAAGGAAATGTCGGTAGTTGTCAGCAGCGGGCAGGGCGCAAACGCTTGCAAACAGTTCGTCCGGCAGGTCCATCAGTTCCAGGTCAAAGAAGAGCAGGGCCTGGGAAAGGCGGCTGCCCAGCTCGGAACAGCGCTGAGAGAGGGCGCGATGGACCTCGTTGCCGGAATCACTGGCAAACAGCAGGTGCGAGTAGCAGAACGGCCGGGCCATGCGAGTTTGCAGCGCCTCGTACTCCTGCACGGCCGCCAGGATGGCCGGGGCATCCAGAGTGGCTATCTTTGTAAAGTATTTTTCACGGAAAGAGTTAGCCAGCGGTTCGAAGGATGAAAGAGCCGCCTCCAGTTCCGGAGAGTCAGGGGCAGGGTAGAGCAGGGCGGTATTCCAGGTAAGATTGATATCGGTCATAAAAAAGGCAGCTCCTTATATGAATATGGAACTGCCATCTTTCAGGGTTTTATAGGATTTTGTCAAGGCTTGGGCAGTTGTGCCTCGCAGTCAGCCAGTTTCTGCTTCAACTCTTTTTCCTTCAGCCAGCGGGCGGTTACATCGCGCATGATTGAGGCGCAGCCCTGCATGACGCCGGACTCGTCCTTTAAAAGCACCATACTGAATTCCAGTGATACCTGGCTGCCATCCTTGCGCAGACCGGGCGAGGAGAGCAGGCCGGTCTTGTACTTGGTTTCACCGGACTCCATGACCCGATAATAACCCTCCCAGTGGCGGCTACGCAGTTTTTCGGGGATGAACAAATCCAGTGACTGTCCAACCGCTTCGGCGGCGCTGTAACCCAGCATCTGTTCGGCGCCGTTGTTCCAGTAGCGGATGATTCCCTCACGGTCGGAAATCAGGATGGCTTCAGGAGCCATGTCAAGGGTTTGTTGCAGATACCTTTTCATATCATTCATTATTGTTCTCCTTGCTCTCTTATCCGGCCATCAACGAGTAAATGGCGTACCCCGCAACCAAAAGACCGGCAACCAGATTCACGGGTCTGGTCTTCTCGGTTGGTTGCGGCATGAACAGGGCATCCACACGCATCGACTCCATGAACCTGTTCCGTACAAACAGGGTAAGGATCAGAATGAGTCCATAGATGATGCCGATTATGTTGATTATATCGTTCATAAACCGTTCAAGCTCCAGAGCATGACATGGGAAGGCGGAAAGCCTTCCCTCATCAGCTTACCTCATTTTGCGTTCATGTCGATACGCTTCATTTCCTGTTTTTCTTCCTCGGAGAGTTTGTCCCACCAGGTGCCGCCGGAGTTGCCGTAATCAAAACGCTCGGCCCCTGTGCGAGTGTAGTACCACCAGTTGATGAAGCAGGAATAGGCATAGAACAGGGAAACACCGATGAAGAACAGCTTGGCGTTGCCGGTATTGGTGATGGATGCGCCGATGAGCGAGGTCCAGATAAAGGGGCCGAAGGCCGCCCATGCCCCGGTCCAGCCCAGCATCTGCGCTCCCTTGGCCGGTGAATAGGCAAAGACGATCGGGTACTGGCGGAAGGTTGCCGCATTGTTGGTGCCGGTCATCAGGAAGATGAAGAGCATGATCCAGACAAATCCCTGGAACTGATCAAGGCCGGTGGGGGTCAGGTAGCCGCCGAAGGCCAGGGCCAGACAACCGACGATCTGTCCCAGGGTGGTCCAGTGCATCCCCTTGCTGCCGCCCCACTTGTCAAACACCGGACCGGTCAGGGCACGGATCAGGCCGCCGATCAGCGGGCCGAGATAGGCGTAGGCCAATGGGTCCGGCGCGCCGTCAAAACCGCCGTAAATGGTTTTGATCATCATCGGAAATGCGGCCGCATAGCCGGAGAAGGAACCGAATGAGGTGATATAGGTGATGGTGCAGTTCCAGGTATGGGTGCGTGCCCGGTTCCTGCTGCTCAGGATTTCAAACTGCCCCTTGAATCCCCGTGCCGGGAGCGTAACGCTTCGCAGGAACAGGGCGCAGAGAATGAAGGCGACAACAAGAAACGGCACCCAGACGAACAGCGCGTTCTGCAACCAGATTTGCTTTTTGATGACCTTTTTGACCACAACATCGGTAATCAAACCGGCGTCGTTCTTCTTCAGCTCCACTTTCATGTTTTTGGTGGTGGCGGTCTCATTGATCACCACATCCTTGATCAGATCACCGTCACGGGTAATGACGGTTGCGGCCGCCAGATCGGGCCGTTTGGCCACCACGTCAGTCACCACGCCGCTGGCGTTTTTGGTGACTTTGACATCCTTTAAGACATCAACCTTGGTAAAGTTCTGCGGCCCCCCGGCGATGGCGCCCAGCGCAGCAAAACCGATGATCCACGGTGCTACGAACTGCACTATACTTACCCCGAAGTTGCCCAGGCCCGCCTGGATGCCCATGGCCAGTCCCTGGAGCCGTTTCGGGAAGAAAATACTGGTGGAGGGCATGAACGAGGAAAAGTCCCCGCCGCCCATACCGGTGAGGAAGCCGATGATCATGAAGGTGGTCCAGGAGGTGCTGGTGTCCTGAATGGCCAGACCGAGCCAGACCATGGGAATTACCTTGATGATGGTCGATATGCTGACCACCGGCCTGGTGCCCAGCACCGGGATGAAGTTGGAATGGATCAAGCGCAGAATGCCGGAGGCAAAGCCCGGTATGGCTGCCAGCCAGAAGTACTCCATGGTGGTGAAGTTGAAGCCGATGGCCGGCATCCGGACCACCACGGCGCTCATGACAAACCAGGTGGCAAACGAGAATATCAGCGAAAATGTTGTCAGCGCACAGGTGCGCCATGCAACGGCACTCCCGGTCTCTTGCCAGAATTGAGGATCTTCCGGTTCCCATCTGGGTAATCTGGCCATGATTGAATTCTCCTTTGATGTATTAAAGTTGTCTATTTACAAGTTCCCTCCCCCCTGGTGGGGGAGGGTTAGGGTGGGGGGGAGTTGTCCATGAAATTGCCATGTCGCATGTTCACCCTCCCCCCAGCCCTCTCCCATCAAGGGAGGGGGAGCTTACTTATTTGGTTGCAACAGCATCAACCGCTGCGTTGGCCATCAGTTCCTTGTCAACTGACGACAAATGGTATTCCCTGGCAAAGGCGCCGTCCGGTTCTTTCATGGAGATAACGCAGAAGATGAACACCACGGCGGCCGTGATGCCGATCATCAGGAAAAACTGGCTGTCGGACAGCAGCATGTAAGCGGAGGTGTACACCACCGCCCCCACATTGCCGTACGCTCCGGCATACCCGGCCACGTTACCGGTGATGCGCCGCTTGACGAACGGCACCAGCGCATAGGTCGTGCCGCAACCGCCGGTAACAAACAGGGCGCAGACAAATACCGCCAGAGAGGCCAGGACCAAGGGCCACTGGGCGCTGATGAAACTCATCAGGATAAAACCGGCGGTTACGCCGCCCAGATAGATCAGATGGGCAAGTTTCCTTGTGGGGGTCCGGTCCGAGATGTAACCGCCCAGTGCCCGCGAGAAGAAGTTCAGCAGCGCGAACATGGAGCCGAACAGACCGGCCATCACCGGCGTCATGGCAAAGGTTTTCTGGAAAAACAGCGGCAGCATGGAAATAACCGCCAGTTCGGCACCGAAGGTGACAACGTAGGAAGCGCAGAGGGTGCCCACCTGGGTGAAGCGGTATTTGTCATCCTCGGGCACGCCTTTCTTAAGAATCGGCACATTCACCTTAATCAGCGATACAACCTGATACAGTACGCCGGCCGTAATCAGAGCGTAGAGCATGTAGGACGTCTCCGGCGTGATGAACCCTTTTTGGGTGACGGTCCTGACCACAAGGGCAAGGACGCCCACAATCGGTATGGTCCAGAGAATAGCCAGGATCAGGTCACCCCAGGTGGAGACTTCGATGGCATGCGCCTTTCTGGCCACGGTCCTGACAGCATCCCGGGGGCCGTCGGTAATGGCAAACCAGTAGTAAACACCATAGGCGAACATCACAATGCCGCTCAGGGCGATTGCCCAGCGCCAGCTGTCCAGAACCGTCAGTGCCAGTAACGGCATGGTAATCGCCGCCAGTGACGACCCCCAGTTTCCCAGACCGGCTTCCACGCCTTGCGCAAAACCGGTGTCCTTGGGCTTGAACCAGAGGGAGGTCATGGCAATACCCACCACGAAACCGGTGCCGACGGCACTCAGGATCAGGCGTGAGATCAGCATTTCGGTGAAGGTGGTGGCAAAGGCGAACCAGATACAGGGGGCAGCCATGGACCACATCACCAGACAGAAGGTTTTGCGTGGTCCCAGACGGTCACACAGCATGCCGACGATGACCCGCATCGGCACGGTCAGGGCGACGTTGCAGATAGCCAGTATCTTGAGCTGATCAAGGGTAAGGCCGGTATCCTTCATGATGGTTGATGCTAACGGTGCCATGTTAAACCAGACATAGAAGGTGATAAAGAAGGCGATCCATGTCTTGTGCAGAGCCTTGATCTCGTCGTGCCCGAAGGCAAGCAGATCCTTCCAGCCCATTGGTTTATCGTCGGTTCTTCCCGATCCTGACATTGTTACCTCTCCTTATGGATAGGACTTGTATGCAGTAAACATTACCGTGACCGCCACTTGTAGAGAATCGGCAGGTCTTTCAGGAAATCAAAGGGCAGATACAGCAGGTGCACCAGCTTGGTAAAGGGCAGCACCGCCAGCAGCAGGAAGGCTCCTGCCACATGCAGGGTAAAGGCGGTGGAGATGCCGGTCACGTATTCCGGCTGCGGATTCAGCAGCACCAGCGAACGCAGGTACGGAGCCGCAGTGGACGGATACCATTGGGATCCCCAGCTGTTGGTGATGGCAACAAAGATGCCGGTGGCGGTCTGAAAGCCCAATAGCAGGAGTATCAGCCAATCGGCCGGCGAGGTTACCTTGTTCAGGATCGGCGCATTTGCCCGCCGCAACAACAACACCAGGCAACCGCTAAAGGCGATGATCCCCAGTCCCAGACCGGTGATCTCCACCACCAGCAGACGGGTCTGATCCCCCACCAGCGCAGCGGTGGCCCCGGAAAACACGGTGGCGAACAGATGTGCCAGCAATATCGGCAGAATACCGTAATGCCAGGGATTGATCCCCCAGTAGAGTATCTTGCGCTCCAGAAACTGGGTGGAGTAGGCCGACCAGGTCAGGCGGTTGCTGAAATAACGGTACGGCGTCACAAACAGCACCAGGGCCAGGGCAACGTAGGGGAGTATGACAAAGACGATGGTGTTCAGCATGATGGCGCCTCCTTGCAATCCACGAGACAGAGCAGCCTGGCTGCTTCGATCAAAGCTTTCCATGGTGAATCCTGCTTTTGGGCAAAGGCCGAGCCCAGACGTTCAACTCCCGGCAATACGCAGGCGGTGATGAACGGCTGCCTGAATTCACGGTCTTCCTTTTTTGCCAGATGGGCCAGAAAGCCCAGCAGTACCGCAAGATGGTCGGGAAGTTCGCAACCGGCGGGGGTGTAGCCGCAGCGTTCAAACTCCTGCTTCAGCATGATCATGTAGCCGCCCTTTTTCTGGTTGTCACCAAAAAGATGATGTCCCAGGTAGGGGGAGGTGGCCGGATTGAAATCAAAGGTGGCGACGTACTCTTCCTGGAGGGCAGCCTCGGATGCCGTGGCGGCAAATTCGGCAAACAGGGAGAGCGGGCTGTCAAACCGCTCTTTGTTCAGGAATCCGCTAACCAGGGCATAATCAGCCTGCAAGCGTTGTTTGTCCTCCGGATAGTCCAGCAACCGGGCAAGGGCATCGTAACTGGCGGCTATGTTCATCGCGGCCCCCTTGTTTTCTTGAGGATGCCGAAACCGCTGGCCCCCTTGCGCTGGTAGGGATCTTGCTCTTCGCGCTGCTGGGTCGGGATGACGTTGCGTTCACGGTATCCGCCGATGGTGAAGAGGCGGTAGAGCTTGTCGGCTCCCTCCTTGTCCAGGCCAGCCTCGTGCAGGGTTGATTCCAGAACCGGCTGGCCGAGGTTGTCGGCGCGTTTGAAGACCCGTAACGCGATCAGTTTTTGCAAGGCTTCGGCAACGACAGTCTGGTTGCCGCCGGAGAGGAGGCTGGCCAGGAAGCTGATGGGGGCACGGAGTTTTTCAAGCAGCGGTATGGTGCCATGCAGCGCCAGTTCGTGCAGGTCGGTGCCGCTGGAGATGACCGGCGAGAGTGACGGGATGTAGTAGGCCATCGGCATGGTGCGGAACTCGGGGTGCAGGGGCAGAGCCACGCCGAACTCCTTGATCAGTGCGTAGACCGGCGATTTTTCCGCTGCTTCCAGCCACTGATCAGTGACGCCGTTGGCCCGCGCCGCCTCCTTAACTTGCGGATCGCGGGGATCAAGGATGACTGAACGGTGAGCAGCCACCAGTTCCGTGTCCGGCTGGAGCAGCGCCGCTTCAACNNTTGCACTGGCCGGTCTCGGTACGTGGGAAGCAGAAGATGCACTTTTCCGCCTTGCCGCTCTGCCAGTTGAAATAGACCTTCTTGTAGGGGCAGGCGCTGGTGCAGAAACGCCAGCCCTTGCAAACCTCCTGGTCCACCAGCACGACACCGTCCTCGCCCCGCTTGTAGATCGCCCGTGACGGACAGGAGGCGACGCAGGCCGGGTTCAGGCAGTGATTGCAGATGCGGGGAAGATAGTGCATGAACATGCGGCCGTAATCTTCCACCAGGGTGCGGTCTTCCAGGTTGGAATCCTCGGCAGCGTAGAGCTGCGAGCCGGAGAGATCGTCGTCCCAGTTGGGACCGCCGGTGATCTCTTCTATACGTTGGCCTGATACCTGCGAAAAGGCTTCGGCCACCGGTTGATCGCTGCCGGGAGGCGCCTTGTAGAGGTTGCTGTAGTCGAAGTCGAACGGCTCGTAATAATCATCCAGCTTGGGCATGTTGGGCTGGAAGAACATGTTCAGCAGTGTTGGCCCCTTGCCCAGGGCGCGCAGTTTCAGCTTGCCCCCCTCTCGCAGCCAGCCCCCCTTGAATTTGTCCTGGTTTTCCCACTTTTTGGGGTAGCCGACGCCCGGTTTGGTTTCGACGTTGTTCCACCACATGTACTCAGCGCCCTTGCGGTCGGTCCAGATGTTCTTGCAGGAGATGCTGCAGGTGTGGCAGCCGATACATTTATCCAGGTTAAATACCATTACCAGTTGTGCTCTGACGTTCATCGCCTCACCCCCTCAACTTTCTGACAACTACGTAGCTGTCGCGGTTCACGCCGGTTGGCCCCCAATAGTTAAAGTAGTAGCTGAACTGTGCGTAGCCGCCGAGCATCAGGGTTGGTTTCAGGCGGATGCGGGAGAGGCTGTTGTGAACACCGCCCCGTTTGCCGCTCTTTTTCGATTTCTTGACATCCAGGGTCCGCTCCGGAGCGTGGTACATCACTGCCGCCCCGCGCGGGATGCGCGATGAAACCACGGCACGGCTGGTGACTACACCGTTGGCGTTAAAGACCTCTATCGCCTCGTTGTCCTCGATTCCGGCGCTTGCCGCATCTTCGTGGTTGATCCAGACCACGGGGCCGCCGCGGGAAAGGGTCAGCATGCGCAGGTTGTCGCTGTAGGTGGAGTGGATGCTCCACTTGCCGTGCGGGGTCAGGAAGTTAAGAATCAGGCCGGTTTCTCCTTCGGTCTCGTCCAGTATGGCCGGGTCGAGCTTGCCCTTGAAAGTGGGCAGCCCTTCGTGGAACTCCCGGTAGTAGGGATGGTCGAGATAGAGGGACTGGCGGCCGGAGAGGGTGCGCCAGGGCACACCGTGCTCCACGTTCAGCGTGTAGGGCGCATAGGGGCGGTTCTCGTTGACCAGGCCGCTCCAGACCGGGGTGCTGATGAAACGGCGCGGTTTCTGGGTGATCTCCTCCCAGGTGATGCGGAAATTGCGGTCCCCCTCAACGATCTGGGCCAGCGGCTTGCCGACCCGCTTCTCCAGGTTCTGATAGGCACGGTGCGCCAGTTCGCCGTTGGTCTCGGGGGCAAAGGCCATGATCGTGTCAGCCACATTGCGCACATCTTCCATGTCGATGTAGGTCTTGTCTCCCCAGGTGCGGGTTGGCATCTTTTTGAGAAGCTTTTCGTGGACGTCGTCCGCCTCCCAGCTTACCCCGTGGGCATGCAGGTGGCCGATGTGCGGCCCCAGCGACATGAAGCGGTTGTGGAGATTAACGTAGTCGCGCTCGACGATGGGCAGGTTGGGCATGGTCTTGCCCGGAATCGCCTCGCACTCGCCCAGTTTCCAGTCTTTCACGCTGCGCTGGGCAATTTCGCCCGGCGTGTCGTGCAGAAGCGGGGTGGCGAGGATATCCTTGAACGGAACCGGGAAGTGCTGCGGCGCCAGTTCACTGACCTTTTTGGCGATACCGGCAAAGATGTTCCAGTCGGATTTTGATTCCCAGGCCGGATCAACGGCGGCATCCATGCAGTTGACGAAGGAGTGCATGTCGGTGGTGTTCAGGTCAGATTTCTCGTACCAGGTTGCCGCGGGCAGCACGATATCCGAATAAAGGGTGGAGGTATCCATGCGGAAGTTCAGGTCCACTACCAGATCCATCTTGCCGGTGGGAGCCTTCTCATGCCAGACGATATCCTTGACCTGCCCCTTGGCCGCCTCGGTGGCGGTGAAGCTGCTGTTGGGCGCGCCGATGACATGCTTAAGGAAAAATTCGTGCCCCTTGGCGCTGGAAGAGATGGCGTTGCCGCGCCAGATGAACCAGACCTTGGGCGAATTGCCTTCCCCATCCGGATCCTCGATGGCAAAACGGGTGTGGCCGCTTTTGAGCCGGGCGATCAACCAGGCGCGGACTTCATCATCAGTTACGGCTCCGGCGGCTTGTGCCTGCTCCATCAGGCGGATCGGGTTCTCGTTGAAGTGGGGAGAGAAGGGGAGCCAACCGAGCCGGGCTGCCTTGGCGTTGAAGTCGGCCGTGTGCATCGGCATGTTCTCGCCGGTTTCCGGCTTGAAGTAATCGACAAAATTGCGGTCATAGCGCCATTGGTCGGAATGCATGTACCAGAAACTGGGCGTGTTCTGGAGACGGGACGGTTTGATCCAGTCCTGGGCCATGGCGATGGAGGTCCATGGGGCCAGCGGCACAACCTTCTCCTGGCCCACGTAGTGTCCAAGTCCGGCGCCGTTCCTGCCCACACTGCCGGTCAGGATCAGGGCGGTGATGGCGGCCCGGTAGATCAGGTCGTTGTGGTACCAGTGGTTGATACCGGCGCCGACGATGATCATGTTGCGTCCGCCGCTCTGCTCACCGTTCTGCGCCCATTCCCGGGCGATGGTGATCAGGGTGTCGGCGGCAATGCCGGTGTATTTTTCCTGCCAGGCCGGGGTAAAGGGCTGGTTGAAATCATCGTAGTTTTTCGGATAATCCCCTCCCAGACCGCGGGAAACGCCGAATTGGGCCATCATCAGGTCGAAAACGGTGGCAACGGTTATTTCGCCATCCCTGGTCATGATCCGTTGCACCGGAACTTCGCGGACCAGCTCCCCATCCTCTTCAAAACTGAAGCGGACCTGGCCGGTTGTTTCGCCCAGGAAGCTTAAGCGGCAGTCAATTTCAGTACCGTCAACCTGGTCCTTCATATCCAGGTTCCAGTTACCCTCCTGCTTGCTCCAGCGTGAACCGAGACTGCCGTTGGGGACCCGCACCTCACCGCTCTGGTTGGCAACACACAGGGTCCAGTCGGCGTTCTCAAGCCCGGCGCTCCGCTCCAGATCGGCGGCACGCAGGAACTCTCCCTGGCTCAGTGTGCCGTCCTTCTCGGTCAGTTTGACCAAAAACGGCAGATCGGTGTATTTGCGGATATAATCTTCGAAGAAGGGAACCTGACGGTTGGCGTAGAATTCGGTCAGGATCACATGGTTGACCGCCATCCAGAAAGCGCCGTCGTGACCCTGTTCCACCGGCAGCCAGGCATCGGCAAACTTGCTGGCCATGCTGTAGTCAGGGGACATGACCACCACCTTGGTGCCGCGGTAGCGCGCCTCGGACAGGAAATGGGCATCCGGGGTGCGGGTCATCGGCACGTTGGAGCCGCAAAGGACGATGTAGGAGGCGTTATACCAGTCGGCAGACTCGTTGACGTCGGTCTGCTCGCCCCAGACCTGCGGCGATGCCGGGGGAAGGTCGCAGTACCAGTCGTAGAAACTCATGGCAACGCCGCCGAACAGTTGCAGGAAGCGGGTACCGGCTGCGTAACTGATCATGGACATGGCCGGAATCGGCGAAAAACCGATCACGCGGTCCGGGCCATGCTTCTGTGCCGTGTACAATGAGGATGCGGCGATCAGCTCATTGGCTTCCTCCCACGAAGAGCGACGGAAACCGCCCATGCCGCGCTTGGAGGTATAGCTTTCCCGTGCTTCAGGGTTCTCGACGATGCTCTTCCAGGCTGCCACCGGGTCGTTATGAACTGCGCGGGCCTGGCGCCAGAGATCGATCAGCACGCCGCGCATATAGGGATGTTTGACCCGCAGCGGGCTGTAGAGATACCAGGAGAAGCTGATCCCCCGGGGACAGCCGCGCGGTTCGTGATTGGGCAGATCGCCGTTGAACTGGGGGTAGTCGTTGGCCTGAAGCTCCCAGCCCACAATACCGTCCTTGACATGTACCATCCAGCTGCAACCGCCGGTACAGTTTACCCCGTGGGTGCTGCGCACCACCTTGTCGTACTGCCAGCGGTTGCGATAGAACTCTTCCCAATCGCGTCTGCCGAGGGAACAGTCATCCATGATCCGTGTGTTGGCCATTAGGAAATCCTCCTTTTATAGAGCATAAAACCGAGCAGAAACAGTACGCCTGCGCCTATGCCGGCCAGGGTAAAGGAAAGGCCTTTGGTCGGCTGTTTGTCAGGTAACGGCTGGCGGGCAAAGGCAGCCAGGGCGGCATATTCACCATCAGTCAAGGGATGGGCGCTGTAGACTTTCTTCATGACCGGTGCTTCAATGGCGCCGATGGTATCCTTGATGGCATCGGCGCCGTCAGGGGTGAACAAACCTCCCAAATCAGCGGCCATCCGGCCTCCCTCGATTCCTCTGTTCGCCAAGGCATGACAGGCGCCGCAGGGCGCTGCGCCATTGGCAAAGCGTTTCTGGCCGGTAAAAAATGCCTGCCCCTGGGCAATGAGTTCAGGGGTAACCACCGGTTCCGGTTTTTCGGTGGCTGATGGAACCCCCTTTGCCGCCTCCACATTTTCAGCGGCGGTGCTGTTCTTGTCCGGAGCGGCCCAGACGGTAACACTGGCTGCCATGAGAACAACGAGTGGTATGCAGCGGCATAATAACTTGAGCGTCGTAGACATGCGTCGTACCCTCCCTGGTGTCTGATAAAAAAGTGTTATTTTCTATCAGCATGGAACGTGCCATTGCAGTTAAATATATGATGTTATTTAATTATATTGCTTTGGATAGTTTGCGGATGGTGAAGACAAGCGGCAGGTGTTACCGGATGGTAATCTGTTGATAGAAGACTTTGTTTGTCTGGAAGCGGCTGATAATCGAGAATTCAAGGCTAAGGGACGGCTTACTACCGGTGTTTTACTGAAGTGCGATTGGCTGGTGACAACCGAGGGGCGATGTTACCAAATGGAAATACCAAAGGTAACACTGTTACCCGTTTTCCATCTGTTTCAGTTTTTGCCAGAGTGTCTTGCGGGAGATATGCAGCAGCCGGGCGGCCTCACCCTTGTGTCCGCCGGTTTTGGCCAGGGCATCAAGAATCATCTGCCGTCCATAATCCTCCACGGAGTGGGACAAGGGGCGGGTAGGCGCACTGGCATCTCCCTCATGGGCAAACCGGGGAGCAGCGTTTTCAGTGGCGTGGGCAAGAAAACAGGGGGGCAGATCCTGCGGCATGAGACAGTTGCCGGTGCACAGGGCAACGCCCCGTTCTATGGCGTGCTGAAGTTCCCGCACATTGCCCGGATAGTCATAGGACATGAGCAGGTGAAGCGTTGTTTCCGCCAATCCATGTATGGTGCGCCCCATCTTTTCAGAGAACCGTGTGAGGAAATGTTCGGCAAGCAGCGGAATGTCCTCGCGCCG
>DIUT01000027.1:1270-20395 GCA_002423105.1 Geobacter sp. UBA6151 | reverse complement strand
GCAATGATACGCACATCCACGGGGATTTCCCGGCTGCCTCCCACACGAACCACCGTCTTTTCCTGGATAATACGCAGCAGTTTGGCCTGGGCATCAATGGGCAGGTCGCCCACCTCATCCAGGAAGATGGTGCCGCCCTGGGCCTGTTCGAATTTGCCTCGATGACTGGCTATGGCGCCGGTGAAGGCCCCGCGCTCGTGACCAAACAGTTCCGACTCCACCAGATGTTCCGGCAGGGCTGCACAGTTTACCCTGATCATCGGTTTATTGCAGCGCTGACCTTGTTGCTGAATGGCAGCAGCCACCAGCTCCTTGCCGGTGCCGGACTCGCCAGTAATCAGAATGGTAGAATCGAGGGTGGCCACAACGGAGATGGTCTTGAATATCTGCAAGATGGCCGGACTGGTGCCCATGAACCCTTCGAAGGCCAAACCAAGCCCCATCTGCTCACGCAATAACTGATTTTCTTCTTTCAACAACTGCTTTTCAGTAATGTCACGGCTGATCAGCAGGGTGCCCAGATAGAGGCCGTCGTCCTGGCGGATGGGATAATAGCTGTTTTCAAAGTATTTTCCCTTGACCTCGATAATGCGGCGCGACTGATGGACGGAACCGTCCTTGAAGCTGGTCAGCAGGCTGCCAATCCGTTCAGCAGTGCGGGAGGAGTGAATGGAAAGCAGGTTGTGGCCGATAAAATTAACCGCTTTGATACCCCGGATATCCTCGGCAGTGTGGTTGATAAAGGCCATACGATCTTCGGCATCAACGAAGATGATCCCTTCCCCCATACTTTCCAGTATCGTCTGATAGATGGTCGGTGTTGCACTTCCCTCACCCATTGGTTCCTCCATCTCAGCTGATGTGCTCAAAAAAATAGCATTACAGGAGTGAGTGTTCAACACAATATGTTTTTAGCCCCCCTCATGTAGTTAAGGAGGAGCGGAGGGTGGTCAGGTTTCAGCTTTGTTATTCCTGTTCATACTGTTCGACGATTCTTGTGTAATGATCGGTAAACCCCTGCGGTGTACGGGCTGCGGCTATCCGGTACCCGTCCAGGATTTTTTCGCGCAGCGGCGCAGGCACAATGCGCTCCGCCAAGGGGTAGAGGATGCCATCTTCCTTGGCTATATGGTCGCGCAGCAGGGCGGCGTAGCCAAGGGCGTTTTCGGCGATTGTCGGGATGTTCTCTGTTCTCCCGGCTTGTGCCCCGCGTACGGCATCCTCCAACTGCCGGACAAAGGCCCGTCCCTGGTCATGTTCCATCAACATGGCCGCCACCGGGCTGTGTTCCCTGGGCATACCGTTGTCGATCAGCGCCGTAAAGAGCACATCCTCTTCCTTGGCGTGGTGGAAACGGTCGGCATACTGGCGGATGAAGTCAATGCCGTCCAGATAGAACTGCCAGTTGCTGTAGGTTCCTTCGGCTGTACGGCGGGCATTGCGCTCCAGCAGGGCAATCATGCGCAGGATCAGCCTATGTTCTTCAACCAGTGTTGTGGTGATATCCGGCAGCATGGTTTATTCCTCCTCGTTTGCAAGATAGTCATTTATTTCCTGCTCAAGGCGGGCTTCCTCTTCCTTGGGCAGGGCATGGATGGATACCACATCCTTCAGCAGGCAGATTCCCACGGAGCAGGTTACACAACCGATACCGGCCTGTTCCAGAATCGGCCCGACGCCCGGATGTTTTTTCAGGACATCCTGAATTGCCCAGTCTCCCAAACCATTGATCAGTTGCATGCTGCGTCCCTCCCGTCCTCTGTTATGAGCTCAGGTTAGTTGAACTAGGGGAAGAAAAGGATGATGGGGGTCAAAAAAGATGGAACATTCAGCACAAGAGGACAAATCGCTCTCTCAGTTCACAGATATCATTGCAGCGTATTCACCGGGTAGCGTTGCTGAATGACACGGGGCCTGCCGGAATCTTCCCGACAGGCCCCATCCAACTTCCTGCTTCAGCTTTTCTCCTTACTCAGCCTTGAGCGATGCCATATAGATGGAGAAGCGGTACTTAGGGTGCTATTGAACTGGTGACGGAATAGGCTTTGGCTTGGTACATGTGTATCCTCCTGTTGGTTTTGATTCGTGCTGATTGCTCTCTTCCGGGCGCATATGAATTTTCGGCCAGTTTACAGCATGGTCAGGTCAAAGGGGCTGTATTTATCATCTGTTTGTCCTGAACCTATTGAACTAGCCGGAATCTCTACTGAAGAACACACGCTGGCCAGGGCAAGAGGGCCCACTTATGCAACACTGCGGCAATTTATTCCTGGTGTGAAGGCCTGACGGCAGTTACGTCATAGTATTCCTCCAGACGATTCAGGGCCTTTTCCAAGATGATATTATTAACCCCCATGCCTAGATAACCAGTCTGGCCGTAGGTGTCGTAGTTTGCCACCATTTTCGCCAGATCACCTGTTTCTGCATTCCTGGCATGGAATTTTTCCTGGTTTTCAATGATCCAGTAGATACGTTTTGCCAGAAAATCCGGCAGTTCCTGTTCGCTTTGGGCTTTTTCAGTAACTGATTGTAATTCTTCGAATGTTGTCATCTCTATTCCTCCAGCCAGCGCAGAGTCCGTTTTATATCTTCATGGTCGTAGGCCCATTTGCAGCAGCCAGCTTCGGCGTATACATCGTACTCCCTGACCTGGGTTACGAGTATCTCGACCAGATACTCCTTCCCCTGATAATCAGCGGGGTTTCTTGCCACCATTAAAATAGGATCTGCGAGCCATTTTGGCAGATCGTGGTGGTCATACTGCAAAGCGGTAACCTTTTCCAGCTCTCTGAAAATGTCGTTCATTTTGTACCACCTTCCTTATCTGCGCAGCCTGCGGAGAATAGTTTCCACTTCTGGCCAGTCAACTTCAGGGGTCAAATGGCACCACGATAATCGAATTGATTGTTCCACCTTTTTAGATGATAGCCCCATTGCTGTCAGGACATGGCTTGGCGTATGAGTGTGTGAGGTGCATGCCGAGGTGCTGGACAGAGCGATAACATTCTTCAGAGCTTTGATTGCCTGCTCTGAGTTGATCCCCGGCAGCGAAACATTGAGCACATGGGGCAGCGTACAGTCTTCAGCTCCGTTCTGTTCAGCACCAAGAGCCGAAAATGTTGCCAGGACCTTTTTGCGGAATGCCCGGCACTTCGCAATCCGCTCGTTGTGGTTCCGTACTGTAAGTTTTGCGGCCTCCCCGAGACCGGCAATGAGGGGGACCGGCAGAGTGCCGGGACGCAGTCCCTGCTCCTGCCCACCGCCGAACATGAGCGGACGCAGCGGGGGAAACTGACGGTCATGCTTGCGGGCAATCAGGGCGCCAACTCCTTTGGGGCCATATATCTTGTGGCCGCTTATTGATATGAGATCTATACGCGGGTGCCGGAGTTGCTCAATCTCCTTGCCGAATCCTTGGGCTGCATCAACATGCCACCAGATAGCATGGTTGGATAAAATATCCCCAACCTCTGACAGCGGTTGGAGTACGCCGGTCTCGTTGTTTACCTGCATGGTTGAAATCAGCAGCGTGTCGGGACGAAGCGCATCTGCCAGGCGCTGCGGATCAAAACGGCCATCTGACTGTACCGGCAGAATCTGCACCTCAAAGCCTAATCGGACCATCTCATCAAACGGTTCAAGCACGGACTTGTGCTCTATGGCAGTGGTAATCAGATGGCGGCGTCCACTCTTCATACCTGCCTCGGCAAGCCCGAGTATTGCCAGATTGTTGCTCTCCGTGGCACCGCTGGTGAAAATCACTTCATCACGACGCACCCTGACCACCTCGGCCATCTGCCCCCTGGCATGTTCAACTGCCGTAAGTGCGAATACGCCGTAGTCATGGATAGGGCTGGCGGCATTACCGAAATCCTTCTCCAGAAACCGAACTACCATTGATGCTACGGACGGTTCCACCGGCGTTGTCGCATTGCAGTCCAGATAAATAGCCATATATCCACCCTCTCTCACGGTAACTTATTGCCAAGTATATGCAGTGTATGTGTATAATAAAAATATATTATTTTTATTAAATTTATAAAAGTATCGAATAAAATGACTTGGGGCTGAATTCATGGATTTGCGACAATTGAGATTTTTTCAGGGTGTAGCGGCCTGTGAAAGCTTTACCAGGGCTGCGGAGCAACTGCACATAGCCCAACCTGCCCTCAGTATAGCCATTAAAAAACTGGAGGAAGAGTTGGACGTGATTCTGTTCAACCGAAGGGATAGAAAGATTTCTTTAACAGCCGAAGGCGAAGTACTGTTGCTTCATGCTAAAGAGATATTGAAAGGGGTCAGCAACGCAAAACGGGAAATTGCTGATCTTCGAGGTCTGCTGAAGGGAGAGGTACGTGTTGGCCTCACCCCGATGTTAAGCAGTTTCTTTTTCCCCAAGATAATTGCTTCATTCAAGCAGAGCCATCCGGGCCTCAAAATTTCCATCTCCGGTGATAGTGCCTGGAACATCCAGCGCAAAATAGAGTCCGGTGAGTTGGATATTGGCGTTATCGCCGGAGAAGTTCCAGAGGGACTGGACTCATATCACCTGTTGCGAGAAGAGATCGTTGCGTGCGTGTATCCCGGTCATCCCTTTGCCTGTCGCAAAAAGGTTGAGCTACGTGAATTGCTCAAAGAACCGCTGATTCACTACAAGGAAGGGTATCACCTACGAGAACTGATTGATGAACTGTGTGCCAAAGAAGGGCTCACTCCAGCAGTAGTTGCTGAATCGAATCTGTTTTCTCTGGTCCGGAATCTGGTCAAGGAGAAGTTGGGGCTGGCGTTTTTCCTCAAGATGGTGGTTACCCGTGATGCCGAAGTAGTCGCCGTATCATCTGATCCACCACTTTATATGGACCTCTACATAGCGTGGAAGAAAAATTCGTATCTTTCCAGGGCAAACCGCGCCTTTGTTGACTTTCTCATCCAGGAACTGGACGAATATTACCTGCTCACGCAGGCAGCAAAAACATTTCCGTTGCCTTGATCAGTTTCTCCGGCATCAACCCACCCGCAACCAGGGCATGCAGGTCGTCAACGGTGTCCAGATCCCGCAGGGGAGGGAGCGTCCCGATTGACAGGCCGATAGTTTCTGCTGCTGCCAGGGTCAGTGCCAGCACCTGTCCGGTGCTCCAGGGAATCTGCTGAAACAGGGCAGGGGTGAATGTTGCTGAGTGGAAGCCGATCAGGCAGTAGCCGCCATCAATGGCCGGACCGATCACCAGGTCGTGCCCGGCAAGCAACCTGAAGGCGTTGTGCAGGTAAGCGGCGTCCAGGCCGGGAATGTCGCTGCCGATCAGAACAGCCTGTTCGATGCCGTCACTGAACAGCCTGCTGAAGGCATGGGCCATCCGTTGCCCCAGATCGATGCCCTGCTGCGGAATGCAGCTATTTGCCACTTCTTGCCATGCTACGGGAAGGTGGCCTGCATCATCACCATCATGAAAGATGACCAACGGCATGCCGGATGCGGTGATAGTGGCCAGAACACGGTCAACCAGCGCCGAATAGAGGGTGCAGGCGGCATCATTGCCAATGGCGCGGGCCAGACGGGTCTTGACCCGACCCGGCACCGGCGGCTTTACAAACAGGGCAATACAGGATGATCCGCCGGGCATCAGTAGTCCTTGGCCAGTTTTTCCGGTTTCACACCGGCCAGATATCTGAGCAGCAGCCACCAGTTTTTGCACGTGCGTTTTACAATGCCGTCATGTTGCCAACGCCGCGGTGAAGTACGAATCCGTTCCGGTAGCAGGGTAAAGAGTTGCCCGGCCTTTGCAAGAGCACGAGCCAGCGTCACATCTTCCATCAGCGGAATCTCCGGTATGCCGCCAATGGCCGATAGGGCTTCTCTGGTCACAAACATCGCCTGATCTCCGTAGGGCAGTTTGAATAACCGGCAGCGCAGATCCACAGCCAGTTCAATGATACGGTAGGGAAGGGGGGCGGCATCGATTCCCAGTCTGAATGCGCCCCAGGATGCGCCATTGGCGACTGCCTGTTCCACGGATGAAAGCGCGCCATCAGGCAGCCGGGTGTCGGCATGGAGCAGCAGCAGGATCTCGCCGCCGGCAACCGCTGCTCCGGCAGCAAGCTGGCTGCCACGTCCTGCCGGGGCGATCAAACGGATGATGCTGTCGTCAGTGATGGTGTTAACGCTTGAACCGGCCGGGTCGCCGTCTACAATGATAATCTCAGAAGAGACACTTCCCGTGTGTTTTCCAAAAATATGGGAAGTATCCCTGATTAATTCATGCAGGACCGGTATAATGACCGATATGGTCATGACGTTGTCTGTTTGGCCATCAGCCGTTCCACTGTTTCCAGTGCAGCGGCATGATCAAAACAATCCAGTTGCCGCAGCAGGAGCTTGAGTGCTGTAGCAGGTTCAGGCGCACCAGCCTTGTCCGCCACTGTATGCAGACGCTGCATCAATTCCTCCGGAGCCAGTTCCTGCTCGTGCAGAAAGTGAGTCAACTCTGCCAGCAGTGGTATAAGCTCCACGCTATCGGTTTCGCTGAACAAAATATTGGAAACTGTTGGCTTTGCTTCGTCAGGAACGTGCGACCTGATTGTAAGGTTGGCAGCTGAAAGTTCCTCTCCAAAGTGGTCTACATCTGACGGATCAACTCCGGTACGCAACTCTTGCTCAAGAGCTGAGGCTGCCTCGGCAAGCCTCACGGCCCCTACTGTACCGGCCGCTCCCTTGATGGTGTGGGCCAGGTGTTGTGCTTCATAAGTTTTGCCCTCAGAAAGCAAAGCTTTCAGTTCTTCAGCCGCGTTTGCATGTTCCTGAACGAACTGCAACAACAGACTTCTCAGTAGATTCTCGTTACCATTCATGCGGCGCAGAGCTGCGGCGATATCAAAGCCGGACATTGATTCCAGTGGTTGCGTGGCTTTTGTACAGATCGTGACTTCATCAGGGATAACATGGGCAGTTTCTGATATTTTCAACCATTTTTTCAGGATTGCTGTCAGTTCATCAGGGTTGATGGGCTTTGCCACAAAATCCACCATACCTGCTGCGGAGCAGCGTTCGCGGTCATCCTGCATGACTGCGGCAGTCATGGCAATAATCGGCAGATCATTGTTTCCGAAAAACTCCCGTATTTTGCGGGTCGCTTCAAAGCCGTCCATCACCGGCATATGCAGGTCCATCAGCACGGCGTCGAAGCAGGGGCGCTGAATCAGAGCCAGCGCCTCGGCGCCATGCTCGGCCATGGTTACTGTTGCGCCCTGCTGACGTAGAAATTCGCCAGCCACCTCCTGATTGATCCGGTTGTCCTCAACCAGCAGAATGCGGGCTCCCAGCAGTCCCGCTCCCGTCGCTGCGATGGCTGGAGCAGGTTTATGAACCGTGGCTATGCCGGCATCCGGTTTCTTGCGGCGTTGTCGGGCAGCCAGGGTTCCGGGCGGCGCTTTCTGCACTTGAATGGCAAAAGTAAAAGTTGCTCCGGCTCCCTCAATGCTGGAAACATTGATATCTCCACCCATAAGTCTGACCAGACGCTGGGAGATGGTTAAGCCCAATCCGGTACCGCCATATTTGCGGGAGATGGTGCCATCAGCCTGGGTAAAGGCCTGAAAGAGTCGATCCGACTGCGCCTTTGAAAGACCGATGCCGGTATCGCGCACGGCAAAGCGCAGGGTTATGCTCCGGCTGTCTTCTGCCGCAGTTTCTACCTTGATATGAATTTCACCCGTTTCAGTAAACTTGACGGCATTGCCCACAAGGTTGTTCAATACCTGGGATATGCGCAGCGGGTCACCCATGACAACCTCAGGCAGGTGCGGGTCTATGTCCAACAGCATGGCAAGCCCCTTTTCTTCCAGTCGCGCGCTGAACAACTCCGCAGTGTCATCCAGAATATCCGCCACACAGATTGGCAGGTTTTCAATCTCAAGCCGTCCGGCTTCTATCTTTGAATAGTCCAGAATGTCATTTAAAATAACCATCAAAGCCTGGGATGATCCATGTACCTTACGCAGATAGTCGGCCTGTCGGGAGGTCAACTCGGTATCCAGCACAATGCGCGTCAAACCCAGGATGGCATTCATCGGGGTGCGGATTTCGTGGCTCATGTTAGCCAGAAATTCCGACTTGGCCCGGTTGGCGCTTTCCGCCTCCAAGGTACGCTTACGCAGTTCCTCGTTCAGTGTTTCCAGCTTGATCTGCGCCTGTTTCAGCTCGGTTACATCAGATACCAGCACAAAGAAACCACGCACATCTTCGCCGTCAATATCCGGTATATAATGAGCCCAGGTGTGCCCCGTGCTGCCGTCAGCCTTGGTCAGGGTCCGTTCAAACTGCTGTCGTTCCCCCCGTAGGGCGGCAGTGATAAACGGCTCGTTTTTACTGAACAGCTCATCTCCCATCAGGTCACGGATATGAATGCCGCGCATCTCTTCCGGCGTTTTACCGAACCACTCCAGATAGGCTATGTTGGCGAAACCGTTCCGCAACTCCTTGTCCCAGTACCCCACCATGCCGGGGATAATGTCGGTTAACATCCGCATGAAGCGTTCGCTTTGCTCCAGGGCAGCCTCAGTATTTTTAAGCTCTGTGATATCGGTGGAAATGCCGCACAGCCCCCAGATGGCGCTCCTGTCTGGATCTTCGTAAATGGGGGTCTTGACCTCCCAGTAAACCCGGCGTCCACCAGGAGCGTCGGTAACATCAATCTCCACACTGGTCTGTTCACCTGAAAATACGCGGGTGTCCACTTCCCGCAGTCTTGTCACGGTGGCAGGCGGAAAGAAGCGGCTGTCTTCGCAGCCAATCAACTCATCCGCAGTGACGCCGAAAAGCTCCAGGGTTGGTTTGTTGGCGTACACATAGCGATGATCCCGATCCTTCATGTAAATATAGGATGAAACGTGGTCCAGAGCTTCCCGGAAGCGCTCTGCCTCGGTCAGGGCAGTACGCAGCGCCGCTTCAGCATTCTTGCGATCCGTTATATCCCGTGCCGCAGCATAGACCTGATTCATATAGGGAGTGGAGCGCCACTCAATCCAGCGATATGAACCGTCCTTGCAACGGTAGCGGTTGACAAAATTCATGATCGGCTTGTCATGGTCCAGATCAGCCATGGCGGCCAGCGTGGCAGGAATATCTTCAGGATGGACAAAGTCGAGAAAGCGTTGACCGGTCAACTCATCAAGGGGGTAGCCGAGCACTTCTTCCCAGGAACGGTTCAGCCGCCTGAAATGCCCTTCCGAATCTGCAATGCAGAGCATATCAAGGGCCATGCTAAAAAAACGGTCCAGTTCTTCGCTGAGGGCCTTGATGTTTTTATCTGCTTCCGCCTTCTGTCGCTCTGCTTCCAGAAAGCGTTTCTGGTACAGATACAGCATCAGGGAGCTGATGATGACAAACAACAGGAACAAACCGGTATGAACAAAGGTGCTTGTTTTCCAGGTAGCGTAGATCGCCACAAGATCACGGCTTGCAGCCACAACCAACGGTTTATGCATCTTCAGGTTTGGCGGCTGTATGGTGCGCAGGGCGATCATGCGCTGTTCACCGGTGGCCATAACCTGTCCCGTAAATACGTTTGCTTCCTTTTTTGTTGCAAGATGACGGGACAGCATGCTGTCAGGGGTGGAGAGGTCCTTGCCGGAAATCCCTTCCCTGTGGGGGATCATCAAAAAAAGTTTGCCGTCGCCGTGACTCAGGTACGTCCACATATCCGGCGCGTACTGCACCGAAGAGAGCAGGGTGCTAAAATAATCAGGGTCCAGAGATGCTGCTATGACCCCGGCAAAGACACCATCAGCACCACGTATGTACCGGCTTATGTTTATGACGTAGGTGTTTAACGCTGTCTTGAAAGGAGGAGAAACATACAGCGTATCCGAGTTTGCGTGGTACTGTGGTGTCTTGAAATACTCCCGCTCCTTGAAATCTTTACCAATGAGTTCCGGTTTATTGGAAAGCCTGGATATACCCTCGGCATCAAGTACCAGCATGGTGCGCACGCCGGGCATGGCATCGTTTAAGTTTGTAAGGCGTTGATTGTAGTTCTGGTTGAAGGAAAGCAGGGTGGAATCATGTTGCAGGGTTATCAATGCTTTGTTCAGAGCATCAATGTTCCAGACCAGGTTTTCCTGAATGACCCGTGTCTGGGTCAGCAACCGCTCCTGTTCGGTGCTGCCGGTATGGATGTATTCATTGTAGCTGTTCATGGCTATGCCGCAGCCGAAGAAAAGCAGTACAACACCAAGTATGATCCATTGGTGAAATAATGGATTCTTTCTGTCAATCTTGATCATTCGTTGTTCTCCGCTGTGGCTGGCGCTTCATACAACCTGAACTGTCCCCGTCCTGCCTGTTTTACCTGGTACATGGCCTGGTCTGCGTGCTTCATCAACTCTTCCACCTCTGTTGCATCCTGCGGATAGCGGCTGATGCCGATACTGGGTGTGCTGTGCAGCGTATGCTCACCCACCTGGTAGGGTAGTGACAGGTTTTCCAGGATTTTTTGCGCAACCGTTGTTACTGCGGCAGATGTCAGGTGATTACTCATGACCACCACGAATTCATCCCCCCCCAGCCGGGCCACCAGATCACTTTCCCGCACACTGTCTTTCAGCCGTCGTCCCACCTCTATCAGCAGGCCGTCGCCAACACCATGCCCGTAGGTATCATTAACCAGCTTAAACCGGTCAAGATCAAGGAACATGACGGCAATTTCAGTCTGCTCACGTCTGGCTGCAGCCACTGCCTGTTCCAGCGCCACCTGTACGTACAGCCGGTTGGGCAGTCCGGTCAGGTGATCATGGTTGGCGATATGCCGGATCTCGGCCTCCACACTCTTTTGCCGGGAAATATCGGTAAAGCTGCCGATGTAGAACTCCACATCCTCTTTGGCATTGCGCACAACCGAGACAGTCAGCAATTTGGGGTAGACACCGCCGTCCTTGCGGCGGTCCCAGAGTTCGCCCTGCCAGAATCCCTGCTCACGGAGGCTTTGCCACATGGCGCGGTATTCCTCAGGATTGGTGCGGCCGGAAGACAGCATTTTGGGATTTTGCCCCAGCACATCTTCAGGCAGATAGCCGGTCTGCCGGGTGAAGGCCGCGTTCACGTCAATGATCCGGTTCTCACGGTCGCTGATCATGATCGCTTCGCCACTGTAATTAAAAACGTGGCTGGCAAGGCGTAGTTCCCGCTCTATCCGTTTGCGTTGCAGCAGGTTGCGCACCCGTACCTGAAGCACGGCGGTTACCACCGGCTTGATCAGGTAGTCGTCCGCTCCCAGTTCCAGGCCATCAAGCTGGCTCTGCTCAGAATTATCGGCAGTGACAAAAATCACCGGAATTCCGAATGTTTCAGGGTTTTCACGAAGCCTTTGCAGAACCTCGATACCATTCATGCCGGGCATCATCATATCCAGCAGGATCAGTTCCGGCCGGTCCTCACGGGCTGCCAGCTCAAGGGCATCAAACCCGTTGGTGGCGGTCTTGATCCGGTAATTGTCCTTAAGCGCTGCTACCAGTACGTGCAAATTGGCCGGGATATCGTCCACCAGCAGAATCAGCGGCTTTTCGTCGTGGTGTAAGGTCATCTGGTTGTCCTGATTGTCGGGTTTGATCATGGAGAAAATGAAGGTAGTGGCGACTGGGTGGGTAGCAACTTGTGCTGCACAGTAAAGATAAAAACGGAACCAGCCCCTTCGGTACTGGAAACCTGCATTTCACCCCCCATAAGCTCAACCAGACGCCGACTGATGGCCAGACCGAGGCCGGTGCCGCCGAACTGGCGGGTGATGGAGCCATCGGCCTGGGTGAATGGTTGAAAAAGGAGGGCAGCCTGTTCTTTGGAAATGCCGATACCGGTGTCACGAACTTCAAAACGAAGCGTAATACTCTCATTGTCAATATATACCGGCTCAACCGCGAGATGAATTGTTCCGCTCTCCGTGAACTTGACGGCATTGCTCATCAGATTGTTCAATACCTGCAGGAGCCGTAGCTGGTCGCCGCTGGCCGCTTCAGGGGTGTCAGGAGCAATTTCCAGGATCAGTTTCAGCCCTTTTTCGGCAATTTGAGGATTAAAATGGTCAGCCACGCGGTTCATGGTTTCTGCAATGCTGAACGGCATGGTGTTGATGATAATCTTTCCTGCCTCGATCTTGGCGTAATCCAGTATGTCATTCAGGATGGCAAGCAGCGATTGTGATGCTGCATAAGCCTTCTGAAGATAATCCTGCTGCTGTGCTGTCAGTCCGGTATCAAGCGCAAGACGGGTCATGCCCATGATGGCGTTCATCGGTGTACGGATCTCGTGGCTCATGTTGGCCAGAAACTCCGATTTGGCCCGGCTTATATGCTCTGCGGCCTGTTTTGCTTCCAGCAGCGCGGCTTCGGCTTGTTTGCGCAGGCTGATATCCCGCAGGAACACGGCCATTTTACCGTCTGCCACCGGTAAATAATTGACGCTCACCTCAACCTCAAGGATTCTGCCATCTTTGCAACGGTGCCGGGTTTCAAAAAGATCATGGCCGGTGGCAAGTATTTTTTCAATATGGGCGCGGGTTTCTTCCAGGCATTCATTGGCCTCGACGTCACTGATCTTCATGGTCAGCAGTTCTTCACGGCTGTAACCGATCATCCGGCTGAAGGCATGGTTCACATCAAGGAAGCGGCCGCTCAGGTCATTGATCCAGAAACCGTCCATGGTGGTGTTGAGGATAGTGTTGTACTGCAACTCCGATTCTATACGCTCGGTAATTTCAATCACCTGACCCACAAAATTGGCCGGTTTCCCCCGCTCATCACGAATAACAGCTACCGAAAGATCAACCCAGATGATTCTGCCGGAACGGGTGACATACCGTTTTTCCATACGGTAGCCCTCACGCTTGTTGGCGATGATCTCATTGAAGAAGGCAACCTCGGTGGCGACATCATCAGGATGGGTATACTGAGCAATGTTAAGCCCCAACAGTTCAGTACGTTCATACTCCAGCAGTTGGGCAAAGGCCGTATTAAAATCCAGCATGTTGCCGCAGCAGTCGGCAAAAGCGATACCTGAGTTGGCACGTTCAAAGATCGTGCGAAAACGTTGTGCACTATCAAGGAGCGCACTGGTTACCCCTTCAACGGGTGTGATTCTGGTATTTTGTGGCATCTAAAGCTCCTGCTTTTCAGAACTCAGGTGTCTTGCTTCCTTTCGATGCAGGAAAAACCGATTGAAAATCATGCGGTGGATCATGGCGATTTTGCGAGCAATTGAAACTCCTGATTTGGAAGTATGTTCTTCCAACGTTCAGACCAAAACTGCGCCGGTTCCGGCTTGCCGAACAGATAGCCCTGCAGATAATCGCATCCATGATCAACCAGGAAGTCACGCTGTGCCTCCGTTTCAACCCCCTCAGCCACCACTTTCAATCCCAGGCTGTGGGCCAGGGCCAGGGTGGCGGCGCTGATGGCGGCATCGTTGGCATCGGTCTCGATATCCCGCACAAAGGCGCGGTCCAGCTTGATGATCTGGATCGGCAGCATTTTCAGGTAAGCCAGGGATGAATAGCCGGTGCCGAAGTCGTCAATGGCCAGATGAACCCCCAGATGCCGTAGCGCCTGTAACTGGCCTATGGCCCGTTCCGGATCGTTCATGGCCACCGATTCCGTCACTTCCAGTTCCAGGTCTCCATCGTGCAGTCCGTGGCGTTTCAGGCAGTGAAAGACCTGTTCAGGCAGGGTAGGGGAACGCAACTGGTGGGCTGAGAGATTGACCGCCATCTGCAGGCCGTCGATCCCCATACCGCGCCAGGCCGCAAGTTGCCGACAAGCCTCGTCCAGCACCCAGGCGCCAATCGGCTCGATCAATCCGATCTCTTCGGCAATGGGAATAAACTTCATGGGAGGAATGTTTCCCAGATCAGGATGTTGCCAGCGGATCAAGGCTTCGAAACCGTACATGCTGCCGTCCTGGCTCCGCACTTTTGGCTGATAATGCAGCGTAAAATGATGATCCCGCATTGCCTGCCGCAGTTCCCGTTCCAGCTCCATCCGCTCTGCCGCTGCAGTGTTCATGGCGGCCGCAAAAAACTGTACGTTGTTTCGCCCCTGTTCTTTGGCATGGTACATGGCCGTATCGGCGTGTTTCATCAAGGTTTCGGTATCGTAGCCATCGGAAGGAAAGACACTGATACCGATGCTGGGAGTCGTATGCAGGGAGCGGCCATCAATCTGATACGGCTCTCCCAGAGCTGTCCGTATTTTGTGGGCTACCGAAGCGGCATCCATGACGGCACTGATGCCGGTCAACACCACCACAAATTCGTCGCCTCCCGGTCGGGCAACGATATCGCTTTCCCGGACACATTGCTGGATACGACGGGCCACCTCAATCAACAACAGATCCCCCACATTATGGCCCAGGGTATCGTTGATCACTTTGAAACGGTCAAGATCTATGAACATGACCGCGAGCGGCTCACTGTCCCGGCGGGCGGAGAGCAAGGCCTGCGCAATTCTGCTTTCAAGGTTGTAGCGGTTGAAGAGGCCGGTCAGAATATCATGGTGGGCCAGTTGATAAATCTGCTCTTCCGCCGCCTTACGCTCGCTAATGTCGGTAAAACCGGCAATGTAGTTGATTATCTCGCCTTCATGATCGCGAACCACGGATATGGCGGCCCAGGTTGGATTGATGGCACCATCCTTGTGGCGGTCCCACAACTCCCCCTGCCAGAAGCCGGTGGTTTCCAGTGCGGTCCGCATGGTGCGGTAGGTTTCATGGGGGGTGTGACCGGAGGCCAGAATGCGGGGAGTCTGATTGAGCAGGTCGTCAAGGGTGTAGCCGGTGAGACGGGTGAAGGCCGGGTTGATGGCAATGATCTGCTGATCCCGGTCGGTGATCAGTATGGCTTCGCCGCTGTGACGGAATACGTTGGCGTAGAGCCGCAGCGTATCTTCATTCAACTTCTGAGAAGTGATGTCCTGCACCGTACCGACACCGCTACAGAGACTGCCGTCCGGTGCAAAGGTCAACTCTGCCTGTTCCCGCACCCATTTGGTATCTCCGCCCACCACGATGCGGTGAATGATATCGTATTCTTCTCCCTTCAGCGCTGCCTGCCAGGCTTTATCTACGCTCTCTCGATCCTCCGGATGCGTGCAGGAAAGGAACAGCTCATAGGAGAGGGGAATACCGGGAGTAACGCCAAATATGTGGTAGGTTTCATCGGACCAGGTCAGGCTGTTTTGGGAGATATCCAGGTGCCAACTGCCGATGCTTGCCACGGATTGGGCCCGTTTAAGGGTGTTTTCGCTTTCCTGCAAGGCCTGTTGCGCCAGGAGCCGGGCTCTGTTTTTATGCTCGGCCTGGTAACCGGCCCAACCGATGCCGATCAGTCCGAAAAACCAGATGATACCATGACTGATGCCCAGATCGATACGGGCAGTATGGATCTGGCGGTAGTAGGGTTCCAAGGGCAGATTCAGACCGGTGGCGCCACGCATGTCGCCGGTTTTGTAGCCCAGGATGCCGTGGCACTTGTCGCAACCTTCTTCCATGTACATGGCCCGCAGGTAGCGCAGGTGGGGCTTGCCCTCAAGATTGGCCACCTCCCAGACCTCTTTGGCCTGCCCGCGTGTGAACAGCTCCAGTTGTTGCTTTTCCCACACATCGGGCGCATTGCCGGGGTTTAACTGCTTAAGTCCGGTGATTCTTCCCCGGATGCCATACTCCCTGGAATACAGATCCATCATCTGGCGCAGCATGGAAGCCGGATTCAGCAGCGTAAGCCGGCGTCCGTCGGTGGTGACAACATCGCGCTCGGGAACATGGGCCAGCCAGGGGATTGATTTCTGGGTTTCGGTGACCGGCACATAGACACCGCCGTGATGGGTGCCCCAGCGCCGGAATGAGATATCCTTGTTCAGGTTGGAACGGGCCTCGGTGTAGGCCAGATCCATGGCCTGGTTTTTGGCTTTATTGAGGTTCCATATCAGGGACGTTCCGAGGATAATGGTCCAAAGTAAGGCCACCGGAAGAGTAAGGCGGGCAAAAACGTATTGATTTCCAGGAAGGATTGGTTGGCTCATCGAATACAATCCGCCGTTTCGGTAATGTTTTTGAGATAGTACATTACCAATCGCTGAAGTCAAGATTAACGGATGGGAGTTTAGATGGCGGTTCAGGCATCAATGGAACCGGTGCAGGTGAATCCGGCTCCGGCGGTGCAGGCAAAGCAGTGATCCTGGGTCGGAATCCGTACGCCTGGTTGCGGAAGCTGCTGAAGCTGGGAAATATGGTGTGCCGTGCCGGAATGATGCAGTCCCACTGCTTGGTTGAAATCGCAGTCGTAGAGATATCCCTGCCAGTCCACGGATAACGTTGAGCGGCACATGAGTCCCTGCACGGAGCAGGGATTGAAGCGCGTTTTCAGGTTTTTCAGGTAGTCAGGCAGATTGCCCGATGATTCGAGCCAGCGGTGAAAGCGCCCCAACGGAACATTCACAAAACTGAACAGACTGGAGAAGCTGATGCCGTAACGGCGTTCCAGTTCCCGGCGGAAGCGCTGCTCCGTTTCCGCCTGGGAAGCCGGTAGAAAAGCACCGGAAGGGTTTGCGGCAATATCCAGCTTCAAACCGCTGCCTTCAACGCCGAATCCGGCTTCATTCAGCAGCTTCAGGGTGGCGATTGCGCTTTCCCATACGCCATTGCCGCGCTGGGCTTCGGTTTGCGCACTGTTGATGGAGGGGAGTGAGGCGACAATGGTCAGCTTGTTATCCCGGTAGAGATTGATGAGCTGTTCTGACTTGTTTCCGGCAAGGGCGGTCAGATTGGTGCGGATCAGCAGGCGCGGCGTGTGCGGACGCAAACCGCTGATCAGCCGGGGAAGATGGGGCAACAGTTCCGGTGCGCCGCCGGTGATGTCGATGGTCGCGAAATCAAGCCGTTCGGCGCAGGCGATGACCTCCTCCACAGTTTCCGCATCCATCAACTCGTCCCGGTGCGGTCCTGCCTCCAGATGACAGTGGCGGCAGGCCAGATTGCAGAGACGCCCCACATTAACCTGCAGGGTGGTGGTTGCGGAGCGTACAAGGGCAAGCTTGTGCTGTTCAAGGGTTTGTTCAAAGGTCATGTACCATTCCCGTTCGTTACATTGAAATTTTTTCGGCGATGTTGCGCATCTGCATACCATGCACCAGCGAAGCTCCGCCGCGAATGGCGTTGGTCACATGGACCGCTTCGGTCATCTCCTCCAGATTGGAGCCCTTCTCCAGGCAGCTTCTGGTATAGGCGTCAATGCAGTAGGGGCACTGCACCGCATGGGCCACGGCAAGGGCAATCAGCGCTTTTTCCCGCTCGCTCAAGGCACCTTCGGCAAAAACCGCACCGTAATAATCAAAAAATTTAGCCGCCAACTGCGGCGCATCTTTACCTATTTCAGGGAATCTGTTCAAATCGGCCGGGTTGTAATAGGTTTCCATGTCAGATGTTTCTCCCTTTATATTTGTTGTACAGTGCCGGAACCAGAGCAAACAGCCCCAGCAGCGCAAACGAACCCAGCACGCGCGGTGAGGCGATATCACCTGGCGAACTGATGCTTGCCAGACTGGAACCGGCATTGACATACACAAAGCCGCCCGGAATGATGCCGATTGCAGTGCCGATGATAAAGGTGCGTAGCGGCAGACGGGTAAGCCCGGCAGCCAGGTTGATCAGGAAGAACGGGAAAAGCGGCACAAGCCGCAGGAACAACAGATAATTGAGGCCGCGCTCTTCCAGTTCTTTGTTGATTCCCTCCAGTTTGCTGCCAAAGCGGTTGAGCACCAGATCGCGCAGCAGGTAGCGGGTAAGGAGAAAGGCCAGGGTAGCGCCGATGGAAGCCGATATGACGGCGTAGACTGTCCCCATCAGCGGCCCGAAAATGGCTCCGGCAGCCAGGGACATGATAGTGGCTCCCGGCAGGGCAAGGCCGGTCTGGATGATGTAGACTGCCATGAAGGCAGCCACCATGGTCATTTGGTGGTCGGCATAGAGCCCTTGCAGTACTTCACGGTTGCGTTTGAGGCTTTCCAGGGTGAGAAAACGGCCCAGATCCAGCCAGAAGAAGGCGACTATGGCAGCAAGGCCCAGCAGTATCACGATGATTTTATTTCTGCCCATCAGTTACCCCTGCGCCATTTCAGCCAGCTGGACAGCAGCTTTTTCACGAATGGTGTCAGTCGCGTGCGGTTGTAGGCGTCAGCCAATCGCTTGATAACCTCGGCCTGGGTCGGATACGGATGGATGGTTTTGGCTATGGCTGAGATACCGATCCCATTGGTAATCGCCAGTGAAAACTCATTTATCATTTCCCCGGCATGGCGGGCCACTATGGTTGCGCCAAGAATCCTGTCGGTTCCCTTGCGCAGATGAACCCGGGCAAATCCCTCAGACTCACCATCAAGAACAGCCCGATCGATGTCCGACAGAGGGACGGTGAGCGTGGTCACTTCAATTCCTTGTTCTTTTGCATCAGCTTCGTACATCCCCACATGAGCAATTTCCGGATCGGTATAGGTGCACCAGGGAATGGTGAGGGCAGAGGCCTTCTGCCTGCCCATGAAGAGAGCATTGGCTATCAGGATGCGAGCCAGAGCATCGGCAGTGTGGGTAAATTTAAAGGGAAAGCAGATGTCGCCTGCGGCATAAACATTCAGATTTGAGGTTTGCAGGTTGTCATTGACCGTAACCCCTTTTTTGTCAAATGCGATTCCTGCTTTCTCCAAACCAAGACCATCAAGATTAGGTGCGCGCCCGGCTCCCACCAATAGTGCGTCCACCGTCACATCTATCCGCTTGCCGTCACGTTCAAGATGCAGAATCTTGTCACTGCCGCTTGTTTCGACTCCGGCGATCTTCACCCCAAGGTGCGGATCAATCCCCTCACGGACAAACACGCCATGGAGAATCTCTGCGGCATCGCCATCTTCGCGGCCCAGAATGTGGGGGCCTAGTTCGACCAGAGAAACGCGGCTGCCGAAACGGGCAAATGATTGTGCCAGTTCGCAACCGATGGGACCGGCTCCGATTACCGCCATGCGGGGTGGAAGTTCGGTGAGAGAAAAAACCGTCTCGTTGGTCAGGTAGCCTGCTTCGGCCAATCCGGGGATCGGTGGCAC
>DIUT01000027.1:0-1147 GCA_002423105.1 Geobacter sp. UBA6151 | reverse complement strand
AACAGCGCCCGCGCCGCACGGATCATCCCTTTGGACGGTACGCAGCCCACGTTCAGGCAGTCGCCCCCCATCAGGCTCCGCTCAATGAGCGCCACCTTTGCGCCCAGTCCGGCAGCCCCGGCAGCACAGATCAGCCCGGCGGTTCCGGCGCCGATCACCACCAGATTGTAGCATCCGGCGGGCTTCGGATTGATCCAGTCAGCAGGATGGACGTTCTCCGCCAGCAGGCGGTTTTCCGGGGTATCGGGAAGAATCAATGGTGTCGTCATCAGGGTGTTTTCACAAACGTCATGGCTGCCGAATTCATGCAGTAGCGCAGTCCGGTNNCTGCGCGTGAACAGGCTGTTATCCGGTTTTTCCGTGACGTTTTCCTTTGCAACCGGTTGCCGGAAACTGGGCCAGCCGGTGCCTGAATCGTATTTGTGCTCCGAGCTGAATAGATCATTGCCGCAGGCCGCGCAGCGGTAGATGCCCTTGTCATGATTGTTCCAGGTGGCCCCGGTGAAAGGCCGCTCCGTCCCTTTTTCCCGGATAACATGGTACTGCTCCCGGGTGAGCAGTTTCTTCCATTCCTCTTCTGTCTTTATGACCTTGTCACTCATAATGTATCCCTTTTTCGCAACCGAATAGAGTTTGACAGCTGCCGGACGAACCGCCTCTGCGCCGGTTGCCTTGCCGGTGGCCGTTGCAGTGGAGGTTGAGCTGTTGCTGCACGCAATCAGGGTGATGAACACGATACAGATCAGAAACTGGTAACCTTTCATGGCAAGCCTCCATTGCTTTCCACTAACCATCAATGTCCGGAACTGCTGCCCCAAATCTCCTTCAACCGTTTGTCACGGCCGCAACTGGAACGATAGTAGCTGTAGCGGATCGGGTTCTTTTTGTAATACTGCCGGTGATACTCCTCAGCCGGATAAAAGGTGGCTGCCGGAACGATCCCGGTGACCACCGGTTCCTTGAAGTTCTTCTGTTGTTCAACCAATTTCTTTGACTGCTGCGCCAACTTCAGCTGACGCTCATTGTGATAGAAAATGGCCGCCCGGTACTGGTTGCCCTGATCGCAGAACTGCCGGTCAATGGTGGTGGGATCGATATTGCGCCAGAAAATTTGCAACAGTTTTTCATAGCTGATCTTTGCCGGATC
>DIUT01000030.1 GCA_002423105.1 Geobacter sp. UBA6151 | reverse complement strand
TTTCATAGCTGATCTTTGCCGGATCAAAAATGATCTCCACCGCTTCGGCATGGCCGGTGCCGCCGTTTGAGACCTCTTTGTACGTGGGATTTTTACTTGTTCCGCCCGTATAGCCCGGCATGACCGACAGGACACCGGGCTGGCTGTCAAAGGGCTGTTCCATGCACCAGAAACAACCGCCTGCAAAGGTCGCTTTTTCAGTGGTTGCCGCGAGGGCGGCTGAACCCTGGAGGCACCAAAGTACAACAAGCATCCTGAGCAGCAGCCACGAAAAGCATCGTTTGGTATCCATCTCTGCCTCCCCGATGTTTTTTTGTAACTATAGCATGAAATACCTGCCGTCAACCAGAGCTGGGTATTCAGGGGGTCGTGGAGAGTGTAAGGTCGCCGTACCAGGCGGTTGCCTCAGCGCCGGTGTTGTCGGTATCAGTCATGATGGCAATGGCGCCGGTCTCCCGCGGCTCTTCGCCGAACAGACGGCGGTAGTCGGCGAGAATGTCTCGTTTTTCCTGAATCCACTGTCCTGCCTTGGCCGGACCTGATTCCACGGCAAGCAGCATGGCGTTGCCGGTAAAGGCATTGGGCACAAACGCACCCCTGGGTAGTTTGTTGGCCCAGATGTAGTTGATGGCACGGGTCTGCCAGAAAAACCGCCCCGGAAACACCACGTACACCCTGGCAGCATAATCATCGCCGGCCTTAGTCGTTTCGTCGCCCCCCGCAACGGTTCCGGCAACCTTCCATGACCAGGAAAGATAGCGGTATCTGGCCGGATCAAGCTGCACCTTTTTGAAGAGGCCCGAAGCAGCGGCCTTTGCCCGGGCTTTTACAACGGTACGCCCCTGTTCCTGCACCAGCTGGTAGCTGGTACGGCCTTTGAACTCCTTACTTTCCCAGCCATTGAGGCCTTCCACGGCAAAGTTGCCGACAGCAATCTCTTCGCTCAAGGCAGGGGAGGGGAGGATGATACACAGGGCCAGTAACAGCGGAAAACGGTGCAGATGAATGAATCTGTACATGCGCTCCTCGTGCATTCTTGCGAATCGGCCATGACAATGCGGCTTCCCGTCCGGCTTATCACACTTGTCATTGTCGGCAATATCTGGGATAAGAGTGCCACATAGCACACTTGGGAGGCTAGCAACAATAACATGAACATCTTGCAGCTCATCTAATTTATGCGCCCTCTGATTGTCCCTTTTTTTATTCCCCATGCCGGTTGCCCGCACCAGTGTGTGTATTGCAACCAGCATTTGACGGCCCGGCAGGCCGCCAGTCCGCCGCAATCGGAAGAGATACGGAAAACAGTGCGGGAATGGGTGCGGCGCTCCCCGGGACGTCCGGTAGAAGTGGCTTTTTTTGGCGGGAGCTTCACCCTGTTGCCACGGGAGCAGCAGCAACAGCTGCTGACGTCTGTGCAACCGCTGCTTGAGCAGGGTCTGGTGGACGGCATCCGTATTTCAACCCGGCCCGACGGGCTGGCTGACGATATTCTGCCGTTTCTGGCGGAACACAAGGTCCGCACCATCGAAATAGGCGTGCAGTCGCTGGATGATGAAGTGCTGGAAAGGTCTGAACGAGGGCACACTGCAACGGACAGCAAGGCGGCAATCATGCGCGTGGCCCGGGCCGGCTTCCGTACCGGCGCGCAACTGCTGCCCGGCCTGCCGGGTGACGCGCCGGACAAGGCGCTGGCGTCCCTGTCCGGTGTCATGGCTGCCGGGGCTGAGTTTGTCCGTATCTATCCGGCGCTGGTGCTGGCCGGAACCAGGCTGGCAAAACAGTATGCAGCCGGAGACTGGCAACCACCGTCTCTTGATGCTACTATCCGCCTCTGCGCCCGGATGCTGCTGCTGGCGCAGCAAGCCGGAATACCGGTAATCCGCCTTGGCTTGCAAAGCGATGAGGGGCTGGTGGCCGGTGAGACGGTGCTTGCCGGCCCCTGGCATCCGGCTTTGGGCCAGTTGGCACGGGGGGAACTGTATTATTCCCTGGTCCTCAAACTGGCTGACCGGCTTGGTGAACCACTGGAAGAGGTTGTCTGCCATCCTGCCCGGATATCCGATGTCATCGGCCATGAACGCCGTAACCTGATCCGCTGGCAACAACGGGGTCTGGTGGTAAAGCAGATTTACGCCGGTCCGGGCCTGACACCTGAAGAAATCACGGTGCGGTCCCTCAGCCAACAGATGACCGGTTCAATCATAACCAACTTGAATGACGAGGAGATTTTGAATGCGTAAAGAATCTGTAGCTTTTCTGGAAAAACTTCTGTCAGCCCCCAGTCCGTCCGGATACGAACAACCGGCACAACGCCTGTTTCGTGAGTACATCACCCCGTACAGCCAGGTTTCGTCGGATGTCATGGGCAATGTCTACGGCTTTATTCCGGGGCAGGGCAAGAACTGCCCCCGGGTGATGCTGGTGGGACATTCCGATGAAATAGGTTTGCAGGTGAAGTATATCGACGACAAGGGCTTCATTTATTTTGCCGCCATCGGCGGGGTGGATGCCCATCTGACCCCCGGCAAGGTGGTCAGCATTCATACTGCCGACGGTCCGCTTTCCGGGGTTATCGGCAAGAAACCGATCCATCTGATGGATAACAAGGACCGCGAGACCGTGGTGAAGTTGGAAGCCCAGTACATTGATATCGGCGCCGGTGATAAAAAAGAGGCCCAGAAGCTGGTGCGGGTAGGAGACTGTATTACCTTTGAGAGCGGCTTTACCCGTTTGCAGGGAGATCGGGTGGCTTCGCGGGGTTTTGACGACAAGGCCGGCTCCTTTGTGGTGGCCGAGGTTTTGCGCCTGGTGGCGGCAGACAAGAAGAAGCTGCCGGTGGACCTGTACGGTGTTTCGTCAGTGCAGGAGGAGATCGGCCTGCGGGGCGGCACCACCAGCAGTTATACCGTCAATCCCGATATCGGCATCTGCGTGGAGGTGGATTTTGCCACCGACCAGCCGGATGTGGAGCGCAAGCATAATGGCGAGGTTGCCCTGGGCAAGGGGCCTATCTTAAGCCGTGGCCCCAATATCAACCATGCCCTGTTTGAGCTGCTGTACGACACATCAAAAAAAGAAAAACTGCCGGTGCAGTTGACCGCCAACCCGCGGGCCACCGGTACCGACGCCAACGTGATGCAGATATCCCGCAACGGCGTGGCTACTGCATTGGTGAAGCTTCCGCTGCGCTACATGCATACCCCGGTTGAGGTTGTTTCCCTGTCCGACCTGGAACAGGCTGCCCGGCTGATTGTGGCAGCGCTTCACAAAATCAAGGGCAAAGAGCAGTTCTTGCCATCATGAAACGGGCGATAGCTGCCATACGCACCTGGTTGTTCTCCCTTTCCCTGCGGACGCATCTGCTGCTACTGGCTTTGATACTCTCCTTGCCGGCGCTGGCGCTGATTCTGCATTCAGGAGCCGTTCAGCGAAAAGATGCCATCCGCAAGGGAAACCGTGACGCACGCCGGATGGTCACCTTGATCGCCAATGAACAGTACAACCGTACCGGCAATGCCGAGCAGTTATTGAGCGTGCTGGCACAACTGCCTGATATCAGGAACCGGAAGGTTGCCGCTTCCAACGACCTGCTGGAAAAAATTCTCAAAAAGAACCCTCAGTTCGGCAATATTGTAGTTACTGATCAGGAGGGAACTGTCTGGGCATCCGGCCTGCCCATGAAGGAGCCGTTTTCACTGAAAGAACGGCGCACCTTCCACAATGCCATGCAAAACAGGGAGTTTTCTTCCGGTGAATATGTGCTGGGCAGACTCTCGGTAAAGCATACCATCGGATTCGGCTATCCCATTGAAGACGCCGACGGAAAGCTGTTGGGGATAATGGCTGCCAATCTTGACTTTGAACATCTGGTAAGCCGCCTGCTGAATAATACCGAACTGCCGAAAAGGTCGCTCTTTTCCATCGTTGACCGTAACGGTACGATTGTTTTCAGCAACCAGGAACCGGACAAATACGTCGGCACTCTGATGAAACCAGGGCTTTTCCGTCAGATTACCCGTAATCCGGACAAGGACCGGGATACTTTTTTTGACGAAGCTGACCCGCATGACCGGCGGATTATCTCTTACCGTGTCCTGCGCCTTGCCCATGAACCCGCCCCCTATCTGTATATCTGCGCCAGCATCCCCCTCGACGGTGTGATGAGGAAGGCCCGGCAGGCCGAACTGGTCAACATCGGTCTGCTGGCAACACTTCTGCTGACAACCTTTGCGCTGACCGTGGTCATTGGCAACCTCTGTTTTGTACAGCGAGTGAAGCGCCTGCAGGAGGCTTCAGGCCGTCTGGCGGAGGGCGATCTGCAGGTACGGGTTGCCGATCTGGTGGGTGGAGGAGAGCTGGGAAGCCTGGGGCATGCCTTTGATGAAATGGCCCGGAAACTGGCTTCGCGGGAGCAGGAACTGCATGAACTGAATCAGAATCTGAAAAAACGGGTGACAGAAGAAACAGAACGTCGGATCAGCCATGAGCGGCTTTTGGCCCGGCATATCCGTTTGGCCGCCATGGGTGAAATGATCGGTGCCATTGCCCATCAGTGGCGACAACCGCTGGTAACCTTGGGGGCCACTATTCAGAGCCTCAGAATGGCCGGGGAGCACGGCTGCCTGGACGATTCGTTTCTAAAAAAGGCTGAATCAGATGCCCAAAAGCAGTTGTATTACATGTCCGACACCATTGAGGATTTCAGGAACTTCTTCAGCCCGGAAAAGGTCATCGAAGTTTTTGACGTTCTGGAAAAAATTGGCGAGGTGCTGCAACTTGTCACGGCCCAGTTTGCCAATTCTAATGTCACACTGGAAGTTGTGGCGCAGGCGCGCAAAGAACGTCTCAAGGTCAGGGGCTATCAGAATGAATTTAAACAGGCGCTGCTCAATCTGGTCAGCAACGCCTTCGATGCCGTCATGGAGCGGATAGGCGGCGCCTGTGAACAGCGCGCGGCGGGTTCCGTTGCGATTCCAGGGCGAGTGGTTATCAGCCTCTCAGGAACTGACGGTTATGTTCAGGTAGAAGTTGGCGATAACGGCTGCGGCATACCGGCAGAATATGCCGACAAGGTATTCGATCCCTATTTTACCAGCAAGCAGGAAGGTAACGGAACCGGCATCGGTCTGTATATGTCGCGGCTGATCATCGAAGAGAGCATGGGAGGACGGATCAGCTTCAGCAGTTCAGCGGAAGGCACGCTGTTCAGGATCGAGATGCCTGAGGAAATGGCCGGAGCGGGGAAGACAGATGACTGAGAAGATACCGCTGACCATACTGTACGTTGAAGACGAACCGGACCTGCGGGAGCGGATCGGCATTGTGCTTGAGATGCATTTTGAGCGGGTTGTCACCGCTGCAAACGGCAAGGAAGGGCTGGAACTTTTTGTCGGTGAGCGCCCTGCTGTGGTGGTCAGCGACATCATGATGCCGGTCATGGACGGCCTTGAGATGACAAAGGCAATTCGTGAGCTTGCGCCGGAAACCCCGGTCATTCTCAGCACCGCCTTCACCGAAACCGGCTTCCTGCTGAAAGCCATTGAGCTGGGAGTATCGGCGTATGTGCGAAAACCGCTGGACTGCCGTCAACTCATAGAAACCATTCTGCGCGCTGCTAAACCGGTCCTGCAAGAGATTGAGCTGGAACAGGCCCGGCGCCGTGAATTGGCCTCCCTGGAGACGTTACTGGGTGACAGCATGGCCATGCAGCAGGTCATAGATCAGGCCCAACGGATCGCAGAAACCGATTTTTCCGTCATTATTCAGGGTGAAACCGGTTCGGGAAAGTCACATCTGGCAGCGCTCATCCATGATCTGAGCCGCCGGAAGCATCACCCCTTCCTGACGGTGGCCGTTGGCTCCATGCCGGAATCACTGGTGGAAAGCCAGTTGTTCGGTCATGTCCGGGGGGCCTTCACCGGGGCAATGAACGCCAGGAACGGGTTGTTTGAAGAAGCAGACGGAGGAACGCTGTTTCTGGATGACATCGACTGTGCGCCACCGGCAATACAGGCCAAAATTCTCCACGCCGTGGAGCAGAAACGCTTCTTTCCCGTGGGAGGCACCCGGCAGGTTACGGTGGATACGCGTATCATAGCCGCCAGCAATCGCAACCTGCTCGAAGAAACACGTTCGGGCAGATTCCGGGAAGATCTTTACTACCGTCTGGGCGATCTGGTCATCACCCTGCCTCCCCTGCGTGAGCGGGGAGAAGACATCGTCGTGCTGGCACGCACCTTTCTCAATAGTATCGCCCTTGAGTTGGAGAAGACACCACCGCGCATGTCTGCTGACGCGATCCTGCTGCTACGCCGCCACCCCTGGCCCGGCAACGTGCGTGAACTGAAAAGCGTCATGAAACGGGCCGTTTTGTTTGCCGAAGACACCCTCACCAGCAGGGAACTCTCTGCAGTCATGCAGGGAACCGGCGTTGCTGACGGTAACCGGCAGCAGTTGCAAACCCTGGAAGATATGGAGCGCGCGGCAATCATGCAGGCGCTTGAGGCCACAGGCGGCAGAAAAATGGAAGCGGCCCGCCTGCTGGCAGTGGATTACGGCCGCTTCAAGCGCATGCTTGACCGATATCGATAGCCGACTCGTCATTTTGCATACCCCCACTCCACAAAAACTCGCTATTTTACCCACCCGCACCACCCAGCCAACCAAAAAAAATCAAATAATAACATCAACATAAACAATGGCACCATTGTTGCTAAATGGACAAAGGGCATTCACGTTGTGACTTTCAGCAGTATGTCATTACAGGTTAATCATGGGAACACGTGGTGACCACATACGTAAGTCCGGACATACCGAAGGGGGCTCTGTACCGATGTGCAGATTTCTTAAAAAACCATTTCCGCAGTGCTACTGCATGAATATATCCGGCAGGAATATCCACAATCTGCTTACCTTTTGCGCCGAAGATTACGCCTCTTGCAGAATTTACCGCTCAATGACGGAACAACAGGCGGTCGTCCCGGCGGCATAGAAATTTAGAATACACCACGGGAAGGGGGAACACGATGTACATTCTGGGACTGGTAGTGGCACTGCTGATGATTATCATGGGGATTCAACTTTACTATTATTTCGGCATCAAAGACGAAAAAGACACCAAGCGGTAGCCCTCTCATTCTTTCAGGACGGGTCTCCCCAGCCAGGGGGAGAGAAGTTCACAGCACGAGTTGGTACGAGAAAACAATGGGTAAAATGACAGAGAAACCGAGATATAATGTCATTTCTATGCGGATCAGTGCGCAAGAGCGTGAATACTTAAATGAAATCGTGGAACATTCCAACATGAGTATTTCCGATATCATGCGTGAAGCGATGCGCAGTTTCATCGGCATGCATGATCAGCCTGAATCGAAAGGGCAACAATAATCCGGATCACCTGCGCCCCTCCCCTCAGTTCCGGTAAAAACAAGACCTGCACCTGCATTTACCTCCCCCATATCCGAAGATAAACCGGAGATTGTCATAGCGTAAAGTTCATACGTTTTGACAATCTCCACATCTTCCGATAATCGTAATTCTTCCATACGTAAAATATCCGCCAATGATTGGCAAAATACCGTAGACATTCTTGACTTCGCTGTGGCGCTGTACTAACGTCTGTAAAATTTATTCTTGAATGGGGTAACGAGATCATGAAATTCGAAAACCTCCCTGAAGGTCTTACCTTTGATGATGTTCTACTGGTGCCGGCCCATTCCCTGGTGCTTCCGAGGGATGTCAACCTGACAACACGGCTCTCCCGTAACATCCCCCTCAATATTCCACTGGTCAGTGCTGCAATGGACACGGTAACCGAGGCACGCGCCGCCATCGCCATGGCCCGTGAAGGCGGCATCGGCATTATCCACAAAAACTTTTCCATTGAAGAGCAGGCCCATGAAGTGGATAAGGTTAAGAAAAGTGAATCGGGCATGATCGTTGACCCGATCACCATGCGCCCCAATCAGAAGATCCGCGAGGCGCTGGAGATGATGTCCCGCTACCGTATTTCCGGCGTACCGATCACCAAACCCAATGGTAAACTGGTGGGAATCCTGACCAACCGCGACCTGCGTTTCGAGACGGATTATGATCTACCGATCTCGGCCCGTATGACCAAGCGGAATCTTGTTACTGTTGAGGTGGGCACCACCCTGGAACAGGCTAAGGAACACCTGAAGCACACCAGGGTTGAAAAGCTGTTGGTGGTGGATGACGAGCGCAACCTGAAAGGCCTGATCACCATCAAAGATATCGAGAAGGTCAAAAAATACCCCCATGCCTGCAAGGACAGTCTGGGGCGTCTGCGTGTGGGTGCCGCAGTCGGTCCCACTGCTGATATGGAAGCCCGCATGGAGGCTCTGCTCAAGTGCGGTGTGGATGTAATTGTGATCGATACGGCCCATGGTCACTCACAGGGGGTCATTGATGCCGTTATCCGTGCCAAGGCCACTTTTCCCGGTGTGGAGATTATTGCCGGAAACATCGCCACTGCCGCTGCTGCTGAAGCGTTGATCCGAGCCGGCGCTGACGGTATCAAGGTGGGAATCGGTCCCGGTTCCATTTGTACCACGCGGGTTGTTGCCGGAGTGGGAGTGCCCCAGATTACCGCCATCATGGAATGTGCTCGGGTTGCCCACAATCTGGGAGTCCCGGTCATTGCCGACGGCGGTATCAAGTTTTCCGGCGACCTTCCAAAAGCAATTACCGCCGGGGCTGACGTGATAATGATCGGTTCGCTCTTTGCAGGAACAGAGGAGTCGCCTGGTGATACAGTGTTGTATCAGGGCCGAACCTACAAGAGTTATCGCGGCATGGGTTCCATCGGCGCCATGAAGGACGGCAGCAAGGATCGCTATTTCCAGTCCGATGTTGGAGAAGATGTCAAACTGGTGCCTGAAGGGATCGAAGGAATGGTACCGCTCAGGGGGCCATTGTCGGCCAATATCCACCAGTTGATCGGCGGTCTGCGCTCAGGCATGGGCTATACCGGCTGCACCACCATCAAAGAACTGCAGGACAATGGCCGTTTTATCCGTATTACCGGTGCCGGGTTGAAAGAATCCCATGTACATGACGTGACCATTACCAAAGAAGCGCCGAACTACCGCGCAAGCTAGGAACAATAACCTATGAGCTCCACTGATATCCACAGCCAGAAAATTCTGATCCTTGACTTCGGATCCCAGGTAACCCAGTTGATAGCCCGCCGTATACGTGAACAGTCGGTCTACTGCGAGATTCATCCCTATAACATGGCTCTCGAGAAGATCAAGGCTTTTGCTCCCCAGGGTATTATTCTTTCCGGCGGGCCGTGCAGCGTGTACGACGCTGATGCGCCACATTCCGATGCCGGCATTTATGATTTGGGACTTCCGGTACTGGGGATCTGTTACGGCATGCAGTTGATGACCAGTCAGCTGGGCGGCAAGGTTGAACGCTCCGACAAACGGGAATATGGCCGTGCAGCCATGGCAATTGATGATAACTCGGACCTTTTTGCCGGGCTTTCGGGCAAGGAAGAGGTCTGGATGTCCCACGGCGACAAGATTGAACAGATGCCCAGGGGGTTCCAGGCCATTGCTCATACCGGAAACACTCCGGCTGCGGCCATGAAGGACGAGCAACGCCGTCTCTATGGCGTCCAGTTCCATCCGGAGGTGGTACACACGCCAAAAGGGGCCGAGATACTGGGTAACTTTGTTTTTACCATCTGCAGTTGCAAGCCGATCTGGACCATGGCCAACTTCATTGAAACCGAAATTGCAGCAGTACGTGAAAAGGTAGGTAACGGCAAGGTAATCTGCGCGCTATCCGGTGGTGTGGACTCATCGGTTGTGGCGGTTTTGCTGCATCAGGCAATCGGCGACCAGTTGCAATGCATCTTTGTCAACAACGGTTTGTTGCGCAAGGGAGAGGCTGAAAAAGTAGTCAATCTCTTCACGAAACATTTCAAGATAAATCTGGATTATGTGGACGCATCCGACCGCTTCCTGGACAAGCTGAAGGGAATCACCGACCCGGAACAGAAACGTAAGATCATCGGTAATGAATTCATCTTCCTGTTTGAGGATGAAGCAAAAAAAATGGGCACCGTGGACTGGCTGGCCCAAGGGACTCTTTACCCTGACGTGATCGAGTCGGTTTCCGTGAAAGGGCCCTCCTCGGTCATTAAGAGTCACCACAACGTGGGAGGACTACCGGAACGGATGAAGATGAAACTGCTGGAACCGGTACGGGAGCTTTTCAAGGATGAGGTGCGGCTTCTGGGCAAGGAGTTGGGACTGCCCGACGAAGTGATCCATCGTCAACCGTTCCCCGGACCGGGCCTAGCCATCCGCTGCATTGGCGAAATCACTGCTGAGCGTCTTGAAATACTGCGGGAATCAGACGCCATTGTGCTGGATGAAATCCGTAAAGCCGGTTTATATCGCGACATCTGGCAATCCTTTGCCGTGTTGCTGCCGGTCAGATCCGTTGGTGTGATGGGGGACGCCCGCACCTACGACTTTACAATCGCCCTGCGTGCGGTAAACTCTCTGGACGGCATGACCGCCGACTGGGTCAAGCTGCCCTATGAACTGTTGGGAAGTATTTCATCCCGCATCATCAACGAGGTTAAAGGGGTGAACAGAGTAGTATACGACATCAGCCAGAAGCCTCCGGCTACTATTGAGTGGGAATAACACCTTTGTTGCGGGCGCGTTTCAAAAAGGCAAGGAGGGTGCGATGAGAAGACCGTTTGTGACACCTGTAGTCGCATTGTTTTTCACGTTGCTTATTACTGGTTCCACCTTTGCCAAAACATTGATTCTTGAAGGAAAACTGGATGGTGCCGTTGCCATGCGCCAATCCATGGAATTTTCCGTCAACAAGGGAAATGTGTCTGCATTTTCCTTCAAATTTGCCCTGCCGGCTACCTTTTCGACCCGTACCGTCAGCCAGTCCATACAAGGTCTGGACCTGCAACTAACCCCGCAACCTGCAAGCTCCGCCGTTGAAACCGACCGTTTCGGCAACCGCTTTCAGCGGGTTACCTGGAATGATGTATCACAGGATATCCGTATTGCACTCTCGTACACAGCAAAGGTGCATACCGAGTTGTCCGCAATGGAAAGCAAGACCACTTTCCCCTTGGGCAGCAGGGCCAACGCCGAATCCATGTACTTGAAATCTTCAGATTTGGTGCAATCAGACTCTTCCGAGATCACTGCCTTGGCCCGTCAGTTGACCGGAAACGCCAAAAACCAATATGAAGCAGTGACTGCCGTGACTAACTGGGTGGCCGACAATATCAAGTATACCTTCAATCCGCCCCAGTATGACGCTGCCTATACCCTGTCAACCAAAAGCGGAAACTGCCAGAACTTCGCCCATCTGGCCATAGCTCTGTTACGCAGCGCCGGCATACCGGCCCGCATTGTGGGAGGTATCACTCTGAAGGAACCCTGGAAGGTACCGATTGATGCCCGGAACTCCATTGTCCAGAGTATGGGGCAGGGGGGACATGCCTGGCTTGAGGTTTGGTTTCCTGATCTGGGCTGGTTGCCTTACGATCCGCAGCAATCCAAGCAGTTTACTTCTTCACGCCATATCAAGCAGAGTCACGGCCTTGACTCCAAGGACATCAACGATACCTGGCGGGGGGCACCGTATCTCCCTGCCTACAATGAGTTGATCGAAGGCCGTTTTACCACCGATACCATCAATCTGAAGATGAAGCGTTCCGATCTCTCGCCGCGGCCCTACGTCATGAGTAACATGGTGGCCGGCAGCGGCGCTCCTGTGCCGGCAACAGGTCCGGTTCTGCCGCCCTCCAGAACTGAGGTCGCTGCACGTAAGCCGGAACCCAAACAGCCATCGAAACCGGTGGAACCGCCACAGGGTAGTGGAGCCGGACCGGCAGAAACCCGCTTCGTCAGCGATGATCTGCCTGCCGATGACGATGCCGCATCCAAGCCTGTGCCCCCGAGAAAACCGGTCAAGCCACCGGCAAAACCAGCAAAACAACCGATAAAACCGACAAAGCCGCCAATTGAAGTGAAGCCGCCGCAGGACACTAAACCTCCGGTGACAAGCGAACCGGCCCACAAAAAACCGCGCCCGGGCACCCATCTTGTCTTCGGTAACATGGAGTTTCCAACCTTGGTTAATCTGTATAACGTCAAGGGGGATACCGGCACCCGCGTGTTTGAACGGGAGACTTCGGAATATGTCACCTCAAAATATATTTTCGCCCAGGCATTCCATGTAAAAGACCGGATGAGCCTGGAGAAGATATCGCTTGCGATGCGGAAATTCGGTGGCGACGGATCAGTCTATGTTGATCTGGTAAAGGACAAGGCAGGACGCCCCGACATCATGCAGGGGATCCGCTCAAACCTGCTTGACCTTGAGAAAATCACCCGTAAACCCGGTTATTACTGGGTTGACTTCGGTTTTCCTCCAGACGGCACCAAACCCCAGCAACTGGTTGCCGGTAAGTACTGGATTGTATTCCGTGCCTCGGGAGAAGCGATCATGAACTGGTTTTATGTCCCAGGAAAACCGTACAGCGAAGGAGATGACACCCGCTCTACTGCCAAGGGATTCCAGTGGGAAGATATCCTGAACTATGACTTTGTCTTCAAGGTTAGTGGAAAGGCTCTGTGAAAAGGCTATTGTTTTTAATATGTTGCATACCAGTTGTTGCCGGATGCCAACAGCAAACACCCGGCAATGACAAAAGTGTTGTGCGGACGCAGATCACCGGTCAAAAAGAACTGGGGCAGCAACTTTTCATGCATCACTGCGCCCCCTGCCATGGTAAACAGGCACATGGAGGAATTGCGGGACCGGACCTGACCGCATCCCGCTACAAATATGGCAAAAGCCGGAGTATCATTATAAAAACAATTACCGATGGTCGTGCAGGCGGCATGCCAACCTTTGGCAGCCAGTTAAAACCTGAAGAGATCGAAGCACTCGCTGATTATCTGACATCTGTCAATCAAAAGTAATAAAATCGATACTATTTACCAAGAAGGAGGTACAGACTGTGTCATCAGCAATCAGTTTTGAAGAAGTCATGTTTACCGTCATGACCGCAACCCAGGATACGTTCAAGTGTTACATGAACATTGAGCTTTTTGCCGGCCACGTTGACCGTAAGGTTGCTCCGGTGGATTCTGATGTTACCGGTATTATCGGCGTTGCCGGTGATCGGGTTGGCTACATCATTGTTGCCGCTGACCGTGCAACTGCACAACTGGTGGCGCGGGAAATGCTTATGGATGATGAGCCTGATGAAGATTCCATCCGCGACGCAATTGGCGAATTGATCAATAATATTGCCGGTTCGTTCAAGACCAAATACCACGACCAATATGGTAGCGTAGCCATGGGGCTTCCGCTTGTGATATCAGGGCAGTTGCGCACCGTTACCGAACCTCCGGAAGAAGGTGGGAGCGTTAACGTGCAATGTAAAGGGGTTACCATCCCCTTTACCAACAAGGATGGTTCAGTCAACCTCAAGGTTATGATCTACATGTAAAGGACCTGGTATTACAAGTTTTATCACATCCCCGAAATGGAATGCGTTGCATCAATGGATTATCCGGATCGTTTGCATGATTTAACCGCTCACTACCAGAAACTGCTTGAAGAAGTGGACGACTGGTTTCAGCGTTCCCTGGAACAGTTCCCGGATCGAATAGTCTGTAAAAAAGGATGCAGCCATTGTTGTCGCGGGTTGTTTGACATTACGCTGCTGGATGCGCTGTTGTTGCAGAAAGGGTTTGAAAATCTGCCGCAGCAGGAACAAGAACGGGTCATACACCGTACAGAGTGTGCTGTTGCCTCTGTCCGGCAGATATGGCCCGATTTTGCACCCCCATGGCTGTTAAACGGCTATCCGGAAGAACAGCACAGCGTTGCCATGCCGGAAGAAGATGAGACCCCTTGTGTGCTGCTTGATGATGATGGTTGCTGTCTGGTGTATGCACATCGTCCCATGACCTGTCGCCTGAATGGAATTCCACAGCTGGACCTGTCCGGTGAAATTATGTCTGATGAATGGTGCAGCCTGAATTTCAAGGGAATGGATCCCCGTGGCTTGTTTGAGTTGCGATTTCATTTCAGCGAGATATTTATCCAGGAACAACTGTTGTTCCGTGAACTGACTAGACGATTACTGGGCCGTCCCTTCAATGAACTGGACACGCTGGTCCCTACTGCCTTGCTGGTCAACTTTGCCGATTTTACCCTGCCGGAGCAGCTATGGAAAACAAGTTCTTCCTGACCCCCACCGAATCAATCCAGGCGATCATCCAAAGCGGTAAACGGGTCATGACCCAGTGCCGCCGCCGCACGTTTCTGCTGTCGCTTCTTGCCGGTTTTTACATTGCTTTCGGGGCGCAGCTTGCCACCGTTGTGAGCCAGGATGCTGCGCAATTTACCGGAACCGGGATCAGCCGTTTGCTGGCCGGAGTTGTCTTTTCCACTGGACTGATGCTGGTTGTCATCTGCGGGGCAGAACTGTTTACCGGCAACAGCCTGCTGGTCTCATCCGCACTTGACGGCAGGATATCCTGGTGGAAGCTGGCAGAAAACTGGGGATTGGTACTGACGGGAAACCTGCTGGGATCACTGTTCATGGCCTGGCTTGTGTATGAATCACGGCTGTGGGAAACAGGCAATTTGGCTCAGCATACGGTTGCCATTGCCGTTGCCAAATGCAATTTATCCTTCGGTGTTGCCTTTGTACGGGGAATTCTCTGTAACTGGCTGGTTTGTCTGGCTGTATTTATGGCAGTGGCAGCCCGTGATGTATCCGGCAAGATGCTTGCCTGTTTTGTACCGATAACCGCCTTTGTAACCAACGGGTTCGAACATTCCATTGCCAACATGTATTATATACCTGCCGGCTTGTTATTGAAATCGCACATGGCTGTGCCTGTTGACCCTTCCTTAAGCTGGTCGGCATTTCTGTTGAATAATATTGTGCCGGTGACCTTGGGTAATATCGTAGGTGGCGTGGTTTTTGTTGCCTGCGCGTACTGGTATGTGCACCTTCCCACCAACACGGCTACAAGCGGACACTAGGTCATGGATCTCTTTGCTGAACGGACAATCCTGAGTGTTTCCCGCCTAACCTCATTGCTCAAAGAGCTGTTGGAGGAAAACTTTCAGCAGGTCTGGGTAGAGGGAGAACTGTCCAACCTTTCCCAACCGGCCTCTGGCCATCTCTATTTCACCTTGAAAGACAGCGGTGCCATGGTGCGCTGTGTCATGTTCCGCGGTAATGCAAAAGCGCTTAAATTCAGGCTGGAAGAGGGGATGTCCTTGATTGTGCGGGGCCGTCTCTCGGTATATGACCAGCGGGGCGAATACCAGATTGTCTGTGAATATCTGGAACCACGGGGAGCCGGAGCCTTGCAGGTTGCCTTTGTGCAATTGAAAGAACGGTTGTCAAAGGAGGGGTTGTTTGATGAAGCCCGTAAACGCCAGTTGCCGGTGCTGCCACGCAGAGTGGGGATCGTTACTTCATCTACCGGCGCAGCTATTCACGATATTCTGAATGTTCTGGGACGGCGATTTGCAGCCCTGGAGCTGCTGATCTACCCGGTACGGGTGCAGGGCCACGGCGCAGCACAGGAGATTGCCCAGGCCATTGACGACCTGAACCGGATGAAAGCCGCAGATGTGCTGATAGTAGGGCGCGGCGGCGGTTCGCTGGAAGATCTGTGGGCATTTAACGAAGAAGCGGTGGCCCGGGCGGTTTACCGCTCGTCTATTCCGGTTATTTCAGCCGTTGGCCATGAAACTGACTGGACCATTGCCGATTTTACAGCGGACCTGCGTGCTCCAACCCCTTCTGCGGCGGCGGAGCTGGTCTGTGCCAGCAGCGAGGAGCTTTCCCGGCAGGTGTCGGACCTGAGCCATCGGCTCCGACAGTCCATATTGGGACATCTGCATCTGGCGACCCGCAATCTGCAAGGACTGAGCAGGGCGTTGCATGATCCTTCACTTTTGTTGGGACACCTGGGACAACGGCTTGACGATCTGTCACAAAGGCTGGATATGGGGGTCAGACACAATGTGAGGCTGTGCAGGGAACAGTCGGATCGTCTGGAACAACAGCTTGCCGGGCAACATCCGGGGCTGACCATCAGCCGCTTGCGCCAAGAGTTGTTATTGTTATCGGACCGGGCAGAACACCGGGTGATTTCCGGTATGGAAAGGCATGGAAGGACGTTGGGGGAAGCTACGGCACGTCTGGATACCCTGTCTCCACTACGGACATTGTCCCGTGGCTATGCTGTGGCAGAGCGAGTGACTGACGGCTCCGTTGCGCGTGACGCCGGGGCGCTCATCGCCGGAGAACTGCTGCGACTTCGTTTACATCAAGGTACAGCCCTCTGCCGCGTTGAAAATCAGCTGTAGATGAAAAAGGCGCTGGATAACGCGGCCAAGATAATTCAGTTCCGTCAGATTTCCTTGCCTTTTAGTTCTTTCTTTACCTCAACATCCTTGCCGTTTTCATCTGAAGCGGAACGGAAGCTTTTGATAGCTCCACCCAATGCTGAACCTATCTGGGGCAGTTTGCCGGGGCCAAATATCAACAACACTACAACTCCAATGACAATCAACTCAGGCATACCAAATCCGAACATAGCGTTCCCCCTATAGTGTCGCACAAAAGCTGTGAACTTACTCCCAGCGTATTATAATTTTTTTGATCGTACAGGCCAGATGTAGACCTCATCAGGTTTATCACTGTCTCCAACACAGCCAAAAATCAGAAACGCATCCCAGGGATTATCTGCAATAAGTGAAACAGAGTCGGATGCCCAGTAGTAATTTGATTGAACATTGGAAAAAGGATGTCCGGCCGGCAAAGCGGGTATCCGCTCTGGGTCAATAAGGCTTTCCAGCTCCCGTGTTTCTGGAATACGCCAGTCTCCCGCAGTTGATGAATCTGCAAGTCCGCAGGCTCCGCTTGAAAGAAATCCTGTCACCAGCACTGCTTCATTAAGTGGTTTCGTACCGAAGCAGTTTGCCTCTTTAAGCCAGATAATACCGGTTTTTTGATCTGTTATTGTACCATTGGCATTGTCAATGAAACGGGATGTATGCGACTTGGCAACTTCACTCTGATTTTTGGGCGCAATTATGTCTGCAACAATTGAACCGGGGGCCATGATGTAAGAAAACATGAGTAATATAAACAAACTGCATCGATGTCTTGTTGTTGTTTTCATGTGCTACATCCCCAGGTGTACTCAGACCCGCAGCATATCTTTTATAATATGCTGCGGGTCTGCTGCTGGTTTGAGTTTTTTCGCTAAACTTTTTCAACCTTTATCTTGTGATAATAAAAGTTCGGGGTACCGCTGGTAGGATCTACACTCATGATCCTGTTACCATTGTAGTCATAGGTTACGCCAAGCTCATTGGCAAATATACCTCGTCCTCTGCGAGTATCCTTGACAACAAGATTGCCTTTTATGAATCCCTGCAACTCCTTGCCGAACATATTGTCGTTCCATTTTCCGAGTTTCAGGCCCTGAATTGCTGACTCAGCGCCATCAATTTTTACGTCTATGGAACCGTAACCGCGCTGGCCGTATGAGTGATAGATACCGACTACGCCTTCCGCAACAAGCCCGGTTACTTTGGCCTTGCCGACTGCTCCCTTTTTGAGGGTTTTAGATGAAACTTTTACCGTGTCACCATCCTTAATACCGAGCCGTTTAGCATCTCTTACATTGATTTCGACATAGTTTTCCGGAAGAATTTCCAACGCCCAATAGAAGTTTTGGGAGCGAGCCTTGGTCATCATCGGATGTTTGGTGGAATCAAGGTAAAGGTTATATTCTTTTCCTTCGTTGGCATCGATGCGCTTGCCAAAGAAATCCTTTCCGGGAACGTCGATTCTGGGAAGGTCCGGCCAGAATTCGCCTGTGGCCGGATTGCGGGTATTTGCCATGCGGTCGCAGTAGAAGAAGAACGGCATGGCAGGTGTGAACTTGTGCAGACCGTTTTCATCAAAGGCTTCATCATACGTCTGGAAGTAACCGCCGCGTGCAAGCAGGTAGCATACGTGCGCCCACTCATCCGAGGTCAAGGCCTTCTTGAAAAGATCTGAGCAGATGTAGTTTTTTTCCACCATGGCAATCTCTTCCGCTGATGCCTTTGGTGTTTTTGAATTGAAAGCAATATTTGCATATGCTTTGGCGCAGTAGTCTTCACTTACCGCAAAAGGATGCTTTTTCCCTGAGTTGTCAGGTATTGCGTTTGCGCCGAAACCTGGCATATTCAATTTGGCAGCGGTATCAATCAGAAATCTTTCCAGTGTTCCGTCTGCCGGATTTTTCACTGCAGGCACTCGCAATACGTTTGCCCTGATCGGTGAGAAATGGTAGCCGATGGTAAAGTACATGCCATCCAGATAACAGCAGTCGGGAACAATATAGTCTGCAAGGCGGGCTGTCATGCCGTACTGGGTGCTTATGGCAATATGCAGCGGAATCTTTTCGGTATCCAGAAAAGTTTCCTCGAATCGTGTTCCGGCAGGCATGTTGAACACCAGGTCAGCAAAGTAGGTAATGGCAACTTTTGCCGGGTAAGGATACTGATGGTCGGCACCCATGAACATTTCACCCCAGGCGCCACCACGCATATTCAACGGGTACCAGGGCAGTTTCGACGGATAGGGTTTCTTGCCTTGTGCCACCAGCTGCTTGAACTCTGTGGTGTCTTCATAGTTGAATTGTCTTCTGTCAAGCCTGACACCGGAAAGCTTCGGCCCGCCATCTACTTTGCCAAGATCATAAAATCCTTTGGAGTAGCCGGAATAATCAGCTGTTTTGAGCAACCCTCCCTTGTGTCCTAAGTTGCCGATAAGATTGTTCATCATCCACATTGCCCAACCTATGTGCGGTCCGAATGGTTGATTTCCAATGCCGCGATAACTGTCGGTGGACGCTTTTTTGCCGTAGGAAGTAAATTCTCTGGCCATTTCAATAATACTGCTTTTAGGAACTTCGGCCTCTTTTGCGTATTCATCAAGTGAGTGCTCAAAAACCAGATCTTTCCAGACGGTAAGTCCCGACTTGATCTTTACTTTTTTGCCATTAAGTTCGACTTCCCCGGTGTAGAAAATTTCTCCTCGCTCTACCTGATCAAACGGCTTCATTTCCTTGGTCTGAGCGTCAATAACCAGGTATTTGTCAGCGTCAGCCCCTTTTAATCCGATATCTTTTCCTTTGAGGTGCCTTTTTTCCGTAGGGGCTACAAGGTACGTTGCTCCGCAGAAGGTCTTTTCTTTATCTTTTTTGGCTGCTGCCTCGTTGGGGTTTTCAAGGAACGTTGTGTCGTAACGCTTGTTTTCAATCATCCAGCGTGTCATGCCGAGAATAAATGCCAGGTCACGGCCCGGCTTGATGGGAACCCATCCGGCCAGTTGTGATCGGGGAGCTTTCGGATCAACGGTTACTACCTTTAACTCACCATCCTGAGCCCGTTTGGTGGCAATGGATGTTACCCCCAGCAGTCCCGGTTTTGCTCCGGTGAACACTGTTATGCCGAACGTCAGAACAAATTTTGCGCTCACATAGTCCGAACGCCAGTTGTCTCCCTTGAAATCGTTTGCAAACCGGAATCCCATGTACCATCCCAGCTGGCAGGCATCGGTATGGTCAACATAATTTCTGCTGCCGAATGAGTTGGTCCAGCGGGAGATCAGTCCTGGCCGTGGCTGTTGATATCCGCCGCCGCCGTTAGCGAAGATGAGCTGGTTGGATTTTGGTCCCAGTTCCGGTTGTGCCGGGTCAATGGGGGCGGTGTTTCTGACGGCGCGCAGCCCTTCAATATGCCGATTCTCCCCCAAATGCTTGAACAACTGACCGCCTTCAACCACCTCCTCAATCATCTGTTCCCAGCTGATAACCTCCCATTGATCTGATCCACGGGGGCCTTTGCGTTTGAGCGGCTTGAGAATCCTATATGGGTCATGGGTTACGTGGGCTGCAGATGAGCCTTTCAAGCATACCCTGCCAGCATGTTTTAATGAATCGGCAGCAGGTGTGGAGTAAGGAATTCCGCTGAATGCCATATTCTGATGACTGTACGGATTCCCCTGTACACGGGTAATCCTGCCTTCTTCAACACGGACGCGGATTCCGCAACGATGGTCGCAGCCGAGGCAGTTGCTGTACACGTTTCTGACGCCGGTATCCAACTCTGTTTTTGCCGGATCAAGTGTTTTGGTTGCCTGCCTGTTTTCATCTGCCCCGACATGGGAAGGCAAGGCGCTTCCGGCAAGCACGGCAGCCCCTGCAAGCACTGTTTGGCCTGCTTTTTTCAGAAAATCTTTTCTGGTAACCGTTTCATCGGATGCAACATCTGGTAAATCGGTTTTCTGAACATTAAAATCATCATTATGTGCCATTGTAACCACCTCCTGATTATTTGTGAGTTATAAGCCAACATATTTGAACGCCGGTTTAGTGCCCAGTTTAGCCTTTAATACGCTGAGATCCTTACGGCTGCTCAGTTTGGCAAACTGGGTATCTTTTTCTCCGACTTTGCCAAGCACTCTGGAGTTTGTGGTGCAGACCTCAACACAGGCAGGCTGAAGTCCCTGTGCCCTCCGCTTTTCACAAAGATCACATTTGTCGGCAGCTTTAGCCATTTCATTGATAAAACGAGCATTGTAAGGGCAGCTTTTTACGCACATACCGCAGGAAATACATTTTTTCTGATCAATAACGACCAGCCCGTCCGGATTTCTGAAGGTGGCGTCCACTGGACAAACAGGGATGCAGGGTGGATTTTCGCACTGGTTGCACAACTCTGGCGTAAATATGCGGTAGCATTTGGGGTATGTGCCCCGTTCAGCATCCTGAACTCTCGTACGTGTGACGCCCAGCGGCACATTGTTTTCTGATTTGCATGCTGCAACACAGGCCATGCAACCGATGCATTTAGGTGTGTTTATAACCATTGCGTACTTCGGTTTTCCCTGCCCTTTTTTGGACTTGCTCTTTGCAAAACCAGGGGTTGCGGTCAGCGTCACTCCGACGCCTGCTGCGACTCCTCCACCCAAAAACTTCATGAACTTTCTTCGATCCATTTCCGTTTTCTTTTCCATACCATCCTCCTCCAAGTTTGGATTGTTTTACAGCAGACGCCGTAAAGAACAGCGACTATGCTTTTTCAACTTTTACCCGTGTGCTGCTGAAGTCAGGAATACCGCCGACCGGATCAATCATCGGAGTGTTGGCAAATGCCTCGTCAAGCCTTGACAAATCATTCGGGTTAATACCGGCCCCCAGTCTCGGGTTGGCAATCATCCCGTTTGCGTCGGCTACCTTGGAACCTCCCAGAAAAACCTTGTCAGCCTTTTGGATAGGTAACGGCGAAGCTCCCATCTGGGTATGGCCGTAGTGGAATGAAACGCCAAGACAACCTGGTCTGACGAGTTTGCTTACCTTAAGTTTGCCGACAATGCCTTTGGGATTGCTTCTTGAAGTAAGACGAACCCGAACGCCGTCTTTAAGGCTTAATTTCTTTGCATCGTTTTCATGCATTACAACGAAGTTCTCAGGAAATATCTCCATGGACCAGTCATGAAGAACGGTTCTTGATTGTGTATGGACATTCATCTTGTGGGTAATGACCGTAAACGGATACTCCTTGTCTGCCTTCTCAATGTCAGTTCCCGTAGGTGTCTGCGGTTGAACGTATTTGAGGGTGCCGGAGAAGTATTCGCCGGTGACCGAGTTCCGTGTCGTAGCCAATTCTTCATTGTAAAGAACCACCCGCTTCAGGCCGAACTTGTGTTTTTCGCCATCAAAGACATCTTCATACGAAGTGCTAAACACTCCGCCACGTGCCAGCACGTAGCATGTCTTTTTCCACTCTTCCGGGCTTAATAATGTTTTAAACTTTGCAACAGGGTAATTTTTCTCGACAAAGACGCTGTCATCTGCCGAAGCTTCCGGAATTTTTGCTGCATGTGCCAAGTTTGCAATACCGCGCAGGTAGAAGTCTTCACCCTTTATCAGCGCATGAAGTTTTCCGTCTTTTCCTTTTATCGAGTTATCACCGAAGCCGGGCAAACCGGCAGCCCTGGCCAGGTCAATCAGGAAGGTTTCTTCACAAAAAGGCCTTCCATCGGCTGTTTTTTCGGTTAGCGGTTCAATGGTAGGGGTGCGTACACCGGTAAACTTGAGAGTTGGAGCATGGGGCGACAGGAAACCGTAGTGACCTTCAGGATAGGTCACGTCAGGAACAATGTAGTCTGCGTAAAGATTTGACTCATTGACGGTAATATCTATGGAGACATGAAGCGGAACCTTTTCAGCGCTTTTGAGTGTCTCTTTGTAGCGATATCCGCCCGGAATCGAATAGACCGGGTTGAAAAAATAGGTAAACAGAATCTTGCAGGGATAAGGATATTGCTGGTCAATACCGCTCATGGTCTCAACGCAGAGCCCACCCCTTGAAAACGGGAACCAGGGACGTTTCGAGGGGTATCCTTTTTTCTTGAACTCCGTACTCTTCTCATAGCTGGCCCTTTCCCGGGAAATCATAACGCCCTGCGGCTTTTTCTTTCCGGGAAAATCTTTCAGGTTATATATGCCGTCATTCCAGGTTCCGGCGCTACCGCCGCTCTTCATGTAGCCGCCCTTGCGGTCAACGCTTCCAATCAGGGCATTTAGCATGGCAACTGAAAAGGCTGCATACGTACCGCTGAGATAGTTGCCGGCGCCATGATATTGGGTAACTGCCGCCCTTGTGCCGTGTGATGTAAATTCCCTGGCTACGGTAATTATCTGCTCAGCGCTAACCCCCGCAAGTTCTGCATAGTTACGTATAGAGTGTTCCATCACTCCCGCAAGCATAAGATTGAATGATGTTTTGACTTTAATCTCTTTGCCGGAGTGGTCTTTGACACTGCCTGCAAAGTCAAGCTGGACTGCTTCAGCCTTATCAAAAGCAACCGGCATGCCGTCTCCGGCCAGAACAACGAATGCCTTGCCTTCATCAGCGTTTGCAGAAGGGTTAAGATCACTTATACGCAGGAATTTTCTGTTGTTCTTGTGAGAAGGATCAACAATGACAAGATGTGTTGCATTGCTGTAACAGGCGTGGCCGCGTTTTGCCGCGACTTTCGGGTTAGGTGCGCTCAGAAACTCCTTGTTATGGCGGTCGTTTTCTACAATCCACCTGATCATGCCCATGGCAAATGCGCCATCCTGACACGGCTTGATCGGGATCCAGTTTTCAGCATGGGTCGAGGCATTAGTAGCTCTGGGATCAATAATGGTGAATTTCACTTTTTTATTTGAGCTTCTGTTGCTTACAATCGCTCCGTATGTATTTATTCCCGGTTGAAGGGCTTCATAAATGTTAGCGCCAAAAAGAACTATATATTCTGCGTTTAGTGGGTCGGCCTTGATTTCCACCTCTTTTTTCTCGGTAAAGGCCCACGTTCCCATTCTGAAGCCGATACCACAGATATCTGTATGACCGACCCTGTTAACCGAACCAAGCGCATCTTTGACAAAACGGTCAGAAAATTCTTTTCTTGCGTTCTGATCCCGTCCGCCGATAAATATAAATCCGTTTCTCACTGGCCCCAGTTCTGGCGCGGCTGGGTTGATTGGATCATCGCTGTTTAGCTCCTTAATGCCCGGAACATGGTGATCTTCGCCAAGATGGGCAAAATTTTTGCCTCCTTCAGCTATTTCTTTAATGAGTTGATCCCATTCAATCGGCTCAAAATTACCAGAACCACGCTCGCCGGAACGCTTCAGGGGCTTTACGAGTCGATAGGGGCTGTAAGTATAGCTGGGAATTCCCTGCGACTTTCCGCATACCGGACTTGGAAGTCCCAGAGTCTCTATGGCCGGTGTTGCATAAGGTATCGGTGAAAATCCGCTATTATAGTGATGGTAGGGATTGCCGGAGTGCTTGACCAGTTTTCCGTTCTCAACAACGGCTCTGACACCGCACCTGGAGTTGCAGGAAAGACATACGGAATGAACCACTTTGACATCCTTGTCCCTGGTGGTTGCTGGTGTTTTCTGGAACCTTCTTGGGTTTCTCCATCTGTGAGAAGAGGCGGCCTGTGTTTTCTTTACATTGAGCAATGCTATGAGCGACCCCAGGGCAGCGCATTTGAGCACCGTCCTTCTTGTGATTGAAATGTCTCCATCCAGGATGTTTTTCATAGTGAACCTCCTTTTTTCCCTTTGCCGGAAGCTACATAACGAACACTTGTAGCCAGCTTCAACTTGGGCTTGCGTGTCTTTAAGTCTCTTCGCTTAAGATATTCTGCAAATTCATCTTTTGGTGCATTCATATCTCCGAAGAGCCGGGCTTTTGAACTGCATGCCTCGACACAGGCAGGTAGCAGACCTTGCTCCAGACGATCCAGGCAGAAATCACACTTGTCCACTTTGTTTTCATGGCGTTTGTCGAGAAATCTGGCGTCATAGGGGCAGGCTTTTACGCAGGTGCCATAGCTTTTGCATTTTTCCCAGTCTGTGACGACGATTCCGTTTGGCATTTTGTAGGTGGCGTTCAGAGGACAGGCAGGCACACACGGCGGGTTTTCGCAGTGATTACATTGTATAGGCGTGAAAATAATACGCGTGTCAGGGTAATTCCCATCCTCAAGTGCCTGCACTTTCGTGTTGAACTTGTCCTGAACGGTCCGGTTCTGAGCTTTGCAGGCAATGACACATGACTGACAGCCAGTGCATCGATTGATATCTATGATCATCCCCCATTTTGTTTGCGTGGTAGCTGCGGTGGTAAGCGATGCTTTTGCTACGCTGGCCATTGCAATGACGGCCAAGCCATTTTTCAGAAACAATCGTCTGTTTTGCATAATGCCTCCCCTGGTTTTCCGGTTGTGTCGAGTTCACTGGTGTAACGGACTAATAACAGGAAGTTTATTGTTTAACGCGACATACACAGCATGATTTGTGCCATCAAGCTATAGCGCTGTCCCGGCACACAGTGCATGAAGCGTGTGGCAAAAGAGTTAGTAATTTCGACTTGAAACGATTGGGGAAGAGGTCATAGGGGAATGGCAGATGAATGCGGTTTGTTGCAATGGCGCAACATCCCATGCCCCATGTTCTAAAAACGCAACATGGGGCATGGGACGCAGAAGGATTGAAGGGAGGTTAAGGCTAATCGGTCTGACTGATATTGTATTCTTTCAGCTTTCTCCAAAGGGTTTCCCTGCTTATGCCAAGAGCCTTGGCGGCAGCACTTTTTTTCCAGCCTGAGTTCTGCAGCGCGTTCAGCAATAACTGGCGTTCTGTTTCAGACAGGTCTGTTTCCAGAGAATGGAACTGTTGCGGTGATGTATCCTTTGGTGGCAAGCGTTGCGCCTGGATTTCGACAGGGAGGAAAGTCGGGATGATTACACTGTCGGGACAGAAAGTAACCGCCATTTCAATGGCATGCTTGAGTTCACGAATATTTCCAGGGAATGGGTATGACAGCAGAAGGCAACTTGCTTCGGGTGATATTTCCATTGCCTGCTTTCCCTGTTGTACTCTGAACTGTTCAACGAAGTGGTGTGCAAGAATCAGGATGTCATCGGGACGGTCTCGCAGAGCTGGCATGTTGATCGGCAGTACATTGATCCGGTAAAAAAGATCTTCACGAAAGCGCCCTTTGCCAATCTCATCATGTAAATTACGCATGGTGGCAAAGATGAAGCGGATATCAAGATGAACCGTTTCAGTGCCGCCTACCCGTTCAAAAGATCTGTTCTCAAGAATGCGGAGAAGTTTGGCCTGTAGTTGGGGTGTCATGTCACCAATTTCGTCGAAGAAAAACGTACCGCCATTTGATACCTCCAGCTTCCCTTTTCTGCGCTGGGTTGCTCCAGTAAAAGCCCCTTTTTCATAACCGCACAGCTCTGCTTCAAGCAGGCTCTCCGGAATTGCTGCACAGTTGATCTTAAAAAACGGTTTGTCACGTCTGGAGCTGAGTTTATGGATAGCATTAACGACCAACTCCTTTCCGGTGCCGCTTTCTCCGTAAACAATAACGGATGCATCCGTCTTGGCAACTGTTCTGATGGAGTTGAATATGGTTTGCATTGAGGGAGATGTGCCGACAATATTCTCGAATTGTTCATGTTCCAGAAGCTTCCTGTGCAGATATTTATTGTCTTCCAGAAGTTTCTGCTGCGTAAAGAAACGGTCTACAACCATCAGCAACTCTTCGGGTACAAAAGGCTTGGAAATGTAGTCGTAAGCTCCTCTTTTCATAGCATCGACAGCTGATTTCACTTCAGCGAATGCAGTAATGACAATCACTCCTGTTTTTGGCTGAATACTCTTCACCGTTTCAAGAACCGCCATACCATCGGCACCTGGCATTCTGAGATCGGTAATGACGAGGTCAAAAGGCATTTCCTTGACTTTCCAAAGCCCCTCGGTCCCCGTTTCAGCGGCAGTTACGTTGTGTCCGGCTGCCTTTAGTGTGTGAACAAGTCCCAAGCGCATGGAGAGTTCGTCGTCAATAACCAGAATCTCACTCATTGAGTTAGCACCCCGTGTTCAGTTGTAGCAGTTGAAACATCGGGAAGAATGATTGTAAAGGTGGCCCCTTGGCCCGGAGTACTTTCAACCGTAAACCTTCCGTCATGCTGCTCAATAATCCCACGGCTTACCGAGAGTCCCAGACCAGTTCCGACACCAGTCGCTTTTGTTGTGAAAAACGGATCAAAAATAAACGGCATGTTCTCCGGCAATATTCCCTCACCGGTGTCACTGAATGATATACGACAGGCACCTACTTCGCAACAGGTCGAAATGGTGAGAATTCCCCCGTGTTCCATGGACTGCATGGCATTTATGACCAGATTCATGAATACTTGGAATATTTTGTTTTCGTCACACACAACCATTGGCAAATGTTCACTCAAGCCAAGACTCACTTCAATTTTTCGCTTCTGGATGTCATGGCGCAACAGCAACAGCAGTCTGCTGATAAGATCATTGAGCTGCACCGGCTTTGTTTGCGTAGAAGATGAACGTGAAAAATCGAGGAGTTGCGCCACTATACCCTTGATCTTGCGCAATCCGTCTTCTATTGCGAAAACTAGTGTATCGTTATCCGGCGTCTTGGCAACGGATTTAAGCAGGTTTTGAAAACAGATCATGATTCCGCCCAGCGGATTATTGATTTCATGCGCTACCCCTGAAGAAAGAAAGCCAAGTGCAACCAGTTTTTCATTTTGCACAAGCTTTTCCACTGCTTTCTCCCTTTCTCTGTCAGATTCCTGCAAACGTTTTATCAACCAGGAAAAACTGTTTTGTAATTTCCCCAGTTCGTCACGTCTCTTGATAAAGTGTACTTCCAGCTCAAGATCGCTGTAGCTATGAATACCGTCCATCATTCTGGTTAGTGCAACAACCGGTTTGGATAAGTGTCTGGCTACTATCTTGATCATTATCAGAGAAAGCACAAGCACGATACATACTATAATAAGAATTTCTTTTCTCAGGTTGTAAATCAGATGATTCAGCTCATTTTTTGAATAGACAAGTCTGAGTGCCCCCCATTTTTTGGTGCTAATATTTAATGGGGTCGTCAGAATAATAACTTCCTCTTTACCGATACTTGTTTCATGGGTCACAGGAATCAACTGTTGCATGGCAGAATTGAAAAAATCATCTGTATGGAAGGACTCATGCTCAGACAATCTACTGTTGGCTATGACCGTACCATCGTTATCGAGTACCATTGCCGAAACCACACGAGAGTCCCGCTCTGTCAGATTGATAGTGAAATAGATGAGATAGTCTTTTAAGTCCTGGTTATCGATGGCGCCGATCTCGTTGTAAACCATGATATTTGTCAACATCAGGCGGCTCACATCTGCAAGGGCATGTAGTTGGTGCATGGCATCCGTCTTATACAAGACTTCTTCGCGATGGATTATGAAGTAGCCAGATGTTGTCGCAATTACTGATATACTGAAAGCAGCCGCTAGAATAAACTTGCCTTCAAGGCTGAAAATCCAGCTTCGTATGGCCTCCAGGTATTTCAATGCTGGAACCATCCTTTTTTCCTCAATACTTTGAGCATCTGACGTATTATGTTGTAATCCTTGTCGGAAGCGCTGGTAAATCCATAACGTAATTCTTTGTCCAGTTGATCCATGATCAAGCAGTGTTCGGGATTTTTCCGGTTAAGGGCGAGCAATGCTTTTTTTACATGGTGGACCAGTTCCGGGTTCTCATCAGAACGAACAACGATCGGAAGTCCCGGAATTGGCGGAGATGTCCATACTTTTTTTAACCCTCGATCAATATACTGGTCTGCAACAGAATCAATAACGGCCCCAGCATCAAAATTTCCGCGCAGAACTTCCCATACAACTGAATCATGGTATCGAAAATTCTTGGAAGAACTCAGATCATCTTTTGTTATGCCAGCCTCGATACTAAGATAAAACAAAGGGACAAAATAGCCGGATGTTGAAAGCTTTGACGGAAAAGCAATCGACTTGTCTTTCAGATCGGCGATAGACCTGATTGTGGTGTTTTTTGACTGTGCCACAATGACGCTTCGGTAATACGGACTTCCATCGGCGTTCAATGGTTTGACTATCGGTACAATCGGAATTTTTTCCTTCGCAATTGCATAGGTAATTCCCCCCAACAGCGCCAACTGCACTTCCTTGTTTTTCAGAAAACGGATTATATTGTTGTAGTCCGTGTTTAGTTTAAGCTCAAAATTATAGGGGGTGTTATTTGAGAGATAATTCATGAGGGGTTGATACTTCTGATACATGACAATCGGATGGTACAAGGTGATTGCGCTGAAATACACAGTTTGTCGCGGTTTTGAAAAGGCTGCCGATGGCGAAAACAGCAGTATTCCAGACAACAGTATAAATAGACAAAATACGACTTTTGATTTCATCGTCGTTCTCACTGATCGTGGCAGAAAGAAACACCACGCGGAAATGTCACCGGTTTTACTTCCATTATGACAATGACTTCTTGAATGTCAGTCCATAATGATGCGGCGGCAAGTCATAGCGATCTTGCTTGAGGAAATTGAATCCTGCTTCCAGGCCCCATTGAATACACTGCTCAGGTTGCGGTCGGATTTCCATGGCAGGACCACGTGGCGTTGCAGGGTCATAGTTCCAATGAATCACCGCCAGCACCCCATTCGGCTTGAGAATGCGCAGGGCCTCCTTCATCAGTGCAACCGGCTCCTCATGGTGTAAGATGTTAAAGAGTAGGGCGGCATCCATGGAGTTGTTGGCCAGACCGGTACCGGTGGCAACAAAGTCACGGAGAGTGACTTCTACATTGCTAATATCGGCATCAAAGCATTTCTGGCGGACGATCTCAATCATAATTGGCTCTATGTCCAGGGCATGGACGGTGCCCGAGGCGATTGCGGCGGCAGCCAGGGTGAAGGTGCCGTAGCCGCAGCCAAATTCCACAATATCCTTAAGACCACAGTCGAGTCCCAGGACAGACAGAACCTTGGCTGGATCAAAGAATCCGATCCACATCTCTTCATCCGGCATGCCGCTGTCACGTACCTTCATGTTCTGTTTGCTCTCCGTAATTTCCCTCTGGTTACGAGTTACAGGATCAAAACTTGCGAAAAGCCGCTTCCCGCCAAACCTCAGTAGTCAGTAGCTACGGGCTGATTTTACTGCAAATATCAATCAGCTCATCAACCTCTGGATAGCGGTATAGTTCCAGACGGGAAAAAACCTGAACATCATCAACAAAAACGGCAAATTCGCTCTTCTGTTGTCCCGCTTCAATCGTGATGTCTGACACGTTCAACCGCTCCTTCAGTTCTGCAGCGAGACTCGCTGCACGGGGCTGATGCCCTCAGGAGGGGCAATATACAATTTTAATCTTCATGGTGTAGACTCCTTTCGTATGGCTGTTGTTCATCGCTAGAATGTAATGACCTTGTCTGAAGCAGTTATCATGTTGTACAGGCCTTGCATGGTGGAATTGGTGCAGATATCACCACCCTCGATACTCCGTAATTTCAGACAGGTACCACAGGACTCGATGGAACCACCCTGTTGGATAAATGTGTTTGCCTGTCCCTTGATATCGAAGCGGGGATCATTCAGGTGCTCCATCTCAACACCTTCGGCCGTTAGAAACATGGAAACCTCATCGCCTTTGCTTTTGGCAAAATTTGCCAGCCGCAGAGCGGTGAAAACCTGCTCCGGATTGGACTGTGTGATAATAACGGTAAGCTTCATCGTAATATTCCTCCATTAATACACTATAGCGTTTCTGCAAATCGAAGTGCCTTGGCTGGACAGTTGTTGATGCATGTGGAGCATTTGACGCAATCAGAATCATCTATGATGCCATGCTTTGAAGCGTCAATGTGGAACATGCATTTTTTTGAACAAGCCCCGCACGAAACACATTTCTCCGGAGAGTTTACAAGGTAGGGACGTTTGCTTTCAAAACCTGCCGCCAATTTGGCAAATGTTGCTCCTGGACAGAATGAGCACCAGGCCCTGGGCTCATAGGCAACACCTAGGATGATTGCTACTATGGTGCTGATCACCAGAAGTCGCGTCAACGTTACTCCCAAGGCATCAATTACGGAATACGTCGGGTAGAGTAACAAGAAGTTCAAAGCCATCATGAACATAAAGATTGCAACAACACTTGCAAAAAAGGATCTTTTTTTGAAAAGCACCGGAAAAGTCTTTCTACGACTAGCTTTTGATAGAAAAAACTCCAGAAAGCTTCCTCTAGGGCAGAACCAGTTGCACCAATATCTTCCCAGCATGGTAGCGCTTGCCATGGCAAAGGCAAGGCAGGCAATCAGGAAATAGCCAAAATTAGCAGATACGAGAATACTTGCAGCGATAATTGCTATGAAACCAGTTCCCATGACCAACAGCAGCGTTGTTCTGTTATCGTTCAGAACCTCAATCCTTTTCACCAAACCGTCCATAAGCCTCTCCACAATAAAATTTACGGCAGGTGCTGCAGCACCACAAACGTATTGTTGAGGCATAGCAATTATTGGGCCAATCAATCTTAGCTGGCACCAAACAGGACAACTGGGGGTGCTGTGACTTTACGCAGATGACTCGAAGCACAGGTGCGTCCAGTTCATGAAATTCTACGCCTGCAGCTGGCCAAGAGTGACGGCGGTTTGATGGCCGCTATTTTATGGGGTCTATAGTAGAAAGTCACCTCAGCAGCCAGCTACAGATCCTCAGGCCTGAACGCCACCACCTCATCGATGGTAGCGCAACCGGCGGTCAACATCACCAGGCGGTCAACCCCCAATGCGATACCTGCCGACGGAGGCATGGCTGACAATTCGGCAAGAAACGGCTCAGGCAGTGGCAACGCCGCTGCTCCCCGTTGTGCCCGGACCTTGTTGGCCTGCTCAAAACGCTGACGTTGTTCAGCCGGATCGTTCAACTCACTAAACCCATTCGCCAACTCAAGCCCCCCGACATATAACTCAAAACGCTCGGCAAACTGCGGATCATGCTGCTTCAGCCGTGCCAATGCAGCCATCTCTGCCGGGTAATCAGCTACTATCACCGGAGTATAAAAATTTCCCAGCGCCGGTTCAATTTTTGACACTAGTAATTCATCAAAGAGCCCGTTTTGGACAGAGGTCAAGGCGTCGGCATTGGCAAAACGCAAAAACGCTTCCTGGAGGCTGAAACGCTGCCAGACAACGTGGGGATCGATTTGGATGTCATTCCGGCTGAATTGACGCTCGATTCCACATCTGTCAGCAACACAACGCAGCAAACCTTCGCAATCAAGCATCAGATCCCGGTAGTCGGCATCGGCACGATACCACTCAAGCATTGTGAATTCTGTCAGGTGACGTGAACCGCGCTCAGCAGCCCTCCAGCAATGGCTGATCTGAAAAATGCGGCGGTGTCCACGGCAGAGCAGCCGCTTCATGCAGATTTCCGGAGAGGTTTGCAGTTGCCAGGGCAGGGCGGGGACCGGGTCGATATGCTCTTCGGGAGCGTTGGCGGGAATAAGAAGAGGGGTCTCCACTTCAAGAAACCCCTGCTCCCAGAAAAACTCACGTATGGTCCGGATCACCTGCGCCCGGATGAGAAGGGCGCTTCCGTTCATCAGTTGCTATCCTTTTACACGGGTGGAGTAATCGCCGGTACGGGTATCGATAACAATCAGTTCACCTTCTTCAATGAAAGGGGGAACACGCAGTACATAGCCGGTTTCAACAGTTGCCGGTTTTGAATCACTGCCGGAGGTATCACCTTTCAGCCAGGGATCGGTTTGTGTGACCCGCAGATTGATAAAGTTGGGCAAAGTAACGCCGATCGGCTTGTCACCAAAAAGCAGTACCGACACCTTGGTATTTTCCAGCAGGAAGTTTTTGGCATCACCCACGGCATCTTCTTCCATGACCACTTGCTCATAGTTCTGCTGATCCATGAACGTATAATGGGTGCCTTCCTTGTAGAGGTATTCCATGTCACGTTCATCCATGCTTGCCGGTTCGAAGTTTTCGCCGGAACGGTAGGTACGATCCAATGTTACGCCGCTGATCATGTTCTTCATCTTACACTTGTACAATGCCTGACCTTTACCCGGTTTCACAAAGTCAAAGGCAGTTACAACATAGGGATCACCATCAATAATCAGTTTTATACCTTTTTTTAAATCAGCAACCGACAGCATGACATCTCCTTGATAAGTAATGAAATTTTGAACACAAAAAACTCATGCGCCATATGATACGTGGTGCGCATGAGTTTGTGTATGTACTAAAAAGTGGCTTACTTGGCCCGGTAGGTTATACGACCACGGGTTAGGTCGTAGGGTGAAAGCTCGACCGTTACCTTGTCGCCGGGAAGAATCTTGATGAAATACTTGCGCATCTTGCCGGAAATGTGCGCCAGCACAACATGATCATTTTCAAGCTTTACCCTGAACATTGCATTCGGCAGCGGCTCAACAACCGTGCCTTCAACTTCAATCGCTTCTTCTTTACTCATTTAAGCTTGTACTCCCGTCCTTTAAGGCTATCTAACGCGTTGGACACTGTACTGTTATTCGTTTTTCATTGCAAGTATTAACATTACATATAACACAGCAAACGGACATAAGCTATATTATGTAAAGTGCGTCAAGTAATCTAAGTATGTCGATTGCCAGATAGTGCAAAAAACTGTTTCAATAAACTTACAAAGGCCAAAGCCGCTGGTGATAGATTACGCCCGCGATGCACAGCAAGATAAAAACTACGTTCAATGGTGATATCCGGCAACTCAATCTTAACCAAACTTTTTTCACCAAGTTCCCGTGCAACTGCCAAGGCAGACATAAAAGCACACCCTGCGCCACTCAAAACAGCTCTTCGTACAGCTTCGCTACTTCCAAGCTGTGCCACCACCTGTAATTCATTTGGAGCTATTCCTGACTTTGTCAAAACCGAATCAACAGCCTGCCGCGTCCCGGAACCTGATTCTCTAACGATCATTGGCAGCTTTTTAAGGAGCACCTTCTCAGGCAAATCATGATGAATGTTTCCAGGACATGCCACCAGCAAAATTCGCTCAACTCCCAATACTTCATAGACAATCTGTTCCTCATCAAATTTACCGCCCGTTACTGCTAATTCAGCTTCCTCGGCAAGCAGACAGCGGATCACATCCTGGCTGTCCCCCTGATTCAGTTCAAGGCGAACTCCAGGATGATTCCGTGAAAAACTGCCCAGCAAGTCGGGAATCAGACATGAGGCTGGTGTCGTACTGGCAGCGATGCGCAGAATGGCCTCGTCAAGTCCTTGAAAACGGCGCAAGGCTCTTTTTGCCCGGTCAGATGCGCGACAGATGCGGCGTGCATGTTCATAAAACAGACGTCCTGCTTCGGTCAAAGAGACATGGCCGGAACTTCGGTTAAAAAGCCGCGCTCCCAGCTCATCTTCCAGTGCACGGATATGTTGACTCGCTGTGGACTGAGCCAGGCTGACCGCGTCCCCGCCCTTGGAAAAACTGCGACTGTCAGCAACAGCCAGAAAAACCTCCACCTGTTTCAGTGTCATAGATCCTCCATCGGATAAATCAATAGCATTAATCCATTTTTTACCAAATTATCTATTTGTCAGACAACCATTCATCTTGTTATCAAAGATTCCAACAATCATTTACCATAAGGAGACAATTCATGCTGAAACGTACATTGACAACCCTCGCACTGACCATTTTTACTGTCAGTACCGCCTTTGCCGCCAACTACATGGAACCACAGGAGCTTAAGCAGACAATCGAGCAGAAAAAACCGGTAATTCTGATAGATATCCAGCCCGCAGCAGATTTTGAAAAGCAGCACCTGCCCGGTGCAATTGAAACCAACGCCTTCCCGGCAAAAAAAGATGACGAAAAGAAACGGCTTGACAAATCGCTTGACGCAATAAAAAAATCCGATGCATTGGTCGTCATCATTTGTCCTCGTGGCGGTTCGGGAGCCACCAACAGCTACAACTACTACCTGTCACAAGGTATCCCTGAAAAAAGACTGACGATTCTCAAAGGTGGAAACGATAAATGGCCATTTCCCGGTATGTTCGTGAAGGGACGTTAATAACCAACGGTTAAACATGAAAAAGGACGCCATCGCGAGCGCCCTTTTTCTTTTGGATAGCAGTATGTATAGAATGTACGGGGAATTATTTTATTGCTGCGTTCAGCGCCTTCAGCAATTCATCGGGATCAAGGCCATGATTGCGCGCACCAAGGTCAATGGGTTCATTCTGTGCCCCCATGCAGCTGGCACAAGCAAGATTATACTTTTTCAAAACCTTTGCTGTTTCTGGATAGGTCTGCAACACAGTCAGAAATGTCATGTCCATGGTAATCTTTTGATTTTTTGACGCCATATCTATTCCCCTACTCGTACTTAATTTCTATAATTTCATACTCTTTGGTGCCGGAAGGCACTTTTACCGTCACGGAATCATCAAGCTTGTGACCAATCAACGCCTTGCCCACCGGCGATGTACAGGAAATCTTACCCTGTTTGATGTCAGCCTCATCTTCACCAACAATCTTGTACGTAATCTCCTCTTCGGAGTTCGTGTCATACAGCGTGACGGTTGCGCCGAAAACCACTTTATCCGGCGTAAGTCCAGTCAGGTCAACTACATGGGCGCGAGCCAACTTGCCGTTAAGTTCCTGTATCCTACCTTCAATGAATGCCTGACGGTTCTTGGCAGCATCATATTCGGCATTTTCTGACAGGTCGCCATGGCTTCTGGCCTCCGCGATATCCTGGATTACCTTGGGACGTTCCTCACGGATCAGCCGTTTAAGCTCTTCCTGCAGGGCTTCATAGCTCTCTTTGGTAAGCGGAATATTGTTGGACATCGTTTACTTCTGCTCCTGATAAAGATAGTTCTGCAGCGGTTTTACCCGAAGCTCCTGTTCCTTCAGGTTGATGATGGCGTCAGTTGCGGCAATGGCTCCGGCAACGGTTGTATAATAGGCAACGCCATGCATCAGTGATTCACGACGGATGGAAAATGAATCCGCCACGGCCTGGGCTCCCTGGGTTGTGTTGACCACCAGTTGTACCTCACCGTTTTTAAGAGCATCCACAATATGAGGACGCCCTTCCTTGACCTTGTTGACCTTGCGCACCGGGATATTTTTCTCGGCAAGAAACGACGCCGTTCCTCCCGTTGCCAACAGACCGAAACCAGCCTTATACAGCTTTTCTGCAACGTTTACAACCAGTTTCTTGTCCTGATCCCGCACACTGATAAAGGCGTTTCCGGAAAGCGGAAGCCTGACTCCCGCCCCCATCTGTGACTTCGCAAAAGCTTCGGCAAAACTGTCACCGATTCCCATGACCTCGCCGGTGGATTTCATCTCCGGCCCGAGCAGGGTATCCACCCCGGGGAATTTCACAAAAGGAAAGACCGCCTCTTTCACCGAGTAATAGTCCGGCACGATATCACCGGAGACACCCAGTTCGGCCAGAGTTTTACCTGCCATGATACGGGCCGCGATTTTTGCCAGCGGTCGACCGGTTGCCTTGGAAACAAACGGTGCTGTACGGGACGCCCGCGGGTTTACCTCCAGAACATAGATTGTAGTATCTTTAACCGCATATTGGACGTTCATCAAACCCTTTACATTCAGTTCAAGGGCCATCACTTCTGTCTGACGATGAATCTCGCTAATAATCTCCTGGGACAAGGAATAGGGGGGTAACGAACAAGCCGAGTCGCCGGAATGAATACCAGCTTCCTCAATATGCTCCATGATGCCGCCGATGACTACTTGTGTACCATCGCACAAGGCATCAACATCCACCTCGATGGCAGCATCCAGAAACTTGTCCACCAGTATGGGATGTTCAGGAGAAGCCTGTACCGCTGTTGTCATGTAACGGCGCAGGTTTTCCACGTCATACACAATCTCCATAGCCCTCCCCCCCAGCACGTAGGAAGGACGAACCACCACAGGGTAGCCGATCCGGTTGGCAACTTCTTCAGCTTCTTCAAACGAACGGGCCGTACCATTAGCCGGTTGCAGCAAATTCAGTTTATGCAACATCTCCTGGAACCGCTCCCGGTCTTCTGCCCGGTCAATGGCATCAGGAGATGTGCCGATGATTGGAACCCCGGCCTTTTCCAGCGCCACTGCCAGTTTGAGCGGAGTTTGGCCGCCAAACTGGACAATAACCCCCACCGGCTTTTCCTTGGCCACTATCTCCAGCACATCCTCCAGGGTCAACGGCTCAAAGTAAAGCCGGTCGGAGGTGTCGTAGTCAGTGGAAACGGTTTCCGGATTGCAGTTGACCATGATGGTTTCGTAGCCGTCCTCAGTAAGGGCAAACACGCCATGGACACAGCAGTAGTCAAATTCGATCCCCTGGCCGATCCGGTTGGGACCGCCTCCCAGGATGATGATCTTCTTGCGGTCTGTAACATCTGCCTCGCACTCCTGCTCATAGGTAGAATAGAGGTATGGCGTGTAGGCCACAAACTCGGCAGCGCAGGTATCCACCCGCTTGTACACCGGGCGGACCCCCAGTTTCCAGCGCAGTTCCCGCACACTGTCCTCCGAAGTCTTCCAGAGTTTGGCCAGCATCTTGTCGGAGAAGCCGTACTGCTTGGCTTCAAAGAGTTGCTCCCCGGTAACGGCAGATGGACTCAGGTTTTTCAGCTCATCCTCTTTTTCAATGATCTGGCGGATGTTGTTGACAAACCAGGGATCAAAGGCGGTGTGCTGATAAATTTCCTCCACGGTCATGCCGTTGCGCAGCGCATCCCCCAGATACCAGAGCCGTTCCGCATTGGGAATCTTCAGTTTTTCCAGCAAAAGTTGCTGCTCCTTGCCGGAAAGAGCACGCCTGGTTTCTTCAGACAGGTCAAACAATTTGGAGTCCATGCCGCAAACTCCTATCTCAAGGGAGCGGAGCGCTTTCTGGAATGACTCTTTAAAGGTTCTGCCGATGGACATCACCTCCCCCACCGATTTCATCTGGGTGGTCAGGGTGGCATCGGCATCAGGAAACTTCTCAAAGGTAAAACGGGGAATCTTGGTGACTACATAGTCGATACTCGGTTCAAAACAGGCAGGAGTCTCACGGGTAATGTCATTGGTGATTTCGTCAAGGGTATACCCCACTGCCAGCTTGGCCGCAATTTTAGCAATGGGAAAGCCGGTAGCCTTGGAAGCCAGGGCCGAGGAGCGGGAAACCCGCGGGTTCATCTCGATAACCACCAGGCGGCCATCGCGCGGATTGATACCGAACTGGATATTGGAACCACCGGTATCCACGCCGATTTCACGGATAATCTTGAGGCTGGCATCCCGCAGGATCTGGTACTCTTTGTCGGTCAGAGTCTGGGCCGGAGCCACCGTGATGGAGTCGCCGGTATGTACCCCCATCGGATCAAAATTTTCAATGGAGCAGATGATCACCACGTTGTCGGCGGTGTCCCGCATCACCTCCAGTTCGTACTCCTTCCAACCGATCACCGACTCCTCCACCAGTATCTCGTCAGTGGGCGAGGCATCGATCCCCACCACGGCCATCCGCTCGTACTCTTCCATGTTATAGGCAATACCGCCGCCGGTACCGCCAAGGGTAAAGGATGGACGGATAATGGCTGGGAAGCCTATCTGCTTGATGACCTCCATCGCTTCCTGGCGATTGTGGGCCAGACCGGACTTGGGAACCGACAGACCGATCTTTTCCATGGCCTGCTTGAACAGGGTACGGTCTTCCGCCTTCTTGATGGCAGGCAGTTTGGCACCGATCAACTCTACCCCGAATTTTTCCAGTATCCCCATTTCAGCCACTGCTACCGCTGTGTTAAGAGCGGTCTGGCCACCAAGTGTGGGCAGCACGGCGTCAGGACGCTCCTTTTCGATGATCTTGGCCAGAATTTCCGGCGTCACCGGTTCGATGTAGGTGCGGTCGGCAAAATCAGGGTCAGTCATGATGGTGGCCGGATTGCTGTTCAGCAGCACCACCTCGAACCCCTCTTCCTTCAACGCTTTGCAAGCCTGGGTGCCGGAATAGTCAAACTCGCAGGCCTGTCCGATGACGATGGGACCGGCGCCGATGATCAGAATTTTTTTGATGTCGGTTCTTTTCGGCATTTATTCGTTACTCCTTCGTGTTGTTATCTAAATATGAAATACACTGCTCCGGCCAGGCAACAGCCAGCCCAGAGATAATCAAGTTTCAGCGGCACTCCCATGTAAAACACCGCAAAGGGGACAAAGACGGCCAAGGTAATCACCTCTTGGGTGATCTTGAGCTGGGCCAGCGAGAAAGAGCCGTTGTAGCCGATCCGGTTGGCAGGGACCTGGACCAGGTACTCGAAAAAAGCGATCCCCCAGGAGACCAGCACAGCAATGAACCAGTGGCGGTTGCTCAGGTTTTTCAGATGGGCGTACCAGGCAAAGGTCATGAAGATGTTGGAGATGACCAGCAGCACCACCGTTCTCATACCGCTCCCCGCTCCTGCTCCAGTTCCTGCACCCAGCCATTCTCAAGTCCGGCTTCTTCCAGCGCCTTCACGGCAGCATCGTACTCATCATGGAAGAGGCCACGATTGATCCCCTCCATGGCATTGGCCCGGTCTGCCGGAAAATACTGACTCATCAAGGCGATATGCGTATCACGCCCCAGATGTCCGGCTATCCAGGGCAGAGTTTCCCCTGACCCCGCCCTGCCCTGCGGCAATACCAGATGGCGGATGATCAGTCCTTGGACTGCAATCCCGTTCTCATCCACCTGTAGATGGCCCACTTGGCGCAGCATCTCCTGCACAGCCGCCCGATTGACCTCACGATACTCCGATGCGCCGGATAGTTCTTCTGCCTGAACGTCATCGCTGTACTTCATGTCCGGCAGGTAGACGCTGACAATATCGTCCAGCAAGCGCAGCGCATCAACGGTTTCATAGCCGCTGGAGTTCCAGACTATCGGTAAGTTAAATCCCTGGGGAATGGCCAGCCACAACGCCGCCAGGATCTGGGGCAGCCAGTGGGTGGGGGTCACCAGGTTCAGGTTGTGCGCCCCGCGCTTCTGTAGGTGCAGCATCCGCTTGGCCAGTTCACGGGTCAGCATGGTTTCGCCGCTCCCTTGCTGGCTGATGGGAAAGTTCTGACAGAAGACACAGCGCAGAGTGCAACCGGAAAAAAAGATGGTGCCGGACCCACGGCTGCCGCTGATGGGCGGCTCTTCTCCCCGGTGCAGGTTGGCCGATGCAATGCGGGGTTGGAACCCACTATGGCAGCGGCCCTGCTCACCCTGTATCCGGTTGACACCACAGCGGTGGGGACAGAGATCGCAGGCAGCCAGCCTGCGGTAGCCTTCGCGGACCCGCTCCAATAGAGCGCCTGATTGATAGAGAGCGTGATATTTCATGTTCTTTTGTAGGGGCAATCCCATGTGGTTGCCCTGCTGGCAACGTCAACACGGGCAACCAAACAGGGCGGCCACACGGAGCCGCCCCTACCGGTTCTTCTCCATCATCTCCACAAAACGGCCAAACAGGTAATGGGAATCATGGGGACCCGGTGACGCCTCCGGGTGATGCTGCACTGAAAAAATCGGCAGCGTGCAATGGTTGATCCCTTCCACAGTCTGATCATTCAGGTTTTCATGCCCCAGACAGGCGTCCTTGCCCAATGAGTCCAGATCCACCGCAAAACCGTGGTTCTGGGAAGTGATTTCGACCCTGCGGGTGGACATATCCATGACCGGCAGGTTGGAGCCATGGTTGCCAAAGGGAAGCTTGATGGTCTTGCCCCCCAGAGCCAGGCCAAGTAATTGGTGTCCCAGACAGATACCGAAGATCGGCTTTTTACCGACAAAGCTGCGGATAATCCCGATGGAAGCAATCAGAGGTTCCGGATCGCCAGGACCATTACTCAAGAAGATACCATCCGGATTCATGGCCAGCGCCTCTTCCGCCGGGAAGGTGGCAGGCACCACGGTCACATCACAACCGGCATCCACCAGGCAACGCAGAATGTTGTACTTGATGCCAAAGTCATAGGCCACCACCTTGTACTTCAAACTTTTGGGATCAACCTGAGGATACCCCTCCCCCAGTTCCCAGAGACCTTCTGTCCAGTGGTACGGCTTGTCACAGGAGACACCGGAAGCCAGATCAAGCCCGGCCATACTGGGTATAGCCTTCGCCTTGGCAACCAGCGAGGCATGGTTGAAATCAACGGTGGAGATGATGCCATTCTGGGCGCCATGGTCACGCAGGTGCCGGGTCAGGGCACGGGTGTCAAGCCCATGGATACCCACCACGCCGTTTTCTTTCAGATAGGCATCCAGGGTCATGGTGGAACGGAAATTAGACGGAAAATCCAGATATTCCCGCACGATAAAGCCGGACAGGAAAAGGCCGCGGCTTTCAATATCCTCCGGGTTGATGCCGGTGTTGCCGATCTGGGTGTAGGTCATGGTGACCATCTGCCCTTTGTAGGAGGGATCGGTGAGTACTTCCTGGTAACCGGTCATGGCGGTGTTGAACACCACTTCTCCGATTGCCTCGCCACCTGCACCAAAAGATCTGCCTTCAAAGATGCGCCCGTCTGCCAGCGCAAGAATTGCTTTCATACTCATTGACTCCTGTTTTATCTACCTGAAAATACGATTTTTCCATCAACCACAGTACATGCCGCAGCGCCGGTCATGGTTTCGCCCAGCCATGGAGAGTTTTTTGACTTGCTGGCAAGCCCTTCCGCAGTAACGAGCCATTGCTTGTTCGGATCAATAACGGTTATGTCAGCTACACCGCCAACCTTGAGCGTGCCACGACCAAGCCCTAGTATTTCCGAAGGATTACAACTCATTTTTTCAACAAGCTGCTGAAGTGTCAGCACACCATCATTCACCAGTTTCAGCGAAAGGGGCAGCGAAGTCTCCAGGCCAATGATGCCGTTCATCGCTTCGCTGAACTCCACATCTTTATCATCCAGATGGTGGGGAGCGTGGTCTGTGGCTATGGCATCTACGGTTCCGTCAACAAGCCCGGCTTTGATGGCTGCCACGTCTGCCACCTCACGCAGCGGCGGGTTCATCTTGGCATTGGTGTTGTAACCGCGCACCGCATCGTCAGTGAGCGTAAAGTAGTGTGGAGCAGTTTCACAGGTCACTTGTACCCCGCGCGCTTTGGCGTCACGTATGATCCGCACTGCCCCTTCAGTGGAAACATGGGCGATATGCACCGGTGCCCCGGTATATTCGGCCAGCATCACCTCCCGGGCAGTGGCAATATCCTCAGCCACCCGGGGAATCCCTTTAAGGCCAAGTTCGGTGGAGGTAAAACCTTCATTCATTACCCCTGCCCCAACCAGGTCCAGTTCTTCAGCGTGGGAGATCACCAGAATACCCATGCCTTTGGCGTACTCCAGTGCCCGACGCATCAGCTCGCTGTTCTTCACCGGCTTACCGTCATCGGAAACCGCCACACAGCCGGATTCCTTCAGTTCACCCATTTCGGCCATCCGTTCGCCGTTCATGCCATAGGTAATGTTCCCAACCGGGAATACATTGCAAGACCCTTCAGTCCTGGCTTTGTTGATGATATAGGTGGCCACCGCCTTGTTGTCGATCACCGGCTTGGTGTTGGGCATACAGCAGACCGAGGTAAATCCACCGGCCACGGCCGCCTTTGTGCCGGAGATAATATCTTCCTTATATTCCAGGCCGGGATCACGCAGATGGACATGCATATCGATCAGACCGGGTACCACATACTTTCCGCTAGCATCAATCGTCTCCGCGTCAGCCGGAGCAGACAGGCCTTTCCCAATCTCTTTCACACGACCATTTTCCACCACAACATCAAGGGTATCATCAATGCCCTGGGATGGGTCGATAACCCTGCCGCCTTTGATCAGAAGATTCATATGGTCACCTCGTAACAATTATCAATTCTGTAGGGGCGACCCAATGTGGTCGCCCAAAACATATCCCAAACCGGGCAGCCACCCGGGGCTGCCCCTACTCTGCCAGCTCTCCACCACAGACGTGATACAACATCGACATCCTCACCGCCACACCGTTCTCCACCTGCTTGAGGATATGGGACTGGTCGCCATCCACCACGTAGGATGACATCTCCACCCCACGGTTAATCGGACCGGGGTGCATCACCATGGCCTCAGGCTTGGCCAGTTTCAGATTCTCAGGGTTCAGGCCAAAATAGCGTGAATACTCACGGGTATTGGGCATCAGGGTCTTGCCCTGGCGTTCCTGCTGTATGCGCAGCATCATCACCACATCGGCATCCTGGATGGCCTCCTTCATGGTGTTGCAGACCGTGACATTGCCCAGTTTTTCCACCCCCGGCGGCATCATGGTGGGAGGACCGGCCAGGTAGATTGACGAGCCCATCTTGGTCAGTCCCTGGATATTGGAGCGGGCCACCCGGCTGTGGGTGATATCCCCCACTATGGCCACCTTCAGACCATCCAGCCTGCCGAAGCGGTCCTTGATGGTCAGCATATCCAAAAGCCCTTGGGAAGGGTGCTCGTGAGCCCCGTCACCGGCATTGATGATGGAACAGTTGACCTTGTTCGCCAGAAAGTAATGGGAACCGGACACCGCATGGCGCATGACGATGATATCCGGCTTCATGGCCAGCAGGTTAAGCGCAGTATCAGCCAGTGTCTCCCCCTTGGTGGCGGAACTGTTTGAAGGGGCGATATTGACCGTGTCCGCCGAAAGACGCTTGCCGGCGATTTCAAACGAGGTGCGGGTACGGGTGGATGATTCGTAAAACAGGTTGATGATGGTTTTTCCCCGCAGGGTCGGCACCTTTTTGATGTCACGGCTGTTCACCTCCCGCATACTTTCGGCAGTGGCAAGCAATAACTCGATATCTTCCTTCGACAGGTCGCGTAACGCAATGATATGCTTATGCCTGAACTCCATAGCCCCTCCCATTATTTTTCCAGTATGACCTCAACCGGTTGCTGTTGGCCGTCAAACAGGACCTCCACATTCTCCTTTGTACTGGTGGGAACATTACGCCCCACATAATCAGCCCGGATCGGCAAATCACGATGTCCACGGTCGATCAGCACAGCAAGTTGAATATTGGTGGGTCTGCCATAATCCATCAAAGCATCCATAGCTGCCCGAATAGTCCGACCGGTGTACAACACATCATCCACCAGCACGACTCGTTTACCCTCCAGGGAAAAGGCGATATCGGTCTTTCCCACCGACTTATGGGGGTTCTGGCTCTTGAAATCATCCCGATAGAGCGTAATATCCACAGAACCTGTCAGCACCCGTTCCCCTTCAATTATTTCCATACAGCGGGATATCTCCCGCACCAGATGGGCACCACCGGACTGAATACCAATCAGCACCACATCGGAAAGTCCTTTGTTTTTCTCAAGAATTTCATGGGATATACGGGTAATGGCCCTGCGAATACCACTACCATCCAACAAAATGGTTCTACCTGTCGAATCTGTCATCTGTTTCCCTCCTCTTCCAGGATGGTAGACGCAAAAAAAGAGCCTCTCCGCACACAGGCGAACAGGCCCTTCCTGAATATTGGCTGGTTCTGATGCACCTTTTGTAACCTCTCCGGGTTAGATTAAAAGGATGACGAAATATTGTCGGTGACATTAGCACCCGTCTTAAGATGGGTCAAGAAAATATAGCCACAAAAAATGAGGACCCGGTAAAACGAGTCCTCATTTAAAGACAAACAGGACCGATCCGCCACTCCTAATGGTTGCGGCTCCTGTTCTGGAGGATTGTTGCATCAAGTACCTCGCCGCAACAGCTGCACTTCCAAGCATCAAAGGAACGAACGAAATCATAGTAGGTTTCTGCAAACATGCGACCGTTGCACCGTGGACATTTCATGGTATAATCCCTCCCTCAGAGATACTTGAATATACTGCATAGGCTTCAGAAAAAACTGATGGGAAGTCTATATACACCTTGTGTGCCAAGTTGAATCAAAAGAACAGTGGCGAGGAGCCAAATCTCAGTATTTTGTTTTATTGTCAGTAAGTTGCAGGTATTTCGACAAATGCTCCAACTTTCTACTGCCTATCCCCTGAACCATCTCCAACTCCTCAAACCGGCTAAATTCGCCATTTTTTTGACGAAAGACCACGATCCGTTCCGCCATCACCGGCCCGATTCCCGGAATTTTCTCAAGGTCAGCAGCGGTTGCACGGTTCAGGTCAATCGGAATATCCAGAATAAGCCGTTCAGTCGAGCTCATGGGAGTTGCAATCACCGTAGCCAATCCACCTGACAAACAAGAAATATTCAGATCACTTCCAGAGCTTGCCGAATGATCGTCAAACGCCGCTGGAATACCACATAAAGGCACCGCCAATAAAATGACCTCTTGTGTCACACTATTGACGGAAATGGGATACACACCAGGAAAATCCACATCACCCGAGATTTTAAGCCATCCAACAGGCTCTTCCAAAACAGACCGGGCCACCCCAGCGGAAACATTCCCGCCCAAGTGGCCCGGCAACAACAGATAAAGCGCAACAACAAACGCAACAACAGCCATTACAACCCGTTGCCGTTCCACAAAAATCTGAGCCTACGACTCTTCAGAACGATGCAGCTTGTAATCGATGCTGTCGATCAGCGCTTGGTACGAAGCATCAATGATGTTATCCGAAACACCGACAGTACCCCAGCGGACCTGCTTGTCGCCAGACTCAATCAAAACACGGATGGACGACGCAGTCCCCTGACCGGCTGGCAACACCCGCACCTTGTAATCATGCAGCTTCACTTCCTTCAGCTTGGGGTAGAATTTCTCCAGGGCTTTGCGCAGTGCATTGTCCAAAGCATTCACCGGACCGTGGCCTTCGGCGGCAGTGTGCTCGATCTTGCCCCCCACTTTGACCTTGACGGTAGCCTCAGCGGTCGGGCTCTGATCATCGGTACGCTTTTCATCAATAACTCTGAATCCCATAACTTGGAAGTGATTACGGTGTGTTCCAAGAGCCTTCTTCATCAACAGCTCAAAGGATGCCTCGGCCCCTTCAAACTGAAAACCACGGTTTTCCATATCCTTGATCGACTCCAGAATCTCCTGAGTAACCGGATCCTTACTGTCAAGGTTAATGTTGAACTCCTCGGCTTTTGCCAGGATGTTGGAACGACCGGACAGGTCGGAAACCAGCACACGAGTAGAGTTGCCGACCAGTTCCGGGCGGATATGCTCATAGGTTTCAGGATGGCGCTGAATGGCGCTGACATGCACCCCACCCTTGTGGGCAAAGGCTGACTTGCCCACGTAGGCCTGACGCTTCTCGGGGGAGATGTTGGCCAGCTCGTAAACGTAGTGAGACACTTCCCGCATGCGCCGCAACTGCTCATCACTGATACAGTCATGCTTCAACTTCAGCTTGATGGCCGGGATGATGGAGCAGAGGTTGGCATTGCCGCAGCGCTCACCAAAGCCGTTAATAGTGCCCTGTACCTGCACAATGCCGTGATGTACTGCCTGGATCGAGTTGGCCACGGCACATTCGCCGTCATTGTGGGTATGAATTCCCAGGGGAGTCTTGATATGCTTCTTAACTGCGGTAATGATTTCAGCTATTTCATATGGCATTGTTCCGCCATTGGTATCACACAACACGATGCAATCCACCTTGGCCTGCTGGGCTGCTTTCAGGGTCTTGATGGCGTAGTCCGGGTTTGCCTTGTAGCCGTCAAAGAAATGCTCAGCATCGTAAAACACCTCGCCGACATTCTGCTTCAGGAACTCCAGGGAGTCGAAAATGAGCTCGACATTTTCCTCTAAAGATATGCGTAGCGCCTCTCTGACATGAAAATCCCAGGTCTTGCCGAAGATGGTGATGACGTCCGGCTCGGCAGCAATCAGGGTCTTGATGTTGTGGTCCTTGTCCGGCGTGGTCTTTGCCCGCCGGGTAGAACCGAAGGCAGCTATCTTGGCCTGTGAGAGCTTCGACTTTTTAATGTCCTTAAAAAAAGCTACATCCTTGGGGTTACTGCCGGGCCACCCCCCCTCTATATAATGAATTCCCAGTTCATCCAGTTTGTGGGCGATGCGAATCTTGTCCTCCACCAGAAAGGAAATATCCTCTGCCTGGGTGCCGTCCCGCAGGGTTGTATCATACAATTTTACCAGACTCATAACACGCTGCCTCCTCATTTCAATGGAATCCGTTGCATCGTACCGGAATAACCCCACTATAGCATCACCATGCCGGTGTCAAGCCTCTTTATGCATCCTGCCATGGATAACAGGGCACTGCTTGCCTCAAACCATAGATAAAATACCGAAAAGCACCCGTTTATCTTGTGTTCACGCTTATTTTAAGATAGATTGTGGTATTTAATTTTAGCCTGCATCAGGTACGAGCGATTGCCACTGGCAATCACTTGCTGCAGGTATCCCCTGAACAGGAGATGCGCCGTTGCCTTCATCCCCTTTATCCATCTGCCCATCCGGCAAACCGGTCAGCGCCGGTCAACCGTTGCCCGGCTGGTATCAATCAGAACAACCCGTTCAAACAGCAGCGCTGAGCGAGCAGATTCGCCTGCTGCACAAGCCGCTGTTTCTGGTCAGACAGAACAATACTGCAGTTGCAGCCTCAGGCGGCACCGCAGTGCTGGGCAAGGACACCGCCCCGGCAGGCACCCTGCCGCTGATCGCCCACGCCCCTGCCTGCCTGCCTGAAAACCTGGGCGACTCTTCATTCTGCTGCGATCTGGGGATACGCTATCCCTACCTGGGCGGTTCAATGGCCAAGGGGATCAGCTCCGTCACCATGGCAGAAGCCCTGGGCAAAGCCGGGATGCTGGGGTTCTTCGGCGCGGCAGGCTTGCCCCTTGCCGTAGTTGAAGCTGCGGTTGATCGCTTAGTTGCAAGCGGCCTCCCTTTTGGTTGCAACCTGATCCATTCGCCCCATGAGCCGGATCTGGAGGCAGCCCTGGCTGAACTGTACATCAAAAAAGGGGTTCGCCTGGTTGAGGCTTCCGCTTTCCTGAAGCTGACCCTGCCGCTGGTGCGTTACCGGGTACATGGCATCCACCGGGGCCAGGACGGCTCCATTGTCACCCCCAACCGGATTATTGCCAAGGTCTCGCGGGAAGAGCTGGCTGCTCGATTTTTCGCCCCTCCCCCCCCTGCGCTGCTGAAAGAGTTGCTGTCCCGGGGGGATATCACCCCGGAACAGGCGGAACTGGCCGCCCATATCCCCATGGCCCAGGATATTACCGCAGAAGCCGATTCCGGCGGCCACACCGATAACCGGCCAGCCACCACCCTCTTTCCAACCCTGCTGTCGCTGGCCCAACGCTCCCGACAGGAACATGGCTACATCATGCCGCTGCGGGTAGGGCTTGGGGGCGGTATATCCACCCCTGCCTCTGCTGCCGCTGCCTTCACCATGGGCGCTGCCTGGATCATGGTAGGTTCAGCCCATCAGGCTTGCGTTGAATCCGGCGCCTCCGACGAGGTGCGCGCCATGCTGGCCGAGACTCGTCAGGCCGACGTGACCATGGCCCCTGCCGCCGACATGTTCGAGATGGGGGTAACGGTGCAGGTCCTGAAGCGGGGCACCATGTTTCCGATGCGGGCCGCAAAGCTGTATGAGCTATACCGTGCACACGCAAGCCTTGATGATATCCCGGCTGCTGAACGTGAGAAGCTGGAAAAGACCCTGTTTCTGACGCCACTGGAGGCGGTCTGGCAACAGACTCGCAGCTTTTTCCTCAAGCGGGACCCCCGCCAGGTGGAACGGGCCGAGCGGGAACCCAAACACCGCATGGCACTGGTGTTCCGCTGGTATCTTGGGCAAGCCGCCCACTGGGCCAAGGATGGAGAATCATCACGCAAGATCGATTATCAGGTCTGGTGCGGTCCTGCCATGGGAGCCTTTAACGAGTGGACCGCCGGTTCATTCCTGGCAGCCCCGGCCAGACGCGACGTCGTCACCGTTGCCCACAATATCCTGTTTGGAACTGCTGTTGTTATCCGCGCCAATTTTCTCCGCTGCCAGGGGGTAGAGCTTCCGGCCGACACCCTGCGCATGGAGCCGCTTGAACTTGCACAGATCAAGGAGTATCTCAGGTGAACACCCACGATCAAAAACCAGCTTCCACCAGCACTTCCGCCCCTCTGGCAATCATCGGCATCGGCTGTCTCTTTCCGCAGTCAGACAACCGCACCGCCTTCTGGTCCGCCATTGAAAACGGTGTTGACGCCATAACCGACATTCCTGAAACCCACTGGAATACCGCCGATTATTACGATCAGGACCAGAAGAGCCCGGACCGCACCTACGGCAACCGGGGCGGTTTCCTTTCAACCATTGACTTCAATCCCATGGAGTTCAATATCCCTCCCAACGCGCTGGAGGCCATCGACACCTCCCAACTGCTGGGGCTGGTGGCTGCCGGACAGGCGCTGAAGGATGCCGGATACGGGCCGGAACGGGAGTATGATCGAAGCCGAGTCAGCGTCATCCTCGGCGTAACCGGCACCCTGGAGTTGGTCATTCCCCTGGGCGCCCGCCTGGGACACCCTATCTGGCGCAAGGCGCTGAAGGAATCCGGGGTTGACGATACGGTTGCCGAAGATGTGGTGCAGCGTATTGCCGACTCCTACGTCCCCTGGCAGGAGAACTCCTTCCCCGGCCTGCTGGGCAATGTGGTGGCCGGACGGATCAGCAAACAGTTTGATCTTGGCGGTACCAACTGCGTGGTGGATGCCGCCTGCGCCAGCTCGCTCTCTGCTGTGCATCTTGCAGCCATGGAACTGGCCACCGGTAAATCGGACATGGTCATCACCGGCGGTGTTGACACCTTTAATGACATCTTCATGTACACCTGCTTCAGCAAGACCCCTGCCCTCTCCCCCACCGGCAATGCCAAACCGTTCGACAGTTCAGCCGATGGCACCATCCTGGGCGAAGGCCTGGGGATCGTGGTGCTGAAGCGGCTGGCCGATGCAGAGCGTGACAACGACCGTATCTACGCCGTGATCAAGGGGATCGGCACCTCCAGCGACGGCAAAGGGGATGCCATCTATGCCCCAAGCAGCGCTGGTCAGAAAAAAGCCTTGCTGGATGCCTACCAGCTGGCCGGTGTTACCCCCAATGATATCGGCCTGCTGGAAGCCCACGGCACCGGCACCAAGGCCGGAGATGTGGTGGAGGCCACGGCCCTGCGTGAAGTGTTTGGTGACGCCATCAGTCCCTGGTGCGCTCTGGGTTCGGTCAAGTCCCAGATCGGCCATACCAAGGCGGCAGCCGGAGCAGCCGGACTGATCAAGGCTACCCTGGCCCTGCATCGCAAGGTACTGCCCCCCACCATCAAGGTCCGCAAACCGCTGGATGAGGTGGCGAACGGCGCTACCCCCTTTTACATGAGCACCAGCAAACGTCCCTGGCTGCAACGGGGCAGTTCACCGCGCCGCGCCGCTGTCAGCGCCTTCGGTTTTGGCGGTTCAAACTTCCACCTGGTACTGGAAGAGTATCAATCGGCAGCGCCGCAATCTGCCCTCTGGGACGGCGATGTCCAGATCATCGCGCTCTCCGGCGCAGACGCTACAGCCCTGGAAGCTTCATTGTCTGCACTGCCAGTGGACGGAAGCTGGGACAACCTGCGCGCTGCGGCTCATGCTGCACGGAAATCCTTTGACAGCAACGCCCCCTGCCGCCTGACATTGGTGGTGGAGCGCAACAGGACCAAGCTTTCTGCCGTAGTGGACAGTGCCCGCGCCATGCTCCGTAAGAATGCACAGAGTTCATGGGTTACGCCGGACGGCGTCAGCTTCTCCTGCAACAGCAAGCCGGGCAAACTGGGCCTATTGTTTCCCGGCCAGGGCGCCCAGTACACCGGCATGCTGCGGGATATCGCCTGCCGATTCCCCCAAATGCTGGAAACCCTTGCCCATGCCGACAAGGATTTCATCCCGGCGGAAGGTGCTTTGTTATCTGACCTGATCTACCCGGCCAGTCCCTTTGATGATGAAACAAAGGATCGTCAGGAGGCTGCATTACGTTCCACCCAGGTTGCCCAACCGGCCATCGGCGCGGTCAGTCTGGGGGCCTTAAAGACACTGGCAGGCTTCGGCATTACCGCTGATGCCGTTGCCGGTCACAGCTATGGTGAATTGGCCGCACTGTGCGCAGCTGGCCGCATTGATGAAAACTCCCTGCATCTGCTTTCCCGCCTGCGTGGCCGCCTGATGGCCGCAGGCAGCAACAATGACCCCGGCAGCATGCTGGCGGTCTCTGCGCCACTGGCTGATGTTGAAAAGCTGCTTGCCGATGAACAGCTGGATCTGGTAATCGCCAACCGCAATGCGCCGACACAGTCAGTGCTGTCCGGCAGCAGCACCGAGATCGCACGGGCAATAGCCGCCTGTGCTGCACGGGGGCTGACCGCCAAGCAGTTGCCGGTTGCCGCCGCTTTCCACAGCGCACTGGTGGCCGAGGCTGCCAAGCCGTTCCTGACCGCACTGGAGGGGATCGAGCTGCACGCCGGAACCATACCGGTCTATGCAAATAGCACAGCCTCTCGCTACCCGGCTGATCCCCAGACAGCAAGGGAGCTGCTGGGCAATCAACTGGCCCGTCCGGTGGAGTTTGTTGCCCAGATAGAAGCGATGTACACCGAAGGGGTGCGCACCTTTGTGGAGGTCGGCCCCGGAGCCCGCCTCACCGGGCTGGTCTCGGCCATTCTGGGGGAACGGGAACATACTGCCATGGCCCTTGATTCTTCCAACGGCAAGCGTTCCGGTATTGTTGATCTGGCCCGTCTGCTGTCCCGCCTGGCTGCACTGGGCTATGATCTGCAATTGACACGCTGGGATGAGGAGTATCAGCCACCAGCAGCCAATGCTAAAAAACCGGCCATGACCATACCGATCTGCGGCGCCAACTATATGAAGCCGCGGCCCAAGCGACCACCGGTAATTCAGGGTCCAGGGGCCAGGGGCCAGGGACCAGTAAGGGCTTTTGACTCTAACCTGGACCCTGGACCCCGGACCCTGGACCCTGCCGTTTCCCGTGATGCACTGGCTGAATCGCTGCGGGTCACCCGTGAAGGGATGTCGGTACTGCAAAAGATGCAGGAGGAGACCGCCCAGTTGCATCGCCGGTTCCTGGAAGGTCAGGAGACCGCAACCCGCACCATCCAGACCCTGCTGGTGCAACAGCAGCAGGTGTTGCAGGGCGGGCTGCCAACATGCATGCCCCTGTCGCTGCCGACACCGGCCACGACAACCGCCGCCTATCTCACCGTTCCCTCCCCCCTGGCGGGGGAGGGTCAGGGTGGGGGGGATGCCGGAAACATGGTCTCAGCTGGAAACATCACCCTCCCCCTTACCCCCTCCCGTCAAGGGAGGGGGAATAACACTGCCGTCACCGAGACCCTGCTGTCCGTGGTAGCCGAGAAGACCGGCTATCCGGTGGAGATGCTGGAGCTGGATATGGGGATGGATTCGGACCTGGGTATCGATTCCATCAAGCGGGTGGAAATCCTCTCCGCCCTGCAGGAGCGCTTGCCCGGCTCGCCGGTCATCGGCCCCGAACAGTTGGGCACCCTGCGTACCCTGGGCGACATCGCCGCCTATCTGGGGGCAGGCGCCGCAGGATCAGACACGGCCAGTAGCGTCCCGGCAGCAGCAGCCGGTAACGTCACCGAGACCCTGCTCTCCGTGGTAGCCGAGAAGACCGGCTATCCGGTGGAAATGCTGGAACTGGATATGGGCATGGATTCGGACTTGGGGATAGACTCCATCAAGCGAGTGGAAATCCTCTCCGCCCTGCAGGAACGGCTTCCCGGCTCACCGGTCATCGGCCCGGAACAGTTGGGCACCCTGCGTACCCTGGGCGACATCGCCACCTATCTGGGGGCAGGCGCAACTGCTGCAAACAGTACCCCGGTAGCAGTTGCCGGTAACGTCACCGCAACCCTGCTGTCCGTGGTAGCCGAGAAGACCGGCTATCCGGTGGAAATGCTGGAACTGGATATGGGCATGGATTCGGACTTGGGGATAGACTCCATCAAGCGGGTGGAGATACTTTCTGCACTACAGGAGCGCTTGCCCGGCTCACCGGTCATCGGCCCCGAACAGTTGGGTGCCCTGCGTACCCTGGGCGATATCTCAGCCTATCTGGGGGCAGACACGGTTGCATGTAGCACTCCTGTAGCTTCACAGACAACGGAAAATATCTCTCCCGCTGCAGTACCTGCGCCTACAACACAACAGACCGTCAACCGTAGCGCCATCACCCCCAGCCCATTGCCGGTTGAAGCTGAAGCAGTTGCCGTATCACTGGATGGCGAAATCTGGGTGACCAACGATGCCTCCCCCTTTGCCGAAAAGCTCTGTTCGCTGTTACGCAGCGCAGGCCGCACCGTCAGGCTGGTGGATATTGAAGAAGCGGCAGAGTCCACAACAAAGGTTGATATTGCCGGACTGGTCATTGTGGCTCCTTCAACCGGTTCCGACGACCGCTTCCTTGAGAATGCCTTCCTGCTGCTGAAGAGTGCTGCGCCAAATCTGCGCAGGTCTGCGGCCACCGGAAAAGGCGCCCTCTTTACCACCATTTCCCGCCTTGACGGCTACTTCGGCTGCGGAGAAGCAAGTATTCTGGTTGACCCGCTTTCCGGCGGGCTGGCAGGGCTGGCAAAGACTGCATCAAGGGAATGGTCGGACGTTTTCTGCAAAGCCATCGACCTGGGCGGTTTTGAAGACCGTACCTCCGCAGCAAAGGCGGTTGCCGCTGAACTGTTCCGCAGCGGACCGGTTGAGGTTGGCCTGAATCCCCAGGGCAGGTTCATGCTTGAGTTGGCTGATCTGCCTGCGCTGAAAGCGCCGGAAACCGCACCGATCAATCCCGGCGACGTGGTGGTGGTAACCGGTGGCGGACGGGGAGTCACCACTGCCGCTGTGGTAGCGTTGGCAGAGGCGTTCAAACCGTTGCTGGTACTGCTGGGGCGGAGTTCCGAGCTGATGCCGGAACCGGCCTGGCTGGAATTGCTGACCGATGAAAGCATGATCAAGCGGGGCATTCTGGAGCATGCCACCGGAAAACTGCACCCCCGCGAGATTGAGGAGCAGTACCGCACCATCCTTGCCGGTCGGGAGCTGCGCTCCACCCTGGCACGGGTCGGGGCTGCCGGTGGTCAGGCCATCTACCGTTCCGTTGACATACGGGACAGCGAGGCCATTTCCGCACTGATGCAGGATATCCGCAAGGAATACGGGCCGATCCGGGGCATTGTCCACGGCGCCGGTGTGTTGGCTGACCGCCTGATTACGGACAAGACCAGCGAACAGTTTGCTCTGGTCTACGGCACCAAGGTATCGGGCTTACGGACACTGCTGGATGCAACCAGTGACGATCATCTGCGCTTCATCGCCCTGTTCGGCTCCACCACCGGCCGTTTTGGCCGCAAAGGCCAGGTGGACTACGCCGTGGCCAACGAAGTACTCAACAAACTGGCCCAGGCCGAATCGCGCCGCCGTCCCGGCTGCCGTGTGGTCAGCTTTAACTGGGGCCCCTGGGATGGGGGCATGGTGACACCGGCCCTGAAAAAAGTCTTTGCCGATGAGGGAATTGGTCTGATTTCCCTTGAGGCCGGCGGTGAACTTCTGATCCGCGAGATCGCCTCCACTGAAGAGCCGGTTGAAGTGGTAGCCATGGCCGGTGCAGCGGGCAAGCCGCTTGCCGTTCCCGGACCGGCTGCTGCCAAGCCGCTTTCCTGCGCTTTTAACCTGAATCTTTCCGTTGAGGACTACCCGTTCCTCAAGTCCCATGTCATGGATGGCCATGCCGTTCTGCCCATGGCCATGATCATGGAATGGCTCTCCCATGGCGCCCTGCACGGCAATCCGGGGCTGCATTTCCACGGTTTCAACGACCTGCGCATCTGCAAAGGGGTAACCATGGAACCAAACCAGACCCTGGGGTTGCAGGTCATGGCCGGTCGTGCGGAAAAGCGGGATTCTTTGTACATTGTCTCGGTGGAACTGACCGGAGCCGCCGGACATGACCAGCGTCCCGTGCTCCATGCCAGGGGTGAGGTTGTGCTGGCCAAGCAGTTGCCAGAGGGGATCCGTTCCATACCTGATCCACCGGCTGCCCCTTACGCCCCGTTGAACAGCAGGCTCTACGATCCGCAGCGGTTGTTCCACGGCCCTGATCTGCAGGGTATCCAGCAGGTTGAAAGCTGTTATCCCAAGGGCATTGCCGCGCTGGTCAACGCAGCGCCGCAACCTTCTCGCTGGATACGGCAACCGTTGCGCAGTTCCTGGCTGTCAGATCCGCTGGTTATGGATTGCGCCTTCCAGTTGATGATACTCTGGAGTTTTCACCGTTTCGGAGCAGCGTCACTACCCTGCTTTGCCGGCCGTTACCGCCAGTACCATGACACCTTCCCCCGTGACGGAGCGCAGATCATCATCCGCGTAACCGCAGAGCGGGAGCATGGTGCCACCGCCGATGTGGAATTCCTGGACCGCCATACCGGAAAACTGGTTGCACGGCTTGAAGGCTATGAGTGCGTTATTGATCCGTCGCTGGAACGGGCATTCCAGCGCAACCGCCTGTCAGACGAAAACGAGCAGGACGCTTCCGGGCGTCACGTTGCCTGAGATGCAGCATCCGCCTTCAATCGCCATTGTCGGGATCGGTAGTATCTTTCCCGATGCCCCGGATATCGGCCGTTTCTGGGATAACATCCGTAACGGGCAGAGCGCAGTGCGTGACGTCCCGGCAGGCCGCTGGCATCTGTCCCCCGATGCCGCCTTTGATCCGGAGGTGGCAAAGCCTGACCATGTTTACTCCCGCAAGGGTTGTTTCATTGACCGCGTCCCCTCTGTTGAGGGCCTGGCAGGATTGGACCCGCTGTTTCACCTGCTGGTCACTGCCGGCACATTGGCCTTTAACGATGCGCAAACCGGACAGCTGGACCGTTCCCGCACCGGTGTCATCATCGGCAATCTGGCGCTACCCACTGAATCCTCCGCCGGACTGGCCCGGCAGTGGCTGGGCAGGACCTTTGAAGAAGCCTTGACCGGCAGTTCCGCACAACAAACCGCTATTGCCCCGTTGAACCGCTATGTTGCCGGATTACCGGCAGGCATCCTTGCCGAAAGCCTCGGTCTGAGCGGCGGTCACTGCACCCTGGACGCTGCCTGCGCCTCCTCCCTCTACGCCATCAAACTGGCCATGGACGAACTGCGCTCCGGCCGTGCCGACGCCATGCTGACCGGCGGTGTCTCCCGTCCCGACCCCTTGTATACCCAGATGGGATTTTCGCAATTGCGGGCATTATCCAAACGAGGCATTGCAGCGCCGCTGGACGCCTCCGGCGACGGCCTGCTGGTGGGCGAAGGAGCTGGCATCTTCCTGCTGAAACGGCTGGAGGATGCCCTGGCCCATGGCGACCGCATTTACGGCGTCATTAGGGGGATCGGACTTTCCAACGACCTGGGCGGCAGTCTGTTGGCCCCTTCGTCGGAAGGCCAGGTGCGGGCCATGTCCGCCGCCTATGCTCAGGCAGGCTGGAACCCGGATGATATCGATCTGATCGAATGCCATGCCACCGGCACCCCGGTGGGAGACGCCGTGGAAGTGGCCAGCCTGCGGGAGTTGTGGCAGGGTATTCCCGAACAGGCGCAACGTTGCGTGATCGGCTCGGTCAAGTCCAACATCGGTCATCTGCTCACCGCTGCCGGAGCTGCAGCCCTGACCAAGGTGCTGCTGGCCATGCAGCATGAAACCCTGCCCCCCACCGCCAACTTCAACCGTCCGCAGCCGGGTATGAACCTGGACAACAGCCCCTTTACGGTACTGACCTCCAGCACTCCCTGGCAACGCCGCGGCGACGGCATTCCGCGCCGGTCAGCGGTCAGCGCCTTCGGCTTCGGCGGTATCAACGCTCACTTACTGGTGGAAGAGTGGATTCCAGTAGGGGCGTATAGCAATACGCCCCTACAAACACCGCCACCCGAGCCGATAGCCATTGTCGGCATGGACGCCAGTTTCGGTCCCTGGCAAGGACTGAGCGCAGTCCAGCAGCGGTTGCTGGGCGGCGATGAGGTTATTCAGCCAGCCCCACCCTCAACATGGTGGAACGCCGGACAAAGTAAATGGTTTAAAGAGCTGGGGCTGGATCAGACGACCTTCAACGGTTTCTATCTGAACAGCCTTGATGTGGCTGCAACCCAGTTCCGTATCCCCCCCAAAGAACTGGAAGAGATGTTACCCCAGCAGCTTCTGATGCTTACAACCGCTGCCGGAGCCCTTGCCGATGCCGGTATCGGCCGGGAAGGCAACCAGCGCAGCGGCGTCTTTGTGGGTATCGCCCTTGACCTGAACAGTACCAACTTCAGCTTCCGCTGGTCCCTGGCAGAACAAGCCGCCCGCTGGGCAAAGGATGCCGGACTGGATCTGTCGCCGGAAGAACTGGACAACTGGACAACACAATTGCGGGAGGCTGCCGGACCGCCGCTTAACGCCAACCGCACCATGGGAGCGCTGGGCAACATCGTTGCCAGCAGGATCGCCCGGGAATTCAGGTTCGGCGGTCCCGGCTTTACCCTGTCCAGTGAGGAAAGCTCCGGCATCCGCGCCCTGGAAACCGCTGTCAGACAGCTTCAACAGGGGGAACTTGACCGCGCCCTGGTGGGGGCGGTTGATCTGGCCGGTGACCTGCGGGCCGTGCTGGGACACCACGAAACGAGAGAACTGTCCCGCTCCGGCGCAACCACTCCCTTTGACCAGGGGGCCGACGGCAGTCTGGTGGGCGAAGGTGCTGCTGCGCTGGTACTCAAGCGGCTTTCCGATGCCGAAAAAGACGGCGACCGCATTTACGCGGTCATTCGCGGCATCGGCAGCTCCGGTGGTACAACCGTTATCCCGCAGCAGGCAGCCTACAATCTGGCTGTGCAGCGGGCCTGTAGCGATTCAGGCATCGATCTGTCCACAGTCAGCTATCTGGAAGCGCACGGAAGCGGGCACCCTGCGGAAGACCGCATGGAGGCAGCAGCCCTGGCGGACTGCTACGGAGCGGTTCATCAGCCGCGCTCCTGCGCCGTTTCCAGCCTGAGTGGATCGATCGGCCATACCGGCGCGGCATCGGGTCTGGCTTCCCTGGTCCGCTGCTGCCTGGCCCTGCATCAGGAGATCATCCCCCCCTGCGGCGCACCATCTGCGCCCTTGGAACAGGTTTCCGGTACAAGCCCGTTGTACCTTGCCACCACTCCCCGCTACTGGCTGCGCAACCGGGCCGATGGCCCGCGCCGGGCCGGAGTCGGCGTCTTTGGCGTGGACGGCTCCTGCCACCACGTCCTGCTGGAAGGGTGGGAAAACCCTCACCCGGCCTTTGGCCACCCTCTCCCAGAGGGAGAGGGTCAAGCTTGCCCTTCTCCCTCTGGGAGAAGGGAGGGGATGAGGGTAACCGCTCCTGAGCCGCTGGGAATACCGGCGGAATCGCTCTTTGTGCTTGCAGGTGAGAACCGCCGGGAACTGCTTTCGGAAATCGAACATCTGCGTCAAGAGACCGCTGCCGTATCGGATAACAAGCTGTCCGCACTGGCCCGTCAACGCCATCTGCAGGGCACGACGGCAGAGGCGAAACCACTGGCCCTGACCCTGGTGGCCCGCAACCGTGAAGAACTGCTCGCCCTGCTGGAACTGGGCCTGCGTACGGTTCAGACGGAAGACAATGCCACCCTGCCGGTTATCCCCCCTGCCCTGCGTGACCGGCTGTTTTTCAACCCTGCTCCCCTTGGCGGTTCCGGGAAGATAGCCTTTGTGTTTCCCGGTTCCGGCAACCATTTTGCCGGTATGGCCATGGAGCTGTCCGCCCGCTGGCCCGCCATTTTACGCAGACAAGACCATGAAAACCGCTACCTGCGCAACCAGTTCCATCCGGAACTGTTCTGGAACGGCGCAGACCGGACGGAAATCGATACCAACCATCAGGCCCTGATCTTCGGGCAGGTGGCCACCGGCTGCGTTGTTGCCGATCTGGTGCAATCTTTCGGCATCAGGCCGGAGGCGGCAATCGGCTACAGCCTGGGAGAAACCGCCTCGCTCTTTGCCCTGCGGGCTTGGCAGGAGCGGGACGAGATGCTGGCCCGGATGCAGGCATCAACCCTCTTTACCCGCGATCTGGCCGGAGAGTGCCGCGCCGCCCGTCAGATATGGGGCATGAACGAAAACGAAACCGTTGACTGGAGCATCGGCGTGCTGGCAGCGGCTGAAGCAACAGTGCGCACCCTGCTCAAAGACCGGCCACGGGTCTACCTGCTGATCGTCAATACCCCGCATGAATGTGTTATCGGCGGTGATGCCGCAGGGGTCCGGGCGGTTGTCGAAGCCTCCGGCGCCCATTTTTTCCCGCTGCAGGGGGTAACCACCGTCCATTGCGACGTGGCCAGGGCGGTGACCAAGGAATATCGCAACCTGCACCTGTTCGACACCCGGCCACCCGCTGGCGTTATCTTCTACAGCGGCGCCAAAGGTGCTGCCTATCAGTTGAACCGGGAAAATGCCGCCGACGCCATTGTCACCCAGTCGGTGCAGGAGATCGATTTCCCGCGTCTGGTGGAAACCGCCTGGCAGGACGGCGTGCGCCTGTTCCTGGAGATGGGGCCGGGCAACTCCTGCAGCCGGATGATCAGCCGTATCCTTGGCGAGCGGCCCCATCTGGCCGTTTCCGCCTGCTTTCCCGGCATTGATCCGCTTTCGGCGCTGTTGCGCTTTCTGGCCGCCCTGGTGGCCGAACGTCTGCCCGTTGACCTGTCTCCGCTGTATGCCCAGGCAGAGGCAACCGTGGCAGATGCCGGTTCTGCCCCCGCAGTGCGGCTGACCATGGGCGGCAGGCAGTTTCATCCGCCCCGGCTGCAACCTGTTCATTCCCATAAAGCCATTAATAACTCTGACTTCAGTTACTCAGCTCCCTTCACCCTCCCCCCGACCCCCTCCTATCAAGGGAGGGGGGACACAGTGTTGCTGCAGGAATTTGCCCAGGCCCAGTCTGCAGGTCAGGCGGCCCATGAGGCATTCCTGAACTTCAGCACGAACATCACCCAGTCCATGGCCCAAGCCATGTCGTTGGAGATGTCGCTGCGTCAGGCACTGGGGGATGATGTTCCTGAAACAATTCCCTCCCCCCTGGTGGGAGAGGGTCAGGGTGGGGGGCAGGGCACCAGTACGGCCACTCTTTCCACCATCTCCCTCCCCCCTACCCCCTCCCATCAAGGGAGGGGGAGTGATCAGCCTTGCACCTTCAACCGTGAAATGTGTCTTGAATTCGCCATCGGCTCAGTGGCCCGGATGCTGGGGCCGCAGTTTGCCCAGGTGGACAGTTTCCCCACCAGAGTCAGGCTACCCGACGAACCGCTGATGCTGGTGGACCGGATCATCACTGTGGAGGGAGAGCCCTGCTCCATGACCAGCGGCCGGGTGGTGACCGAGCATGATATCCTGGCAGGTGCCTGGTACCTGGATAATGGCCGCATCCCCACTTGCATCGCGGTGGAAGCCGGTCAGGCCGATCTGTTTCTGTCCGGCTACCTGGGGATCGACTTCATCACCAGGGGACTGGCGGTCTACCGTCTGCTGGATGCCGTGGTCACCTTCCACCGCAGCCTGCCCGGTCCCGGCGAAATCATCCACTACGATATCCGTATCGAGCGCTTCTTCCGCCAGGGGGACACCTGGCTGTTCCGCTTCTTCTTCGAGGCCACCGTGAACGGCGAACCACTTTTGTCCATGCGGGACGGCTGTGCCGGATTCTTCTCGGCAGCCGCCCTGGAGGCAGGCAAAGGGATCGTCCGGCCAGCCATAGACCTGCGCCCCACCAGCGGCATCCGCCAGCCCGGCTGGCAGGAACTGCTGCAGCTGGCCAGGGAACACTACGATGACAACCAGCTTGACCGCCTGCGTGCAGGTGACCTGGCTGGTTGCTTCGGCCCGTTGTTCGCCGGTCTGTCAGTCAGGCAGCCTTTGACCATTCCAGGCCGACGGATGCGGCTGGTACACCGGGTCAATGAGATCATCCCGGAGGGTGGCCGCTACGGTCTTGGGCAGATCAGGGCCGAGGCCGACATTCACCCGGACGACTGGTTCATCACCTGCCATTTCGTGGATGACCGGGTTATGCCGGGAACGCTCATGTACGAATGCTGCATGCATACCCTGCGCATCCTGCTGCTGCGCATGGGCTGGGTGGCCGAGGCGGACAGCGCAGCGTGGGAACCGGTGCCCGGCGTGGCCAGCAAGCTCTGCTGCCGCGGTCAGGTACTGGAAACGACAAAGGTGGTAACCTACGAGGTGACCATCCGAGAGATCGGCTACCGGCCGGAACCGTACGTGGTGGTGGATGCCCTGATGTATGCCGACGGCAAGCCGATTGTGGAGATCACCAGCATGTCCTGCCGCCTCTCCGGCACCACCGGGGAACAGTTGCAAGCTCTGTGGAAACAGCAGAACAACACCCTCCCCCTGTCCCCCTCCCATCAAGGGAGGGGGGATGTAGTTGCTCCCTCTCCCCTGACGGGAGAGGGCCGGGGTGAGGGGGAAAGCTACATCAAGCCAGCCATATACACAAAACATCAGATCCTGGCCTACAGCAACGGTAAGCCTTCGGAAGGGTTCGGCGAACCGTATCGCATCTTCGACCACCAGCGAAAAATAGCCCGTCTGCCCGGTCCGCCGTTTCAGTTCATGGACCGGGTGACTGCAGTCAGGGGAGAGCCCTGGCAGATGCAGGCCGGAGCCTTGGCCGAAGCCCAGTACGATCTGCCGCCTGACGCCTGGTTCTTTAGAGCTGACCGTCAACCGCGCATGCCGTTCTGCGTGCTGCTGGAGGCGGCCCTGCAGCCCTGCGGCTGGCTGGCGGCCTATGTGGGCTCAGCCCTGACCAGCCCCACCGACATCTCCTTCCGCAACCTGGGCGGCACCGCCATCCAGCACCGGCCGGTAACCCCGAAAAACGGTACCCTGACCTGTAGTGCCACCATGACCAAGGTGGCCACCAGCGGCGGTATGATTATCCAGGAGTTTGATTTCTCCGTGGCTGACCACCAAGGGCTGATTTACGAGGGAGAAACCATGTTCGGCTTCTTCTCCAAAGAAGCCCTGGCCAATCAGGTCGGTATCCGCGATGCACAGCCGTATCAGCCCACCGATGCCGAAATTGCCCGTGGACAAAACCTGCCCTATCCAACCGATGCGCCGTTCCCGGAGATGCAGTTGCGGATGATCGACCGCATCGAACTGTATGTGCCGGATGGCGGACCAGCCGGTCTGGGCTATATCAGGGGCAGCAAACAGGTAAATCCCGATGAATGGTTCTTCAAGGCCCATTTCTTTGAGGACCCGGTCACCCCCGGTTCTTTGGGGCTGGAGTCATTCCAGCAACTGCTGAAGTTTGCGGCGGTTGAGCGGTGGGGCTGGCAGAATGGGACGGTTTTTGCCTCGGTCGCTCTGGAGCAGAAACACCGCTGGCTCTACCGCGGCCAAGTGGTGCCTGACAACCGCCAGGTGCTTGTGGAGGCCTGGATCACCACCATTGACGACCAACAGCAACTCATGACGGCCAGCGGTTTTCTCTCCGTGGACGGTAAGCTGATCTACCAGATGATTGATTTTAGCATAAGGATGGAACAAGCCCGATGAACTACCGGAAGGTGTATATAGAGGCGCTGGATTACGAGTTGGCACCGGTGGTGATTTCCACCAGCGACCTGGAGGCGCGGCTGGAACCGCTCTACCGTGAACTGCGCATTGCGCCGGGCCAGTTGCAGGCCATGACCGGCATCCGTGAACGGCGCTGGTGGGAGCCGGGTTATCCGCTTTCCCAGGGGGCGGCTTCAGCAGCCCGCAAGGTCTTGGCCGCCACCGGCGTAAGAGCAGGAGATATCGGTGCCCTGATCTATACCGGGGTCTGCCGTGAGCAGTTTGAACCGGCCACCGCCTGCCGTGTGGCAGACAGCCTGGGAGTGGGCGGCGATACTGCCATTTATGACATCTCCAACGCCTGTCTGGGGGTGCTGAACGGTATTCTGGATATCGCCAACCGGATCGAACTGGGCCAGATCAGGGCCGGGCTGGTGGTGTCCTGCGAATCGGCCCGTGAAATCAACGAAGTGATGATCGCCCGGATGCTGGAAGAGCGCAACATGCAACATTTTGCCAGCGCACTGGCCACACTTACCGGCGGCTCCGGAGCCGTGGCGGTACTGCTCTCCGACGGCTCCTTCGGGACAGAAGCGCCGCACCGTTTGCTGGGAGGCATTGCCAAGTCTGCCCCGCAACACCACAACCTCTGCCTGTGGGGTGTCAACCCGGATGGCAAGGGAGGCTACCGGCAGTCCATGAGTACCGATGGTGTCAACGTGATGAACCATGGCGTGGAACTGGGCCGCCGTACCTGGGAGGCTTTCCTGCCCCATGTCGGCTGGCAGGCGGAGCAGGTTGACCGGGTGATCTGCCATCAGGTCGGTTCGGCCCATCAGAACATGATCCTGAAAACTCTGGGCATTCCGGCGGATAAGGATTTCACCACCTACGAATTCCTGGGCAACATGGGGACCGTCTCCTTGCCGCTGACCGCTGCCCTGGCTGTAGAGCGGGACATCCTGCTCACCGGCGACAAAGTGGCATTTCTGGGAATCGGTAGTGGGTTAAACTGCATGATGCTGGCGGTGGAATGGTGAGAAATCCTACCTTAGCCAAGCACTATCCCTTCGAGAGCCACTACCTCAACCTTAACGGCCTGAAGTATCACTATCTGGACGAAGGCAGCGGATCGGCGGTTGTTATGTTGCACGGCAACCCCTCCTGGTCCTTCTACTACCGCAATCTGGTACTGGTCTTGCGCAGCAGCCATCGCTGCATCGTGCCGGACCATATCGGCTGCGGCCTTTCCGACAAACCGGGGGATGAGCGCTACGACTACACCTTCCCCCAACGGGTGGATGATCTGGAACGTCTGCTGGACTCCCTGGAACTGCCGCACAAGATCACCCTGGTGGTACATGACTGGGGTGGCATGATCGGCATGGCTTATGCTGTACGTCATCCAGAGCGAATCGAACGGCTGGTGATCATGAATACCGCCGCCTTCCCGCTGCCCGCCTCCAAAACCTTCCCGCTGGCTCTGCGCATCTGCCGGGACAGTTGGCTAGGCACGCTGCTGGTGCGCGGTTTCAACGCTTTCAGCCGTGGGGCGGCCATGGTGGGCTGCAAGGCGCATCCGATGTCTACCGAGTTGCAAACGCTCTACCAACTGCCCTATGACTCCTGGCAGAACCGGATCGCCACCCTGCGCTTTGTGCAGGATATCCCGCTGCAACCGGGAGATCGCAATTATGAGCTGATCTGCGACGTTGCCGACAGGATCGGGCAATTTGAAAAGCTGCCGATGCTGATTTGCTGGGGTGAACAGGACTTTGTCTTTGACCGCCACTTCCTGGCCGAATGGCAGCACCGCTTTCCAGCCGCCGAACTGCACAGCTACCCCCAGGCTGGGCATTACATACTTGAAGACATGCAAGAGGAAGTTGTGCCTATCATATCGAAATTTATCAGAACATCCAAAGCATCAGCATGACCGGAGGCGGCTTTATCAACATCGCCGCCTACCTGCCGGAAATGGCCCGGTTGCAGCCGGACCGGCCTGCCATCATCTTCCCTGCGGAAAACAGAACGGTTACCTTTCACGAGCTTGATCGGCTCTCCGACCGGATCGCCTGGGGCCTGACCGCCCTCGGCATCGGCCGCGGCGTCCGTACCGCACTGATGGTTCCCCCAAACCCGGAGCTGTTTGCCCTGACCTTTGCCCTGTTCAAGGTGGGGGCGGTGCCGGTGCTGATCGATCCCGGCCTGGGGCTGAAGAACCTGAAAAGCTGCTTGGCCGAGGCAGCGCCATCCGCCTTTATCGGTATACCCAAGGCACAGGTTGCACGGCTGCTGCTGGGCTGGGCCAAAGAAAGCCTTACTACCGTCATCACCGTGGGGCCGCGGCTGTTCTGGGGCGGCGCCACCCTTTCAGAACTGATCAGCAAAAATCCGGATCAGCCGTTCTCAATGGCCGTGACCGCTGCTGACGATTTGGCCGCCATTCTGTTCACCAGCGGCAGCACCGGCCCGCCCAAGGGGGCGGTGTACAGCCACGGCAACTTCAGCGCCCAGGTGGAGGCGTTACGGCAGGTCTACGATATCCGCCCCGGCGAGATCGATCTGCCCACCTTTCCGCTGTTTGCCCTGTTCGCCCCGGCCCTGGGCATGACCGCCGTGATCCCGCAGATGGATTTCACCCGGCCCGGTTCCGTTGATCCCCGTACCATCATCGACACCATTACCCGCTACGGCGCAACCACCATGTTCGGCTCTCCTGCCCTGATCAACCGGGTGGGACGCTATGGAGCGGAACAGGGGATCAGGCTGCCGACCCTGAAACGGGTGATCTCGGCCGGCGCGCCGGTTCCGGCAACGGTACTGGAGCGATTTTCCCGCATGCTGGAGCCGGGGGTGGAAATTTTCACCCCCTACGGTGCCACGGAGTCGCTGCCGGTCTGCTCCATCGGCAGCCGGGAAATCCTGGAAGAGACAAGCGCCGTCACCAACCAGGGGGGCGGCGTCTGTATCGGCAAGCCGGTGGCAGGCATGCGGGTGGAACTGATCCGGATCAGCGACGAGCCGATTGCCGTTTGGCACGATGATCTGAAGGTTGCAGCGGGACAGGTGGGGGAGATCGTGGTGCAGGGTCCTCAGGTGACCCGCAGCTACTACCAGCGGCCCGAGGCCGACCGGCAAGCCAAGATCAGCGATCCGGCAGGCGGCTTTTTCCACCGCATGGGGGATCTGGGACGACTGGACGAACAGGGTAGATTGTGGTTCTGCGGTCGCAAGTCCCACCGGGTTGAAACAGCCGCTGGTCCGCTGTTCACCATTCCGGTGGAGGCGGTCTTCAATACCCATCCGGCAGTCTTCCGCAGCGCTCTGGTGGGGGTAGGTCTGAAGGGTAATCAGCAGCCGATTGTCTGTGTCGAACTGGAGAACGGCGTTACCGGCAACCGCGACACCCTGCGCAAAGAGCTGCTGGCCATTGCCGCCAGCCATCACCACACCGCCGGTATCACCACCATCCTGTTCCATCCCGCCTTTCCGGTGGATATCCGCCACAACGCCAAGATATTCCGGGAAAAGCTGGCAGTCTGGGCAGCGGAGAAAATGTCATGAAGGCGTTAGTTACCGGCGGAGGAGGGTTCTTGGGCGGCGTAATCGTCAGGATGCTGCGGGAGCGGGGTGATCAGGTACGCAGCTTCTCCCGTGGCGCCTACCCGGAGCTGGAAAAGCTGGGGGTCGAACAGGCGCAGGGTGACCTGACCGATAGTGCTGCCTTGCTGAAGGCCGCCGCAGGCTGCGACATCATCTTTCATGTGGCGGCCAAGGCCGGTATCTGGGGCGGCTACGACGAGTTTTATCAAGCCAACGTCATCGGCACCGAAAACGTACTGGCCGCCTGCCGGGCTCACGGTATAGGCAAGCTGGTCTACACCAGCTCCCCCAGCGTGGTCTTTGACGGCAGCGACGTGGAAGGGGGCGACGAATCACTGCCCTACCCGGCCCATTTCGAGGCCCACTACCCCGAAACCAAGGCCCTTGCCGAACAGGTGGTGCTGGCTGCCAACGGACCGGAACTGGCTACGGTGTCACTGCGACCCCACCTGATCTGGGGACCGGGGGACAACCATCTGGTGCCACGGATTATTGCCAAGGGAAAGAGCGGCAGGCTGCGGCGGATCGGCAACCGTCCCTGCCTGGTGGATACGGTCTATGTGGACAACGCGGCCCGGGCCCACCTGCTGGCTGCCGACCGGCTGACACCGGACAGTCCGCTGGCTGGCAAAGCCTACTTCATCAGCAACAATGAGCCAGTACCGCTCTGGGAAATAGTGAACCGGATCCTCGGGGCAGCCGGTGTGGCACCGGTCAGTGGGACAATCTCACCACAACTGGCTTATACACTGGGGATTGTCTGTGAAACCGCCTGGAAGCTCTTCAACCTGTCCGGCGAGCCCCCCATGACCCGCTTTGTGGCCAAAGAGCTGGGCACGGCCCACTGGTTCGACATCTCCGCTGCCCGCCGGGATCTGGGCTATGAACCTGAAGTGTCTCTTGATGAGGGGTTACGGCGGCTGAAAGAGTGGCTGGAGCAGTAACGACTAACAGGTTATTGAAAAACCTGCTAGCGCCTGACCCGGAAACCGGCGCGTTCCATGGCGCTCAGATCAAGCCCTCCTGCCGCTACCGTTGCCACAGGCTCCTGCTTGGGCCGGGAAGCAGCCTGGGCAGGTTTCCTGACAGCTGCGCCACCGGTTTCCGCCTCCTTGATGGAAAGCGCGATCCGTTTGCGTTGGGCATCCGCTGACAACACCTTGACCTTGACCACCTGTCCCACCTGCACGGCATCGTTGGGGTCCTTCACAAAACGGTTGGCCAGATGGCTGACATGCACCAGACCGTCCTGGTGGACGCCGATATCCACAAAGGCCCCGAAGGCGGTCACGTTGGTCACTACCCCTTGCAGGATCATCCCCTCCTCTAAATCACCGATCTCCCGGATATCATCACGGAAACCGGCTGTCTCAAACTGTTTGCGGGGGTCACGCCCCGGCTTTTTCAACTCCTCCAGAATATCTCGCAGTGTCGGCAGTCCCACATCCCCATTGACGTAGCTGCCCAGGTTGATCTTATCCGCCAGGGCCGGATCACTGGTCAACTGTTCAAGGGAAACCTTGAGATCGGCCGCCATGGTTTCCACCAGCGGATAGCGCTCCGGATGCACGGCGCTGTTATCCAGCGGATGCTTGCCGCCACGGATACGCAGAAAACCGGCGGACTGTTCAAAAGCCTTTGCCCCGAAACGGGGCACCTTCATCAACTCCTTGCGTGAGGCAAAGGGACCGTTTTCATCGCGGAAACGGGCAATGGCCTTACCCAGAGCCGGGCCAACCCCGGCAACGTAGGACAACAGCGCCCAGGAAGCGGTGTTCAGGTTAACCCCCACAAAGTTAACGCAGGACTCCACCACCTCATCCAGGCTCTTTTTCAGCATGGTCTGGTTGACATCATGCTGATACTGCCCCACGCCAATGCTCTTGGGGTCCACCTTCACCAGTTCAGCCAGCGGATCCTGCAAACGGCGGGCGATGGAAATGGCTCCCCGCACCGTAAGGTCCAGCTCCGGAAACTCTTCGCGGGCAATATCTGAAGCTGAATAGACGCTGGCTCCGGCCTCGCTGACCATCACCAGCGGCAGATGCCTGCCTGCCCCGGCCAGGGTCTCTTTTGCAAACAGTTCCATCTCCCGTCCTGCGGTGCCGTTACCGATAGCGATCATCTCAATACCGTGGCTTGCTACAAGCCGCAGCAGTTCCTGAGCAGCCTGCTGCACCCGTCCAGCACCGGTATGGGGGTAGATGGTGACATGCTCCAGAAACCGCCCTGTTTCATCCACCGCCGCCAGTTTAGAACCGGTACGCAGACCGGGGTCGATTCCCAACACCCGCTTGCCCCCCGCAGGCGGTGCCAGCAGCAGATTACGCAGGTTTCTGGCAAATACCGTGATTGCCGCCTCATCAGCCAGGTCCTTGGCCTGCAGACGCAACTCAACCTCAATGGAGTTGGCGATCAGCCGTTTGTAGGCATCCTCGGCCACCGCTTCCAGATCTGCTTTGAAGATACTCTCCCCCGTAATCAGGCGGTGTTTCAGCCCAACCAGAATCTCATCCAGAGGAGCCTGCAGAGAGAGACGCAGCACCTCCTCCTTCTCACCCCGGCGCATGGCCAGCATCCGGTGGGAAGGGATCTCTTTCAGCGGTTCCTGATAATCGTAGTACATTTCAAATTTGGTCACCTGATCCTTGTGATCCGGCGCAACGCGACTGGACATGATCCCCTGCTGCCAGGTAAGCCGTCTGACAAAGGCGCGGGCATCGGCATCATCTGCCAGACGTTCCGCCAGGATATGGCCTGCTCCTTCAAGTGCAGCTTCAGCGGTGGGCACCTCTTTTTCCTGATCAACAAAGGGGGCTGCCGCCTCTGAAGCGCTGCCGCTGGTCACCAGCTGGGCCGCCATCAGATCGGCCAGCGGCTCCAGTCCCCGCTCCTTGGCAATGGTAGCCTTGGTGCGGCGCTTGGGCTTGTAGGGCAGATACAGATCTTCAAGTTCTGTTTTCTGGCGAGTTACTTCGATCCGCCCCCGTAACTCCGGCGTCAGCTTGCCTTGTTCCTCTATGGAAGCGAGAATGGTCTGGCGGCGTGACTCAAGTTCCGTAAAGTAGGCCAAGCGTTCTTCAATGGTCCGGATCTGCACTTCGTCAAGTTCGCCGGTTTGTTCCTTGCGGTAGCGGGCGATAAAGGGAACCGTAGCCCCTTCCTGCAACAGGGTGATGGTGTTGCTGACCTGAGCGGCTTTGAGAGCGGTTTCTTCAGTAATGATGGTGGTAATTGACAACAGATGCTGCTGATTGATCGCCATGCGGGGTTCATCCTTTTTCAGTTTTTGATAAGGCACTCGGCAACAAATAACAATTCCATATTGCATTCCGTCTTCGGGCCATATTTCGCTGCACCTCAATCACAAAATCCTCGACGTAACCTTACTACGCCTGCGGTTTTGCTCAATCGGCCCAGCAAAATCTAACCCAAATCCGAACGCAATCTGAAACAATTACTTATTGCCAAGTGCCTAACAGTACTACCAGAAACCCCGGCAGTATGCTACTGAAGAAGCAGTTTGACTGCAACCATTGAGGGGGGGGGATATGAGCAGCCATATTCTTGCGCTTGATCAGGGAACAACCAGTTCCCGTGCAATTGTTTTCGATAAACAAGGCGTCGTCTGCGCCGTTGCCCAGCATGAATTCCGCCAGATTTTCCCCAAGCCGGGCTGGGTTGAACATGACGGCAGGGAAATCTGGGCATCACAGGCCGGAGTTGCCGCTGAGGCGCTCTCCCGCGCCGGAGTATCCCCACGGGATGTGGCGGCAATCGGCATTGCCAACCAGCGGGAAACAACGCTGCTGTGGGACAGGAAGAGCGGAGAACCACTGCATAACGCCATCGTCTGGCAAGACCGGCGGACCGCCGCCCATTGCGACCGGCTACGGCACGACGGACTGGAGAAACTCTTCCAGGAAAAGACCGGCCTCGTGCTGGATGCCTATTTTTCAGGGACCAAACTGGCCTGGCTTCTGGACAACATTCCCGGCGCACGGGCGCGGGCCGAGGCCGGAGAACTGGCTTTCGGCACCGTTGACTCCTGGCTGGCCTGGAACCTTTCCGGAAATAAAAAACTACATATCACCGATGCCAGCAACGCATCCCGCACTCTCCTGTACAACATCCACACCTTAGCCTGGGACAAAGAGCTCCTAGAAATCCTGAACATCCCGGCGGCAGTTCTGCCCGATCTGGTGGACTCCAGCGACCTGTATGGCGACTGTTCGGGAAACATATTGGAGGGTATTCCCATCGGCGGTATTGCGGGAGATCAGCAAGCCGCGCTCTTCGGTCAAGCGTGCAGCAGAGAAGGTATGGCAAAAAACACCTACGGCACCGGTTGTTTCATGTTGAAGCATACCGGAGACAGGCCGGTCAGTTCATACAACAAACTCCTGACAACTGTGGCCTGGAAAATCAATGGCAAAGCCGAATACGCCCTTGAAGGGTCGGTGTTTATCGCCGGTGCAGCGGTGCAATGGCTGCGTGACGGGCTGGGGATAATCCGCAGTTCGTCTGAAGTCGAGGCATTGGCCGCTACAGTACCCGACAGCGGCGGCGTATTTCTCGTACCGGCATTTTCAGGGCTTGGCGCCCCCCATTGGGACCCCTACGCACGGGGCACCATCAGCGGCATCTCACGGGGCACCACGGCGGCCCATATTGCACGCGCCACCCTGGAAAGCATCGCCTTCCAGAGCAGTGATCTGCTCTGCGCTATGGAAGCCGATTCAGGAGTGCAACTCTCGGAACTGCGGGTTGACGGCGGCGCATCGGTCAACAATCTGCTGATGCAGTTTCAGTCGGACCTGCTCGGCGTACCGGTTGTCCGTCCTCTGGTGTCTGAAACAACAGCCCTCGGCGCAGCATACTTGGCCGGGCTTGCTGTCGGCTTTTGGAAGGACAGGAATGAGATAGAAAGGTTCTGGCAAAGAGAGCGTGTCTTTACACCACAGATGCCAGGTGTTCAGGCAGCCGCCATGAAGAGACTCTGGGAGCAGGCGCTTGAACGGGCAAAAGGCTGGGAGATATGTGAATAAAAGCGTCGGAGGCACCAGGAGTCAAGACGCAAAATCAGCCACTTACAAATTAATGTAAGTGGCTGATTTTATTGGTCGGTGCGACAAGATTCGAACTTGCGACCCCTAGACCCCCAGTCTAGTGCGCTACCAGGCTGCGCTACGCACCGAAAAACCTGTTACAGCATCGCTCGCAGTTGCAGCAGTTCCTGCCTGATCTGCTGCAATTTTTCCAGAAAGAGATCATCACCTGTATCACTCTGGAATTTTGCGTCATTTTTGCGTGATTTCCGGGGCGCCAGTTTCTTACGAACCCCTTCAATCGTGTATTTCTCGTGATACAGCAACTGTTTGATCTGTATGACCAGATCAATGTCCTGACGAGTGTACAACCGCTGACCAGTTGAGCTTTTTTCAGGATTGAGGAAGGGAAACTCTGCTTCCCAGAATCGGAGAACTGAAGCTTTAAGTTCAGCAAGACGGGCAACTTCCCCGATCTTGTAATAGGTTTTTTCCGGAATATCAGGATGCATGCCCTATCCTGATCTGTCCGTTCACGCCTCGTTGTTTATGGCGCTCTTCAATACCTGGCTCGGCTTGAAGGTCAGAATACGGCGCGCATCAATCGTTATGGCCTCACCGGTCTGGGGATTACGGCCACGGCGATCAGCCTTCTGCTTGACAACAAAATTACCAAAACCGGCAATTTTGATCTTTTCGCCAGATTCCAGGGTATTTTTCACAATACCGAAAACCATTTCCACCATTTCGGCAGACTCTTTCTTGGAGAGACCGATCCGTTGATGAACCCGCTCTACAATATCTGCTTTTGTCATAAAATCCCCACTATATCAGACTAGTTACTTGATCTTTTTGTCTGCTCGAAGAGATTCGGTTTATAGCATAGGGCTTTGCGCCCCGCAACACTTTTTTATTTTATTTTCATACCTTCGCATCATCTGACGATGTGTGCCCGTAGTGTATTCACGACAAGGCCCGTGGCTACCTTGCAGCCAACACGACATTGTCTTTTGCCTGATTACCAAATAGCTCACTCCTCTTTTTCGACAGATAGACCTTGATGGCACTGGCACTGTCGCTGGCCAGCACCTTACGGGCAATGGCCTGGCATTGACGGAGAGAATGCTGGCGTATCGCCTGCTTGACCAGCGGAATACCCGGCGCAGAAAGACTGAACTCCCTGATTCCCATCCCCACCAGCAGTAATGCATTCAGCGGGTCAGAAGCCATTTCTCCGCAGACTGACACCTTTTTACCCTGCCGCTTACCCTCATCTACAACCCGCTTGATTGAATGCAGTACCGCCGGATGATACTGGTCGTAATATTCCTTCACCTTGGAGTTGTTGCGATCCGCAGCCAAGGTGTACTGAATCAGGTCATTGGTACCGATGCTCAGGTAGTCCACCTCCCGTGCCAGCAGATCAATGATCTGAACTGCCGCCGGCAGTTCCACCATGACACCCAGGGGAAGTTCACTGCATGTGCTGCACCCTTCTGTACGAAGTTCTTCCGCAACGGACTGCATGATGACACGTATCCTGCGTACTTCATCCGGACAGGAGATAAGCGGAAACATGATGGTTGCCCGGCCTGCCGGAGCAGCCAGCATGATACCGGCCAGTTGTTCCCGGAATATCTCCTGCTCATCAAGGGAAAAGCGAATCGAACGCCACCCCAGAAAGGGGTTGTCCTCATGAGGATGATTAAAATAAGGCAACCCCTTGTCACCACCGATATCAAGGGTACGGATATTGACCGGTTGGCCGGGAAATCCTTCCAGTATCTTGCGGTAGAGCACCGCCTGCTCATGACGGTTTGGAAAGGAGGTGCGCGCCATGTAAGGAAACTCGGTACGATACAGGCCGACCCCCTCGGCGCCGTTTGCCGCAGCTACTTTGATATCCGACACAAGGCCGATATTGGCCCGCAACAGTACCGTCGTGCCATCATTGGTCACCGCCGGAAGCTCACGCAGATGCTCCAGATCCTTCATCCGTGAGGCGTAATCACGTTCAAGGCGCTGGTACTCATCATAAATCCTTTGTTCCGGATTGAGGTAGATATTTCCCGCCGTACCGTCCACAATCACCTGATCCTTGACATTGGCTGCGTGCAGCAGCCCCTGTACGCCCACCACAGCAGGAATACCCAGCGATTTTGCCATAATTGCGGCATGGGAATAACTGTTACCCTTCTCGGTGACAATCCCCAGAATCTTGTCGTGGTCGAGGGTTGCCATATCCGAAGGGAAAATATCCTCTGCAACGATTACCCGTTTCTCTTTCAACTTGATACTCCGGCTTTCGTTTCCTTCCAGCACATCAATAATCCGGCGCCCGATATCTTCCATATCTGCCGAACGCTCCCGCAAATAGGGGTCTTCCATGGCCGAAAACGCTTCAATATACCCCTGCACCACCTCATGCACAGCTCTGGTGGCCCCGGCCCCCTGTTCAATCATATCCTGAATCTTGGAGGTAAATCCGCGATCTTCAAGAATCATCAGATGAGTGTGGAATATGGCTGCATCGTTCTCGGAAAGCAGATCGCTTACCCGCTTCTCCATGTAAATGGTCTGTATGGTGACCTTCTCAAGGGCAAGCTGTAACCTGTGCAGTTCTTCTTCCCTGGAGCCTGCCTTGGTGGCCTTAAGCACCTTGTGACTGAAACGGTCCAAAATATAGACCTTACCCCGGCAGAAACCGGGAGAAGCCGGTGTCCCACCCAGCGACAAAGAAGGTCCATTTTTATCCTGTTCCCGACCGTTTCCGTTGCCTGGCCGTCCGGTGCGCAGTCTGGCCAGTTCCTGTTCGTAATAGGCCCGTTCCTGCTCCTTGGTCTGAATGGAATCCAGCAGCTTGGCGTTCATGACGATACTGCTGATCTGGAAGGTAATGGTACGCAGGGCGCTGATCTCATCCTCGCTGAAACGGCGGGCTTGAACGGTCTGGATGACAATGACACCGATAGGATTTTTGCGCTCAAAAAGCGGTAATCCCAGAAACGACAAATAGCGTTCTTCCCGCGATGCCTTGAAATATTTGTAGCGTGGATGGCCCGGGGCATTGTCAGTGGTGACCACCCCTCTGGTTTCAACCACCAGACCGGAAAGTCCCTCCGAGGTCTTCATGGAAATCCTGCCCACTGCCGACTGTGAAAGCCCTTTTGTTGCCTTCAGCACCAATGTTTCACCGTCATCCTCAAGCAGATAAATGGAACAGACATCGCTCCCCATGCGCTTGGCCACGATAGTAACAATATTACGCAGGGTTTCCTGCAGATCGTGGGAATGCAGAATAATGCTGCTGATGTCTTCCAGGGTGCGCAGACCTATGGATTGCTGATATTCCCTTTGCATGAATGAACCGCCGGAGGTGAAGTTTCAGAACAGTATAGAATAAAGATTCTTCATTGCAATAATTTGATGACATAATTTGATGAGTGCCGTTACTTGTTAAATGTGTGCTACTGAAGTATTGAGAGGAGGGTACCATGACTACGACATTGTGCGATCAACATTTGGCGCCTGGAATAGAACTGCTGGATCAGGGACAAACGGAGCAGGCGTTGGTTTTTTTCGAACAGATATTGCAACAGTCGCCCGATGATCCCCAAGCCTGTTTTTTCCGGGGGGATACCCTTGCCGAACTGGGTAGAATCGAAGAGGCGATAGCCTCCTATCAGTCAGGACTTAAAGCTGCGCCGGAAGATGCGGATGCACTGACCAGTCTCGGGGACTTACTGTTTGAAGCCGGACGGCGTCAGCAAGCTCTGGACTGTTTCCAGCATGTCCACACATTGGACCCAACCGATGCTGATGCTCTGGTCAGCATCGGCTTGGTGCTAAACGCACAGGATCAGACCGGTCAGGCAGAAGCTGCTTTTCTGGATGCACTGAAGATTGAACCGGATAACGTTTTTGCGCTAAACGCCTTGGGAGATTTATATTTTGGACTGGGTGAGCACGAGAAAGCGATTGAGGCATTCAAGCAGGGAATCGCAAGTGATCCCTGCGACCCCGCCGCCTGGCACAACCTGGGAGAACTTTACTACGATCTGGAAGAGCATGAAGCAGCGGAGGAATACTGTAAGAAGGCCGTGGAAATTGATCCCGGCTTTAGCATGGCCTATCTCACCCTGGGGGGGATCGCCATGGACCTGGAAGAGATGAAGGACGCCATCAAATACTACCAATTGTATCTGAAACACGAGACATCAGCCCAGGCAGCTGAAATGCAGGCCGAAGTAAAAGCGGTGGTTGAAGGATTGAAGGAAGAACTTGAAAATCAGGATCAAGGGTCAAAGGTCAAGGGATAAAAATTCATTTACCAAAAAACGCCCCGAAGGGCGTTTTTTGGTTCCTCAAACATCTGTACATTAACTTCTCACAAAATCAGGCTTTGCAAAAGAATACTCGCAATTCATATGATCGGTGTAGCTGCCGTTCAGGATCGCCACCACATCTTCAGTAAAGACCAGCTCCTCATCAGTAGGTATGACATACACCTTCACGGGCGAGTCATCCGTAGTAATCAGCGACTCCCGCTTGCGGGTCATGGCCCCCTTATTCCGCTCACGATCAAGAACGATACCGATATGTTCCAGGTTCTCAATTGCCTTTTCGCGAATCAATGCGCCCATCTCCCCCACACCAGCGGTAAACACCACCGCATCCAGCTTGCCGATAGCCGCCATGTACGCGCCAATATACTTACGTAGCCGGTATGCTTCGATCTCCAGGGCAAGCTGGCAACGATGGTCGCCTTTTTCCGCATTCTCAATAACATCACGACGGTCGGTATATTTGCCGGTAATACCCAGGATACCGCTCTTCTTGTTCAGGATGCTGTCGATCTCCTTGGCTGACAGGTTATCCTTCTGCATCATGAAGGCCGGTATGGCCGGATCGATATCCCCGCAACGGGTTCCCATAACCGCCCCTTCCAGCGGGGTCAGGCCCATGGTGGTATCCACCGAAATACCGTTCTTGATGGCGCAGTGGGAAACGCCGTTGCCGATATGCATAGTGACAATATTGCACTGGCTGGCCGACTTGCCCAACAGCATGGCTGCCCGCTTTGAGACGTACAAATGAGAGGTGCCGTGAAAACCGTACCGGCGTACACCATGCTGCTCGTACCACTCAAAGGGCACCGCATACAGATAGGCATGTTCCGGCATGGTCTGATGAAACGCGGTGTCAAAGATGGCCACATGCGGGATAGTCGGCATCAACAGAAGCGCTGCCTCAATACCGTCGATATTGGGCGGGTTATGTAACGGCGCAAGGTGTTGCACCTCTTTGACAGCATTCAGCACTTCATCATCAATCCGTACCGAACAGGTAAATTTTTCTCCTCCGTGCACCACCCGGTGACCTACAGCAGATATTTCAGAAACGTTTTTCAAGGCACCATGAATCGGGTCAGTAACCACCCTGATCACCAGATCAATTGCAGCACGATGGTCTGAACAGTCTTGCTCCAGCTTATAGGCATTGCGTCCCGGAACCTCGTGAACAATATAGGAATCACCAACGATAACCCGTTCAACCATCCCTTTAGCAATCACATCTTTCTTATCCCAGTCAAAAAGCTGGTACTTAACCGACGAGCTGCCACAATTCAGGGCCATAATAATCATACAGTTTCCTCCGCACTCAAATAGTAGCTCAAATTATTATTTTTACTAAAAACATGGTGGCTAAATTAAAGTAAAACCATAAAAATAAAACCGTATTTGATATATCATGCGATCAGTCTTGAATTCAACTTTTTTTCACCATTCGCTACTATTTTGAACATGACTTTTTCTGGACATCCAGGTAAGGCTATGATAGAAATTCAAGGCTTCATAATGAAGCTTAATCTACAAAGGAGGTGATATTGTGGCTCATACTATTACTGACGATTGCACCAACTGTGCTGCCTGCGAGGATTCCTGTCCGGTGAACGCCATCAGCGAACAAGGTGCAAAGCGTGCTATTGACGCCGACACCTGCATCGACTGCGGCGCATGTGTTGACACATGCCCGGTCAACGCTATTCACGCCTAGTTCCCTGAAACAAACAAACACATAAAAAGCCCGCATTCCCCACCGGAATACGGGCTTTTTGTTATCAGAGTTACTACCCCTTCGGCAGATACCGTTCCTTTTCGCTATAGATGCAACCGCAATAGTGCTGGCGATAAAGTTCCAGTTCCTTTGAGCGGCGGATCCCTTCCTGCCAGCCTGGCCTGAAATCCCGGTATAAAAACGGAACATCGTAACGCAGTGCAGCCTCTTCAGCTTTCTGGCGCATCAAATCATGGTTCTGATAACGGCTGTAAAAAAGAGATGAGGAAAAGGCATCAAAACCGGCATCTTTTGCGGCAGCTGCAACTGCATCCAACCGCGAGGCGTAACAGTAACCGCAGCGTTTTTCCGGTTCCTCCGCGACGTTAGCCAGGAATTCTTCAAGACGGTATTCATCCGCTTCCAGCAGTTCCATCTCCTGCAGTTCCGCCATTCGGCGGGCGGCATCCCGGCGCTTCAGATATTCCTGATAGGGATGGATATTATGGTTGAAGAACCACCCGCTCACAGCAAGACCCTCGCTGCGCAGAACAGACAGCGGATACAGGGCACACGGCCCGCAACAGACATGCAGCAGTATCTTCATCAGACCTTTTCCAGCAGATGACCCAGTTTGTCACGCTTTGTCCTGAGATACCCGAGATTGGAACAAGTCGGGCTGGCCTCAATGGCGACCCGGTCCACAATCTCGATGCCATACCCTTGCAGACCGACCAGCTTGCGGGGGTTGTTGGTCAATATCCGGATTTTACGTATTCCCAGGGACAGCAACATCTGGGCACCAATCCCGTAATCACGCAGGTCCTCTTTAAAGCCCAGTTCCTGATTGGCTTCCACCGTATCCATCCCTTGATCCTGAAGTTCATAGGCCTTCAGCTTGTTGATCAGGCCAATACCCCGCCCTTCCTGACGCATATAAAGGATGACCCCCCGTTTTTCCACGTCAATCGCCTCCATCGCCTTGTGCAACTGCTCACCGCAGTCACAACGCATGGAGCCCATGACATCGCCGGTCAGACACTCTGAATGCACTCGCACCAACACCGGCTGATCACCGGACAGGTCACCCTTGACCAGGGCGATATGGTCCAGCTTGTCCAGATCATTTTCAAAGGCAACCACCCGCCAATCGCCGCCATAGCGGGATGGCAGCTCGGCATCGGCAACCACCCGCACCAGTCGCTCATGCTTCAGGCGATAGGCCACCAGATCGGCAACCGTGCAGATTTTAAGCCCATGTTTTTTCGCAAAGGTCCGCAACTCCGGCATACGGGCCATGGTGCCATCGTCATTCATGATCTCGCAGATCACGCCGGATGGGGTCAAACCGGCCAAACGTGCCAGGTCAACCGAACCCTCGGTCTGGCCGGTACGTACCAGAACACCACCACTTCTGGCGCGCAGCGGGAAGATATGACCGGGACTGACCAAATCGGCTGCTGAGGCATTCTGAGCAACGGCAGTCAGGATGGTATGGGAACGGTCGGCAGCGGAAATACCGGTGGTTACACCATGCCTGGCTTCGATGGAAACCGTAAAAGCGGTCTCGAACGGGGAGGTGTTGTCCCGTACCATCGGTTTCAGACCAAGCGCATCACACTTTTCCGGGGTCAATGTCAGACAGATCAGGCCCCGCCCATATTTCGCCATGAAATTGATCGCTTCGGGGGTAACCATTTCAGCAGCCATGGTCAGATCACCTTCATTTTCCCGATCCTCATCATCCACCAGAATAATCATTTTTCCCTGACGGATATCTTCTATCGCTTCTTCTATCGTACAAACTCCCATTGCGAGCAGTTCTCCTTTTTAGGCACTCGACAACAAATAAACATACCATCTTGCATCTCATCTTCGGGCCATATTTCGCCGTGCCTCAATCACAAAATCCTCGACGTAGAACAACTACGTCTGCGGTTTTGCTCAATCAGCACAACAAAATCTGACCCAAATCTGAGCGCTATTTGGCACATTTATTTATTGCCGAATGCCTTATATAAATCCGTTCTGCATCAGTTTTTCCAGGGTGAGCCCTCCCCCATGCTGGCTGGGAGCAATAAGACGGGCTACATATTTGCCAATAATGTCGGTTTCAATATTGACCGGCTGTCCCGGTGACAGGGAAGCCAAGGTTGTCTTCTCAAGAGTATGGGGGATTATGGCAACGGTAAATCTGTCGGCTTCAACCGTATTGACCGTCAGGCTGATGCCGTCAATGGCCACCGACCCCTTTTCAACCAACAGACGGATATGGTCAGGCGGAAGGCTGAAGGTGAGAAACAGGGCGCTTCCTTTGGATATCCGGCTTTCCAGGCGCCCCATACAATCAACATGGCCGGTCACCAAATGTCCGTCCAGACGTCCCCCAAGCTTCAGGGCCCGCTCGATATTGACCGGACTCCCCGGACGCAACAGGTGGAACGTGGTGCGCGCCACAGTTTCAGGAGATACATCAAACCCGTAAATTCCGTTTGCAAGGGTAGTCACAGTCAGACAGGCGCCGTTCACCGCAATGGAATCACCCACCGCCACTTCTTCTGGCGGCAGCGCTGCAGCCACCTCAAGGCGAATCGATTCCCCGGTCCGTCGTTGGCTCACCAGACTCCCGATGCACTCAATCAGACCGGTAAACACGTGGCCTCCGGAACAGCATGCACCAGCACATCCGGACCAATCATCCGCACATCAAGAATCTGCAGCTTCAACGCTTGATCCATGGTGGTAATCCCTTGCAAGGCAAATGCAGAAAAACCGTCACTGCCGATGATTTTAGGAGCATAAAACAACATGAACTCGTCAATCAACCCCGATTGCACCATTTGTCCGGCCAGACGGCTGCCCCCTTCCAGCAGCACCGTCCGGATTCCCATCTCTCCCAGTTTACGCAGCAGATCAGGCATGGACACCCTGCCATCACATTCGTCACAGACCAGCACCATGGCCCCTTGTAGCTCATAGCGGCGATGTACCCTGGGGTTGGTCTCGCAAGTGGCAATAAGGGTATTTCTGGCTTGGGAGCCGCTGAGCACCGCAACCGACTCAGGCGTACGCAAACGGGTATCCACCACCACCCGTAGCGGATCGCGTCCCTTGATATGGCGCACGGTCAGTTGAGGATTATCCACGATGATCGTGTCCACTCCCACCATGACCGCATCAGATATGGAGCGCAGGCGGTGCACCTGCCGCCGCGCCTCTTCGCCCGTCACCCAGCGGGAATGACCGGTAATCGTGGCAATGGCGCCATCAAGCGTCATGGCCGTTTTATAGAGAACATGGGGCAGACCGGTGGTCACAAACTTGATGAAGCCCTTGTTCAACTCCCGGCACTGCTCTTCCAGAACACCGGTCTCCACCGCAATGCCCGACTGCCGCAGCGCCTCAGCCCCTTTGCCTGCAACCTGCGGATTGGGATCAATCATGCCGATTATCACCCGCGCCACACCGGCAGCAATCAGGGCGTCACTGCATGGCGGAGTTTTACCAAAGTGGCAGCACGGTTCCAGCGTCACATACAGGTCACTGCCCCGCGCCGCTGCACCGGCCTGGCCCAAGGCATGAATCTCGGCATGTGGTGTTCCGGCTTTTTTGTGCCATCCCTCCCCCACTACCTGTCCATTCTTCACAATCACACAGCCAACCACCGGATTTGGTGAGGTTTTGCCAATTCCTTTGCGGGCAAGCGTCAAAGCTCGCTTCATGTATGTGATGTCAGCAGATTTCATACCATACCCTTGGCCTTATCTTTTCAGCAGATCCTGCAACTCCACCATAAATTCACTGATATCCTTGAAGGATCTATAGACCGAGGCAAATCTGACGTAGGCCACTTCGTCGGCACCGTGCAGCTCCTTCATGATCCATTCGCCAATCAGCGATGTGGGGATTTCCCGCTCACCACTCTCCTGTAAACGCAGTTCAAGCCGGTCTGCCATCCGATCGATATCTTCAAGGGAAACCGGCCGTTTTTCACAGGCTTTTTTGATGCCGGAAATCACCTTCATCCGATCATAATGTTCACGCCTGCCATCCTTTTTGCAGACCAGGGGCAGCATCTCCTCCACCCGCTCGTAGGTGGTAAACCGTTTCTGGCATGACTCACATTCGCGGCGACGCCGTATGGCGGCTCCCCCCTTGTCCGGCCTGGAATCCACCACCTTGCTGTCAGGATTGGCGCAAAACGGGCATTTCATACAAGCTCCCCTCCATTGACGCTTCGGTCAAACCGGCAGCATTCAATGCCGGACTCAGCAACCATCTCCTGCGCCAGTTCGTCGGAATACCCACCCTCAAAGACAATCCTGCTGATGCCTGCATTGATCAGCATTTTGGTGCAGATGATACAGGGCATGGTGGTGCAGTACAGAGTCGATCCATCGATATTGATGCCATGCCGTGCCGCCTGTATGATAGCATTCTGCTCAGCATGCAGCCCACGGCACAACTCATGCCGTTCTCCGGATGGCACCTGCAAACGCTCACGCAGACAGCCGGTCTCCTCACAGTGGCGAATACCCGATGGCGTACCGTTGTAGCCGGTTGCCAGGATATTGCGATTTTTTACCAGTAGAGCTCCCACATGACGCCGCATGCAGGTAGAACGGGTGGCCACCAGATGGGTAATGTCGATGAAATATTGATCCCAGGACGGACGGGGCATGATCTCTCCGCAAATGTTATTGGATGGCTGTATGAGCCAGCCGGTAACCTAGCCTATCTCATGCGCAAGGTCAATCCGGTTCCCGGAAAAATCCTGTCAAACCGGCTTCGCCGGAATTGAAAACCTGAAGCAGGACCCACTGCCTTCGCTGCTCTCAACGGTAAAGCCCCCTCCCAAAAACGACGATATCTTTGCAACAATACTCAACCCCAGTCCCAGTCCCCCATGGGAACGGGTGTGGGAACCATCTCCCTGAATAAACGGCTCATTAATCAGTTCAAGCCGGTCGGATTTGATACCGGGTCCACTATCACGGACTTCGATCATCAGCATTGATCGAATAACGTCATAGGAACCAGCTATGGTTACCGTACCGGCATCCGCAAATTTCATCTCATTTTCAAACAATTGAAACAGCGCCATTTCCAGAAGAACCGCCTCAAGCAGCAGACAATCCGGAACTTCTGCCCCAACATCAACAGCAAATCCGACATCCTGCCTGGACACCCCTCCCGTTACCCGCTTCAGTGCACGGTCAATAGAATCACGGATACTGCCCGGCGCAAACGCCGACTTCACAGAACCGCTCATCACCCCGGCCAGCATCACCAGATCATCAACAATTCTTACCAGTTGCAAAGCTGAAAACTGTGCATAGCTCAAGTACTCGTTCAGCTCTTTCCTATTCTCGGTATCACGCGCCAGGGAAAGCATCCCGACAATGCCGTTCACCGGGGTACGTATCTCATGGGAAATATTATTAAGAAACTCGCCTTTCAGGCGCAACGCCTGCTGCATCTCCGTTGTTTTCTGCTGTACCTCCTGCTCAAGACGCTCCAGATACTTCCGCTCAAGCTCCAGCAACCGGAAATGCTTCACGGCTCGATTGACCGATTGCACCAATTGATCAGGATCGTAGGGTTTCCTGATGAAATCAAAAGCCCCGCCCTTGACGGCATCAATCGCCGCATCCATATCGGCATAACCGGTCATGACAATCACCGGAAATCCACACCCTTCCCGTCTCAAGCGGAGCAGCAGGTCGGTACCGCTCATACCGGGCATTCTGATGTCGGTCAGCAGCACATCCGGTTGTTCATGTTCCAGCATGGCCACTGCGGATAGGGCATCACTGCAACGCCAGGTCTCATAGCCATGCAACTCAAGAATAGCTGCAACCGTCTGTTGCACCATTATGTCGTCATCAACAATCATAGCTCTCGGCTTCCGCTGTTCTTCCGCCTCCATGGCCATACCTCTCACATCTAACATTCAAATAGCTGCAATTTGATCCAGATATATTACTACCTTTTTTCGCCTCAAGTATTCAGTAAAATTATATCTCACTTACAAACAGCAGTATATTCTGCTATAAGTCAGGTATGCTACACCAGCAACTACAAGGACACCTGTTCCTTGGAGAAAGGACCGTAACGGATGTTGACAACCACTCCTACTGCTCCTCTGATTGTGCTGGTGGAAGATGACGGCAACCATGCCGAACTGATCAGGCTGTCACTGGCAGATGCCCCGGAAACATACCGTCTGGAAATTGCATCGACATTTGCCGCAGCACGGAAAATAATTCTTGAGCAATCGCCAGACTTGGTCATTACCGACTACCGCCTGCCCGACGGCAAGGGAATCGATTTGCTGGCCGATACAAAAGAAACCTGTCCGGTTATCGTGATGACAGCGCAGGGCAACGAACAACTTGCTGTTGAAACATTAAAGTCGGGAGTATTGGATTATCTGGTCAAATCAGCGGAACTCTTTTCAGGGATCCCCGGCATCGTCCGCCACTCCCTGCGGGAATGGTCTCTGCTGCAGGAGAAAAAACGGGCTGCCATAGCAATCAAGGAGGCCAAACAGGAATGGGAGCAGACCTTTGACGCGGTTCCCGACCTGATTGCCATTATCGACACGGGATACCGGGTACTGCGCGTCAACCGGGCAATGGCCAGACGCTACGGCCTTACGCCGGAAGCACTGATCGGCAAACACTGCTACGAAGTTGTGCATAACACCGACCGGCCACCGGTTTATTGCCCACACTATCAACTGCTACGCGACCAGCAGGAACATAACGAGGAAGTGCATGAGCCGCGGCTGGACGGTTTTTTTGATGTCTCGGTTTCCCCGTTGTTCAATGCCGACGGCACGGTACGGGCCTGTGTCCATATTGCCCGCGACATCACCCAACGCAAGAAAGCGGAGCAGGAACGGGAACGCCTGGAAGAACAACTGCACCATGCCCAACGGATGCAATCCATCGGCACGCTGGCCGGTGGCATCGCCCATGACTTCAATAATATCCTCACGGTTATCACCGGATACAGCCATATCATCCAAATGGGGTTACCCCCTGAGCATCCGCAGCAGGAAAACATCCGGCAGATCGTGGATGCCTCAAAACGGGCAACGCACCTCACCAGCGACCTGCTGCTGTTTAGCAGAAAACAGCCTGCCAAGCAGCATTTGATGGACCTTCAGGAAATTCTCCGTAAAGCGGAAGGCTTCTTAAGCCGGATTATTGGTAACAGCATTGAGCTGATCATAACAACTGCATCAGACCATCCCATCATCATCCATGGCGACGAACAGCAACTGGGACAGGTCGTGATGAACCTGGCCACAAACGCACGGGACGCCATGACTGGAGAGGGTTCCATCACCATCGGTATTGAAGCGGTTGACCTGGACCAGACGGAAGCTGCTCCCTTGGGACTTGCCGAGGCAGGCAGATACGCCCGGTTAACCTTTGCCGACACCGGCAAAGGTATAGCTCCAGAACTGATTGCAAACATTTTTGACCCCTTTTTCACAACCAAGGAATCGGGCAAGGGAACCGGTCTGGGGCTCTCCATAGCCTACGGCATCATCAAAAGCCATGAGGGAGCAATCCACGCTAACAGCGTACCTGGCTGCGGCACAACCATCACCATCTATCTACCATGCGCAACCGCATCTGCGGAACTAACTACAGTATGACAAAGCCATCCATTCTCATTGTTGACGATGATCGCGATGTACTGGCCACATTCAGTTATATTCTGGACAGCAGCGGTTTTAGCGTGCATACGGCCGTTTCGGTGGATGAAGCTCTAAAGCAGCTCGAATCCTGGCCTTGTGATGTCGCCATTGTTGATATTCATCTTGGAGCAGACACCGGTGTTGACCTGCTGCGGCTGCTCAAAAAGAGCAATCCGCTGTTGCAGGTTGTACTGATTACCGGTCATCCTCAGGTGGAAACCGCCTCAGAAGCTGTCCGGCTTGGTGCCTGTGATTACCTTTCCAAGCCGATCCATCCCAATGAACTGCTCAATGCTGCCCACCATGCCTTAACTTGCAAGCAGCTTGCCGAGCAGACAGAAGCACACCAGGCTGACCTTCAAGCCATTTTCAGCTCCCTTTCAGACGGTATCCTGATGATTGATCAGGAGGGCCGGATACAACAATCAAATCTCGCATACCTGCGCATTTGCGGTTTGTTTGAAAACAATCTTTCCGAAGCCATACCTGACAGCGATCTGCCCTGCGCCGGACTCTGCCGCCAGACGATCCTGAAAGCGCTCCAGGGCGGAGCGCCACAAAAACTCGAGCGGTTCAGGTGCAACAGACAGGACCGGCAGAACCAGGTAGTCACCATTACCACATCACCGATCCGCAACCTTGACGGCGCCTGCACCGGCATAGTGGCAGCGCTGCGGGATGAAACACGCATTGATGAGCTGGAAGGACAACTAAGCACCCGCAAAGGTTTTGGCAGAATTATCGGTACAAGCGCTCCGATGCAAAAAATCTATACCCAGATCGAAGCATTGGCTGATCTGCCCAGTACCGTGTTGATTCAGGGAGAAAGCGGCACCGGCAAAGAGTTGGTTGCAGAAGCGCTGCACACCACCGGCACCCGGCGCAACAGACCGTTCATCAAAGTAAACTGCTCCGCACTTTCCGACACGCTTCTGGAAAGTGAGTTGTTCGGCCATGTCAAAGGGGCGTTCACCGGGGCAATTGCCAACAGAACCGGACGCTTTCAGAAGGCGGATAGCGGCACCATCTTTCTTGATGAAATCGGCGACATATCGCCAGCCATGCAGATGCGCCTGTTGCGGGTATTGCAAGAACGGGAGTTCGAGCGTGTCGGCGATTCCACATCGATCAAAGTAGATGTGCGGGTAATCGCCGCCACCAACAGCGATCTTTTGGAAAGGGTGAAACAGGGCCGCTTCCGTGAAGACCTTTACTATCGTCTCAATGTCGTAAAAATGACGCTCCCGCCATTACGTGAGCGCAGGGACGACCTGTCACTGCTGGTGGCACACTTTCTGGAAAAATTTTCCACGGCATTTTCAAAGCCGGTGGCCGGGGTATCCAGCGAGGTTATGCAGCTCTTCATGACCCTTGACTGGCCGGGAAACGTACGCGAACTGCAACATGTCATTGAACATGCCACCATACTGTGCAGTTCAAGCCAGGTAGAATGCGATGACCTGCCCCAGGACCTGTTTCACCACTCTTTGCCAACGCCTTCGCCGTTGCTGCAATCATCAGCACTGCACGCTTCCACCGTCCCCATGACCATCCAGGAAGCCATAACCCGCTGCAACGGCAACAAAACCGATGCGGCACGCCTGTTGGGCATCAGCCGCCGCACCCTCTACCGGCACCTGGAACACCCCCCTGCCAATTGACACACCTCGGCACACACCCATGTGCCACGACACACACGCCGTGACACACTGCGACACACCACCACCACGAGCCACCCGTCACGCCACACAACAAAACTCAATTATTTAAGCTTGTTGCAACTTTTCAAAACATTGGCACACTCATTGTAAAGATGTAGTGCACTAATCACATGAAAAGGGGGAATCCAATATGGCTGATCCTGTTGTTCAGGAAACAACCCAGTATCTGTCATTCATGCTGGACCAGGAAGTGTTTGCGGTGGATGTAGCCAGAGTGCGAGAAATTCTCGAATACAAGGGAACCACCCGCATACCCCAAGTCCCCACCTATCTGCGCGGTGTCATAAACCTGCGCGGCAGTGTGGTGCCGGTTGTGGATCTGCGACTGTTGTTCGGCATGCCGGAAACAGAAAGCACCATCAACACCTGTGTCATCGTGCTTGAAGTCAATGTGGAGGGGGAAACCGTTGTTGCAGGCGCCCTGGCCGATTCCGTCCGCGAAGTGCTGGAACTGGAACCAAACGAAATTGAAGCTGCGCCAAAGCTGGGATCACGGATGAACACCGATTTCATCAAGGGGATGGGTAAACGGAATGACCAGTTTTTGATGCTGCTGGATATTGACCGGGTATTTGGCGATGAAGCCATCGGTGTCATCCGGCAAAGCAGCGGAGATACTGTCGAGCTTGACGAAGCAGCATAAAAATCCATTTTAATTCAGGTATCTAAGGAGGTATCTCTCATGCAGTGGTTCTACAATCTCACCCTCAAGGCAAAACTGCTCACCGGCTTTATTCTGGTTGCAATTGTCGCTGGCATTATCGGCGGAGTCGGCATTTACGACATCAACAAAATTGAAGAGGCAGACAAAAAGCTTTACGAAAGAGTTACGATTCCATTGGGCAACATCAGTGAGGTCGCAACCGCGTTTCAGCGGTTGCGCGTGAACGCCCGTGACATCATTACTTCCACCAGCGCTGAAGACAACAAGCGCTTCCAGGGACGCATCAAAGAACTGCGGGAAACCATCGACAAAGAGGCCGCAGAGTTCGAAAAAACCATCCTGACTGACGAAGGCCGTAAACTGTTTGATGAATTCAAGCGCACCAGAGCAGTCTATGGTCCTTTACTTGACAAGGTAGTGGCACTTGCCATGGAAAACAAGAATACCGAAGCCTTGGCACTCCTTCAGGGTGAAGCAGGCAAGGCCTCCCGTGCTGAGCAGAATGCCATTGAAAAACTAGTTGAATCAAAACTGCGGCAAGGCAAGTTGACAGCAGAGGAAAATACAGCAACCGCCAAACAGGCCACCATACTTATGACCACCTGCCTGATCATCGGTGTTTTGTTGTCCATTGGCTTAGGCTTCTTCATTGCTGCGATAGTCGGCAAGCAACTGGGCGGCGATCCCAAGGAGGTCGGCGAAATTGCCACCCTGGTTGGTAAAGGCGACCTTTCCCGTGAGATTCAGTTAAAAAGCGGTGATACCAGCAGTGTTATGGCCTCCATGGCCAACATGGTGGCAGCAATAAAGGCCTTGACCACTGACGCCAATATGCTATCCGACGCTGCCATAGCCGGTAAGTTGGCCACACGCGCCGACGCTTCCAAGCATCAAGGCGACTTCCAGAAGATTGTTGTTGGTGTCAACGAGACCCTTGACGCAGTCATCGGCCCCCTGAACGTGGCTGCCGAATACGTTGACCGTATTTCAAAGGGCGATATTCCTCCTTGCATCACTGACAGCTACAACGGCGACTTCAACGAGGTTAAGAATAACCTGAACCAGTGCATCGACTCACTGACTGCCCTTGTGGCAGATATGGCCGAGATGTCCAAGCAGCATGATCTGGGTGATATCGACATTATCATGCCGGTTGACAAATTCCAGGGTGCTTACAAAACCATGGCTCAGGGTGTCAATAACATGGTCAACGGTCACATTGCGGTGAAGAAGAAGGCCATGGCCTGTGTCAAGGAGTTCGGTAATGGCAACTTTGATGCGGCACTTGAACAGTTCCCCGGCAAGAAAGCTTTTATCAATCAGACCATTGAAGGTGTTCGTGAGAACCTCAAGAAGTTTGAAACACAGTTAAATGTGTTGATCGTTGCTGCTGCTGACGGCCAGTTGGAAAAACGGGCTGATGCCGAGCAGTTTGTGGGTGGCTGGAAGCAGTTGGCACAGGGAGTCAATGACACCGTCACCAACATCGTCAATCCGTTGATGGTTACGGCCAATTATGTTGACCGAATCTCCAAGGGCGACATGCCACCCATCATCACTGACAACTACAATGGCCAGTACAACCTGATCAAGAACAACCTGAACACCCTGATTGAAGCCATCAACAACATTACTGCCAACGCCAAGCAGGTGGCCCAGGGCAACCTGATGGTGGAATTGAAGAAGCGTAGTGACAACGATGAACTAATGGGCTCACTCTCAAATATGGTTGAAAAGCTGAAGGAGATTGTGCGGGAAGTTCAGGCAGCGGCTGACGGTGTTGCCACCGGTGGTCAGGAGCTGGCCTCAACAGCCCAGTCACTTTCCCAAGGAGCCACAGAGCAGGCAGCATCAGCAGAAGAAGTTTCCAGTTCCATGGAAGAGATGTCTTCCAGCATCAAGCAGAATGCCGACAACGCTTCCCAGACCGAGAAGATTTCCAACAAGTCGGCAGTTGACGCACGGGAAGGCGGCAAGGCGGTGCAGGAAACTGTAGCTGCCATGAAAGAGATCGCCACCAAGATCAGCATCATTGAAGAGATCGCCCGACAGACGAATCTGCTTGCTTTGAACGCCGCCATTGAAGCGGCCAGAGCCGGTGAACACGGCAAGGGCTTTGCCGTGGTTGCAAGTGAAGTGAGAAAGCTGGCGGAGAGAAGCCAGACAGCAGCTGGTGAGATATCCGAGCTTTCCGGCAGAAGCGTACAGGTTGCCGAGTCTGCCGGTCAGATGCTGACCGCCATATTGCCTGACATCCAGCGCACCGCCGAGTTGGTACAGGAGATTTCGGCCTCAAGCCGCGAGCAGGATGCCGGAGCAGATCAGATCAACAAGGCGATTCAGCAGCTTGATCAGGTTATCCAGCAGAACGCTTCAGCTGCCGAGGAGATGGCTTCCACCACGGAAGAGCTGACCAGCCAGGCCGAGCAGTTGAAGGGCACCATCGC